>NZ_JARUXE010000073.1 GCF_030433895.1 Arthrobacter sp. PsM3 | reverse complement strand
GTGCGAACCGGCGGCCGGCCATCAGAGCGTGTCCCGACAGCAAGTGCAGACGCCAGGAGGTGCTTCGTGCCCCACCGCGACCCCGCAGGGTGGCTGTGGCTGAAGGAGCGCCTCATCCCGCTCCGCCAGGCCAGGCGCCCCGCCGCGGCACCCGGTGCCGCCCCCGCCGCCGTCCGGACGGCTGTGGTCACCGACTCCGCCGCAGCATTGCCGGCCGACTGGGTCCGGGCCTTCGCCGCTGACGGCCTGCTCACGGTCGTTCCGATGCCCGTGATGGTGGGCGCGGAAATCTACGGCGAAGGCGAGGATGACATCGCCGACACGATTGCCGTGGCCCTGGCGAGCGGCAGGCCGGTGAAGACATCCCGCCCGTCCCCCGGGCAGTTCGAGCAGGCCTATCTGGCAGCCCAGCGCCGGGGCTTCGAATCCGTCGTGTCCGTCCATATTTCCGGCGAACTCTCCGGAACGGCTGACTCGGCCCGCCTCGCCGCCGCGCGGGTGGGTATCCCGGTGGAAGTTGTGGACTCGCGCACCGTCGGAATGGCGCAGGGGATGGGCGTCCAGGGCGCCGTCGTCGCCGCGGCCGACGGCAGGACTGCGGCGGAAGTGCGGGAGTTCGCTGAGCAGCAGCTCGCCCGCACCAAGGTGTACTTCTACGTGCCCAGCCTCGAACAGTTGCGGCGCGGCGGACGGATCGGCGCTGCGGCCTCGCTCTGGGGAACCATGTTTTCGATCAAACCCATCCTCGCGGTCGAGGACGGCAGGGTGGTTCCGCTGGAGAAGGTGCGGTCAGCGGCGAAGGCCATCGCCCGGCTCCAGGAGATCGTGGTGGCCGACGCCACGGGCCGCCCCGCGGGCCAGGCCAGGCTCGCCGTCCACCATTTCGGCAACCCGGCCGAGGCCGGACTGCTTGCGGCGCAGCTGGCCGAGGCGGTTCCGGGCTGTCCGCCTGTCCAGATCAGCGCGCTCCCGGCCGTGCTGGCGGCCCATGCCGGACTCGGTGTGCTGGCCGTGATCGTGGGGGAGAGCGGCACCCCCGCAGACCCGGAGACGTCTGCCACGTCGTAGCCGGCGCGGAATCCGAAAATCCAGCCAGCGGCGCCGGCCCCGACACCGAGGGCACGCGCGCGTGCCGTGGTATCCACATAGGCGCTGCCGCCCCTGAGCAGTGCGCGTGACGCTTCGTAGGATGGGCGCATGGGGCGCCACGATCCGGGAGAACCACCCAGCGACGAACCGGGCCATGCCGGCCGCAGGCTGGCAGCCGCCGCGGCGACCGCCGGGCTTGACGGTCTTCCCGGAGGGCCGCCGCTGATCCCCGGGTCCGCAGGGAGGGGTGGCACGGGCGATTCGACGGGGAGCCGCGGATCTGACGATTTGCCTGTCCGGCGCACCCCGGATGATTCACCGGGCAACCGCGGACCCCGCCTCCGGTGGCGCACCGGACTGCGGGCCGCCACGCTGTTGTGCCTGGTCGCCATGACGCTGCTTGGCTGGTTCTGGTGGCAGGCAGCGAACGTCACGGCCGCCGTCAGCCCGCCGGGTTCCGTCAACGTAGCCGCAAGCGGGGACGGGCCGGGGCCGGCACCCGACACCGGGCTGAGCCCTACGGCCGGCAGTTCTCCCGGCGGCAGCGGAGCCGGGGCCACCGGAAAGATCATCGTCCATGTGGCCGGCGCAGTGGTCCGCGCCGGAATTGTGGAGCTGCCGCAAGGCAGCCGCCTCCACGAGGCCATTGCCGCGGCGGGAGGAAGCGCCCCGGACGCGGACCCCGGCCAGCTCAATCTCGCGGCTGTACTCCAGGACGGGCAGAAGGTCCAGGTTCCGCGGCGGGGTGAAACTCCCCCGGCCGGGAGTACCCCGGCCGGCGATTCCGGTGTTCCTGGCAGCGCGACGGGCGGCACCGGACCAACTGCCGCAGCAGGGAAGATCAACCTGAACACGGCCGGAGCCGACGAACTGGCCACACTCCCGCGGGTGGGTCCGGTGCTGGCCCAGCGGATCGTGGACTGGCGCGCACAGCACGGCCACTTCCAGCGGGTCGAGGAACTGGACGCCGTCGACGGAGTCGGGCCCAAACTGCTCGCGGCCCTGCTGCCCCTGGTCCGGGTCTGAGGGGCCGGGGCATGGGACGGCGTAGCCACTGGCAGCATTACATTGACGCCGCGTTGGGCCGGATGCCCGTTCCTCCCGGCCCCGTGGCGCCCGCCCGGAACGTGGCAGACCCCCGGCACGCCGTCAGGCAGCACCGGGGGACCCGGATCCTTGACCGGCTGCGGAGCCGGCTCCCCAGCCGACTCCCTAAACGGGTCCGTAACCGGCTCCCGTCGTTCGCCCTTCCGCAGCGCGCCCCCGAGACCCGGGAGGGGATCCTGCGCAGGACCGATGTGCGGCTGGTTCCGTCCGCAGCGCTGGTGTGGGCGGCAGCCGCTGCCGGATACTACCTGGATCCCGGAACGCTGGCAGCGTTGCGTCTTCTTCTTGTGGCAGCTTCGGCATTGCTCCTCTTCAGGTCCACGTCCGGGGCGGGGGCGCGGCCGGCCGGCGCCGGGACACGGGCGCCCGGGGGACAGGGCCGCCGAAGCTTCCTCGCGACGATGGCCACAGCACTGCTCCTGGCCGCCGCCGCAAGCGGGCACACCGCCGTCGACTCCTCCCGGCGGCACGAAGGTGCGGTGGCCGAAGTGGCCGCCGCCCAATCAGCCGTCGCAGTGGAAGTGGAGATCACAGGGGCGCCGCGGCAGCTCAGGAAGCCGGGCAGCTCCGGACTCGCGGACCGGTGGGCGGTACCGGCGACGCTGACCGAAATGAATGTGGATTCACGCCGGGTGCAGACCAGGGCCAAGCTGCTGGTGATGGGCGGCGCCGACTGGGAACAGGCAGCCCCCGGGCAGCGGATCCGCACCACCGGCAAACTCACGCCTTCCGCGCCGGGCCAGGCGGAAGCGGCTGTCCTCTCGGCCAGTTCCGCCCCGACCACCATCGGAGCGCCCGGGCCCTGGCAGCGCGGTCCGGGCGAACTGCGGGGCCGATTCGCCGCCGCCGCCGGGCACTTCGAGGGCGACGCCCGGGGACTCCTGCCGGGAATGGTCACCGGCGATACCAGTTCGCTGGATTCCGGGCTGGACGAGGCCATGAAATCCGTCGGGATGACCCATCTGACCGCGGTCAGTGGGGCCAACTGCAGCCTCATCCTGGGCGCCCTGCTGCTGGCCGCGCGCAGCCTGCGGCTCACCCGGGCGTTGGCGGCCGTCCTCGGCATCGTGGGGCTGGGGCTCTTCGTTCTGATGGTCGGCCCGGATCCCAGTGTCCTGCGCGCGGCCGTGATGGGTGCCATCGGGCTCGTCGCCCTGTCCGGCGGCCGGACCGGACGGTGCCTGAGTCTTTTGTGTGTTGCCGTGATCGGGCTGGTGCTGGCCCAGCCGGAGCTGTCCGCCAGCTTCGGATTCCTGTTGTCCGTCGTCGCGACGCTCGGCATCGTCGTGACCGGGAGGCCGATCATGGCGTGGTTCCCGGCAGGCGTGCCCCGCTGGGTGGCCGCGGGGGTGGCGGTTCCGCTGTCCGCGCAGGCCGTCTGCGCTCCGCTGATCGTCCTGCTCCAGCCGCAGTTCTCCAGCTATGCCCTGCCGGCAAACATGGCCGCCGCGGTGCTCGTCGCCCCGGTCACGTTGCTGGGGACCGCGGCCGTCCCCCTGGTGCCGCTGGCCCCGGTCCTCGCCGCCGCGCCGCTGGGCATCGCTGCGGCCTTTGCCAGCGGGGTGGGAGGAATCGCCCGCTTCTTCGCCGGGCTCCCCGGCGCCGTCCTCCCATGGCCGGAAGGGGCATACGGAGCCAGCACGATGGCGCTGTTCACGGCCGTCTGCCTCGCCGCCTGCTGGCTGGTCTTCCACCCCGCCCGGACGGCAGGTCTGGCCTTGGCGGCGCACCGGCACACGGTTGCCCTGCTCAGCCGGATGCCGCGGCTCCCCGCCGGCGTGCGGGCACCGTCGGGGCGCCCCGCCGCCTTGCGGGCTGCACGGGGAAGGTCCGGGGCCGGCTTGTTGCACCGCGCGGGGCGTGGCACGCTTAGAGCCTGCAACCAAACTTCCGGGAGGAAACCTCAGTGCCTGCTGCCCAGACTTCACGCGCCCGGCCCGCGGCATCGAAGACCGCCACCTGGCGTGACGTGACCCCGGCCGCCGTTGTGCTCGTCGGCGGGCCGGAGGACTATCTGGGGTCGCGTGCCATGGACCGCATCCGGGTGCAGGTCCGGGCTGCAGCCCCCGATGTCGAGGTCACGAGGATGAATGCCGGCAACTATGAGCCGGGCTCCCTCGCCATGAACGTCAGCCCGTCCCTCTTCGGCGAACAGAAGCTCATTGAGGTGGAAGGCCTGGAGGGCATGAACGATGCTTTCCTGGCCGATGCGCTCAAGTACCTGAGCCGGCCCGAACCTGACGCTGTGCTGGTCCTCCGCCATGGCGGCGGCGTGCGCGGCAAGAAGTTGCTGGACGCCGTCAAGGCCGGCGGGTGGCCGGTGGTAGACTGCCAGCCGTTGAAGAAGGACGCGGACAAGATTGCCTTCGTGACGTCCGAGTTCAAGGCCGCGTCCCGGCGCATCGATCCCGACGCCGTGCACGCACTGGTCAATGCCGTGGGCGCCCACCTGGCCGAACTGGCGGCCGCGTGCAGCCAATTGATCGCCGACGCGGCCACCGGAGTGGACTCCGCCATGGTGGACCGGTATTACGGGGGCAGGGTGGAAGCCACTGCCTTCAAGGTCGCCGATGCGGCAATGGCCGGGAACGCCCCGCTGGCGCTCTCCACCCTGCGCCACGCCCTCGCGACGGGTGCGGACCCGGTTCCGCTGGTGGCTGCACTTGCCTCGAAGCTCCGCACCCTTGCCAAAGTCGCCGGCGCCCAGGGATCCTCGTCCCAGATTGCCAAGCAGCTGGGCATGCAGCCATGGCTGGTCGAGCAGGCGCAGCGGGAGGTCCGGCGGTGGACTCCCGAGGGACTCGTCCGGTCCATCCAGGTGACCGCCGAGGCGGATGCCCAGGTCAAGGGCCTGTCCCGGGACCCCGTCTACGCCGTGGAACACGCCGTGACAGTGATTGCGACGTCCGTGCGGCGGTGAGTGAGCCCGCTGTGGTTGCCTGAGTTTGCGGTTTAACTGGAAGTGGCCGGCACCCGAGGGTGCCGGCCACAATCATCAGTTCACTTGAACTGGAAACCTTTAGAGCGCGTTGACCTTCTTGGAGATGGCCGACTTGCGGTTTGCAGCGTTGTTCTTGTGGAGAACGCCCTTGCTGACAGCCTTGTCCAGCTTGCGGCTGGCAGAAAGCAGTGCGGCAGCCGCAGCATCCTTGTCGGTGGACTCAACGGCGGTGTTGACGGCGCGGATGGCAGTCTTCAGCTCGGACTTGACTGCGTTGTTGCGCAGGCGAGCCTTCTCGTTGGTGAGGATGCGCTTCTTCTGGGACTTGATATTAGCCACGTGTGAACTCTCTTTTTCAATGCGGAAAATGGTCTAGAGGGCTTTCAGATTGGCCATTGACTGAGCGGCGTGGGGATACCTATGGCGACCAACCATATGTGGCCGTCGACCTGCACGGACACACAGCTGTCAATAATAGCAGAGAGGCCGGCAGGGTGGCGATTTCGTGGCCGGTCAGCGCCAGCCGTGGCGGGACTGCAGGGCGGCGGCGATGACGCTGAAGGTCCCGGCGTCGAGGATGGCGCCCTCGCGACGGACATCCTGCGGGTTGATCTGGAGGATGCGGTCCATTTTCGCTTCGCTCGGGCGCCCCTGCCCGTCCCAGGGCCCGGTGCCGATGTCTACGTAGTCGTCTGCCCGGCGAGGGTCGCCGTCGTGGTCCTTGCTGGTCAGCATGAGGCCGAGCAGATAGCGGCCGCTGTTGCCCACCAGCAGCACCGGGCGGTCCTTGCCGCGCGAGTGGTCCTCTTCATACGGCACCCAGGTCCAGACGACTTCGCCCGGCTCGGGGCGGCCGTTGGGGGAGGGGGCGTAGCTGGCCTTGGCCGTCCCGCGGAAGTCGCCGGGATAGACGCCGGTCAGGCCGGCGGTAGTGCGCTGCCCGGTGCCCGGGCGTCCGCCCGTCGTCGTGCCGGTCCGTCGGGGCGTCGTCCCCGTTCCGGACTTGGCCTTGGTGCCGGCCGGCCCGGCCGTGCGGGAGCTGCCGGGCGCGGAGCCGGGTCGCCCCTCCAGGAAGCGCAAGGTGCTGCGGAGTGCCTTGCCGATCGAGCGTAAGTTCCAATCCATGGGGAAACACTACCGGCAGCCAGCCGGGAGGGCGTCGGTCCGCGGTGAGGCTGTGCGGGGAGAAACCGCTGGGGAGGATCGCGGCGGGAAACCACGGACCGCAACGGAGGGCAGGGATGCAATTCCACCGGTCCGGACGTGGGAGACTAGAGGTTCAGAGATGCGGCACGTCGCAGGCTGGGAAATCAGCCGCCGCGCCGATCTCTGGAAAAGCCAACAGTATTGCCAACAGTAAGGACCCTGCGTGTCTCCCATGGCCCGCACCGCCCCGGTGCCCGCGGCAACAGATCCGGCCATCATCCGGAACTTCTGCATCATTGCGCACATTGACCACGGCAAGTCCACACTGGCCGACCGGATGCTCCAGTACACCGGCGTTGTCCAGTCCCGTGACATGAAGGCCCAGTACCTGGACCGCATGGACATTGAGCGCGAACGCGGCATCACCATCAAGTCCCAGGCCGTCCGTATGCCCTGGGAGCTCGACGGCATCAGCTATGCGCTGAACATGATCGACACGCCCGGGCACGTTGACTTCACCTACGAAGTCTCCCGCTCGCTCGCGGCCTGCGAAGGCGCGATACTGCTCGTGGACGCTGCCCAGGGCATCGAGGCCCAGACCCTCGCCAACCTCTACCTGGCGATGGAAAACAATCTCACGATCATCCCGGTCCTGAACAAGATCGACCTCCCGGCAGCCCAGCCCGAGAAGTACGCGGCAGAACTCGCCAACCTGATCGGCGGCGACCCCGACGAGGTGCTCCGCGTCTCCGGCAAGACCGGCATGGGCGTCGAGGTCCTGCTCGACAAGATCGTCCGCGACCTTCCCGCCCCCAAGGGTGACCCCAACGCACCGGCCCGCGCCATGATCTTCGACTCGGTCTACGACACGTACCGCGGTGTGGTCACCTACGTCCGCGTCGTCGACGGCATGCTGCACCCCCGCGAACGCATCCAGATGATGTCCACCCGCGCCACCCACGAACTCCTCGAGATCGGCGTGAGCTCCCCGGAGCCCACCCCCTCCAAGGGCCTCGGCGTCGGCGAAGTGGGCTACCTCATCACCGGCGTGAAGGACGTCCGCCTGTCCAAGGTCGGCGACACCGTCACCAACCTGGCCAAGCCCGCCACCGAATCGCTCCCCGGCTACGCCGATGCCAAGCCCATGGTCTTCTCCGGCCTCTACCCGCTGGACGGCACGGACTACCCGGTGCTCCGCGATGCGCTGGAGAAGCTGATGCTCAACGACGCCGCCCTGGTGTACGAACCCGAGACGTCCGCCGCACTGGGATTCGGCTTCCGCGTCGGTTTCCTGGGCCTGCTGCACCTGGAAATCACCCGCGAGCGGCTCGAACGCGAATACAATCTGGACCTGATCTCCACCGCGCCCAACGTGGAATACGAAGTGACCCTGGAGGACAAGAAGGTCGTCCACGTCACGAACCCCAGCGAATACCCCACCGGCAAAATCGCGGAAGTCCGCGAACCGATGGTCGCCGCCACCATCCTGGCGCCGAACGAGTTTGTCGGCGCCATCATGGAGCTGTGCCAGAGCCGGCGCGGCGTGATGGGCGGCATGGACTACCTCTCCGAGGACCGGGTGGAAATCCGCTACCGCCTGCCGCTGGCCGAGATCGTCTTCGACTTCTTCGACATCCTCAAGTCCAAGACCCGGGGCTACGGCTCGCTGGACTGGAAGGCCGACGGCGACCAGGTCGCCGACCTCGTCAAGGTCGACATCATGCTCCAGGGCGAACAGGTCGATGCCTTCTCTGCCATCACGCACCGTGACAAGGCCTACGCCTACGGCGTGATGATGACCGGGAAGCTGCGCGAACTCATTCCGCGGCAGCAGTTCGAGGTGCCCATCCAGGCCGCCATCGGCTCGAGGATCATCGCCCGGGAAAGCATCCGGGCCATCCGCAAGGACGTGCTCGCCAAGTGCTACGGCGGTGACATCACCCGGAAGCGCAAACTGCTGGAGAAGCAGAAGGAAGGCAAGAAGCGCATGAAGATGGTGGGCCGCGTCGAGGTCCCGCAGGAAGCCTTCATCGCCGCCCTCACCACGGACGAGTCCAAGGACAAGGCCAAGAAGTAGCGGTGCTGGTGATGACTGTCCCCACGCAGGCAGGCAGGGTCCGTGCCTAGCGCCCTTCCACTGGGTGACCCGGCGCCGCCGGACGGGCTGCTGCCCGGCCAGGCGCTCGATGGCGCCGCGGCCCGGGCCTTCGGGCTGTACGTGCACATCCCGTTCTGCGCTGTGCGCTGCGGCTACTGCGACTTCAACACCTACACCGCCACGGAGCTTGGCGGTGGTGCCTCCCAGGACGCCTACGCCAGTACCGCCGTCGCTGAAGTCGACTTCGCAGCCGCGGTCCTGAAAAACAGTGGCCTGCCGGCCCGGCCGCTCAGCACGGTGTTCTTCGGCGGTGGAACGCCGACGCTGCTCCCCGCGGACGACCTGGCCCGCATCCTCTCCGCAGCCGTCAGTGCGTGGGGCCTCCAACCCGGCGCCGAAGTCACCACGGAAGCGAACCCGGACTCGGTCACGCCCGAATCCCTGCAGTTGCTGTCCGACGCCGGTTTCACGCGTGTGTCCTTTGGCATGCAGTCCGCGGTGCCGCACGTCCTGAAGGTACTGGACCGGACCCACACCCCCAGCCGGGTGCCCGAGGCCGTCCGGTGGGCCCGGGAAGCGGGCCTCGCCGTCAGTCTCGATCTGATCTACGGAACGCCGGGAGAGTCGCTGTCCGACTGGCGCTACTCGCTGGAGACGGCGTTGTCCTACGGGCCCGACCACATCAGCGCCTACGCGCTGATTGTCGAGGAGGGCACTAAGCTCGCCGCGCAGATCCGCCGCGGCGAAGTGCCGGGAATCGACGACGACGACCACGCGGCCAAATATGAACTCGCCGACGAGCTCATCTCAGCCGCCGGGCTGTCCTGGTACGAGGTCAGCAACTGGTCCCGCACCCCGGAGCAGGCGTGCCGTCACAATCTCGCCTACTGGCGCGGGGACGACTGGTGGGGGATCGGCCCCGGCGCGCACTCGCACGTGGGCGGCGTGCGCTGGTGGAACGTCAAGCACCCCACTGCCTACGCCAACCGCCTGGCTTCCGGGCTGTCGCCGGCCGCCGGACGGGAAACCCTCGATTCCGAGACCCGCAACGTCGAGCGCGTCATGCTGGAAGCCCGCCTCAACTCCGGGCTGGAGATCGCCAGCCTGGGGGGACTGGGTGACACGGGCCGTCACGCCGTCGCCGGACTCATCGCGGACGGACTCGTGGACCCCGCGTCCGCCTTCCATGGCCGCCTCGTTCTGACGCTCAAAGGCCGGTTGCTCGCCGACGCCGTGGTCCGCAGGGTGCTGCCGGACTAGAGACTCGAGGTTTGTCCGCCCTGTCTGACGCGGCGTACAACGAGTTGTTCAGGCGCAGTGGCGCAGTGCGGATTCGGGGTAGGTGTCCTCGAGTGGCCCTGGCCAGTAAAGGTCCTCCGGATATACCGGATCCTCCGGTTCAGCGGCGGGGAATCCGTGTGCGGCCGTGATGAGGTGCCAGTCCGGGAAGGGGTCCGCGGGCAGTACCTGGTCGGGGTCCGGGCCGGGGTCCAGGCCGAAGGGCCCGGCGGGCGGCGGCTC
>NZ_JARUXE010000072.1 GCF_030433895.1 Arthrobacter sp. PsM3 | reverse complement strand
TGTCTTCCCAGGCCTTCAGGGTCGAGGCATCGATGGACTGCGGGGCGGATTCAACAGGGGTGGTCTTCAAGGAAGTCATAATCTCTTTCGGTATATCCTGGAACATTTTCTTCTGGCGGCCCCGCGTTTGCGGGAAAGCCGCCCTCCACCGTCCGGTTTCCCGTGTCAGGGACCGGGACCGGGCAGGTGGAAGCCCGGGCGGCAGCTGGGGGGTATGCCGCCCGGGCAGTCTGGTGGGGTCAGCTGACGGGGAAGCCCGCAGCTGTCCAGTCGAGCATTCCGCCGGGCACGGTGTAGGCGGTGTAGCCTGCGGCCGTGAGCTGGTCGGCGGCCGCCGCGCTGCGGCGCCCGCTGCGGCAGATGGCGATGACGGGCCGGCCTTTATCCAGGGCGTCGAGGTGCCCGGCCAGTTCGCCCAGGGCAATGTGCCGGGCGCCGGGGATCATGCCCTCGGCCACTTCCGCTGTTTCGCGGACATCGACGATCTGGGCATCACTGCCGCTCTTGAGCTGTTCCGCGAGCTGCTGTGGGGTGATTTCCATGTGCTGGACCTTTCGGTAGGACGGGGCGATTGTGCTGGATATTCGGGCTGGGCGCCGTTGCCCTGGCAGTGGCTTGAGCTGGCCTAGGTCAGGCGCAGGAAGAGCGTGCGGAGTTCCTTAAGGGTGGGCCTGCCGACCGGCAGTCCAGGCTGCACGCCGTCTGCCGGGAGAGCGTCCGCCGGCTCGGTGAGGCAGTCGCGCATCGCCGCCGAGATCAGTTCGAACCCGGCCTTGTCCAGGGCGCCGCGGACCGCCGACAGCTGGGTGACGACGTTGCGGCAATCTGCCCCGGATTCGACGGCGGCAATCAGCGCAGTGAGCTGCCCCTGGGCGCGCTTGAGGCGGTTGATGGTGCGGCGGCTGCCGGCGTCCGGGCCGGGCGGGATCTGCTCGAAGCTGACGGTGGAGGACATACTCACTGGCCGCCTGCCCGGTAGGTGACCGGGTGCCCGTTGCGGAACCACTCGGTGATACCACCCATGATATTCACCGCGTCGTAGCCTTGCCCGGCGAGATGCGCCGTGGCCCGGGAACTGCGGCCGCCGGACGCGCACATCACATAGACAGTCCGCCCGACCGGAACATCACCCAGGGATTGCTGGAAAACCGAGAGCGGAATGTTTTTCGTTCCCGGGACGCAGGCCTCCGAGTACTCTTCCTCTTCCCGGACGTCGATGATGGAAACATCAGACCCGAGTGCTGCCAGGTCGTCCACTGAAATGCTCTTCATGCTGATGCCCTTTCATGATGTCCGGCAGCCCGGGCGGGTAGTTACCCTTCCATCATGATACCCCAGGGGGTATCAATGCAAACCGGCGGAGGGCTGGCCACCCTGTTGCCATAATACCCCGGGGGGTATATTGTTTCACTATGGCAACCATCGACATTTCCGAAGCGACCTTCAACGACACCATCACCGGCAACGACATCGTCCTGGTGGACTTCTGGGCAGCCTGGTGCGGCCCCTGCCGGATGTTCGCCCCCACTTTCAGCAAAGCCTCCGAGAACCACGCGGACGTCGTCTTCGCGAAGGTGGACACCGAGGCCGAGCCCGGGCTCTCCGCGGCCGCCCGCATCACCTCCATCCCCACCCTGATGGCCTTCCGGGAAGGGATCCTCGTCTTTTCCCAGCCGGGGGCGATGAACGCGGCCGGGCTGGAACAGCTCATCACCGGCATCAAGGGCCTGGACATGGACGAGGTCCGGGCGAAAGTGGCAGCCGCGCCGGCCTCCTCGAAATAGACCCGGACCCCAGCTTCGGCCCGGGGCTTCCCGGGCATGCCCCACCGACGGATCGAGAAACACTTTGAGCAGTGAATTAGTCATCACAGCCGCAGGCACCGCTGAGACCGCCGGAGGCCCCGCATCCGGGGGGAGCCAGCCGGTCCGGGTCGCGCACCTGGGCGGTGACCGCTTCGATATCAACATCCGCGGCCACGTCGTCCGGACCGACCAGCCGGTTGGCGACGGCGGGGAGGACACCGGTCCCACCCCGACTGAACTGTTCATCGCGAGCCTCGCGGGCTGCGTCGCGTTCTATGCCCGCCGCTACCTGGAACGGCATGATCTGCCCACCGAGGGCCTGGCCGTGGACGCTGATTTCCGCATGGGCTCACGGCCTGCACGCGTCGCGGGGATCAATGTGCGCCTCACCATCCCCGAGGGCGTGCCCGTCGAACGCCGCGATGCCCTGCTCGCCGTCGCCTCCCACTGCACCGTGCACAACTCACTGATGACAACCCCCGAGATCTCGGTGGCCTTCGCCGGAGATTCCTGACGGCCCAACGCAAACCCCCAAGGCAGCCGGCACGTCCGGCCGTACCTGGGATGAAGTTCCCCTGCGGCGGCAGTGTGGACCCTCAGCGCAATAGGCTGGATCGTCATCTTCGACGGCCTGTAGAATTACTCGTGAGCGAGGAGGATCCATGACGATACGCGGTCTGCGCCTTGTACGCGGCTGGATCGGCGCCGTCGTTGCGACCTCGATCGCCTCCGGTTCGCATTTCCTGGCCGGCGGGAACGTTCCCGAACTCCCGCTGCTCCTGCTGACGCTGGCCCTGTCCGGGCTGGTCTGCACCGCTCTTACGGGGCGCGGGCTGTCCCTGTGGCGGCTCTCCGCCGGTGTTGCTTTGAGCCAAGGGCTCTTCCACTGGGTCTTCAGCGGGGCAGCGGCTCCGCATGTGGCCGGAGCTCCGGCCGGCGGCCACCTGACCCACTCGTCCCTGCTGGAACCTGCCGCCGGAACGGTCTTTCCCCCCGCTGCGGACCATACTTCGCCGCTGATGTGGCTGGGCCATGCCGTTGCCGCCATCCTGACCGTGGCCATCCTGCGCCGCGGCGAGGTCGCCGTCGTCCGCATGGTTCTGGCCATGGGCCTGCGCGTGAGGGCCATACTCCCCCTCTTCCTGCCCTTGCCGGTGCGTCCGGCTACCGTCGCACTGCCCTCCACCCGGCCGGTCAAGCCCCTGCGCAACCTCGGCGCGCCCCTGCTGGTGATGCGCCACCGCGGGCCTCCCCTGCTTCCGCTCGTGTCCTAGGCGTTCGCGCCTTTCACCCGATACGCCCCGCAACGCTGCCAAGACAGCGCCGGGGCGGGAAGCAGCCATGACAAAAAAGAGCTCAAAAACATGGCGGAATCCTGGCTTGGGAGCAGCACTGCCCGCCGCCCTCCTGCTTTGCGTAGGCGCCAGCCTCCCCGCAGCGCCACCGGCTTTCGCCCACGACCAATTGATTTCGTCCAGTCCAGCGCCCGATGAACGCCTGGACAAGAAGCCAGGCAGCATCACCCTGTCCTTCAGTTCGCCCCTGCTGGCACTGGGCCACGAGATCCGCGTCGTCGATGCCAACGCCAGGAACTGGGTAGCCGGCCCGCCGGCCCTGACCCGGGAAACGCTGACACAGCCGCTCCCGGAACTCCCCGACGGCGGCTACCAGGTCAGCTGGCGGGTGGTCTCTGCAGACGGTCACCCGATCAGCGGAGGCTACGGGTTCCACGTCGGCGAACCTTCCGCGGCTGCGCCCGCCGGCCTGACTGGCAGCCCTGAAACCAGCGCTGCTGCCGCCACCGGCGCAGCTCCGGGTGACGCTGCCGCTGTGCCCGGCTGGCTGCCCGCCGTCGGAATCGCTGCGGCCGCAGGTCTCGGCCTGTCCCTAACCCTTGCGGGCCTCCGGCGCATCAAGCGCAACACGCAGTCCCGCGCCGAATAACACTTTCCGGGCCGGCCCGCTGCGGCCGCCCCCGACGATTCAGGAGTACTTCCATGTCCAAGAAGCTCGTTTACCCCGCCCTTTCCGTTCTCGCCGCCGCGGCCCTGGCCCTTACCGGTTGCGCACCCTCAGACTCGAGGTCCACACCGTCAGCCGCCGCCACGCCGGCCGTCACCACCCCGGAAAGTACAGCCGCCCCTGCAGCCCCAGGGCTGGCGGTCAGCCAGCCCTGGGTCAAAACCGCCGAATCCGGGATGACCGGCGCATTCGGCGTCATCAAGAACACCTCCGACACCGACATCACCGTCACCGGGGCCTCGACCCCGGCGGCCCGGATGGTTGAACTGCACGAAACGGTCCCGGGAAGCAACGGCGCCATGCAGATGCAGGCCAAGCCGGGCGGCTTTGTCATCCCGGCAGGCGGCGAACTGAAACTGGAGCCGGGCGCCAACCACCTCATGCTGATGGGTCTTACCGGGCCCATCACGGCAGGCGCCGACGTCAGGTTCACGCTGGCGCTGGCCGGTGGCGGGAGCTTCGAATTCGCCGCCGTGGCGAAGGACTTCAGCGGCGCCAACGAGAACTATGTCGAAGAAGGCGGCGCCGGCATGCAGCACGGCCAGCCGACCGGGGCCGCTGGCAGCGCAACCCCGTCCGCGCCGTCGCCGACCTCGAAGTAATGGCCGCGGACCAGCAGCCCGCGGGCCCGTCCGCCGGCACCGAAGGGCCCGGCGCCCCGCGGAAACTGCCACGGCGCGGACTCCTTTTCGGCGGCGCCGCGGCAGGGCTTGGGGCGCTGGCAGCGGCCGGCGCCCACCTCGCCGGGGCAGGCAGCCAGCCGTCGGGAGACCCCGCACCGTCCGAAGCCGGGGAAAGTATCCACGGCAGCGGCGTTGTTCCGTTTCACGGCGACCGGCAGGCGGGGATCACCACGGCACCCCAGGCCCACGGCGTCTTTGTCGCCCTGGATCTGCGGCCCGGAACGACGCGCGCCCAGGTCAGGGCGCTCCTGCGGCTGCTCAGCGACGACGCCGCCAACCTCTGCGCGGGACAACCGGCACTGGCTGACACGGAGGCCGAACTCGCCCGGGTGCCGGCCCGGCTGACGGTCACCTTCGGCGTCGGGCCAGGGCTGGTGGCAGCAGTGGCCCCCGCACTGGCGCCGGGCTGGCTGAAGCCGCTGCCGGCCTTCAGCATCGACCGGCTGCAGCCCGGGTTTTCCGACGGTGATCTGCTCCTGCAGATCTGCGCGGATGATCCATTGACCGTGGCGCACGCCCAACGGATGCTCCTGAAGGACAGCCGGAGCTTCGCGACCGTCCGCTGGGTGCAGACCGGATTCCGGCGTTCGTATGGCAGCGAGAAGCCCGGCACCACCATGCGGAACCTCTTTGGCCAGGTGGACGGGACGTCGAACCCTGCCCCGGGCAGCACCGACGAGGAACGCGTGGTCTGGGGCGGCGGGGAAATTCCTGCGTGGACGGGCAATGGCACTTCCGTTGTCATCCGCCGGATCGCGATGAACCTGGACAAGTGGGACGAGCTGGACCGCGTCGGCCGGGAGGAATCCGTGGGCCGCCGGCTGGCCAGCGGCGCACCGCTGACCGGGACGCAGGAGCACGACGAACCTGACTTCGCGGCCGTGTCCAAGCTCGGGTTCCCGGTCATCTCGGACGTCTCGCACCTGCGCCGGGCCCGGCCGGAGGACCGTTCCCAGCGGATCTTCCGGCGGGGCTACAACTACGATGCCGCTCCCGGCGCCGGAGGGGTCTCGGACTCGGGGCTGATCTTCGTGTCCTACCAGTCCGACGTCGGCAAGCAGTTCACGCCGATCCAGCGCCGGCTCGATGAAATGGACATGCTCAATCAATGGACAACACCGGTCGGCTCGGCTGTGTTCGCCATCCCGCCGGGCTGCCGCGAGGGCGGATTCGTCGGCGACGTCCTGTTCACCTGATCCCCACCAATGCGGGGTCCGCCGGCGGCCATCCCACCGATGGGGTCCGGGCGAAAGTGGCCGCCGCCCCGGCCTCCCAGGAAGTCACCTGCCCCCAGCGCCGGCCCGGGGCTTCCCGGACCTGCCCCACCGACGGATGGACAAACACCTTGAGCAGCGAAGCAGTCACCACAGCCGCAGGCAGCTCAACGGCCGCCGGAGGCCCCCGCGTGCGGGGGAAGCCAGTCGGTCCGGGTCGTGTATCTGGGCGGTCACCGCTTCGATATCAATATCCGCGGCCACCTCATCCGGACCGACCAGCCGGGCGCCGGAGATTCCTGACGGCCCCACGCAAAACCCCAAGGTTCCAGCGAGAGGTTCCAGCGAGCCAGGGCTTGGGGATGCGGGCGTCATCATGGCCATGGGCGGCGGCAGCGCCATAAACAGCAGCCCGCGGGGCGCCGACGGAATATTCGTCACGCCCAAGGTTGAGCGGACCTTTCCAGGCCACGGGGGAAGTGGAGGCGCCGACGGGAGCAACCCGCTGACAGTAGACCCGGTGGATCCCCATCTGGCCCCTGGCTGCCCCTCCGGGCCGGCCGGGCGCAGCCAGCGCATCCGGTATGGCTCGAGGTTTCAGTCAGGCGACTGTCACCGCAGGAGGGGTTTCGCCGGAGGTCCCCGCCACGGCGTGCCCGCTGGTATCCGCGGCTTCTGCCCACTGACAGTCCCCTGCAATACGTCCCCGTGCTGCAGGGAACGTATTGCAGTGCCGTATTGCCGGCAGATACTGACCGGGCGGGTCAGGAGCAGGTGCAGCGCCGTTCCACCGGAACGTCGGCCATCACCGAATCGACATGCTCGCCGCAGCCGGCCCAGGTGATTTTTCCACAGTTGTTGCAACGGACGGGACTGCACATGGTGACTCCTCAGGTAGGTTGGTTACACCAGCAATAATACCCCCGGGGGTATCTTTTGCCAAGCACCCGAAGCCCTCTTGCATACCCCAAGGGGTATCTGGGAGACTGGCAGGATGCCAACAATTCCCGGGTCTACAGGACCGCGGCCCGCCACATCCCTGGCCGGCCCCGCCGGCGGCGTGCCGCCTCAACGCAAAGTGGTCTCCGTCCTGGTCGGCGGGCAGATTCTCGGCGGCATCGGCATGGGCGCGACGTTGTCCCTTGGTTCGCTGCTCGCGGCACAGCTTTCCGGATCGCCGGCGTGGTCCGGCATGGCCGCCACGATGAGCACCCTCGGGGCTGCTCTCGCTGCCGTGCCCCTTGCCCGGCTCGCGGTCGCCCGGGGACGGCGGATTTCACTCTCCACCGGGGCGCTCATCGCCGGAACCGGGGCCGTCATTGCCATCACGTCGGCGTCGGTGTCGGTCTTTCCCCTGCTGCTGCTTGGACTGATGCTGCTCGGGGCCGGTTCCGCGGTCAACCTGCAGGCCAGGTTCGCCGCCACCGACCTGGCCCGGCCCGGCACCAGGGCGCGGGATCTCTCCATCGTCGTCTGGTCCACCACCATCGGTGCAGTGCTTGGCCCCAACCTCTTCGGCCCGGGCGAGGCCGTTGGCGCAGCGCTTGGCCTGCCGCCCCTGACGGGCGCCTTCGCCTTCTCCGTGGCCGCCCAACTGGCCGCCGCCCTCGTGTACCTGACCGGGCTGCGCCCGGACCCGCTGCTTACTGCGATGTCGCTGCGCGACTCCAGCGTCGAGGCACCCCGGCCGCGGAGTGGAACGCTGATACTGCGCAGCAACGCGGGTGCGCGCTACGCGGTGGCCGCCGTCGCACTCAGCCACGCCACCATGGTGGCGCTGATGTCCATGACACCGGTCCACCTGCGCGAACACGGAGCAAGCCTCGTTATCGTCGGCTTCACCATCAGCCTGCACATTGCGGGCATGTACGCCCTCTCCCCCGTGTTCGGGTGGCTGGCGGACAAAGCCGGGAGGCTGCCCGTCATAGTCCTGGGCCAGGGCATTCTCCTGGCCTCCCTGATCATCGCCGGGTTCGCGGCGGACTCCCGAACCGGGGTCACGGTCAGCCTCGTCCTGCTCGGACTCGGATGGTCAGCTTCGGTCGTGGCCGGCTCGGCCATGGTCGCGGAATCCGTCCACATCCAGGACCGGCCCGCCATCCAGGGCATCTCGGATTTGAGCATGAATGCCGCCGGCGCCCTCGGCGGGGCATTGGCGGGCCCGGTTCTTGCCTCAATGGGCTATTCCGGACTGGCTTTCCTGGCCATGGCACTGGTGGCGGTCGTCCTTATCTGGACCGCACTGCACGCCCGCCGCGCAGCGGCGCCCCCACAACCCGTGCACGGTTAGGACCAGGCATGGATACAGACAAACGGATCGAGGAAACAGTGGCGAGCGACAGTAGCCGGCCAAAGGCCGGAGTGCGGCATCAGCTGAGCGGTGACTTCGGTCTGCTGCGACGCTGGAGGCCGGTCCGCAGGGTCGGTGCAGGCGTCGCCGCGGCCGCCGCCGCCGCTGTCGTCGTGTCGCTGAACGGCATGATGGGCCCAACCGATGCCGTGTGGTGGAATGCCGTCCTTGTCGCGGCCGGCTCGGTTCTGGCCGGCCTGGTTGTCGGCAGCTACCTTGATGCACCCATCGGAGCCGAAGCCACGGTTTGCGACACCCGCTGGCCCGTGATCGGCCTGACCGGACTGGTGATCGCAACATCCACCGGCCAAGGGACGCTGGCAGCCCATCTGTTCACCGGCGCCGCCCCCGTAGTTCTCACCGGAGTGATCCAGCCAGCCTTCGCCCTCCTCTCACTGGCCCTTCTGGGATGGGCGCTGCGGGAGCGACTCCAACTCGAGCGGACAGCCCTCACGCCCTCCACCGGAGGGGATTCCGGCGAGGTGTGCACGAGCTGCCGCCCGCTCTTTCCCACCAAAACGGGCACCCCGAGAGGACCTTCCACCTGATGTCAGCGCGATCACAGACGGACGTAGGCCCACCCTTCCCACTGCCGCGCCGCCAGGTGCGCAATGGCCGCCGGGACCGAACCAACACCGGAGGACAACTCCCCCGGCGCCAGGCCCACAGAACGAAGGCTGTTCCCGCACGCAAGGATCCGGATCCCCAGGGCGAGGGCTTCACTGACCGGCTCCTCCAGGGTTGAGCCGGCAGCCAACAGGCCCACCCCGGGGCCCTGCACCACGACCTCGACCGGAACACCCGGGTCCAGTGCGGCCACCGCGTTGGCCGCACTGCGCAGGGCTGCGGAGATTCCGGCACTGTCGGCCGGCCCCGCGGAATGGACCAGGAGACCGCGCACAGCCCCCGCGTCCGCGGCATTGTCTGAAGATCCGACGTTCGGCATGAGAGCTCCTTTATCGACGGCAGGGCGTCAGCCCAGCCGAAACCTGCATCAGTTATTCCCTTGCATGCTATGTGAAAGGCGGGAAAGCCCCCTGTGAATAAAACGAACCGGGTGCCTTTGACAGCGGCGCTGTCCCAATGGCCGGCGCGCCGGTGGTTAGCGGCGGCAGCCGCCTCGGCCCTGACATATCTGGTGGTGGCGGTGCCCACCGATCTTATCGACACACCCTTCTTCAGCCGTGAAATCCCTCCCACATGGTGGGCGTACCCCGTCCTGGGGATCACAGCGGTCCTTACCGGGCTGCTGGTCGCCACGTATGTCGCGCGCGCCCCGGTCGATGAGCTTCAGGGAGAGGGCGCCGGAGGCCCGTCACGGTTCGGCGCTGCGGGTGCTGTTGTCTCGTTTTTCGCGGTCGGGTGCCCCGTCTGCAACAAACTGGCACTGCTGGCATTGGGCACCTCGGGCGCCCTGCAGTACTTCGCCCCAATTCAGCCGTTCCTCGCGGCCGCCTCCGTCATCATGCTGGGTTGGGCCTTCCTCAACCGGGCGGTCTCCGAGGACCGCTGCCCGGCGCCGTTGACCCGGTCCGTTCACTCGGCACCCGGGGGCTGATGCCGGCCGACGCCGGCGGTGCGGCGCGTGTCGGCCCGGGCTGCTTGCCGCGTGCTTGTGTGGGGCAACCTACCGAGGTTGTTTGTTGATGGCGGAGGCTGGTGGGGGTCCCTCATCACCTGAGCATGGAAGCTGGCGGCCGGGCAAAGGGTGCGGTGGAGAACTGCGGTGCTGCGGCGTTCATCAGGCGTCCCCATTGGCCGCCGGCAATGTCGGCGCCGTCGACAGCGGCGTAGTACTTTCCGTTGACGGTGATGTTCTGGTTGACCCAGCGGGGCCCGATGCCCTGGTAGCTGCCGAACCAT
>NZ_JARUXE010000071.1 GCF_030433895.1 Arthrobacter sp. PsM3 | reverse complement strand
CCCCGGCTTCAGAACCGGCGCCTGCCCCGGCTTCAGAACCGGCGCCTGCCCCGGCCACCTCCGCGGTCCCGGTCCCGGCTGAGGCCATTTCCCCAGATGTGCCCGGCCCGGTTCCTGAAGCCCAGGCTCCAGAGGCTGCGGCCGGGGGCGCCGCATCTGAGCCATTACCGGCAGCCGTCCCGGAGCCAGCCGCCGTCAGTCCCGACACCAACAAGTACGTCGTTGTGGCAGGTGACACTGTCAGTGCCATCGCAGCGCGTTTCGGCGTCACCGTCGGTGAGGTGCTTGCAGCCAACGGGCTGGGGGCGTCCGGCCTGATCCGGCCCGGCCAGACCCTGATGCTCTCAGGTCCTCCGCTGGAGCCGGCCGGACCATCGTCAGCAGTACCGTCAGCTGTTCTGTCAGCGGTGCGCACCATTTACGTGGCAGGTTCCGGCGGCCAGGCTCTGGTGGACCGGTGCATCGGCCCGATCCACTTCACGCCCACGGATCCCTACTCCCTCTTCATCGTCGAACACGACACCTGCGGCGGGTGGGCGCGGTTCTCGGGGATCGGCGTGGGCGAGACCGTGGTCATCGCCGGCTACGGCACATACACCGCGACCGGCCGGGGTCAGGTTGCCCTGGGCAGCACCACCAATGCAGTCGCCGCCTTGTTCGGGGGATTCCCCCGGGCGATCCTGCAGACCTGCGTCCCGGGGACCACCGTGATGCTGCTGATCGCCCTGAACTAGGCCGGATGGGCATGGGCGGATGCCCCCTGGTCCGCTGACTATTGCGTCTGCGCCTAGAATTGCTGTTGGACCAATTCAAACGAGCACCGCAGCGGCCAGCGCTGTGAGTCCCAGGGGGGACAAACATGCCCGAACCGGTGGACAAGCAAACAGCCGACACCTCCGTCGATGAGGAGAAGCCCGAGCGCCGCCGCCGGGACCGCCGCCGAGGCGGAGCCCCCGACGCCCTGACAGGAACCATGCCTATCATCACCAGCGACGGTGTTCCGCCGCGCCGTCCAGTCCGAAGCAGCTCCTGGGCCGAGGCGGCAGCCGCCGCGGACGCCCCGTCAGGTCCGGCCCGGCCCCCGGTTCAGCCCCAACAGTCCGCCCCCGCGATCAGCCTGCCGGCAGTGCCGGCCACCGCGCCGGCGGTCCCCGCGCAGCCCAGCCGTGCGGCTACCCGTGCGGCTGCCCTCGCTGCCCCGGCGCCGGACTTCATCAGCCCGCCCGGCCTCTTCGTCCGCGAGCAGAGGCCCCGGCCCGTCGGCGGCTTCCGCGGCGCCCTGTACAAGATGACCGGGGGAGGCCTGAACCTCGGCCCGAGCGCCCGGCAGCGCGAAGAGGACGACCTCGCCCGGCGCATCTCCCGCCAGCTGCAGGGCAGCTACAACACCGCCGTCCTGAGCCTCAAAGGCGGCATCGGCAAGACCTCCACCACGGTGGGCGTCGGCCTGACCCTGGCCGAATTCCGCGGGGATTCGCCGTGCGCGATCGACGCCAACCCCGATTCCGGGGACCTCGTGGAGCGTGCCCTCGGCGAGGGCATCTACCAGCAGCAGAGTCCGCGCACCATCACGGACCTCCTCAAGAACGTCGACTCCGTCGATTCGCTCACTGCCCTGGCCCGCTACATGCACCACGCCGGCAGGCTTCACCTGATCGCCGGCGAGCAGGATCCCGAGGTTTCGGATTCCCTGACGGCCGAGGAATACCTGCGGATCCGCAAGCTCATCTCCGGCTACTATTCAGTTGCACTCACCGACTGCGGCACCGGGGTCACCCACAATGCCATGAGCGGCATCCTGCAGTCCGCGGACAACCTCATCATCGCGGCAGGCTATGCCGTCAGCGGCGCCAAGCGCGCCCGGAGCACCCTGCAGTGGCTTGCCGGCCACGGCTACGAGGAGCTGGCACGCAACGCCGTCGTCGTCATCACCGACAAGGACGAGGTGTCCTCCCGTGTCGACAAGGACGCGATCGAGGACCACCTCTCCGGCATCTGCCGCCAGCTGATCGCCGTCCCGCACGACCGTGGCGTGGCCGACGGCGACCTGGTCACCCTCGACGCGCTCCGGCCCGAAACCCGGCGCGCCTACCGGGAGATCGCTGCCGCCATCGTGGACGGGTACGTGTAGGGCGTGTCTTGTCTTGGTGTAGGAAGGTCTCAGGAAAGTCTGTCGAGACCGTATCCTGCCTGGGCGATAAGGTCCTCCCGATCGAGGCGCGACAGCTCGGGTGAAGGGTCATCACACACGACATGGTGCCCCACGAACCGGCGCACCGCTTCTGATAGACGTTTCATACATCGACGCTAGAGCTGGGGGCAGTGCCTCAACAGAGTGTGCGGTACCCGATCAATTCCCGACTTCTACTTGGGTGTATCTCGCCGGCCTCTGCTGCCAGCTGATCACCGTCCCGCATGACCGCAGCGTGGCCGGCGGTGACCTTGTCTCGGCCGAGCGGCGGCTACCGCGCCGCGTCTGCGGTAGCCTCGACAACTAACTTGGCGAAATCAGCATGGCCTGCTGCGGTCAGGTGGAGTCGGTCCGGTTGGAACTCCAGATCCCAGCCGAGGGCCGAGACGTACTGCCGCCCGGTCTCGGAGGCGGCAGTACGCAGGGCCGCGTCGATGCCGTCAAGGTCGTTTTTCGATGGCGCGTTGGCAGGTCCCAGTAGAACCACGTTGGGGACACTGCCCAGGTCACGGAGGACGGCTACGGCGGCTTCACGAACCTTGTCCGGACTTGCCTCACTGTCGTTCAATCCGCCCTCCACAATGACTATGCGGGGACTCGCGGCAAGGATGCCGTCCACACGGGAAGCATAAGTGTCGTCGCCGCATGGTCCGCCATTGGTGAACCCGGTGCCGCCGATTCCGTCCACATACGTCTCCCAGCCCTGGGCTTTGCCGATCAGACGGGACCAACCCTCATCCGGGGAGTCCAGCCAGTCCCCGGCAACGTAAGAGTCACCCAAGATCGCAACCTTAGGGGTACCCTCGCTAACCTTGACGGCGCCACCGTTGATGCGGCCGGCGCCAACCCGTGCACAGTCGGCAGCTTTCGACGTCGGGCTGGAAAACTCGCGCACCGCGAAAGCCGCGGCACCGGCCACGCAGAGCGCGGCAACGATGGTCAGAATGATGCCTCCGGTATGGCGCTTCACAGGCAAGACTTCCCCACGATCAAAAAATGAGATCGTCCTAAGCATAAAGCCGGCTCGGAATGAGCGGAAAGCCTGCGGAAAACCTTGGCAAAAGTCGATTAACTCGTTGTTAGCATCGACTTGGACGCGGAGATCGCGGTCTCAAAATCTCCGCGTTTGGGCGCCTGGCGGTCGACGCTTGGCCCTAGGACGCCCGAATGGTTTACGTTTCCCGACCCTATCCCCGTGTTGTTCTGGCCGGAGTTCTCGCGCTGGTAGGCGCGGCTCTGGTAGCCATTCCTGCTCAAGCTGAAGCCGTGCGCCCGCTGCCGGCCGCGCCCCGGCCGACGGCAACAGCAGACCCTGCCGCGTCGACCGATCAGTTCATCGTCAAGTTCAAAGAAACCGCCGGTATTAGTTCTGCTGACCGGCGAGAATCCTATGCACGCGCCGAAGCTGAGGTCGGTGTGCCTGCGAAGGGTTTGCGCCCCGCGGCGAATGGCGCCGAGATCGTTGGCACAGACAGGGCGCTGGACCCGGTTGAAGCAAAGGACTTCCTGACGAACCTGCGGGCAAACCCGGACGTGGAGTATGCCGAGCCGGACGCGCTGATGTATCCGATGATCGCGGATCCCAACGACCCCTACTACTCCCTGCAATGGGACCTGTGGGAGGAGCCCGGCGGGATGCGGATGCCGGGGGCATGGTCCGTCACCAAGGGCGACGGCGTCGTCGTCGCGGTGATTGACACCGGCATCACCGACCACAGCGACCTGAACGCGAACGTTCTTCCCGGCTACGACATGATTTCCAGCGCTGCCAAGGCCCGCGACAACGACGGGCGTGATCCCAACCCGCGCGACGAAGGCGACTGGACGTCCGACGGCCTCTGCAGCGCCGGCGCGAGCGGCGGTCCCTCCTCCTGGCACGGAACGCGAGTCGCGGGAAGCATCGCCGCAATCGCCAACAACGGGCGCGGCATCACGGGGGTCGCTCCGGGGGCGAAAATCCTGCCCGTCCGCGCGCTGGGCTCCTGCGGGGGCTACACCTCGGACATCGCGGACTCAATCATCTGGGCGGCTGGCGGAGCTGTCCCGGGCACTCCAACAAATCCGAACCCCGCCCGCGTCATCAACATGAGCCTGGGCGGCACTGCCGCCACGTGCTCGGCGACCTACCAGAGCGCCATTGACTTCGCCTACAACCGGGGATCTGCGGTTGTTGTCGCCGCTGGCAACTCCAACAAGTCAGCAGCCGACGTGAGCCCCGCGAACTGCCAGAACGTGATCACCGTGGCGGCCAGCGGACGGACCGGCCAGCGCGCCCCGTATTCGAATTACGGGACAGCTGTGGATGTGACCGCCCCCGGTGGTGACCTCTCGACAAATGCGCAGGGCGGCATCGCCTCCACCATCAACACCGGCACAACCGGACCCGCCGCCGAGGACTATGCCTACACCGTGGGAACGTCCATTGCGGCCCCGCACGTCGCAGGGCTGGCCGCGCTCATATTCGCCAAGCTGGGCGCGAGTGCTACACCCAAGGACGTCGAGGACCGGATCAAGAACACCGCACGGCCCCTGGCCGTGGCCTGTCCTGAGGGCTGCGGCGCCGGGCTGGTTGATGCAACGAAGGCCCTCGATTATGGGGCCCCTGTGCCGGGTCCGGCGATGCGGTTGAATGACTTCACGGGTGACGGCAAGACGGACGTGATCGCCCGGGACGCGTCCGGTGAGCTGTGGCTGTACCCCGGGACGGGGGCCGGCGGCTGGTTCCCGCGGATCGACCTTGGAGCGGGCTGGATCGTGATGTCCACGATCGTCAGTGCCGGTGATTTCAATGGCGACGGCAAGGCGGACGTGATCGCCCGGGACAACAGCGGTGAGCTGTGGCTCTACCCGGGCACAGGAACCGGAGACTGGTCCAAGCGGCAGGACCTGGGTGGAGGATGGAACGTGATGACCTCCATCGTGGCCCCGGGTGATTTCAATGGGGACGGCAGACCGGACCTGATCGCCAGGGACAGCAGCGGTGAACTGTGGCTGTATCCGAACAACGGGGCCGGCGACTGGCTTAAGCGCGTTGACCTGGGCGGCGGGTGGAACATCATGAGCTCCATCGTCGCGCCGGGGGACTTCAACGCCGACGGCAAGGTGGACCTGGTGGCCCGCGACACCACCGGCCGGCTGTGGCTCTACCCGGGCAACGGGCAGAACGAATGGTTCACGCGGGTGGATCTCGGAGCGGGCTGGAACACCATGGACGCCATCACCGCTCCCGGTGACATGAACAGCGACGGCCGCCCGGATGTGATCGCCCGCGACACCACCGGGGAACTCTGGCTCTACCCGAACAACGGCAGGGGTGACTGGTTCGCCCGCATCGACCTCGGCGGAGGCTGGAGCCCCATGAGTGCCATTCTGTAACCCCCAGTCCGAAGGAGGGGCGACGCGGCCGCCGTCGGGGTTTCGGATGCAGGCGAGTTGTTTCGCGCCGGGGACCGACTTAGATTGAGGCATGACCAACAACGCCGGTGACGACGCCGTCCTGCAGCTGCAGGACCTCCTGATGGGTACTGAGAACGTCGAGGACTTCCTTGGCCGGCTCTCTGAATTCTCCGCGGCCACGCTTAGCAACGCCGCCGGCGCCGGGATCGAATGCGGCGTGACGCTGCAGCGCCGCAAGAAGACCATGACGGTGGCCGGGAGCAGCCCCCGGGCCGTCATCCTGGACCGGATTGAGCAAAGCCTCGGCGACGGGCCCTGCATCGAGGCGCTGCGGACACGGTCGATGGTTCTGCTCGCCGACGTCGGCACCGATCCGCGCTGGCCGGCCTACCAGCAGCAGCTCGGAGCCCAAGGCGTCCGCAGCACCCTCGGCGTGCCCCTGGAAATCGGCGCGGACGCGGCCGCGGCCCTGAACTTCTTTGCCCCGGGCACCGGGATCTTCACCCAGGACATCATTGCTGAGGCGTCCGGCTTTGCCGACCTCGCCGGCCGCTCCCTGCGCCTGGCCGTCCGGATCGGCACCGAACAGTCCCGGGCCGCGGATCTGAAGGCCGCCATGGAGCACCGCACCTCGATCGACCTGGCCTGCGGGGTCATCATGGCGCAGAACCGCTGCTCGCAGGAGGAAGCCATGGGCATCCTCACCCGGGTCTCCAGCAACAGGAACCAGAAGCTCCGCGACGTCGCCTCCGATATCCTCCGGAACCTCACCGGCGGGGAAGCCCGGACGCACTTCGAGGCCTGAGCGCCCGCGATAGGCCGGCCGGTTCGGCGGACATATAGGGGCCGAGACCGGCGCCGGAAAGCCGAAGCAACGGCCGGCCGCCGAATCGGCGAAATCCGCGCGGGCTGGTCCTCCAAAACAAGCAAGTAGTCGGTGACGCGACGACGAGTACTCTCCACTCTGTTGCAGCACCTTCCCGATCGCGCAGTGTTGGTCGAGCGGGTGAGATGCCTGCGCAGCCGGGGACGGCTGTGACGCTGAGTTGGGGAGATCAGATGAGCACCGGCAACAACATGACTTCACGTAGGGAGCTGCGTTCCGCGCGGCGACGGGCCCGGCGATTGGCGCAGCTTTCTGGGCTGGCTGTCCTCGCTTCCGTCACGCTCACGGTTGTCTACCTCGTTTTGGCCCATCCGTTCTAGGAACATGTAAGGGCCCGAGCGTGGGCCCCTACACGTCTTCTAGTGCGGAGGCCCGAGCCTGATGTCTTGTCCTGGGGTCACTTTGGACAGCAGGGTGCGGGCGGCCATCTGGGCCATCTTCCGTGTCGCCGGTGAGAGGTATGCGCCCTCCCGCTGAATCAGCGCGATCGTGTCATACAAAGGTTCCACAAAAGGGACGGCGTGGACGTTTTTCGGGAAACCCGGCCCGCGAACGATGGCTTGGGGAACAAAGGTGCCTGCCGCCCCGGCGGCTACCAATCCCAAGGCGGTATCGACGTGCTCAACCTCGATGGCGGGCTCGATCTTCAGCCCTTTGAGGCGGGCACGCTCCAGAATCTGCCGGCGGGTGGGGTCACTCCAGCCAGCGAAAGCGTCATAAAGTACAAGCTTTGACTCCGCGAGTTCCTCGATTGTCATGGGGCCGCGGGAAGGATGCCGGGTAGCTGACACGAAAAAGACTTCGTCCCTGAAAAGCGTCCTGACCTGAAGACCTGCTTCTGTCACCGGCAGCACGATGAGCCCGGCTTCAATTTCCCCTGATGCCACGGACTCCGCGACGGTCACGGAGTTCAGGCCCACCAGGCGGACCTTCACCTTGGGATACCGGCGGTGGAAGCGCTGCACCAGATCGGCAAGGTCATAGTGGGCGCCGTACCGCAGCACTCCGAAGGTGCAGACGCCCCCCTCCAGCGACGACATGGATTTCAGCGCCTCCACGCCGTTGTCGAACGACGTGACGGACTGAAGTGCGTGCACCTGCAGTTCAACAGCCGCCGTCGTGGGAATAAGGTGCCGCCCTCCACGGGTAAAAAGGCTGTGTTCCAGTTCGTGTTCGAGCCTGCTGATGAGTTCCGAGACGGAGGCCTGGCTTGTTTCCAACTTCTTTGCCGCGGCCGTGAAGGAACCAAGTTCGTAGGCTGCAAGGAAGGCCCGGAGTTGCGCAAGAGTCATGGTTTCCCCTCGAGGTCAGAACCGCTCTAAGCACAGGGTAACCCTATGGCAGGCACTTGTTTAGGTCCGGTTGTGCGATGAGATCCCGCCCCGTACCTTGTTGTCCATGCACCTCACTGAACGTGACAAGGCTCACATCCCGGGACAGTTCGTCACCCTGAAGAGCCCCGGTGTGGAGGACGTTCCGGCCCAGCGGCTTCCCGAAGTTGTGGCGACTGTATCCGCGATGCTCGGTGACATTGAGACCAACGGAATGGACGCCGTCGTCAAGTATGCCGAACAGCTGGACGGGTGGCAGGGCGGGAGCCTGGAGATCAGCCAGAAGGAGCTCGCCAAGACCGGTGAGGTGCTGTCCCCGGAACTGCGGGAGGCGCTGATGGCCAGTGCCGAGCGAACCAGGCTGTTCGCGGTGGAGCAGCGCGAACACCTCACCGACTTTGAAGTGGAACTTATACCGGGCGTCTTCACGGGACAAAAGTACGTTCCCGTGGCACGCGTCGGGGCCTACCTTCCATCCGGCCGGTTTCCGATCCTTGCCAGCGCGTTCATGACAGTGGGGGTTGCCAAGACCGCGGGTGTCCGCAACGTCCTGGCCTGCACGCCGCCCACCGCTGCGGGCGGCGGCAACCCGGCAGTGTTGTATGCCGCGTACCTGTCCGGCGTTGACCGGGCGTTCGCCCTCGGCGGGGTGCAGGCCATGGCCGCCATGGCCTTCGGACTGCTGGGGGAGCAGCCTGCGGACATCCTGGTCGGGGCAGGAAACGCCTACGTTACAGAGGCCAAACGGCAACTCTTTGGACGCACAGGCATCGACCTCCTGGCTGGTCCGTCCGAGGTCGCTGTGATCGCCGATGAATCTGCCGACGCCGAACTTGTGGCCGCTGATCTCCTAGGCCAAGCCGAACATGGCCCGCAGTCGCCGGCGTCGCTGGTGACCACCTCACACGAGCTTGGCGAGGAAGTCATCCGGCACGTCAATAAGCAGCTGCGGACGTTGGCCACACGAGATATTGCCGGACCCGCCTGGCGGGACTACGGCACCGTCTACGTGGCCGAGGACCGTGAAACGGCAGTGCGGATCATGGACCTGCTGGCACCGGAGCACCTGGAAATCCAGACCTCTGACGACTCCTTCTACCACGAGAACCTGCAGAACTACGGCTCCATCTTCCTGGGGCCGTGGTCAACAGTGGCTTACTCCGACAAGGGCTCTTCCGGCACGAACCACGTGCTGCCCACCGGAGGGGGCGCCCGCTCATCGGCAGGGCTCTCCGTCTCCCGGTTCCTCAAACCGCTCACCTTCCAGCGCGTCGAAAAGAGTGCAACTCCGCGTTTGGCGAATTACGTCTCCACGATCTCCGACACCGAAGGAATGGCCGCCCACAAGGCCACCGCCACTTTACGGCTCGACCGCTTCAACCGATAGAAATCCATCCCTAGCAAAGGCACCTAATGTTGAAAACAAAAATTCTCCGCAAGCGTTTCGCGGCATTGGTGCCCATGGGCGTCGCAGTGGCACTCGCCATGACAGCTTGTGGCTCAGGCGGCGGCGGCGCCAGCAGTAGCGGCGGAGAGCAAAAGACCATCACCATCGCAACGTCCAACGACGCCCCCTTCTCCTTCACCGACCAGGCCACCGGCGAGCTCAAAGGCATCGACGGGGAGATGATCAACGCCATCGCCGAGGCAAAGGGGTGGAAGATCAAGGTCTTCACCTCCGAGTATGCGACCCTGATCGCGGCGCTCAACGCCAAGAAGGCCGACGCGATCGTGGATGCCATGTACATCACCGATGACCGCAAGAAGCAGATCAACTTCACCGACCCCTGGTACACCGAAGGCGAAGCCATGGTGGTCCCGGCCGATTCCACACTGGCATCACGCGACGATGTGAAAGGCAAGGTGCTCGGCGCGCAGACCGGCACCGTGTTCAAGGATCTCGTCGACAGCCTCGGCGGCAGCCAGGTCAAGCTGTTCGACTCGCAGGCTGCCCTGCTCGCCGCCGTGGAAAACAAACAGGTTGATGCGGTCTTTACCGACAGCGCCGTCATCGGCTACAGCCTGGTCCAGAAGCCCAACCCCAAGCTGAAGCTCGTCTCACCCTACGAGCCCTACTACCCGGGCATCATCGGGGCCGGCGTGCGCAAAGAGGATACGCAGCTGCTGCAGGACCTGAACTCCGGACTGGCGGACCTGAAGAAGACACCCAAGTACCTCGAGATCCTGAAGAAGTACGGGCTGGGCGAAGCCAACATGGCCAAATAGGTTCCAGATTCCTGCGGGTGCGGGGGGGGGGGGGGGGGGCGCCCCCCCCCCC
>NZ_JARUXE010000070.1 GCF_030433895.1 Arthrobacter sp. PsM3 | reverse complement strand
CCCCCCCCCCCCCCCCCCCCCCCGCCGCGACGAGGACGACGGCTGAGAGGACACCGGCCAGCCGCCCGGCGCGCGGACCTGCCTTCAGCCGGGGCAGCCGCGCCCCGGCCGCCCCGCGGTCGGGCCGGCCGGTTTGCGCCGGCAGCGGGCCGGCGGGGCTGCCGCCGCCGTCGGGCGTGAAGGCGTCGGGTGTGACGCTGGCGTCGTTCGCGGGGGTGTCGTCCCTAGGCATGTTGATGTTCCTTACGCAGGGAGCCTTCGTCCCTGGAGAGGCCGGTGTTCGGCCGACGGGCAGGCATGGGGATGGCAAGCAGGGCGGTCAGGCCAATGATGACGGCCTGGGCAACGCCGGTCCAGATGGCCCACGGCGCTTCGTAGCGGAGGCTGAGCTGCCCGCCCTGCGCGGGCAGGGTGAAGGCCTGTGCCCAGCCGGAGGTGGCGTCGGTAAGGCGCCGGCCGTCGAGCCAGGCGCTCCAGCCCGGATCGGCGCGTTCCGCCAGCACCACGAGCCGGCCTTCCGGCCCGGCGGGCACCGTGGCATCGGCGGATACCGTCTGGGACGGGATCAGCCCGACGGTGGCACCCGCGCCGTCGACGATCCGGACGCGGTGCGCGACGTCGGCGGCCTGGATCACCGGCTGGTTCAGGGGGCTGATCCGCCAGAGCCAGCCGACATCGGTCTTGCCGACGGCGACGAGCCCGGGGACGGCGTCCATCCGGCTTGCCGTCAGCTGCGCGGCGGTGTCTGCGGCCCGCAGCACCACGAAGCCGACGCCGAGCTGCTCAAGTTCCGCGCGGGGATCGACGCCCTGACCGGCGACGATGGTGGCCACGACGTTGCGGACGGACGCGGCAACGGCGTCGTCGTCACGGACGGTTTCCTGCCCCGGAGCACCCATGATCGGGCGGGCGGCGGCGATGGTGGACAGTCCGTCGAGGGTGGTGCCGGCACCGCGCATCAGCGCGGCGTCATACGTTTCGTTTTCGCCGGTGGAAATGATGAGGGTGCGGGCCTGTTCCGGCCCCTCGCCGCGGTCAATGGCCGTGGCCGGGAGGGTCCGGGACTCGGCCGGCTGCACCAGCCGCAGGGCGCCAAGGGAACCCCCGCCGGGCATCCCGGACCCGGCGGCTTCCGCGGCGGCCGGGGTGGCCTGGGGCGCGAGGTTTTGCGCGGCCCACACGGTCAGGCCCGCAAGCGGGCCCGCCAGCAGGAGGACCATGGCCGTTACGGCGGTGGTGCGGACCAGGATCCTGCGGCCCACCGTGGCGGCGGCGGCCCGGTCGGCGGAGTCCAGCAGGCCCGCCGCGCCGATCAGTGCCGCGCCCAGGACGACGAAGGCCGCGGCCGACACTGCGGGTCCCGTGAAGGGAGTGACCAGGACGCTGGCGCTGGCTCCGGTGGCGATCTGGCCGCTGAGCCAGCCGCCGGCCAGCAGCAGCAGTGCCGCGGTCCAGAGGGCGCGGGCAGTCCGCGCCGGCCGGACCGGCAGGAACAGGGCCGCCACCGCCAGAAGCAGGACGGGCAGACCGATCAGCAGGGCGAGCAGGAGCGCCCAGGGCACGGCCGAGCCCGCGCCGAATAGTGGCAGGCCGGTGAGACCGCCGTCGGCCGCGAAGCGCAGCGGCTGGCCCAGGGCCTGCTGCCACAGCGGTGCGGCGTCAAAGCCCAGCGGCAGGCCGGGGTCCGCGAGCAGGGCCCGGGGCCGGTCGATGGTGGAGGCCAGGAACGGCACGAACAGCGCGAGGCTGGGCAGCAGCGCCCACCAGACGGTGCGTCCGCGGCGGCCCAGGAGGGTGCCGCAGAGTGCCACGAGGACGACGGCGGGGAGCAGCAGGGAGGGCGCGGCCGCGGTCACGACGGCCAGTGCCATGCCGGCGGCCGCCGCAGCAGTCCACGAGGCGGTGCCGTTGACCCCGGGCTTGATCGGGGGCGCCTCGGTGAAGCGGCGCTCCCCCGGGGCCGGAACGGCGTAGCGTCCGCGTCCCGCGGCAGTGCCGGTGGCACGCAGCAGGGCCAGCACCAGCACCGGCATCATGACGTGGACCAGCAGCGCCCCGACGCGTCCCTGGTTGAGCGCGACCTGCAGGGCCGGCGCGGCGGCCCAGATGAGGGCCGCGGCCAGACGGAGACGCCGGCGCTGCGTCAGGGCACCTGCGGCGAACCAGGCGCCGAGGGCGGAGAGGGGCATGGCGAGAATCAGCAGCCAGCCAAGGGCACCGTTGGCGTTGCCGGCACCGAGCACGCCGAGGACCCACAGGACGTAGCCGAAGGGGTTGCCGTGGCCGGGAAGGCCGGCGCCGAGGGTGATCCACCAGCCGGAGGCATGGTTCCAGATCTCACCCAGCCGCAGCGAGACCGGAATCAACGCGCCGCCGGAGACGGCCTCGACCCGGAAAAGGCTCAGCAGGCCGATCAGGGAGGCCGCCGTGGTGATCAGGATCGCGAGCAGCGCGCCGTTGCCGACCCAGCCCCGCTCGGAGGTGGTGAGTGCGGCGAAGTCGTCGGCCGAGTCGCCGGAAGGTTGTTCGGCCAGCGGGTCGTTCCCGGCCGGGCTGTCCCCGGGGTCGTCCGCTCCGAGGGCTTCCATCAGGGAGCGGCGGTGGGCCCAGACCTCACGCCGCGGGGTCTGCAGCCCCTTGATCACGGAGCGCCGGATGCGGCGCGTCCGGGCAGCGTTCCGCCGCCCCCGGATCACTGCCGCGGGGCGTCCGAGAGCTCCGAATGTTGCCAGGAGCTGGGAGAAGCCGTGCCCCGGATCTTTGACGGCAATGCTCAGGACCAGCTTGAAGAGGCTGCCGAGCAGGGCGCCGGCCGCGTGCAGCGGCACCTTCCAGGCGGGGGCGTGCTTGAGCCTCAGGTACACCTGGGCCTTCCGGGCCGCCGTTGCGTTGCCCAGGGCGTGCGGGCGGTGCGAGACGTGGAACATTCTGGCTCCGGGGACCACCACCACACGGTGTCCTGCCAGCCGGTTCCGCCAGCAGAAGTCGACGTCGTCGCCGCTGCCGGGCAGGGCCGGGTCGAAGCCGCAGAGGTCCTCCCAGACGTCACGGCGGACAAGCATGCCGGCAGAATTGACCGCAAAAGTATCGCTTCGGCCGTCGTACTGTCCCTGGTCGAGCTCGTCGGCCTCGATGAGCGTCAGCCGCTCGGCCCAGCGGCTCGTGGAGAGCCCGACATCGATCAGACGGCGCTCCGAATGCCAGTCCAGCTGCTTGCAGCCGGCCACGGTGACGGACGGCGCCCGTTCCACGGCCTGAAGCAGCTCGGCGAGGGCCTCGGGAGCAGGGGCCGCGTCGTCATGCAGCAGCCAGATCCACTCGCCCGCCGGGCCGGCGGCCCGGCCGCTGCCGGGCATGCCGGCGTCGCCGCAGGGCGCGAGGGCGCTGAGGCCTGCCTGCACGGCTTCGCCCATGCCGTTGCGGGTCTGGTCGAACGTGGTGACGTTGGCTTTGCCGAAGGCCTGCTCGAGGAGGGCCGCGGAATTGTCGCGGGAGCCGGTGTCAACCCCGATGCAGGTATCCGCCGGCCGGGTTTGAGCCGCCAGCGCAGCGAGGGTCCTGGGGAGAAAATCACCGCCGTCGTGGGAAACCACGACGGCGGTGACTCGTACTTCCTGAAGAATTAGATTGCTCGCTTCCTAAGCCGGCGCCGCTCGCGCTCGGAGAGGCCACCCCAGATTCCGAAACGCTCGTCGTTGGACAGAGCGTACTCGAGGCACTGCGAGCGGACGTTGCATGCACCGCAGACCTTCTTGGCGTCGCGGGTGGAGCCACCCTTCTCGGGGAAGAATGCCTCCGGGTCAGTCTGTGCACAGAGGGCGTCCGTCTGCCAGCCCAGCTCGCCTTCATCGTCGAAGTCCTGCTGGGAGGGCAATCCGATCCAGACCGGCTGCGCGGTGGTGCCGGCATGGAGGGTCTGGAGTTCCATCGGCGGGTCGTGGAGATCGTTGTCCTGGTCGGGACCGGACAGAAGTTCGTCGTGCGCCGCGAGGAACGCGGTCGCCTGGTCCTGCAGTGAGTCCTTGGTGTGCTCGTTGTAGCGTTCGGCCGCGTCCGGATCGGCCGGATCTACATACCAGTCGCTCGGCACTCCGCGTGAACGGTATTTGGCCGTGGCCTGCCCAGCAACGACGGCCTCTTCATGGATACGCTCTGCTAGCCCCATTGGCGTTTCCTCTCTGATTTTGCAGCCTTTAACGGACCCTTGGACACTCGGTTGAGGGCCGGTTTCTGCGCATTGGCTTTCGATACCTAATTACACGTGTGTAAGTATCCGGGAGTCAAGCCAAGGCGGAGATAATAATCAACTCAATCCGCAAATCCGGGGCACGCCACGCCCGGGATTTTTCCGCCCCGGCCCGGAGAACACGCGGAATAATCAGGGTGCTGAGCAGTTTGCAGAATTTTTCCTGAATTTCCGCGGAACTTCTCGACACGGGCCGGGGATCGAGCCCGGCCGCCCCCGGGATGCGTATGACGGAGATCACATGCCGCCGCCGTGGCAAGATGAAACCATGAGCATCCCGGCAATCGAACTGATGACAGCCCTGCGTTCCGGCCAGTCCACCTCCCCCCGGCTGACCTGGTACGGGCCTGAGTCCGAGCGGGTGGAGCTCTCCGGCCGGGTGCTGGACAACTGGGTGGCAAAGACCGGAAACCTGCTGCAGGACGAGCTCGACGCCGAGCCCGGGACACGGCTGCGGCTGGACCTGCCGGCCCACTGGAAATCCCTGATCCTGGCCCTGGCCGCCTGGCAGCTCGGCATGGAGGTCGTGTTCGACGACGCCGAGGCCGAGCTGCTGGCAACCGCCAATCCGGGCCCCGGGGCGGCGCAGGGAGCATTCGACGCCGTCGTGGCAGTGGCGCTGCCGGCGCTGGCCATGCGCTGGCCGGGCGAGCTGCCCACCGGCGTCGTGGATTATGCCGCCGAGGTGCGCTCCCACGGTGATGTCTTTATGCCGCATGTGGAACCGGAGGCATCGCGGCGGGCCGTCCTGGGCGCAACAGGGGCGGCGCACACACATGGGGAGCTGCTGGGATCCTTCGCCGCGTCGCATGGCGCAGGTGTGCGGCTGCTGGTTCCGGCGGGCGACGGACTGGAGCACGCCCTGGCCCAGTCCCTGGGCGCCTGGAAGAGCGACGGGTCCGTGGTGCTGGTGCACCCCGCCGTCGCGGTGACGGAGAAGCTGCTCGCGGACGAACGGGTCAGCGGCAGCTGACCGCGTCCCCGGGGGAGCTGAAGGCTGCCTCCCGGGGCGGCTGAACGTTCTTCCCGGCCGGAATGTTCTTCCCGGCTAGCGGGGCACATCCTGCGGACGAAGCCCTCAGGCGGGCGGGCCCGGCAGTTCCGGATCCTTGACGGCCCGGCTCTGGACGACCCTGCCCTCGACGGCGCGCTGCCCGACGGCTGCGCCGGGCTGGGTGTGCGGATGCCGTTCGATGATCTCGTGGTCGTGGGAGAACTCCGGCTCATCGTCGAGTTCCTTGTTGAAGACCAGGAACCGGTACGCGAAGAAGCGCACCACCGTGGCGACCAGGATGCCCACAACGCCGGCAGCGAACAGCATGTTCTTGTCCGTGACGCCGAAGCTGTACTTGGCCAGGGCCGTGAAGCCGGTGGAAATGCCGATCCCGATGCCGTTGATCAGGATGAACATCCCGAACTCGCGCAGCACATTGTCCTGGCGGCGGTGCCGGAAGGTCCAGAAGCGGTTCGCGATCCAGGAGAAGACGGTTGCGATGCTGGCACCAACGAACCGGGCCTTGGCCTCGCTGTCGGTCATCGGCCCGTGCATCAGGTAGTACGTGAGTCCGTTGTCAATGATGAACGCAACACCGCCCACCGCACCGAACTTGGCCACTTCGCGCCAAAAGAGCGAGGCTAGCCCGCGCATGCGCTCGGTAAGTGTAGTAATCATGACCCTCCGTGGCCCTCTTGATCTGTCGGCCATTGGGCCAACTGCCCATTTTAGCGCCGTTTGCCGGGAACTCGCCCCGGAGCCCGGTTCGCAGGCCGCGGCTGCGCCGGGTCAAACCCCGCCGGAAAGCGCCCGATTACCCTTGCAACCCCGCACCAGGACTCCCAAAAGCCGGGATTTGGTGAGGTTTTCGGTAGGCTGGGGCTTGTGACTTTTCCTGTGATCGGTGTTGTTGGCGGCGGCCAGCTCGCCCGAATGATGGCCCCGGCGGCCACCGCCCTGGGCTTCGAGCTCCGCGTCCTTGCCGAAGGTGAGGACGTCTCAGCCGTCTCAGCCGTGGCCAACGCCCCGGTCGGTGATTACACCGATCTGGATCATTTGCTCGAGTTCTCCCGCGGCCTGGACGTCCTGACGTTTGACCACGAACACGTCCCCACGGAGCACCTCCGTGCCCTGCAGCGGGCCGGCGTCAACGTCCACCCCGGACCGGATGCGCTGGTCAACGCCCAGGACAAACTCGTGATGCGGGCGGCTATCGACAGGCTCGAACTGCCCAACCCGCGCTGGGCCTCCGTTGACGACGTCGCCGCGCTGATCGCATTCGGCGACGACACCGGATGGCCGGTGGTGCTGAAGACCCCGCGCGGCGGCTACGACGGCAAGGGCGTGCGGATCGTCGGCTCCGCGGCGGACGCTGCGGACACCGCGGACTGGTTCGCAGCGATGTCGCCGCTGCTGGCCGAGGCCAAGGTGGAATTCAGCCGCGAACTCTCCGCACTGGTGGCACGCACCCCGGACGGTGAAGCGCGGGCCTGGCCCGTGGTCCACACGATCCAGGTCGACGGAGTGTGCGACGAAGTCATCGCCCCGGCCCTGGACATCCCGCTGGAGGTTGCGGCCGCGGCGGAGAACGCCGCCCTCCGGATCGCCAGCGAGCTCGGCGTCACCGGCGTAATGGCCGTGGAATTGTTCGAAACCCCCGGCGTGGGAACAGGATTCCTGATCAACGAACTCGCCATGCGTCCCCACAACACCGGACACTGGACGCAGGACGGTTCCGTGACGAGCCAGTTTGAACAGCACCTCCGGGCGGTCCTCAACCTGCCCCTCGGCGCCACGGACCTGCTGGGCCCCGTGGTCGTGATGAAAAATTTCCTGGGCGGCGAGAACCAGGATCTGTTCTCCGCCTACCCCGCAGCCCTGGCCAGCGACCCCGCGGCCAAGGTCCACTGTTACGGCAAGGCCGTCCGGCCGGGGCGCAAGATCGGGCATGTCAACCTCGTCGGCGGTTCAGTGGCTGACGTCGACTCCGTCCGGGAACGCGCCACCACCGTCGCGAACATCATCCGGAACGGACGGGCCCGTCCCCGCACCACAGGCGGAACCCACGAGGAGAACGCATGAGCGCGAGCAACACCAGCAGCACGGCACAGTCCAGGGACCCCCGGCTCGCGGCAGCGCCGGACGCTGACGCCCCGATCGTTGGTCTCGTGATGGGTTCGGACTCCGACTGGCCCGTGATGGAGGCCGCCGCCGAGGCCCTCGCAGAATTCGGCATCCCCTTTGAGGCCGACGTCGTCTCCGCACACCGGATGCCGCTGGAAATGATCAGGTATGGCCAGACGGCCCATGGGCGCGGGCTGCGCGTCATCATTGCCGGCGCCGGCGGCGCAGCCCACCTGCCGGGCATGCTCGCCTCCGTCACACCGCTGCCCGTCATCGGCGTGCCGGTGCCGCTCAAGACGCTCGACGGCATGGACTCCCTGCTCTCCATCGTCCAGATGCCCGCCGGCGTCCCGGTCGCGACCGTCTCCATCGGCGGCGCCCGGAACGCCGGTCTTCTGGCCGTCCGCATGCTCGCCTCTGGCACGGATCCCCTCGCAGCCCGGCTCCGCGCCGAACTGCTGGACTTCGCCCAGGAACTCAATGACGTTGCCACCCGGAAGGGCGCGACCCTGCGGCAGAAGGTGAGCGAAGTCTTCGCCGACGGCAACGTCGTCACCCGGGGCAGCCGTTAGGGATCGCCAGATGACCAACAGTTACGCCCCCTCCCGTCAGCAGGAGCCCCGGAACCGGACGGCTGCGCCGTCGCTCTCGGATCCCGTCCGCCATCCCTCGGGAGCGGCTGCTCCGGTCCTGACCAAGCGGGCCTTCCTGCTGGTCCTGATGACACTGCTGGTGCCCGGCAGCGCCCAGATCGTCGCCGGCAACCGGCGGCTGGGGCGGACGGCGCTGCGCGTCACGCTCACGGTCTGGTCGCTGGCCATCCTGGCGGCAGTGCTGCTCGTGGTGTCCCGGCCGACGCTGATCAACATGATCACCGGACCGGTCACCTCGCTGCTGCTCGTCATCGGCCTCGCGGCACTGGCGATCGGCTGGGCGGCCCTCTTCCTCAACACCCTGCGGCTGATCCGTCCTGTGCTGCTGACGCCCCGGGTGCGCCCCGCCGTCGTTGTCGCCCTGGTGCTGGCGATGGTCCTCAGCAGCGGTTCGCTGGGCTACGCCGCGTACTTGCTCAACGTCAGCCGCGACGCCATCGGCAACATCTTCTCCAACGGACCGACGATTGAGCCCTCGGAGGGCCGGTACAACTTCCTGATGATGGGCGGCGACGCCGGGGCGGACCGCACCGGCCGACGCCCGGACAGCCTCTCGGTCATCAGCGTCGATGCCAAGACCGGGAAGACCGCCATCATCTCGGTGCCCCGCAACCTGCAGAACGCGCAGTTCAGCGAAGGCTCCCCGATGCGCAAGCTCTACCCTGACGGCTACAACTGCGGCGACGAATGCCTCATCAACGCCATCAACACCGAGGTCACCAACGAGCACCAGGACCTGTACCCCGGCGTGGCGGACCCGGGCGCACAGGCCACGATGGAAGCCGTATCCGGAACCCTGGGCATCAAGGTCCAGGCCTACGTGCTGGTGGACATGGAGGGCTTTTCCAAACTCATTGACGCCATGGGCGGCATCCGGATCAAGGCCGGCGGCTGGGTCCCGCTCAGCGGCCCCACGGTGGACGAGGCCAACGGCATCCACGGCATGCCGATCGGCTGGATCCGCGCCGGCGAACAGACCCTCGACGGCTATCACGCGCTCTGGTACGGCCGCTCGCGCGAGTTCGTCGACGACTACGCCCGCATCCAGCGCCAGCAATGCGTCCAGCAGGCCATGCTGAAGCAACTGGATCCGGCCACCCTGCTGGCCAAGTTCGAGGACATCGCCAAGGCCGGCACCAAGGTGGTGGAGTCCAATGTGTCCGCGGGCCAGCTCGGAAGCTTCGTGGACCTCGCGATGAAGGCCAAGGGCCAGGAAATGAGCCGGCTGACCATCGGACCGCCCGACTTCGACGCGTCCTTTTCGACCACACCGGACTTCGACAAGATCCACCAAAAGGTCGATGCCCTGCTTGGGCCCGCCCCTGCGGCCGGCGCCGCGGACGACGGCATCCGGCCCCAGGACGCGGCGCCCGGGCCGCTGTCGGCAGCCGGCGGGGTGCCGCGCACCCCGCCCGGTACGCAGCACGGCACCCAGCCCGCGGAGTCGACGGCGGACTTCACCCCGGTGACCACCACGCCGGACGGCGAGCCGATCACGGTGGAGATGCTCAACCAGTTCAAGCGAAACGGCGATGAACAGTCCATCCGCGACCTGGTCGCCACCAACGGCCAGTGCGCGCCGCTCTAGCTCCAGTGACGAATCTTTCCGCAGCAGGCTTCCGTAACAGATAGGGACACCCAGGCAGTGTACGAACTCGAGAATGCCCTCCGGCCCTATGCCTGGGGATCCAGGACAGCCATTGCCGGGCTGCTCGGCCGGTCGGCCTCCGGCGGCCCCGAGGCGGAGCTGTGGATCGGCGCGCACCCGGACTCCCCGTCGGTGGCGCTCAGCCCGGCCGGTGCCGGATCGACGGGCGCCCACGCTGCAGTCGCAGACGACGGCGGACGCCTGGCATTGGATGCGCTGATCGCGGAAGATCCGGAGCACCATCTGGGCAGCGACAGCGTGGCCGAATTCGGTCCCCGGCTTCCGTTCCTGCTCAAGGTCCTGGCCGCCGACAGCCCGCTCTCCCTCCAGGTGCACCCGACCCTGGTGCAGGCCCGGGCAGGGTACGCCCGCGAGGAGGCCGCCGGCGTCGACCGCGCAGCAGCCGAGCGCAATTACAAGGACAACAACCACAAACCGGAGATGATCTTTGCGCTGACACCGTTCGAGGCGCTGTGCGGCTTCCGGCCCGCGGCGGACGCCCGCGCCGTCTTCCAGCTGCTGGTGGCCGATTTTGAGCTGGCCGGCCTGGAGCTCCCCCCGCTCGTTCCGCTGCTGCTGGCGGATCTTTCCCGGCCCGAGGAGGCCACGGCCCTGCGCTCGGCCTTCGAACGGCTGATCTCCGGCGGTGGCGAGGTGGCGGAGGCGACTGCCGCGGTTGTCGCTGCCTTGATGTCCGGCGCCCCGACGGCGCCGTACCAGGCCGAGCTTTCCACCGTTGTCACCCTCAATGCCCAGTACCCGGGCGACCCGGGGGTGCTGATTTCCCTGCTGCTCAACCGTGTCTCCCTGGCGCCGGGCGAGGCTGTCTACCTGCCGGCCGGAAACGTCCATGCCTACCTGCACGGCCTCGGCATCGAGGTCATGGCCTCCTCGGACAATGTGCTGCGCGGCGGGCTGACCCCGAAGTTCGTCGACGTGCCGGAACTGCTCCGCACCATTTCCTTCGAGAGCGCCGTCGTGCCGATGCTCAGCCCCGAGACCACGATGCTGGGGCAGGAAATCTTCCGGCCGCCGTTCCGCGAGTTCCAGCTGCAGCGCATCGAGCTCCGGCCCGGCGCGGAGCCCGTCCCGCTGGCACAGTCGGGAGCCGCCGTCATCATTGTCGTGGCCGGATCCCTGCTCCTGGACTCCCCCAAGGGCGAGCTGCGGCTGGAGCGCGGCGCGAGCGCCTTCCTGCCCGCGGCCGAGGCCCCGGTCAATGCCCACGCCGTCTCCGGCGCAACCGGGACAGCACTGGCCTTTGCCGTCACCACCGCCCTGAAAGCCTGAGACCGTGGACCACTTCCTGCAGAGCCCGGGATGGGCCGGTTTCCAGCGCAGCCTCGGCCGGACCGTCCACGAGCGCTCCGGCCCAGGCTGGAGCTTCCTGGCCATCGAGGAAAGCAACCCGGCCGGGAAACTCCTCTACGCACCCTACGGCCCGGTGGCCGCTACCCTCGCCGCGTTCGACGCCGCGCTGGCGGCACTGACGGCGCTGGCCCGCAGCTGCGGGGCCGTGTTTGTCCGGATTGAACCGGTGGACGCGGGCTTCACGGCCGCGGACGCCGATGCCGTCCTGCGCGCACGCGGGCTCCGGCCCGCCCCGGCCAACCAGCAGCCCGAACTGAGCTGGATCGTGGACCTGGACCGGGACTTCAAGGACGTCCTCGCGGACATGAAGCCGGCGAACCGCAACCTGTACCGGAACATCCACAAGAAGGGCGTGACGTTCCGCGCCAGCCAGGACCCGTCCGAGGTCTCCGTGCTGCTGGACTTCCTGCACCTGACGGCGGCCCGCAACGGCTTCAAGCCGCAGAGCGATGACTACCTGACACAGGTCGCCCGCTCGCTGATGCCGGCCGGTGCCGCGACACTCTTCGTTGCCGAGCTGGAGGGCGAGCCAATCGCCGCCGCCCTGGCCTACGACTCCGGTGACACCCGCACCTATGCCCACGCCGCGCTGGATGACACCCACCGCAAGCTCAGCGCCGGAATTCCGCTGCTGGTCACGCTGATGGCCGATGCCAAGGACAAGGGCCTGAAGCAGGTGGATCTTTGGGGGGTGGCACCGGCGGACCAGCCCGAGCACAAGTGGGCAGGGTTCACGGCCTTCAAGAAATCCTTCGGCGGCCGCGAGGTCTCGTACCCCGGGACCTGGGATCTGCCGGTGCGGAAGCTGCACTACGGCGGGTACCAGCTGGCCAGACAGGGCGCACAGGCCGCCCGCCGCGGCGTCCGGGCAGCCAGAATGCTGCCGGTCCGGCTGCGGAGCGCCCTCCGCCGGTAGCCCCCGCCCACTGGACATGCCCCGCGCTCGCCCTGGCACGTGGACATAAGCACACTATGTCCAACCCCGGGCCCGGCCACTGGGCATGCCCCCGGAGGCATCGCACGCCCGCACTGGACATGCCCCGCG
>NZ_JARUXE010000006.1 GCF_030433895.1 Arthrobacter sp. PsM3 | reverse complement strand
GGCCTGGTCCGAGCGGTGGCGTGAACGCAAGTTCGTCGCCGTAGAACAGACAACCACGGGACCTATCAAGCGGACGCTTGAGTCTCACTGGTCAATACTCGTCCGGTGCACAACCGTGGAGGAGCCGGATCCTGTCGCTAACGCGGAGCCATTGCGCTCCGCTTACGTACCCTGGGGCATCGATTCTTCCCCGGGTAGATCACATGGCGGGAGGGGGCGATGGACCCTCCTGGGTCTCTCATGGCCCTCTGTCCTGCCTCGGCTTGCGGACATGCTCAACGGCTTTGAGGGTGTTTAGGTTTCACGTGAAACGTTGAGGCTGCAGGGCTATGCAAGGATTCTGCCGAACTTGTGGGCACCGTCGCCGCTGCCTTCAGCTGGAGAGTCATGGGACCCCTGCTACGGCCGGTTACAGTGCTTGGGCGCCCTGCGACGCCCCTGCGAGAGCTGTGCCGCGACATGGCTGCGAGAGTCTCATCTGAGGCGACGGACGGCCTCGGACGGCCGCCTGATCCAATGGGAGCAATGTCGAGCCAGTGGGAAGCCATCCCTGTCCACAGTACGAAGGATTCGCCAGCGCAGTACACCCTGGGCCCGGCTTCGATTGGTCGTTAGGATCCGGCCGCCCGTCCAGCCTCGCAGGAAATTGGCAGTGTCGCTCCTGCGACCACTGGCTGCCAGACCGCCGATACCGTGACCGTGTCTAGCCCTACCGTCACTGGAAGCCTGCTGTCTCCGGGCGCAGGTGGGCACCCTGTCCGGGCCCCCCGTGGTCAGTCGTCATCAAGCTGCAGCCCGTCTTTCCGCTGCGGACAGGAAGTATTCCACGGGGTGGCCCGATGACGGGACACTGGGCCACCGGTGCGGCGGGCTGGACGATCAGGCGGGCCGCGGCCTACCTAGCCGTCGACAAGTCCAGTGCCTTTAGCCAGGCTCCCCCCGCCCGCGCAGCAGCCTCCTGGCCGGTCCACGTGCCTTGGAACGAGTCTATATATCCCCCAGTCCACGGTGAATCGAATCAGAAGAGGGGCAGCCCAGGCAGGGCTGACGTCAGTTCAGGGCGGGCAGTTCACGCCCCTTATACAACGATCGGCGGCGGATCCTGATGTGGTGGGTTCGGCCGTCCCACCCGCTGATTGGCCTGCCCCGCTCCCCGACAGCCACGCTGGCCGAGCCGATGGACCTGGCGGACAGTCTGCGGTCGCTGGCTGGCTCACTGGGTCGGAGGGTCGCTGGCTCGCTGGCCAGCTGGAGAGCCCGGCTCGGCACAGAGCCGGCCGAGGGACCATCCGCTAGATGCGGCAGCGTCCGGCGCGGGGCTCGTCCGGTCGGGCAGTGATCCGGCTGTATCGCTCTTGTGGCCTTGGGCCTTCGGGTTCTGCGGTGGGGAGTGACACGCTGCTCTCGACGGGCAGTCGCTGTGCGGGCGTGAGGTTCCAAATTGTGCGTGCCTGGATTAGCTCAGGCGGTGGAAAGGGCAGTGGATATCACTGTGGATAACTTTGTGGATTACCCCGCGGTTTTGGACCTACCGGTCCGCTGACCTCAGCAGACACTCGTCAAGTCAGGACACCGTCCGGCCCCGTTTGCGGACCCAGGAACACGCTGTTTCACGTGAAACAATCCGAAGGTTCGAGCGGTGACCTTCTACAGGCCCGCCCATGCTTTCTAAATCCCCCCTTGATGGTTAATTTTCCGCGTTATTACGCGAGTTTTTGCATGGTGGCGCCCGCCGTCCTCAGCCGTGAAAAAGTTGACCAGCGGGCCGTGGTGAGTCCGGGGATTAACCTTGCCGGGAGTGAGGGACAAAATCGGACGAAGCAGCTCCTGGACGTGTGACCCCGGGACTGTGAGATATCCCTCAAGGCCTGTGGATAACTCTGTGAATAAGTTCTGTGGAGAAACCTGTGGGAATGCGACCGTACATCAGCCAATTTAGCGCCCTGGTGCACTGACCGGCGGCCCTTCCGGCATGCCGGGATCCGCCACATCTGTGACCCGTGCGGCCGAGTGTCGGCACACCGGAGTAGCCGGGTGCGGGCCGGCAGCGACCCGAGGGGAACGACGGGCCATCCGATGGCGCTGCTTGCAGCGCATGGTCAGGAGTCCCGGCCGGCGCGGAACCCCACAGCTGGGGCCACGCTGCGAGCGTGTGTCCCTGCCCGACGGGTTCGTCCAGTTCAGCGCGCGTCCAGTCGCTGTCACTTTGAACAGCCAATGGGAGCCACGGCGAAGGAGTCTGGTGCTGCCACGAATTGGATGCCTTGTCCTGCAGTCAGCTGAACGCAGGACTTCTCTACTGCGTACCGTGAGCCCTGAGAGGAGCCCCGTTCGAGTGGCTCCCCGGCTTTGGCAGTTGGTCCGAGTCCAACCTCCGTGGGTCTGTGGATGGTGTCCGCGGGATTTCCATCGGCAGTGTTGAGATTGGATGTGCTGGCCTCATGGGAAGGCATCCTGGGTGTGGCGCGTGTGCCGCTCGCTGAGGATTGTCTCCACTGCCTGTCGGGGCGAATGGACACGAACATGGCAAGGAACGGTTTGACCTCCGAGATCCCCGACACTATGAATGGCCCGGGCACCCATTGTCTGCCTGGCTGCTGAGGTGGTTCTCAACCGAGTTTGATGGGCGGCATGCTGGGCAATATAGGCGGGAATACCGCGAGCGAGGATGTTGTGGCGGTGAGTCGAAGACGACCATGTGGCCCTGGGACACTGAATGCGGGCTTCTGGTTCTACCCATAGAGGCTTCCGCTACATACTCCACGCGTCCCAGGGGGCCGTTGTAGGGTCGTAGCCGGCTTCGGTGTGCGGAGAGCTCCACAGTAGGATGATGGGGCGCGTAGCGGGTCTCGGTGGCACCTGATGGGCATCCATCCCCCACCAAAGGCCGTTGGAGGTTGGGTTTGTGGGGTTTCACGTGAAACATTGACCCGCGCGGGAATGTTCACGCCATTGTTCCGGTGCCGTCGCTCTGATTCGCCGTACACTCTCCGAGTCGGCCAGCTCCCCGCTCCTGAAGGGGGACCTCGCCGTTGCTGCTTGAAGTGTTTGTGCACCATGTTGATTCATACCCACTGAATGTACTCACAGGTCCGCTAGTCAGCAGACACCCTCTGCCCGGACGGGGCTATTTGAGAGTTTCATATCGAATAGTCGGTCTTTGGGGACCTGCTCAACGGTCACTCGCCGTCGTCCATGTCCCATCCACCGATTCACGCCTGGTCTCCGTTTCACGTGAAACATTCGCCGAGTCCCAATGATCGGAACGGACTGAGGAATGACCCCAATTTTTAGCGGGAACGATGGAGATGTTCTTTCCTGTGCCACTGCTGTTTCAAACAGAAACTTTTCACAGAAACGGGATCGTCTTCCGACTTTAGCGCCACGGTGTCCAACAATCCGGCGTACGGTGCCCCCTCTCCAGATGCACCCCCACGATGGTTTCACGTGAAACATTCCCCTGGGGTCACACTTCACAGCTGCCCCGGATTCGGTTCCATTCTGCCGATTGTCGCGGCGAATTGTCACTCGTGATCTCAAATCGGGCGCCTAGCAGAGACCTGTAGGAAGGGTTGCTCAGCCATCTAGGTGGCGTGTGTGGCTGGTAAAACCGTCACGGTACCCGCACAAGCACCGTCAGGGTGACGGCGCCCTTGCAGAAGAGGAATTCACGGTTAGAAGCCGTCTTACTTCTTACCCCGGGGAATCCATCCCGTATACAAATATGCCGCTCGTAGTACGTTTACAATCTTGTGCTCGGTGCTCGGTGCTCGGTGCTCGGTGCTCGGTGCTCGGTGCTCGGTGCTCGGAGGCGGGCGTGCGACCTGCACTCCTGACCGACCGGCCAGACTTCTACCACCACTTCCCTTGAGCCCGTTCGAACAGGAACGGGAAGGCGCAAACCCCCGGACTGCATTCAAGCGTTCGTCCAGACGGGTTGGCGCCGCTGCCGGCAGGATCGAAGGTAGTGCACGAAACCCTTCGATGTTCCGGACCTATCTTGTGACCATGTTTCACGTGAAACAAAACGAGATGATTCCTTCGACGGTAGCGCGGAAACCGGGCCGGGAACTTCTCTGTCTGAAGAACCGCAATGTTTCACGTGAAACACTCTGCATCAGTGATCTCACGGCAGACGAGTAAGTCGGACCCCATCTCGCCCGAGGGCGGCCACCGGCCCGTGGGCGTCGGACCAAGCCGGCCCTACTTCGGCAAGGGCACAACACGTGGATACACCGGGGTCCGCATAGAGAGAAATAGGTACGGGAAACCAACTGTTAGGTGTTGTTCTCTGGAGAAACGCCTTGAGTATGGACTTCTCTATGTGGCTGGTTGGAATACCTGACCACCTCAGTTGTCACCAACAACGAAAAAGTGGCCCCACTTCCTGAAGGGAAGTGAGGCCACTTTGGGATGATCTGTGTCGGTACAGACCGAGCGGAAACTAGGACAGCACGTCCGCAAATTCCTTCTCGAAGAACTGCTTGGGACGAGCGCCGATGACGGTGCCCTTCACTTCGCCACCCTGGAACAGATAGACGGCAGGGATGGAGGTGATGCCGTACTGGGCGGCAATGGCAGGGTTGTCGTCAACATTAACCTTGACGACGTCCACTTTCTCGCTGTACTCCACGGAAATCTCGTCCAGGATCGGTCCGAGCTTGCGGCACGGGCCGCACCATTCAGCCCAGAAGTCCACAATGACCGGCTTGGAAGAAGCCAGTACATCGGTGCCGAAACTAGCGTCCGTTACGTCTTTTGCGTTGCTCATAGCCTGTCTCTCTCTTCGGTTGGTTGCTGCGCGCTGTTTAGGCGTGGAAGTCTGCGAGGTAGTGCTCGACGTCCAGGGCTGCGACACAGCCGGACCCTGAGGCCGTGATGGCCTGCCGGTACGTCGGGTCGATAACATCGCCGGCCGCGAAGACACCCTTGACGCTGGTCTTCGACGATCGGCCGTCGACAGCGATGGTTCCCTCAGGGGTCAGGTCCAGCTTGCCCTTGACGAGGTCGGTACGGGGGTCGTTGCCGATCGCCACAAACACGCCGGTGACGGCAAGTTCAGTTTCGGTGCCGTCCACGAGGTCTTTCACTCGAAGCCCGGTGACTTTGTCCCCACCGAGGACATCCTCGACGCCGCTGTTCCAGACGAAGGTGATCTTCTCGTGGGCCAGTGCGCGGTCAGCCATGATCTTTGAGGCACGGAGGCTGTCGCGGCGGTGGACGACGGTGACTGACCTGGCGAACTTGGTGAGGAACAGTGCCTCCTCCATCGCGGAGTCGCCGCCGCCGATGACGGCGATGTCCTGGTCCTTGAAAAAGAAACCGTCGCAGGTTGCACACCAGCTGACCCCGTGGCCGGAGAGGCGCTTTTCGTTGGGAAGGCCGAGCTCACGGTAGGCCGAACCCGTGGAAAGAATGATGGCGCGTGCCCGGAAGGTCTCCCCCGAGCCGATGGTCACGGTTTTGATGTCGCCGTCGAGATCCAGTTCCGTGACATCTTCAAACTGTATTTCGGTGCCGAACCGCGCGGCCTGCTTCTCGAAGTTCTCCATCAGGTCCGGACCCATGATGCCGTCCGGGAAACCTGGGTAGTTCTCGACGTCGGTTGTGTTCATCAGCTCGCCGCCGGCGGTTACTGATCCTGCGAGGAGCAGCGGCTTCAGGTTGGCGCGCGCCGTGTACACCGCGGCAGTGTAGCCCGCGGGGCCGGAGCCTACGATGATGACATCACGTACTTCGGACGCGGTGTTTTCTGCGTTGCTCACTGAACGGTGAACCTCTTCCTTTGTCGATGCGCCCGCCTGGGTGGCCGGCCACATGGCACAACTACTACTTGGTGCTGGTTATTCCGGTCGGGCCGGGCGCTGCCAAAGCACACCAGCACTCAGGATACCGTCCTGGCACCCAGGACCGCCGGGGTGAAGCCGTGGCTTCGGCCCGGCTACTGGACCTTGATCTCAGCCAGACGCAGGCCGAATCCATACCGGGTCTTGGGCGCCGCCAGCTTGGGCAGGGTCTTGATTGAGACAATGACATACTGCGCCGTGGTGGGTTCCTGCAGCGGCATCGTTAGATCGGATGAGGTGAAGCTGTTGCTGCCTACCTGCTTGGCACCATCGAGCGAGGGACGGTCGTTGGTGAAAACGCTGATGCTGCCGCCTGAGGCGCCCAGCTGGCTGAGGGTCACAGAGGAGACCTTGGCAGGGCTCTTCAGCTTGACGACGAGCGGGACCTCGGCGGCCAGGCCACCCCAGTTGTCTGTGGCAAATTCCATGTCCGACCAGTAGCTGGCGGCATTGCCGTCGAAAGTCTTGACCAGGTCGCCGTCATAGGTTCCGGCGAAGTCGAAGTTGCCCAGCCGCGTGACGTCAGCAATGGCGGGCGGGCCGGCGGCCGGTGCGGGGCTGGCGGTTCCCGACGGCGCTGCCGGGGCTGAACCGGGCGCGCTGGCGGAGGAATTGCCGCCCGCAGCGGGCTGCGGCGTCGTCTTGAAGAGGCTGCCGAGATTGGTCACGGCAAGAACCAGACCAACCACGAGGACCGCAGCCAGCAGTCCGCCCACCAGCCAGCGCATAGAGCGAGGCTCACGCTGTGGTTCCTCGTCCTTGCCGTAGTAGTCCTCATCCGCAGCGGAGTCGGCGGCCCGGGCCGAACCCGGGAAGAACCCGGGCGTGCGGTCCGCGGAGGCGCTGCCCGCGGCGGCGGCTAATTCCGGTGATGCCGCCTGGCGGGAAGTCTGGCTTCCGTCGGGAGCGGGGTGGTCATAATCGTCGTCGGACCACAGCGAAACCTTGGGCGTTTCGGCGGGGGCCGGCGTCGTGGAGTCACGTGCGCCGGAGGTCGGTGCGCCTCCCTGCACCGGCTGGGGCGCCGTCACCTCAGGCGGGGTTTCCCGGGGTGCGGCCGCGGAGGACTTCGTTTTGGGGGACGCGGCAGCAGCCGCACCACCGGCAGCGGCGGCGGCACCAGCCGCGAGTCCGGCTCTTCCGGCTGCCTCCGCGCCAGCTGCACCTGCAGCGGGTGACACCGTCGGACGGGACGGCGGCCGGGAGGGGGTCGTCGGCGGTCCGGCGGGACTCACGCGCGGAGTCGGGGCATGCTGCTGGTTCTGCCCGTAGTTGATGTAGCCGGCGTCTACCTCTTCTTCGTCGTAGAGGCCGTCATAGGTTTCGGGTTCACGGGAGCGGGGCTGGCCGAAGATTTCGCTGCCCAGTGTGTCCGTGAAGAACGGTTCGATGTAGGGCGGGTTGGAGGACACCACGAGATCCAGCAGGTCAGCGGCCGAGGTGTGGTTGGTAATGAGGTAGGTCGTGTCTTCGCTGACCCCAAGGTCGAGGATCTGAACGCTGCCGGGACGCTCCCCGGTGGCCACTTCCCGGGCACTCTGTGCCACTTGATCCGCGTTTCCGGGCCCGGCAACGAGGATGCTCACAGCTCGGTTGAGCACCTGGTCCACGCCGTCCAGCACCAGATCCTGGTCATGTGAGGTCAGTACAGTGGCAGTGACCTTGTAGCGGCCACCTAGTACTGATCCGACATCGATCGGGTGGGACACGGGCTCCTCCTAGACTGTCCGGGAGCTGCCGAACTGATCACTGCATCAGTGACAGCAGGTCCCCGGTAAAGCCGGTGGACCCCAGGTCTGCAACTCCCCTTGTTAGTCTTCGATCCTAGCCGATGCGCCGGTCCGGCCGCGGAAGCGCGGCGCCGCGGAGCCCGCTGGTTACTATTTCTTCTTTTTGCCGCCGAAAGGGAAATAGGGGTTGTGCCCTGCCGGGCCCTGGTAGGTTCGCCGCCCGGGCAGCGGGATGTCGCCGCGGCCCAGGCCGCCCTCCGCGGTGTTGGGCAGGTCCTCGGCGGGCAGGTAACCGCCGTCCGGTCCGGCGCGTCCCGCCCGCTCGTCCTGTTCGCCAAGATCTGGCCCTGCCCGGAAGGACGCTGCGTCGAATTCCCCGGAAATTCTAGGAATGAGTCCGGTGTCCACCGAGACGGTCGCCCGTTCCGGCCTGGCACGTGTAGCGGCCGCGCCCTCCGGAAGGCCTCCGGCGGGCGCAGCCTCCGACTGGCGGCGCAGGCGGCCCAGCAGCGGCTGCAGGAGGTCGCTCAGCTCGGTGACCCGGAAGAGCTTCAGCAGCAGCAGGTAAGCCGCCAGCATGACGGGCCCGACGACGGCGATCGTCACCAGCGCGGCGGCAGGTGTGCTCCAGGCGAATCCCTCGCGGCTGTAGCTGCCCAGCAGCCACAACGCCACAGCGCCGGCCAGGGCGGACCCCAGCGCGGCGTAGCCCATCCTGATGTAGGCGTTGGCGATCCGGGGACCGTCCAGATGCCCCAGGAGCCGGCGGAGGAAGACTGCGCTCAGGATCACGGACAGGACATTGCCGCCGGTGTAGAGGGTGGCGATGGCGAAGATGATCTGATCGAACGGCAGGAACTGGATTGTGAACGCGGCAACCACGTTCACAACGGCCAGCACCAGTTGGATGAGGAACGGTGTCCTGGCATCCTCGTTGGCGTAGAACACCCGCGACATCATGAAGTTGGCGCTCATGAACGGCGTGCTGAGCGCCAGGATGGTCAGCGTCTGGGCCAGCATGACGCCGTCCTGGGGCACGCCGCCGGAGAAGAACATGCCCAGCGGTCCGGCAAGGGCGAACAGGGCCAGGGCCCCGAACACCGTCGCCACGGCCATGGTCCGCAGCCCGTGGGAGAGCGCAGTGCGCAGCGCCGCGCGGTCCCCGGCCTGCGAGGCCCGCGTCATCCGGTTGAACAGCACCGTGGCCAGCGACAGCGCAATGATCGAGTGCGGGAGCAGATACAACTGGCTCGCCACCTCCAGCACAGCGTTGCCGGGCAGGCTGTCGGCGGCCGGATCCCCGGCCTGTTCCAGGCGCAGCCGTTCCGCACCCGGGATGGTCGCGATGCGCATGACGTAGAGGAAGGCCAGCTGCCCGACGGCGGCCGTCGCCAGGGTCCAGACGCTCAGCCTGGCGGCCTGGCCCAGGCCGACCCCGCGCCAGCCGAAGCGCGGCCGGAGGCCGAGCCGGAGCCTGAATACCGGAACCAGCAGGATGGCCGTCTGGGAGATGACGCCGATGGTGGAGAATCCGGCCACCAGCAAGGTCTGGCTGGAACCCCACGTGTCCAGCGTGTGGGGATTGGAGACGTTCGCGCCGAACGTCCAGATGAACATGCTGAGGCCGGCGATCGCGACAATGTTGTTCAGGATCGGCGCCCACATCGCGGGCCCAAAGGCACCGTGGGCGTTGAGCACCTGGGTCAGCAGGGCATACAGGCCGTAGAAGAAGATCTGCGGAAGGCACCAGAACGCGAAGGACACCGCGAGGGCCTTCTGCTGCGGGGAATAGCCCTGCGTTGTCAGTTCAATGACCCACGGCGCGAGCAGCGTCACCAGCAGCGTCAGCGTCAGCAGCACCAGGACGGCCAGCGTCAGCAGCCGGCTGATGTAGTCCGCCCCCTTGTCCGGAGCCTTGCTCGCCTTGATGATCTGGGGCACCAGGACGGCGTTGAACACGCCGCCCGCCACCAGCAGGAAGATCAGGTTCGGCAGGTTGTTGGCGTTGATGAACGTGTCGTTGACGGTGGAGCCGAGGCCGAGTGCGGCCGCCAGCATCCAGGTCTTGCCGAATCCCAGAAAACGCGAGACCAGCGTTCCCGCGGCCATGATGGCGCTGGAACGGACTTCTCCGGATTGGACAGCTTTGGAATCGGCGGGGCCGGAGGGCGCGGGGGTGGGTTTGGCAGATGACATTGTCTTTATCGTCTCACCCGGGCGCGGCTTTAGCCGCTATTCGCATCCCCTGAAGCAGGCCCAAGGGGCGCTTGCACGGCCCTAGCGGTGTTCCGGCAGTACTTCCCTGGCGAGGTCGGCGATGCGGCGCTCGTTCGGGAAGGAGAGTTTCCGCGCCAGTTCCAGGATGGGAACCCAGGCGACGTCCACTGCTTCCTTGTCCGGATCATTCTCGATCGTCAGTTCCCCGCCCGTGGCCTGCAGCAGGTAGTGGTGGACGGTCTTGTGGACGCGGTGCCCGCTGACCGTGAACCAGTAGTCGATGCTTCCCAGCGGTGCGAGGATTTTGCCCTCGATGCCGGTTTCCTCCGCGATCTCACGCACGGCGGCTTCCTCGTTGCTTTCCTTGCCTTCCGGATGGCCCTTCGGAAGGCACCATTCCAGCCGCCCGCCACGATTAAGGCGGGCAATGATCGCAACCCGGAGTTCGGCGTCGGACGTGTCCACCACCACGCCGCCGGCGGAGATTTCCTCCACGGTGGGGAGGGAGGCCTGTCCGGAGTGCTGCACCGGCGCGACATTGGCACCGATTGCCGAAGGCAACGGTGCGTTTGTCCTCCTGCCGGGAGCGCTCGGTACGGGATGGGCCATGAAGTCCACTCTAACGACTCTTGTCCGCTCTTGATGACCTAAACATGGCAGGAAAGTGGACGGCCGGGAAAGTGGATCGCCCGGGACGCCCCCGTGTTCAGCGCCGACGGCCGGAGTCCGAGACGGATTCGGTGTGGTGCTCGCCGGGATTTCTGACAAGCTTAAGAAACTATGGCGCACGCACATCACGAGACTGACTCGCACACTGTTGATTTCCAGGTAGACCCTGTGGTTCTGGAGCTGGGGCAACGGTTTGTCGACGCCGGCCACGAACTCTCCCTGGTCGGCGGCCCGGTGCGCGACCTCTTCCTGGGCCGGGTGTCCCCCGATCTCGACTTCACCACCGACGCCACCCCGGACCAGACAGTTGCCCTGATCAAGAAGTGGGCCGACAACTTTTGGGAAATCGGGCGCGCCTTCGGCACGATCGGCATGCGCAAGTCCGGTTTCCAGATCGAGATCACCACCTATCGCGCCGAGGCGTACGATCCCGACTCCCGCAAACCCGTCGTGGCGTTCGGAAAGTCGCTCACCGATGACCTGCTGCGCCGTGACTTCACGATCAACGCCATGGCCCTGCGACTCCCGGCGCTGGAGCTCGTGGATCCGTTCGGCGGTGTCCGCGACCTCCACGCTTCCATCCTGGCCACCCCGGGCGCCCCGGAATCCTCCTTCTCCGACGATCCGCTCCGGATGATGCGTGCCGCCCGTTTTGCCGCCCAGCTGGGCATCACGGTGCACGAGGACGTCCGCGCCGCGATGTCCCGGATGGCGGAACGGATCACCATGATTTCCGCGGAACGCGTGCGTGAGGAGCTGGTCAAGCTTATCTGCGCGGCACACCCCAGGGCCGGGGTGGACCTGCTGGTGGACACCGGGCTGGCCGACTTTGTGCTGCCCGAGGTCTCCGCCCTGCGCCTCGAGTCCGATGAGCACCACCGGCACAAGGACGTTTACCAGCACTCGCTCCAGGTTCTGGAGCAGGCCGCCGCACTCGAAACGGCGGCCGGCGGCGCTGTGCCCGGGCCGGACTTTGTGCTGCGGTTCGCTGCATTGATGCACGACGTCGGCAAGCCCTCCACGCGCCGTTTCGAGCCGGGCGGCGCGGTGAGCTTCCGGCACCACGACATGGTCGGAGCCAAACTGACGTCAAAACGGATGAAGGCGCTGCGCTTCGACAACGACACCATCAAGGCCGTTGCCAAGCTCGTGGAGCTGCACATGCGCTTCTACGGCTACGGCGAGGCAGGCTGGAGCGATTCCGCCGTCCGCCGTTATGTCACCGACGCCGGTCCGCTGCTGGACCGGCTGCACCGGCTGACCCGCTCGGACGTCACCACCCGCAACCAGCGCAAGGCCGAGCGGCTCGCCTTCGCCTACGACGATCTCGAGGCCCGGATTGCGGCCCTGCGGGAGCAGGAATCCCTCGAGTCCGTCCGCCCCGATCTGGACGGCAGCCGGATCATGGAACTGCTGGACCTCAAGCCGGGCCCCGTCGTCGGGCGGGCCTACAAATTCCTGCTGGAGGAACGGATGGAACACGGCCCGCTGGATCCCGCAGTGGCCGAGGCCAAGCTCCACGAATGGTGGGCTGCCCAGCCCGAGTCCGCCGTCGCACTCTCAACCGAGGAGTCCTAAGTGATTGCACCTTCAAACGGCCCCCGCCCGCAGCTGTGGATCCTGCGACACGGCGAAACCGAGTGGTCCAAGAGCGGCCAGTACACCGGCCTCACCGACCTCCCGCTCACCGTGGAGGGTGAACAGCAGTCCGTGGAGGCACGCAAGGTGCTCGACGCCGTCGACTTCGACCTGGTGCTGACGTCTCCCCTGCGGCGGGCCCGCCGGACTGCCGAACTCGCCGGGTTCCCCGACGCCCAGCTGGAACCGCTCGCGGTGGAGTGGGACTACGGCGACTACGAGGGCATCAGCTCGGACCTCATCCGCAAGGACAACCCGGAGTACCTGATCTGGACCCACGGTGTGCCGAACGGTGAAGCCCTGGACGACGTCGCCGCGCGCGCGGACAAGATTGTGGCGCGGGTGCTCGAATCCGGCCTGGACAACGTGCTGATCGTGGCGCACGGACACTTCTCCCGGATCCTCACCGCCCGGTGGCTGGGGCTCGATCCCCACGAAGGCAGGCACTTCATTCTGGGAACGGCCAAAGTCTGCACGCTCGGCTGGGACAAGAAGACGCCGGCAGTGGTCCGTTGGGGCCTCTAAATACGGTTTAGAAATAACTTCCAGAAAGTTTATGAATTCGGTAGTCAAGTGCTGCATTCATGGTGTATTTTTATTTCTGACCCCAGAGCGTCCTGCCGGGGTCGAGGCGCGCGTCGCCCGGCCAGTCAGCCGGAGCCACGGCATAACAGAAAAGGAGGTTGGGAAAATGATTACTTTGACTAGCGGATGGATGTACTCCGTCACCGCCAGCCCGGCCTCTGTCGCTGAACCGCGCCCGCATTTCGGCCCGACTGCCTCCTGACCCCTCCGCTCCCGGCCTGATTTCCTTCACCTAGGGGCCGGAGCCGGGGCGATACCGGCACTCCCCTTCCCGGGAATGCCGTGACGGCGGACTGACCCAGACGGAACCCCGCGGTTACGCAGCATCCCCAAAGTTCGGAACCCAGCTTCCTGTTGGGGTTGCGGCCTTCCCGCGTCCAGGGGCCACCCTTTCGCTATTGCGAAATCATTTCCTTAGCACCGGGTAATTCCGCGCCTATTTACGGCTTTTTCTTCCCCAATTCACAGAGGCCTTAATTGGCGCGCCCAATTACTCCACCCTTCCCGGCAATTCCCATGAAAGGTCCATCGTGACTACTGCCAGCACCGCCGTCCAACCGCGCACCGCGAGCCACCGGCGGGAGGTGACCACCATGAAGCAGACACTCCACAGGCTCCTGCGCCGGTGCCTCCAGCCGGCCCCCAGGCGCACGACGCTGTTCAACGGACAGCTCCTGGACCAGAAGCGTGAAGACGTCTACCTTGCCATGCATCGCATCGGCCTCATCCGCTGACGCAGGTCCAGGCCGTCGAAGGAGCAACTGATGACTGACATCGGAACTGATCCCAAAGGAGCCCACGCGGCTACGCGTGGGCTCCCCCATTTAAGCAACCGTGTGGATACCCGCTGCGCCGGCCGCCCGGCGCAGCGCAGCCAGCCGGAGTGGCCCCGGTAAGCTCAGGGACATGCAGGAGACAAAGCCGCCGGAGCACCGCAGACGTGTCCGACTGGTCATCCCGAGCCGCAGCGACCCCCTGCTGAGGAATTTCACCGAGTTGGTTGGCGGACCCATGGGCCGCCGCGCAGCCCCCGGCATCGTTTCGCCGGGCTTTTTCACCGTGGAACGCGTCCTGATCCTGCTCACCGTCCTGGCAGCGGTCATCGGCATTGTCCTCAAGTCGTATTGCCGCATCAATGGCTGGGAAACCCCCGGCCAGTTCTACGCGACCTGCTATTCGGACTTTCCGGAGCTGTTCAAAAGCCGCGGCCTCGGCGACGGCGCCTTCCCGTTCATCACCCAGGGGACATTCTTTGAATACCCCGTCCTCATGGGGTTCATCGCCGGCGCCACGGCCCTGCTGGTTCCGGGCGAAGGCGTCACCCCCAGCCGGATTCTCGCCTACTTCGACATCAACGCCGCCCTGATCGCGGCCGTCTGGATCGTGACGGTACTCGCAACGGCACGGATGGCCCGCCGTCGGCCGTGGGACGCGGCCATGGTGGCGGTGGCCCCCGGCATTATCCTGGCCGGCACCATCAACTGGGACATGTGGGCTGTGGGGCTGCTGGCCCTCGGCATGTATTGCTTCTCCCGGAACAAACTCGTCCTGGCCGGAATCTTTATTGGCCTGGGCACTGCGACCAAGGTCTACCCAGTGCTGCTCCTCGGTGCGGTCCTGCTTCTGGCCCTGCGCACCGGGCGGATCCGGGCCATCCTGGTCACTGCCGGCGCCGCCGCCCTCGCGTGGCTTGCAGTGAACCTCCCGGTCGCCGCCGCCAATCCGGAGGGATGGAGATACTTTTACCAGTTCACCGAGGACCGTCCCGCCGGCTACAGCTCCCCCTGGTTTGCCTACAACCTCGTCGCCGGCCGGCTGGGCTGGGTTTCCCTGCAGCCGGAATCGATCAACACCCTGGCCTTGAACCTCTTTCTGCTGGCGTGTGTGCTCATCGGGGTTCTGGCCCTGGCCGCGCCCCGCCGGCCCCGACTCGCGCAGCTGGCCTTCCTGATCGTTGCCGCGTTTATCCTGACCAACAAGGTCTACTCGCCGCAGTTCGTCATCTGGCTCATCCCGCTCCTGGCCCTGGCCCGGCCGCGCTGGCGGGACTTTCTGGTCTGGCAGACGTTCGAGGGGCTGCACTGGGCGGCCGTCTGGTTGTATCTGGGGCAGGTGACGAGCGGAGGCGTGTCCCAGCACAATATTGATATGCCGTACTACGTCCTCGCTGTGGTGTTCCATATGCTGGCCACCGCATACCTGCTGGCGCGGGTGGCCTGGGACGTCTGGGACCCCCGCTATGACGTGGTCCGCCGCTACGGGATGGATGACCCGCAGGGCGGCCCGTTCGAGGGCGTTCCGGACCGGCTGCGGATTGACCTGCTGCACCCTTCGGATTCACTTTTTCCCTGGCGGAAGGCGGCCTGGCATGCCTGATGTGGCCGTTGTTGGATCAGGACCGAACGGCCTCGCCGCGGCGGTGACCATGGCCCGCGCAGGACTGAAGGTGCATGTCTACGAGGCGGCGCCGACCCCTGGCGGCGGCCTGCGGACAGCGGAACTCATCGAACCCGGGCACTTTCACGATGTCTGCTCGGCGGTGCACCCGATGGCCCTGGCCTCGCCGTTTTTCCGGCAGTTCCAGCTGTCGGGGCGGATCCGGCTCGAGGTTCCCGAGGTCTCGTACGGTACGCCGCTCGACGGCGGCCGGGCGGCGCTGGCGTACCGCTCCCTGGAGCGGACGGTGGCCGGTCTGGGGCGTGACGGCGCCGCATTCGGGCGCCTGATGGCCCCGCTCGTGCAGCGGGCGGAGGGCATCACAGACCTGACGCTGAACCAGCTGCTGCGGATACCGCGGGACCCGGTGGCGGCCGTCCTGTTCGGCGCCCGGGTCCTGGAGCAGGGCTCGCCGCTGTGGGGCATGCGGTTCCGCGAGGATCTGGCGCCCGCGCTGCTGACCGGTACCGCGGCGCATGCGGTGTCGCAGCTCCCGGCCCTCGCGGCGGCCGGAGCGGGCCTCATGCTGGGGACCCTGGCCCATACGGTCGGCTGGCCCGTCCCGGCAGGCGGCTCCGCGGCGATCGCGCAGGCCATGGTGGCGGACATTGAGGCTCACGGCGGGGTGGTGGAAACCGGGGCGAGAATCGGATCCCTGGCGGAGCTGCCCCCGGCCCGGGCCACCCTGCTGGACGTGGCGCCCCCCGGACTGCTCCGGCTTGCTGGCGGCAGACTCCCGGAGCGGTACCGGCACGCCCTAGAGTCCTTCAGGTTCGGAAACGCGGCCTGCAAGGTCGACTTCATCCTGTCCGGCCCGGTCCCCTGGGCGGTCCCGGGCCTGGCTGACGCCGGCACGGTCCACGTGGGTGGCACCCGCGCGGAGATGGCCGAGGCGGAAAACCTCGTCGCCGCGGGGCGGCATCCGGACCGGCCCTATGTCCTGGTCTCGCAGCCCTCGCGATTCGACACCGGACGCGCCCCCGGGGGCCGGCACATCCTATGGAGCTACTGCCACGTACCTGCTGGGTCCACCGTGGACATGGCCGCGGCCATCATCGCCCAGTTGGAGCGCTTCGCCCCCGGATTCCGCGACCTTATCCTCGGCCATCACGTCACGACGGCGGCTGGACTGGGCGCGTACAACGAGAACTACGTCGGCGGAGATTTCAGCGCCGGCCTGATGGACCTCCGCGGGATTATCCGGCGGCCCGTCCTGGGACCAGTCCCCTGGCGGACCCCGCTGCGCGGCGTGTACCTGTGTTCCTCCTCGACCCCGCCCGGTCCCGGGGTGACCGGGATGCCCGGATTCCACGCCGCGAAATATGCCCTGAAGGACATATTTGGCCTTGCGGTGCCATCCCTCGGGATCTAGGGCCGCTGGGATCAAGGTGCCGGCGGGACATCAGGCCAAGGGTTGCAGCGGAGATCAGCCCCCGGGGTGCCGGCAGGACCTCACGCCAGGGCTGGACTGACCGGCTGCGGGGCGGAGAGCCTCCCGTCGCGCATGCTGGCCTTCGTATCCGTCAGCGGGACGAAACCGGTGTCGTGGGTGACCATCACGGTGGCCACCCCGAACTCATCCGTGACCCGACGCAGGAGCCGCACGATCGCCTCACTCCGGTCGTGGTCCAAGGCAGCCGTTGGTTCGTCCACCAGCAGCACGGCTGGATCCCCCATCAGGGCACGGGCAATATTGACCCGCTGCCGCTGGCCGCCGGAGAGCTGGTGGGGCCGTTTTCCGGCCGCCGCGGCCAGCCCGACGAGGTCCAGGAGAGCAGCGGCGCGGCGGGTGGCCTTCGACGCGGTCCGGCCGCGCAGGTGTTCCACAATCACCAACTGCTCCAGGGCTGTCAGGGACGGCAGCAAGTTGGGCTGCTGGAAGATGATGCCGATCTTGTCCCGCCGCAGGGACGTGCGGTTAGCGTCGGACAATCCGCCGGCATCGATCCCGCCGATGACCACGAGGCCGGCCGTGGGCCGGACGAGCGTGGCGGCGATTGCCAGGAGGGAGGACTTTCCCGACCCGGAAGGTCCGATCAGGGACAGGAACTCTCCCGGCACGAGTCTGAGGTTGACGCCGTCAAGGGCCTTGAGGGTGCCGTCGCCGTCGGGGTATTCAAGGGTTACGTCGACGAGGTTCAGGGCAGTGTTCACAGTGTATGCCTTTCAAAGTATATTTACGGGTGCGGAGTGCTAGTTGCCGCCGAGGGCCAGGAGCGGATCCACCCGGGTGATGCTCCGGACCGCCAGCGCAGCCCCGGACAGTCCGAGCACCAAGATGCCCGCTATCGGGAGCAGCGTGGTCTGAGGTGTCAGCAGGAACGGGGCGGCGCCCGCGGCGAAGGCTCCCCCGGCCGCACCGGCCGCGCCCCCGGCCGCGGCTCCGGCGAGGAGCACGATCGTCGCCTGGACCATGGCGTCTTTCAGGACGTAGCCGGAGGATCCGCCGAGGGCCTTGAGGACGGCGACATCCCGTGTGCGCTGCACGGTCCACACCGTTAGGAAAGCCACGATCACCAGCGCCGAGATCCCGTACAGGAACGCCTGCATCAGCAGCAGGGAGCCGTTTTCGCTCTTATAGGAACCCAGGGCCTGAAACGACGACTCCCGCGTGGCGCTGACCGTTCCGGCCGCAGCGTTGGCGGCATCGACGTCGGGTTTCTGTCCGTCCGCGGCCGTGACTGCGATTACCGTCGCGGCGGCCTCGCTGCCGGTGATGTGCGCTAGATTCCGCCAGTCGCCGAGGGTGGTCCAGACAACGCCGGTGTGCGAGTACCACTGGTCCGGGACGATAGCGGAGACGGTCAGTTCGGTGCCGCCCACCGTGGCGCGGCTGCCGGCCTGCAGTTTGAGTTCTTCGGCGAGGCTGCAGCCGACCACGACCGTTCCCTCGGCCACGGGTGCGGGCGCCAGGCCCATGCCCTCGGATCCGAAGACGGCCACGCTGGCCGTCCCCGAAGGCGTGCCCGCGGAGCCGATCGCCTGGAAGCGGCTCTGGCTAATGCCCAGCAGTTCGGCGTGCGCTACACCCTCCCGGGCGGCCCACGCCGACAATTGTCCGCGGGTGACCTCCGATTCGGTGAAGGACGCCTTGGGGCTGCCGCCGGCGGGGGCGCCGAAGACGATCCGGTCCGCGGTCAGTCCGGCGAGGGCCGACGTCGACTGGTTGCCCAGACCGGCGGTGAGCCCGGAGAGCAGTACGAGCAGCAGGGTGATGAGGGCGACGACTCCGCCCATCAGAATGAACCGTCCTTTGGCGAAGCGGAGGTCGCGGAGAGCGAGATACATGGGTGTCCTTTTCCAGGGGTTTGTGGCGTTGTTTCAAGCCTCCCGCCGGGACGCGGGGCCGGCATCACCCGTGTGGGTGAGACTGCGCGACTGACCGGTGGACGTCCGGGTCAACCAAAAGGTTGATCCCGCCCAGACGGCCGGGATTTTGACCGCCGCCGGCCGCCGCCGGCACTACGCTGAAGGCATGGATGACAAGCCCCGCAGCACGCCGGCAGGGACGGCCACGGCAGGTACGACGCAGGCCGCGGTGATTCTGCGCGTTCTCAGGGTGTGCCTTCACAGCGGCTTCGCCCTGCTGCTGCTCGTCGCCGTTCTTCGGCTGCTGGGAACGGGACTCCAGGGCACGGACTGGCTCGCCCTGGGCCTCGCGCTGATCCTCGCCGCCCTATACCTGTTGGGCACCGTCCTGGAGAAACGCCACTCCGCGGATCCGTCCCGGTTCGACCCGCGGCCGTATTCGCAGTTGTGGCTGGGTGCCGTCTGCCTGCTCTGGCTGCTGTTGATCTGGGTCAGCGCCGACTTCGTCTGGCTGGCCTTCCCGCTCTTCTTCCTCCAATTGCACGTGCTGGCGCTGCGGCTAGCGCTGCCGGCGATCGCCCTGAGCACCGTTCTGGTCATCATCGCGCTGTGGTTCCACAAGGGCGGAGCGGACGGGGGCGCCCTGCAGCTGCCCATGGTGCTGGGACCCGCGTTCGGGGCAGCCTTTGCCGTGGTCACCGGGCTGGGCTACCGCGCGCTCTATGTGGAAGCCGAAAACCAGCGGTCCGCCGCCGAGGAGCTGCGCCGCACCCGCGCCGAACTTGCCCGCAGCCAGCACGACGCCGGCACGCTGGAAGAGCGCGCCAGGCTGGCCCGCGAAATCCACGACACGCTCGCCCAGGGCTTTTCCAGCATCCTGCTCATGGGCCGTGCGGCGGAAAGCTCGCTCGACGACGGGGACACAGCCACAGCGCGGGGCCGGCTCCGGACGGTGCAGGAGACGGCCTCGACCAACCTGGCCGAGGCGCGCAACTTTGTCCGCGGCCTTCAGCCACCCGCTTTAGCGGAGAACCCGGCAGAAAACCTGGCGGAGAACCCGCCGCAGGACCCCCTCGTGAACAGCCTGCACCGGCTCTGCGACAAGACGGAAACCGAGGCGGCCGCCCGCGGCACCCGGCTGCGCTGCCGCTTCGACCTTGAGGGAACCCCGGTGGAACTGCCCAATCCGTACAGCACAACCCTGCTCCGGGCGGCGCAGGCAAGCCTCGCGAACGTCTGGGTGCACGCCAGTGCGGGCACTGCCGTCGTGACCCTGTCCTTCCTGGGCAGTGAGGTGGCGATGGATATCTATGACGACGGCGCGGGCTTCGATCCCGCCCAGGTCACGGACGCCGCACGGCGTCCCGACGGCTCGGGCTACGGGCTGAAGTCACTCCAGGAACGCGTGACGGCACTGCACGGCAGCCTCGACATCGAGTCCGCGCCCGGCGAAGGAACGGTTGTGGCCATCCGGCTGCCCCTCGCGGACCCGCCAGCAGGTAACGAACCGTGAACGATATCCGCGTCCTGCTGGTCGACGACCACCCGGTGGTCCGGGCCGGACTGCGGGCCATGCTGGGCGATTTCGAGGGCATCGCCGTTGCTGCCGAGGCGGCCGACGGCGGCGCGGCCCTGGCCGAGCTCTCCCGGCTCCATACCCTCGGCGAGCCGGTCGACGTCGTACTCATGGACCTGCAGATGGGCGCGGGCATGGACGGCGTCACGGCGACCGGCAGGATCAAGGCGGGCGAGGCCGGCGAGCCCGCCCCGCCGGTGCTCATCCTCACCACTTACGACTCCGACGCCGATATCCTCGCCGCGGTGGAAGCCGGAGCGAGCGGCTACATGCTCAAGGACGCGCCGCCGGAGTAGATCCGCCAGGCGGTGCTCGCCGCCGCGGCGGGCGAGACCGCTCTGGCCCCGGAAGTGGCCGCCCGGCTGATGGGCCGGATCCGCAACCCCGAACCGGCCCTGTCCGCCCGCGAGATCCAGCTGCTGGAGCTCCTCGCCACCGGTCTGGGCAACCGGGCCATCGCCAAACAGCTGTTTATCTCCGAAGCCACGGTCAAGTCGCACCTCGTGCACATTTACGGCAAGCTCGGTGTGGACAACCGCACCGCTGCCATCGCCGCGGCCGCGCAGCGGAGGATTATCCGGCGTTTCTAAGCAACCGGCGGCAACCTCAGGCCGGGCAGGAGGTCCGGGGCAACTGGCGGGTGCTCTGTGACAAGGAAAATGTCCGCGTCACGGGGCATAATGGCGCGGTGGGGAACATATCAAAACTTTCATCTGTCCTTATCGGTCTCATTCTGGGCGTCTCGTTGGTGGCCTGCGACGACGGCCGCGCCGGCGCTCAGGATGCGGCGAAGCAGCTTGCTTCCGCCGTCGCAGCGCTTGACGTCGGTCCCGTCGCCTTCGAAGGCAAGGACTCCGGTGCGGCCACTGAACAGCTTCGGCAGGTGTTCAAGGCACTGGACCCGGTCAAACCCACGGTGGGCAGCGGCGAGCTGACGCTGGACGCTGGTATGGCCACTGTCCCGCTGAACTACAGCTGGAAGATCGGCTCCGGAGAGTGGAAGTACACCACTTCCGCCCAGTTCAAGAAGTCGGACGGCAAGTGGCTGGCCGTCTGGAGCCCTGGTCTGCTGGCGCCCGGGCTGGCCGAGGGTGAAATCCTGGGCACCCAGTCCCAGTCTCCGGCGCGGGCGGAAATCCTGGGCGCCGGAGATGCCAAGCTGGTCACCTACCGGCCGGTCGTGAACGTCGGCATCGACAAACCCCGGCTGGCTTCGTCCGATCCGGCCGCGTCCGCCACCCAGCTGGCCCAGCTGGTGGGCGTGGACCCCGCGGCCTACGCCCAGCAGGTCCAGGCGGCCGGCCCCGAGGCTTTCGTTAACGCCATCACCCTGCGCGAGGACGGGCGGACCATCACCGATGACCAGATCGGCGCGATTCCCGGCGCCCGCGCCATCCCCGACTCCCTGCCCCTGTCACCCTCCCGCACCTTCGCCCGCGCCCTGCTGGGCACCGCCGCCGAGGCGAATGCCGAACAGATCGAGAAATCCAACGGGACGCTCAAAGCCGGGGACACCACAGGCACCGGAGGCCTGCAGCAGCAATACGACGCGCAACTGCGCGGCAGCGACGGGATCCAGGTCTTTGCCGAAAAGGCAGGCCTCACACCCGAGGAACGTCAGACCTTGCCCAACGGCGGCCGTCGGGCCCTCTTCCAGGTCGAAATCAAGGTGGGAACGCCGCTGAAGACGACCCTGGATCCCGGCCTGCAGCAGCTGGCCGAGGGCATCCTGGGAAAGGTGGGGCCGGCGTCGGCCATCGTGGCGCTCCGCCCCTCCAGCGGCGCTGTCCTCGCTGCGGCATCCGGACCGGGCAGCAACGGCTATGACACCGCCATGCTGGGCCAGTACGCTCCCGGTTCCATCTTCAAGATCGTGGACTCCCTGGCAATGATCCGCAACGGCATGACCCCCGAATCCACCGTGGAGTGCCCCGCCACCCTGTCCGTCGACGGCCGGACCTTCAAGAACGCGGAAGGCTACCCGGCCTCCTCGCTGGGCTCCGTGACCTTGCGCGATGCCTTCGCGCACTCCTGCAACACGGCGTTCATCAACGCCCGCGACACGGTCAGCCAGGCTCAGCTGGAAGCCGCGGCCACGTCCCTCGGCGTCGCGGTGGAAGCCCCCTCGCTTGGAGCGTCCGCTTTCCTGGGCTCCGTTCCGGGCGAGGCCGCGGGGACCGAGCACGCGGCCTCGATGATCGGCCAGGGGAAGGTGCTGTTGTCCCCGCTGTCCGCCGCGGTCATGGCGGGCTCCGTCGCCAAGGGCGCCCCGGTGGCCGCACAGCTGGTGTTGAATCCAAACGAGGGCGTTACTTCTCCGGGCACCGGGAGCCCCGGCGCCACCGGAACATCCGGCACGTCACAGGCTGCCGCGCCGTCCGGTGACGCGACGGCGTCCGCACCGCCGGCACCCGCGTCATCCGCCGCGGCGCCGGTTACGGCAGCGGAGGCCGCCGCACTCGCCGACATGATGCGCGCCGTTGTGACGAGCGGGCATGCCGGGTTCCTGGCGTCCGTTCCGGGCGCCCCCGTCGGCGCCAAGACCGGAACTGCGGAGTTCGGTTCCGACAACCCGCCCAAGACCCACGCCTGGATCGTGGCGGTTCACGGGGACCTCGCCGTCGCCGTGTTCGTCGAGGAAGGCGGGCTCGGCGCCACCGTATCCGGGCCGCTCCTGAAGGAGTTCCTCACCGCCGCGGGCTGAGGAGCACTGACCGGCCGCGACAGCGTCCGTGGGAGAATGGAGGGGTGGCTCATATTGACGTTTCCAACATCGATTACTTCCTCTCCGACGGCACCCAGCTGCTCAACGGCGTGACCTTCAAGGTCCCGGACGGGACCAAGACAGCCCTCATCGGCCCCAACGGAACCGGCAAGACGACCCTGTTCCGGATCATCTCCGGCGATCTCATCGCCGATGAAGGCGTGATTGGACGTTCCGGCAACATGGGCATCATGCGCCAGTTCGTGGGCCAGGTCCGGGACGAATCCACTGTCCGCGACCTGCTCATCTCCGCCGCACCGCCCGCGCTGGCGGCCGCCGCCCGCACCGTGGACGAAGCGGAACTGGCGATGATGGAACACGACGACGAGCCCACCCAGATGAAGTACGCCCAGGCGATCGTGGACTGGGGCGACGCCGGCGGCTACGACGTCGAGACCGTCTGGGACGAGGTCTGCATGGCGGCCCTGGGCCTGCCCTTTGACCGCGCGCAGCACCGCCCGGCGTCGAGCCTCTCCGGCGGTGAACAGAAACGCCTGGTGCTCGAGGCGCTCTTCGCCGGCCCCGACGAGCTGCTGCTGCTCGACGAGCCGGACAACTACCTCGACGTCCCGGGCAAGCGCTGGCTTGAGGCCAAACTCAACGAGTCGAAAAAGACCGTGTTCTTCATCAGCCACGACCGCGAGCTGTTAAACAACGCCGCGGGCCGCATCGTGACCCTCGAACCGGGCATCAACGGCGCCGGCGCCTGGATCCACGGCGGCGGCTTCGGTTCCTACGTGGACGCCCGCGCGGACCGGAATGCCCGTTTCGAGGAGCTCCGGAAGCGCTGGGACGAGGAGCACGTGAAGCTCAAGGAACTCGTCAACATGTACAAGAACAAGGCCGCGTTCCGCTCGGACATGGCCAACCGTTACCACGCCGCGCAGACCCGGCTGGCGAAGTTCCTCGAAGCCGGCCCGCCCGAGGCGCTGCCGATCGAGCAGAACGTTCAGATGCGGCTCAAGGGCGGCCGGACCGCCAAGCGCGCCGTCGTCGCCCAGAAGCTGGAACTCACCGGGCTGATGAAGCCGTTCTCCACCGAGGTCTGGTTCGGCGACCGCGTGGGCGTGCTCGGCTCCAACGGCTCCGGCAAGAGCCACTTTCTGCGCCTGCTCGCCACCGGAGGCACCGACCCGGAACGGGAGCACCTGCCGGTGTCCGACGTCGACATCGCCGAAGTCCCGCACGAGGGCACGGTGAAGCTCGGCGCCCGGATCCGGCCCGGATTCTTCGCCCAGACCCACGTCCGGCCCGACCTGCTCGGCAAATCCCTGCTGGAAATTCTGCACCGCGGCGACGAACACCGCTCCGGGATGGGGCGCGAGGCGGCGGCCGGTGCCCTGGACGGGTACGGCCTGGCCCCGCAGTCGGAGCAGAAATACGAATCCCTCTCCGGCGGTCAGCAGGCCCGGTTCCAGATCCTGCTGCTGCAGCTCTCCGGCGCCACCCTGCTGCTGCTCGACGAGCCCACGGACAACCTGGACCTGCACTCGGCCGAGGCGCTGGAACGCGCCATCGACCACTTCGAGGGGACCGTCCTGGCCGTGACGCACGACCGCTGGTTCGCCCGGACCTTCGACCGCTTCCTCGTCTTCGGCTCCGACGGCAAGGTCTACGAATCAGCCGAGCCTGTCTGGGACGAAAAGCGCGTCGAGCGCGTCCGCTGACCACCACCAACGCGGGGTCACTTGGCGCCCATTCCCGAGGGGTTTATGGGCGCCAAGTGACCCCGCCTTGGGGTGGTGGGGCGGGTTACTGCGGGAGCAGGCCGGACGGCTGTTCGGCTTCCGGGCCGGGGGTTCCGCCCATGGCGGCGACCAGCCGTTCCCGGGCCCGGCCGAGGTGCTCGTCGAGCAGCGCGGCTGCGGCCTCCCCCTGGCCGGCCTCGATGAGTTCGAGGATCCTCTGGTGTTCGGCCTGGATCAACGCGGTGTCCAGGAGTTGCAGGGACTGGACCCGGACCATGCACAACCGCACTTCGCCCACGAGGGAGCGGTACATCCGGCTGATGCGTTCATTGCCGACGGCGTCGATCAGGCTGGTGTGGAACCGCATGTCCGGTTCGATGACGTCGAGCGGAGCGCCGCTCTGCAGCGCCGCGATGTCGCGGTTGGCCTGCACCGCCGCTTCCGGCACGTCCCCGGTGCGGGCGAGCCGGCGGAGCACTTCGCTTTCCAGATAGGCGCGGGCGAGATAAATATCCCGCACGGACTCCGGGCCGAGGTCGACCACCCGTGCGGTTTTGTGGGTCCCCCGGTCCAGCAGACCCTCGGCGACGAGCTTCTCGATCGAGGCCTTCGCCGTCGGCCGGGCCACGTCGTAGGTGGAGGCGACCTCTGATTCCGTCAGGGACTCCCCGGAGCCAAGCTCACCGGCAAAAATCCGGGTCCGCAGATCCGAAGCGACCGCTTCCACAATCGAGACTGCTGCAATTCGGCCAGCCACCGGGGCTCCTTTCCCGCGAAAATTTCTTGCTTTCCGTCCAATCCTGCCAGACAAGACAACAAGTCTCTCTTGACCATCATGTGTACTTGTTAGACAATCATAGGGCGCCACGGAGTTGTGACGCCTAACACAATCTGGAGACACATGTTTCAGCAGATCCTCGACCCCATTGCCGGGTCCCTGATGATTTCAGCCCTCTGCGCGGCGCTTCCCCTCATCCTGCTCTTCGTCCTGCTGGGCGTCTTCAAGGTCAAGGCCCCCAAGGCGGCCCTGGCCAGCCTGGCCCTGTCCCTCGTGCTGGCCACTATTGGCTGGCAGATGCCGGTGAACCAGGCCCTGAGTGCCACCGCGGCCGGCATCTTCTACGGCCTGTTCCCCATCCTGTGGATCCTGGTCAACGCGCTGTGGATCTACCGGCTCACGGTGGCCACACCCTGGTTCGAAGTGCTGGGACGGACCATCCGTTCCATCTCGAACGACCTGAGGATCCTGTCCATCCTGATCGCCTTCTGCTTCGGCGCCCTGCTGGAATCCCTGGCCGGATTCGGCGCCCCGGTGGCAATCTCCGCCGCCATGCTGATGGCCGCCGGCATGAAGCCGCTGAAGTCCGCCGTGGTCTCGCTGCTGGCAAACACCGCGCCCGTGGCCTTCGGAGCAATGGCCGCGCCCATCATCGCGCTGAATGGCGTCACCGGCCTGCCGCTGCATGACCTGTCCTCGATGGCCGGGCGCCAGACGCCGTTCATCGCCCTGATCGTTCCGCTGCTGCTGGTGTTCATCGTCGACGGCCGGCGCGGCGTGAAGCAGACCTGGCCCGTGGCCCTCGTGGCCGGCGCCGCGTTCGGCGTGGCCCAGTTCGTCACGTCCAACTTCTTCGCCGTGGAACTCACCGATGTTGTCGCCGCCGTCGTGACGGTGGCGGCCGTGCTGCTGATGCTGAAGGTGTGGCAGCCGAAGGAAATCGTCGGCATGGAGGGTGCCGTTGAGGGCGCCCCGGACGCCCCGGACGCCGCGCACGCCGCCGTCGCGGTAGGCAGCGCCGCCCGTGTCGGCGGATCCGCCGACGCCGGGACCGCCGCCCGCCACTCTTCGTCAGGGTCTGCGGCAGGCACCACGGTGCCGACCGACAACTCCCGGCCCGAACCCCGGCAGATCTGGATGGCGATCGCCCCCTACCTGATCATCATCGCGGTGTTCTCTGTGGCCCAGATCCCGGTCGTCAAGACCTGGCTTGGCCAGGTCGGCAGCGTGACGTTCGCCTGGCCCGGTCTGGACATCACCGATGCGGCCGGCAAGCCGGTTGGCGCCACCAAGTTCAAGCTCGACCACCTCAAGGCGACCGGCACCCTGCTGCTGTTTTCCGGGCTGATCACCATGGCGCTTTACAAGATCACGGCTTCACAGGCCCTCCGCATCTACCGGGACACCGTCGTCCAGCTGCGCTGGACGATTGTCACCGTCACCGCCGTCCTGGGGCTGTCCTTCGTGATGAACCTGTCCGGCCAGACCACCACCCTGGGCGTCGCGCTGGCTTCCGCGGGCGGCTTCTTCGCCATCCTCTCGCCGCTGATCGGATGGATCGGCGTCGCCCTCACCGGCTCCGACACGTCCTCCAACTCCCTGTTCGGCCAGCTGCAGGCCACTGCCGCAGTCCAGACCGGCCTGTCGCCGGTGCTGATGGCCGCCGCCAACTCGTCCGCCGGAGTGATGGGCAAGATGCTCTCGCTGCAGAACCTGGCCGTTGCCGCCGCCGCCGTGGGCCTTGACGGCGCGGAGGGAACCCTGTTCCGGAAGCTGATCGGCTGGAGCCTCGGCCTGCTGGCGCTCATCACCGTGCTGATCTTCCTGCAGTCCACCCCCGTCCTCGGCTGGATGGTTCCCTGATGGCGCCCCTGGACCTGGCGGGCCTGCGCTCGGCGGTGCAGGATCCCGCCCAGGTGAAGACCCGGGCGATCGACCTGCACGCGAACGCCCATGATGCCTCGCACTTCCTGCTGATCCCGCAGGCTGTCGTCACGGCCCGGAGCGCCGCCGACGTCGGGGGGCTGCTGCGCGCCAGCGCCGCCCAGGGCGTGCCGCTGACCTTCCGCTCCGGCGGGACCAGCCTGAGCGGGCAGGCGGTCACCGACGGTGTGCTCGTGGACGTTCGCCGCAACTTCAGGGACATCGAGGTGCTCGACGACGGCGCACGGGTCCGTGTCCAGCCCGGCGTCACCGTGCGGGCGCTTAATGCCAGGCTGGCCCGCTACGGCCGGAAATTCGGTCCTGATCCGGCGAGCGAGGCGGCGTGCACGATCGGCGGGGTCGTCGCCAACAACTCCTCCGGCATGAACTGCGGCACCGTGGACAACACCTACCAAACCCTGGAATCCCTGACGGTGGTGCTGCCCTCCGGGACCGTGATCGACACCGGTGCACCCGACGCCGACCGGAAACTCCGTGCCCTCGAGCCGGAACTCTACGCAGGCCTGGCCGGTCTGGCGGAGCGTGTCCGGAATAATGCGGACTCCGTGCGCCGGATCCGGCAGCAGTTCTCCATGAAGAACACCATGGGCTACGGCCTGAACTCCCTGCTGGACTTCCAGGGCCCGGTGGACATTATGGCCCACCTGATCGTCGGCAGTGAGGGCACTCTCGGTTTCGTGGCCGAGGCGGTCTTCCGCACCATCCCGCGGCTCCCGCACGCCGCCGCGGGCCTGCTGGTGTTCCCGGATCTGGAGGCCGCCAACGCAGCCCTGCCGGCCCTCGTCGGGACCGGGGCAGCCACCGTTGAGCTGATGGACGCCCTGTCCCTCAAGGTGGGCCAGACGCTCAAGGGAACTCCCTCCGTCGTGCAGGATCTGGCAGTCAGGGACCATGCCGCCCTTCTCGTGGAGTACTCCGCCGGCAGCGCCGGGCAGCTGGCGGAACTCCAGCGCCACGGCGAGGGCATTCTTCCCGGCCTCGGGCTGTCCGCCCCCGCCCGGTTCACCGGCGACACCCGGGAACGTGGCCAGCTCTGGCAGTTGCGCAAGGGGCTCTACGCGTCGGTCGCCGGAGCGCGCCCCCAGGGCACCACCGCGCTGCTGGAAGACATCGTGGTCCCGGTCCCCGTGCTGGGGCGCACCTGCCGGGAACTGATCCGGCTCTTCGACAAATACAGCTACAGCAACAGCGTGATCTTCGGCCACGCCAAGGATGGAAACGTCCACTTCATGCTCACGGACGGTTTCGCCACGGCGCCCGAACTGGACCGCTACAGTGCCTTCACAGAGGACATGGTGGAGCTGGTCCTGGCCGAGGGCGGCTCGCTGAAGGCGGAGCACGGGACCGGGCGCGTCATGGCACCGTTCGTCCGCCGGCAATACGGCGATGAGCTCTACGACGTCATGCGCACCATCAAACAGCTTTTCGACCCCGCCGCCATGCTCAACCCGGGCGTGCTGATGGATGATGACCCGCTGGCGCACCTGCGGCACATCAAGACGGCGCCGCCCGTCGCCGAGGAAGTGGACCGCTGCGTCTCCTGCGGCTACTGCGAGCCGGTGTGCCCCAGCAAGGACATCACCCTGACGCCGCGGCAGCGCATCGTCACCCTGCGCGCCATCGAATCCGCACGGCTGGCCGGGGACACGGCGCTGGTCAAGGAGCTGGAAAAGGACTACGAGTACGAGTCCGTGGACACCTGCGCCGCGGACGGGATGTGCCAGACCGCCTGCCCGGTGGACATCAACACCGGATCGCTCGTGAAAACCCTGCGGAAGGCCGACGCCGGTCCGCTCGCCAACGGCGCCTGGAACGCCGCCGCCAGGCACTGGGACGGTGTCACCCGGGGCGCGTCCCTGGCGCTGACGGTCGTCAACAAGCTCCCGGCCGCCGCCATCGCACCGCCCAACAAGGCAGCGCGGGCAGTGCTCGGGAAAGATACCGTGCCGCTGTATTCCGCCGAACTGCCGGGCGGCGGTTCGGTGCGGAAGCGTCCGGCGCCGGCAGGCGATGTTGACGCCGTCTACTTCCCCGCGTGTGTCGGCACGATGTTCGGACCCGCAGGAGCAGGTCCGGACGCAGCAGGAGGCGGCGTCCAGTACAGCTTCGAACAGCTCTGTGCCCGGGCCGGGCTCACCCTTCTGGTGCCGGCCGGGATCGACGGCCTGTGCTGCGGTACGCCCTGGTCCTCCAAGGGGATGGCAGCTGGCCAAACAACGATGCGGGAGAAGACCCTCGCCGCCCTCCGGGAGGCAACGCGGGACGGCGAACTTCCGATCGTGTGCGACGCTTCCTCCTGCACCGAGGGCCTGCGCCAGGCCGTGGAATCGGAGGTACCCGCGGCAGGGCAGCGGGCCCTGCGCATGGTGGACGCCGTGGACTTCGCCGCTGAACAGATCCTGCCCAGGTTGCCCGGCCACGGGAAGCTGGAGTCCCTGGCACTGCACCCCACCTGTTCGTCCACCCGAATGGGACTCAACGACGCGCTGGGTGCCGTCGCCGGAGCCGTGGCCGAGCGGGTTGAGATCCCGGAAAACTGGGGCTGCTGCGCGTTCGCCGGCGACCGGGGCATGCTGCACCCCGAACTGACGGAATCGGCGACCGCGAAACAGGCTGCGGAAGTGGTGGAGATGGGCGCCGCCGCCCACGCCTCGTGCAACAGGACCTGCGAACTGGGTATGACGCGGGCCACGGGCGCCCAGTACCGGCACGTGCTGGAGCTGCTGGAGGAGCTCACCCGCTAATCCACAGCAACGCGGGGTCACATCGCGCCCATCCGGAGGTCCAGGACGGGCGCGATGTGACCCCGCGTTGCTGTCTGCTCTGCCGGCGGGCCACATTTGCGCAGGAAATGATTAAATGATCACCTGCCTTTAGCATTTGTACATGAGTACTGAGGAGCGACACCGGCGCATTGGTGACCTGCTGCGCCATCGGGAGCATGTGACGGTAGACGAGCTCGCGACCGAATGCGGCGCCTCGGGTGCCACGATCCGGCGCGACCTTGATGTCCTGGAACTCCACGGCGTCCTCAGACGGGTCCACGGCGGCGCCCGCAGCCTCGTGCTGCGCGGCGGGAACCCCGAGTACGGGCAGCGCGAACTCGAAGACCACACCGTGAAGGTGCGGATCGCAACGGGCGTTGCCGCCCTGCTCGAGGACCGCGGGCATGTCTGGCTGGACAGCGGCACCACGGCCACCGAGGTGGCCCGCCAGTTGCGGCACCGGGAGTTGACCCTGATGCCGATGTCGTTGCGGGCCGTCAACGTACTGGCCGAAGGTTGCCCGGCCGCCGGCCGGCGGCCCGAACTCCTGTTGCCCGGGGGGAGCCTGATCGCCGGGGAACAGTCCTTCCGCGGGCCCATGACGGAATCCAACATCCGTTCCCTGCGGTTCGATACGGCCGTGGTCACGCCCTGCGCCCTGAACCTCCGGGACGGACTGCTGGCCCACGACCTGGACGATGCGGCCGTGAAACGCGCCGGACTGGAATCCGCGGGCCGGGTAATAGTCGCCTGCTCCGGCAGCAAATGGAACGCCAGTGCCGTCGCGCTCGTCGCGTCCCTCGATGCCGTGGACGTGCTCGTGACGGACCGGCATTTCAGTCCCGAAGAGCTTGCCCAGCTCGCCCAACACTCGGTGGAAGCAGTGATCGTATGACCAAGACAGCAACCCGTCCGCAGCTCAAGGCCGCTGCCGCGGCGACCTTCCTGATTTTTGGGATCAACGGGCTCGTGTTCGCCAGTTGGGCCGCCCGCATCCCCGCGGTGACGGACATCCTGCACATCTCCTCGGGGCAGATGGGAACCCTGCTGCTGTGCGTGGCGGCAGGGTCCCTGATCGCGCTGCCCACCGCCGGTGCCGTGGTGGGACGGATCGGGACGGCCAACGCGGTGCGGGGCGCCGGCCTCCTCGCCGCCGTGGCCGGCGTCGGTGTCTCGCTGGCGCTGCTGGCGGAGTCCGTTCCGGGAACGGCCATTGCCCTGTTCTTCTTCGGCATGGGAGTCGGGCTCTGGGATGTGTCCCAGAACATCGAAGGCGCCGACGTCGAACACCAGCTCGGGCGCACCATCATGCCGCAGTTCCACGCCGCTTTCAGTGGCGGCGCGTTCCTGGGCGCCCTGATTGGCGCCGGCCTGGCGGGACTCGGGGTCGGCCTCCCGGCGCACTTGCTGGTGATCGCCGCCGTCGTCGCCGTGCTGACACTCTTTGCCCCGCGCTATTTCCTGCCGCACACCCCGGCACCCGCGCCGCAAGCCGGGGAGCCGAAGGAACCCAAGGTCCGCTCGGCCTGGCGGGACGGGCGGACGCTGCTGATTGGCGTGGTGGTGTTGGGGGCTACCCTCACCGAGGGCGCCGGCAATGACTGGATCGCGAAAGCCGCCGTCGACGGACTGGAGGCCTCGGAATCCACCGGTGCGCTGCTGTTTGCGGTCTTTGTCCTGGCCATGACCGCGGTGCGTTTCTTCGGCGGGCGGGCGATCGACGTCTACGGCCGGGTGGCGGTGCTCCGTGCCAGCATGGCCGCCGCCGCGGCCGGGCTGGGGCTCTTCGTGCTGGCAGGCAACCTCTGGTTGGCCACGGCCGGCGCGGTGCTCTGGGGAGCCGGGGCTGCCCTCGCGTTCCCGATGGGCATGTCGGCCGCGGCTGACGATCCCAGATACGCCGCCGCCCGCGTGTCGGTCGTCTCCACGATCGGGTACATCGCCTTCCTGGCCGGGCCGCCGCTGCTGGGCTACCTCGGCGACCTCGTGGGAATCCGGGTGGCGCTGCTGACCATCATGCTTCCCATTCTTGGTGCACTGCTGCTCGCCGGCGCCGCGAAACCATTGCGCGCCGGCTAGGCTTCCGGCGTATGTTTCCGGCCCGCCCTGGCAGTAAGGTGGTCGGATGCGCAGCATGCTGAGGAAAGCGCCGCGACGGCTGGGGAAGCTGGACCGGAAACTTGTACGCGCCATTTCCGACTTCCCCGGGGGCCACCATGACGAGTTCTTCCGGCGGCTTTCCGCCGCGGCGAACAAGGGCAAGCTCTGGTTCGGCATCGCCGCCGGGATGGCATTCTTCCCCGGGCGGACACGGCGGGCCGCCCTCCACGGGGTGCTGGCCCAGGCCGTGGCCTCTGCGGTGACGAATGTGGGCTTCAAGACGCTGCTGCCTCGCGCCCGCCCGCTGCCGGAGAACCTGCCGGCCTTCCGGTTTGTCCATCCCCAGCCCACAAGCTCCTCGATGCCCTCGGGGCACTCCGCCTCGGCCGTGGCGTTCACCCTCGGGGTGGGCCTCGTGCGGCCGGCGCTCGGCGCCGCGCTGGCCCCCCTCGCAGCGGGCGTGGCCTACTCCCGGGTCCACACCGGCGCGCACTGGCCCTCCGATGTTGTCTTTGGATCGGCGATCGGGGCCGGGGCGGCCCTGATGACGCGGAAATGGTGGCCGGTCCGGCCGCCCTACCCCGAGGTCCGGCGGACCGCCGTGAAGGCCGCGGAGCTCCCGGAGGGCGAGGGCCTGGGGATCGCGGTCAACACCCTGGGCGGATCGTATGCGGAAGAGACCGCAGCGGCCCTCCAAAAGGTATTCCCCAAGGCGTATATACAGGAATTTGGCCAGGATGAGGATCTTGCAGCGGGGATCTCGCGGGTCGCCAGCCGGCCCGGAGTCGTGGCCCTGGGTGTGTGGGGCGGGGACGGAACGGTCGGCACGGCGGCAGCGGCCGCCGTCGAACATTCCCTCCCGCTCCTGGTCCTCCCGGGGGGAACGCTCAACCATTTCGCCCGCGACGCCGGGACCCCCACCCTCACGGCCGCCGTTGCAGCCGCCTCCCGCGGCGAGGCGGCGCGGGCGGATCTGGGCCGGGTGGCCGTGGAACGCGGCCTTCCCGGCAGGCCCGAGCAGGTGCAGTTGACCATGCTGAACACCGCCAGCATCGGCCTCTACCCCAACCTGGTCCGCCGGCGCGAACTGCTCCAGCCGGCCCTCGGCAAACCCCTGGCCGGCGTGGTCGCCATGTTCCGGACCTTCGCCGCGGGGACGCCCACCACCCTGGTCGTCGACGGCGTGCGGCACAAACTCTGGATCCTCTACATCGGTCGCGGCCGCTACTACCCCCGCGACCACGCCCCCCTGGTCCGGCCGGTCCTGGACGACGGTGTCCTCGACCTCAGGATGATCACCGCAGACGAATCCTTCGCCCGGCTCCGGCTGCTGTGGTCCGTGCTGACCGGGACCGTCGCCACCTCCGGGATCACGCACCTCAGTGAAGCCAGGGGTATCCGGGTCGAACCGGGGGACACGACGATGGTCCTCGCGGTGGACGGCGAAGTCATGCCGGGGGTGCGCGGCGTGGAATTCTCAGTCCTGCCCGGCGCCCTGACCTACTACTCGCCGGCATCCTGACAGCCCGCCCCGTCATCCTCCCGGACTACCCTGAACCGACCCTGAATCATCCCTGAGACCGGCGAATTTAGGTCTCCGGCTCGGTAGCGTGGTGTGTACGCCAACCCACCGCTAGCTAAAGGAACGCTTCCATGATCGAAGCACGAGGCCTGACCAAAGTCTACGGCGACAAGACCGCCGTCGCCGGGGTCAACTTCACCGTCGAAGCCGGCCGGGTCACCGGCTTCCTGGGCCCGAACGGAGCCGGCAAGTCCACCACCATGCGCATGATCATGGGGCTGGACCGGCCGACGTCGGGCACCGTCACCGTCAACGGCACCCCGTTCGCCCAGCACGCCGCCCCGCTGCGCGACGTCGGCGCGCTGCTCGACGCCAAGGCAGTCCACACGAGCCGCTCGGCCTACAACCACCTCCTGGCAATGGCCGCCACCCACAGCATTCCCAAGCGACGCGTGCACGAAGTCATCGAAATGACGGGCCTGGCCGATGTGGCCAAAAAGAAGGTCGGCGGCTTCTCGCTCGGCATGGGACAGCGGCTCGGCATCGCCGCCGCGCTCCTGGGCGACCCGCAGACCGTCATCCTGGACGAGCCGGTCAACGGCCTGGATCCCGAGGGTGTTGTCTGGGTCCGCAATCTCGTCAGGCATCTGGCGTCCGAGGGCCGCACCGTGTTCCTCTCCAGCCACCTGATGAGCGAAATGGCCGTCACCGCGGACCACCTGATCGTGATCGGCCGCGGCAGGATCATCGCCGACGCGCCGATCCAGGACATCATCAACGGCAAGGGCCGGATCCGCACCCGCGTCCGCACCGACCAGCCGGACCAGCTGATGCACCTGCTCGCCGGCGACGGCGTCTCCGTGGAACTGCAGGACAATGAACTGCTCGAGGTCACGGGCCTGGACCCGCGCCGGATTGCCCGCGCAGCCCTGGACGGCCACGTCATGATCTACGAACTCACCCCGCTTCAGGCCAGCCTTGAGGAGGCCTACATGGAACTGACCAAGGATGAGGTCGAATACCACTCGCTGATCGCCACGGGCGCCGCCGCCCCCGTCCAGTCCGGAGGCAACTAAGCCATGAGCTCCACCACCCTTGATCCCTCCCGCCGCGGCACGCACGCCGCCGGCCACACCGCCGGCACGTTGCCGGGAACCAGCACCGGCCCGGGGCCCAGCTTCCTGCGCGTGCTGAATTCGGAATTCATCAAGTTCCGCACCCTCCTGTCCACCCTGATCCTGCTCGGCTGCACCGTCCTCGTCGTCGTGGGCTTCGGCGCCCTCTCCGCCTGGGGAACGGGACAGTTCTCCGAGGCGGCGTCCAGAGATCCGCAGGCGGCCGCTGCCTTCGCCGCCCAGGGCGGGGACCTCGCCGTCGGCGTTCCCACCTCCGGCATCGCGTTCGCCCAGTTGATCCTAGGCTCCCTTGGTGTGCTGCTGATGAGTTCCGAGTTCACCACGGGCATGGCCCGCTCCACCTTCGCGGCCGTCCCGAAGCGGATCCCGGCGTTCGCCGCCAAACTGCTCGTGGTCATGGTGACGGCGTTCGTCCTCACCGCAGCCTCCGTATTTCTGGCCGGCCTGGTGTCGCTGCCGATCCTGGACAACTACGGCCTCAAGCTGGACCTCTCCAGCTCGCAGTCGGTCAAGATGCTGCTCGTCAACAGCCTCTACGTCGCGGCCGTTGCCGCGATCGGCATGGCCCTGGGCTCGCTCATCCGCAACTCAGCCGGCGGCATCATGAGCCTGGTCGGGCTGTTCTTCGTGGCACCGATCGCCTTCCAGCTGATTCCGGGCGATTTCTTCGTCCAGGCCCGCAAGTACCTGCCCGGCAACACGGTCGACCCGATGACAGCTGTGCAGCACGTCCCGGACACCCTGGAAGCCTGGCAGGCCGCCCTGGTGCTGGGCGCCTGGGTAGTTATCCCGGTGGTCCTGGCCGCCGTGCTGCTGAAAAAGCGGGACGTCTAGGCCCGCGGACTCACCGTCTAGGCTCAGAGCATGATCGATGCAGTTGCTGTGAAGGACGCGCCAGCCAGCCAGGCTGACGCGTCCTTTGCTGAAATCACCGCCCGGCGGCGGGGCAGAATCCGGCGCTACCTGTTCCAGCGTCCGCGGGCCATGGATGCCGTTGTGGTGGCCTGCTACCTGTTCCTGGTCATCCCCACAGCCGTGGAATCAGTGCACGACGGCGTCTGGCCGGCGGCCGTGCTGCTGGCTGCAGCCGCGGCGGCGCTGTCGTTCCGGCGGAGCCATCCGGTACCCGTGGTAGCCGTGGTTGCTGCGCTGGAAGCCGGCGTGACCCTGCTGCACCCCTGGGGCTCCAACATCTCCGCCGGGCTGTGGTTTGCGCTCTACGCGGTGGCGGTGGCGCGCAGCCGGCGTTTCGCCCTGGGATGCCTCGCGGCGGCCACAGCGCCGCTGGTGTTGCTGTACGTCCGGCTGGCCGTCGGCCCGCTGGACGGGCGGCTGCCGGACATGGGTATGAACACCCCGGAGAACTTCCAGCTGATCAGCAGCATCGCGGCCTGCGTCAGCATTGCCCTCTCCAATGTCATCGCCACCGGAATCGGCGTCTCGGTCCGGCAGCGGCGCGCGCACGAGCACGAGATTGCAGCCTGGGCAGCGAGGGCAGGGCGGCTCGCGTCAGTCACGGAACGGAACCGAATCGCCCGCGAGATGCACGACGTCGTGGCGCATTCCCTCACGGTGATGATCAGCCTTTCGGACGGGGCCGCCGTCGTGCTCAAGAAGGACCCGGCGCGGGCGGCGGAAGTGCTCGGCGAACTCTCCCGCACCGGCCGCACCGCCCTGGCGGATATGCGCCGCGTCCTCGGGGTGCTGCGCGACGACGCGTCTCCCGGGCAGGCTCCGCGTGAGCCGCTCGTGGCAGGGGACAACCTGGGCAAACTCCTGGAAGGTTTCCGCACCGCGGGCCTCCCGCTGCACTATTCGCACACCGGACCGTCGCTGCCGGAGGACGCGGCGTTCCAGTTGACGGTGTACAGGATCGTGCAGGAGTCACTCACGAACGTATTGCGTTACGGCCGTTCCCTGGGGCGGGTGGACGTGGCGGTTGTCCGGGACGGATCCACGGTCACCATCGACGTCGTCGACGACGGCAAGGGCTCAGTAGGTTCGGACGGCGCGGCAGCGGAATGGGCACGGGATTCGGGGTCCGTCGGCACCGGCCAGGGCCTCGCCGGAATGCTGGAGCGGGCCCGCATCTACGCGGGCGCCGTCGAGGCGGGACGCAGCGCCGAGCACGGCTGGCGAGTGCACGCCGTGTTGCACTGGAACGGCGACAACGGGAAGTGAGGGCACATGAGTGAAGGGGAACCGATGACCGGGACCGGACCGATCCGCATCCTGCTGGCGGACGACCAGCCGCTCCTGAGGATGGGCTTCCGCCTGATCCTGGAAGGAGAGGATGACCTGAGCGTTGTGGGCGAGGCCTCCGACGGTGGCGAAGCCGTGGGCCAGGTCCGGGACCTCGCCCCCGACGTCGTGCTGATGGACGTGCGGATGCCGGTGCTGGACGGGATCGAGGCCACCCGGGCGATCACCGCATCCGGCGCCCACGCCAAGGTCATCATCCTCACCACCTTCGACCTGGATGAATACGCCTTCGCCGGACTCCAGGCCGGGGCCTCGGCCTTCCTGCTCAAGGACGTGGCGCCGGCCGAACTGATCAGCGCCGTCCGCGTGGTGGCGAGCGGGGACGCAGTGGTGGCGCCGCGGGTCACCCGGCGGCTGCTGGAAGAGTATGTCCGCGGCAACGGGGCCGGCAACGGGGCCGGCACGGGCGGGGCCGGGGGCATGCCCGGGGCGTGGGCGCCTTCCGGGTCCGGGGACGCCGCCGGACCGGGATCCCCCGCCGGGGCCAGGCCGGCCAAGGATCCGCTGCTGGAGGACCTCACCGCGCGCGAGGCCGAGATGCTCGGGGCGATGGCCGAGGGGCTCTCGAACGCCGAGATTGCGCACCGGTACTTCCTTTCCGAAGCCACCGTCAAGACGCACGTGAGGCGGATCCTCAGCAAGCTCCACCTGCGTGACCGGGTCCAGGCGGTGGTCTACGCCTACGAGACCGGCCTGGTGGTGCCGAGCAACCCGGACTACTGAGTCAAAGGGGCGGCCCGCTCCGCGGGAGCCTGAAGCAGTGGTTTCAGGCACATTTCGGAATTGCCTGTGAGGCAACATCCTTTGCCTCCTGCGCCCATTTCCTGGACCTGTGCCCGCAATGCCGGCCCGTCATTTGTGGGATTGCACAGAACGGACGCTTCCCTGCCGGGTCTACTGTGAGACGTCAATGTGGTCCGCCACACAAGTTTTCACGATCCACCGCGGATCCAAACAATCCACGAAGGACGGCGCTTCATGCAGGCTGACCAGCAGCTCTCCAAGTCCCTGAAACCCAGGCATCTGTCCATGATCGCCATCGCGGGGGTGATTGGTGCCGGCCTGTTTGTCGGCTCCGGCGCCGCGATCCAGCAGGCGGGCCCGGGCATCCTGGTCGCCTACGCTGCGGCGGGACTCGTCGTTATCCTGGTCATGCGGATGCTTGGCGAGATGGCCGCGGCGAACCCCGAAACCGGCTCGTTCTCGACCTACGCTGACAAGGCCCTGGGCCGCTGGGCGGGGTTCAGCATCGGCTGGCTTTATGCCTGGTTCTGGATCATTGTGCTGGGCATCGAGGCGACGGCGGGCGCGGCGATCATGCACCGCTGGGTGCCCGGCATCGACCAGTGGGTCTGGGCGCTGCTGCTCATGGTGCTCCTGACGCTGACCAACCTGGGCTCGGTGAAGTCCTTCGGTGAGTTCGAATTCTGGTTCGCCTCCATCAAGGTCGCGGCAATCGCGCTGTTCCTGCTTTTCGGCGTCGCGGCCATCCTGGGCCTCATCCCGGGCGTTCCGGCCCCCGGAGTGAGCAACCTGCTCGAAAACGGCGGCTTTATGCCCAACGGGCCGGGCGCCGTGCTGGCGGGCATCCTCGTGGTCGTGTTCTCCTTCTTTGGTGCTGAAATCGCCACCATCGCCGCCGGGGAATCCGAAAACCCGGTCGATGCGGTCAAGAAGGCCGTGAAGTCCACCGTCTGGCGCATCCTCGTCTTCTACATCGGCTCCATTGCGGTCGTGGTCACCCTGCTGCCCTGGAACTCCGCCTCCGTGGCCAAGAGCCCGTATGTTGCCGTCATCGAACTGTTCGGCATCCCCGGGGCCGGCACCATCATGGACATCGTCGTGCTGACCTCCGTGCTGTCCTGCCTCAACTCCGGCCTGTACACCGCGAGCCGGATGCTGTTCTCGCTCTCCCGCCGCGGCGACGCGCCGCGGTCCTGGATGCGGATCTCCAAGCGCGGTGTTCCCGCGGCCGCCGTCCTGGCCTCCACCGTGGTGGGCTTCGTCACCGTGGGACTGAACTACATCGCCCCGGACACCGTGTTCCTGTTCCTGGTCAACACCTCAGGGGCCATCGCCCTGTTCGTCTGGCTCGTGATCGCCGGCTCGCAGCTGATCCTGCGCCGCCGGATGGGTGCGGCGGCCAAGGACCTCCAGCTGAAGATGTGGCTCTTCCCCTACCTGACCTGGGTGGCCATCATCAGTATCGTGGCGCTGCTGGTCGGCATGGTCATCCTGGATACCACCCGCGAATCGCTGCTGCTCTCCCTGGCCCTGGCCGCCGTCGTGGTCGGTATCGGCCTTTGGCGCTACCGCAAGAATGGCGGGAAGACACCTGCCGCTGAGACCGCCGAGACAGCGCCCGCCGAGACCGTGCCCGCCGAGACGGTGGCGCCGGCTCAAGACGTCACCGTGGGTGCCGGCCCGGCGTCGTAGCTCACGGAGGGCCTGCGCTTTCGTCGGCACCGCGGGACATGCCCAGTCCTGATGCGTGGCATTGGACATATGGGTATTATGTCCACCCGCCGCCGCCAGGGAGGGCATGTCCCGCGGGGCAGAGGGGACATGTCCGGACTTGGGCGCACGCGGAGGGCATGTCCCCCGCCCCGGCCAGCCCCCGCCCCGGCCGTTCCCGCGCAGACCACAGCGGCCACACAGCAAGGGCCTAGTGGGGGCATAGCACCGCGGGGTTCCATGGACGCATGACCACTACTCCGCAGCTACCGCACGAGCCGCACCCCAATCACGACCGCGGCCTCGAATTCGACCTCTCCACCCTGCTGAGCCGCCGCTCGCTGGGCATGTTCCTCGGCGCCGGCACGGCCGCCGCCCTGGCAGCCTGCAGCCCGGGCGGCTCCGCCACAGGAGGCGCGTCCGCCACGGCCGCTGCGACGGCGTTGACGCCGGCATCCTCCGGAACTGCGGCCGCCAGCAGCACCCCCTCCGTCTCGCCCACACTGACGCGGGCCATCGCCGAGTGCGGTGTCGAAATACCCCAGGAAACGGCGGGACCCTACCCCGGCGACGGCTCCAACGGCCCCAACGTACTGGCCGCATCGGGCGTGGTCCGGCAGGACATCACCTCCAGCTTCGGGACCTCCAGTGCCAAGGCCGGCGGTGTGCCGCTTACCGTCACGCTGACCCTGCTCGACAACGCCAATGGCTGTACGCCCCTGGCCGGGGCCGCCGTCTACGCCTGGCACTGCGACAAGGACGGAAAGTACTCCATGTACGACGCCGGACTGAAGAACGAGAACTACCTCCGCGGCGTCCAGGAGGCCGACGCCAACGGCCAGGTCACCTTCCAGACCATCTTCCCCGGCGCGTACAGCGGCCGCTGGCCACACATCCACTTCGAAGTCTTCGATTCCATGAACAACGCGACGGCGGCCGGGCAGGTCCTCGCGGTGTCCCAGATCGCGCTGACCGACGCCGCCTGCAACGAGGTCTATGCCTCGTCCGGCTACGAATCCAGCGCCCGGAACTTCCCCGGGACCACGCTGAAGTCGGACAATGTCTTCGGCAACGACGGCGGCGTCTACCAGCTGGCCACGATGTCGGGGGCGGTGTCCGGCGGATACACGGCCGGACTCAACGTCACCGTGTAGGGGCCCTCCGCCCGCGCCACGGCGCTAGACTCGGAGCCATGCCTTCAGAGTCCAGCGCCGCAGCCCACATCCAGGACCTCGGCGCGTACGTCACCGCGTCGCCGTCGAGCTTCCACGCCGTCCACGAGGCCGCCCGCCGGCTGGACCAGGCAGGATTCACCGCCCTCGACGAACTGCGGGCCTGGGACGCGGCCGCCGGCGCTGGAAACTTCTACGTGGTCCGGGACGGCGCGGTCATCGCCTGGGTCACGCCGGAGACGGCCGGTCCGACCACCGGATTCAACATCCTCGGCGCCCACACCGATTCGCCCTCCTTCAAGCTCAAGCCCAAACCCACCACCGGAAAATTCGGCTGGCTGCAGGCCGGCGTGGAGGTCTATGGCGGCCCGTTGCTCAACTCCTGGCTGGACCGCGAACTGCAGCTCGCCGGCCGCCTGGTGATGCGGGACGGCACCCAGCACCTCACGGCCACCGGGCCGCTGCTGCGTTTCCCGCAGCTGGCCATCCACTTGGACCGCGCCGTGAACGAGGGGCTGGCCCTGGACAAGCAGCAGCACATGAACCCCGTCTACGGCCTCGGCGACCCGGCCGGAGAAGACCTGCTCGGCCTGTTGGCGGACCGGGTTCCGGGCGCGGACGTGGACGCTGCCCTGATTGGCGGCTACGACGTCGTCATCGCGGACACCCAGGCCCCGGCCGTGTTCGGCGCGAGGGGCGAGTTCTTTGCGTCCGGCCGGCTGGACAACCTGTCGGCGACCCACGCCGGGCTCACCGCGCTCATCGCCCACGCCGCCGCGCCGCTGCCGGCCGGCGCTCACATTGCCGTGCTGGCCGCATTCGACCATGAGGAGATCGGCTCCGCCTCCCGGTCCGGCGCGAGCGGGCCCCTCCTCGAAGACGTGCTGGTACGCATATCCGACGGACTGGGAGCATCGGCGAGCCAGCGGCGGCAGGCGTTTGCGGCGTCGTTCTGTGTGTCCGCCGACGCCGGGCATGCCGTCCACCCCAACTATGCCGAACGGCACGATCCGGCCAACCGGCCGGCCCTGAACGGCGGCCCGCTGCTGAAGATCAACGCCAACCAGCGCTACGCCACGGACGCCACCGGCGCCGCCCTCTGGGCCCGGCTGTGCGCGGACGCGGGTATCCCGTACCAGGAATTCGTCTCCAACAACGTGATGCCGTGCGGCTCCACGATCGGCCCGCTGACCGCCACCCGCCTCGGCATCAGGACGGTCGACGTCGGCGTGCCCCTGCTCTCGATGCACTCGGCCCGGGAACTCTGCGGCGTGGAGGACCCCTACCGGCTCGCGAGTGTGACGAAGCTGTTCTTCCGGACCGCGGCATAAGCCCTCAGAAGGCCAGGCTGACCACGAGGCTGATTGTCGTGGCCAGGATGACGGTGCCAAAGAGGTAGGACAGCAGGCTGTGTTTGAGCGCTTCGGCCCGGACGCCGTGGTTCTGCAGGGCGGTGTCGGAGACCTGGTAGGTCATGCCGAGGCTGGTGGCGAGGTAGGCGAAGTCGGTGTACTGCGGCGGGCGTTCCTGGTTGAAGTCGATGCCGCCCACTGCCGCGCCGGCCTTCCCCCCTGTGCTGTAGTAGAGCTCTGCGTATCGCAGCGTGAACAGCGTCTGCACCAGCAGCCAGGACAGGGCTACCGATGCCAGCGCCAGGAGCCCGCCGCCGAAGCGGGACCCGCCGTCGTTGGCGTGGGAAGCAACGACGACGACGGCCACCGCGCCGAGACTGGCGACGTTGGCCGCCAGAATCAGCAGGTCGGTGATGCCGCGTGCTGGATCTTCCGCGGTCGCATGCGCCCGGGTCTCGGTCGGATCCAACCTGCCGATCACCAGCCAGACCCAGACGACATAGGTCAACGAGGCTGTGCCCCAGCCGACAGCGGGAGCCTCTACCCAGTGTCCTGACAGGCCGGTCGCCGTGGCCGCCAGCAACCCGGCGAGGAGCATAACCGCCAGTCGCAGCCGACTGCGCCGGCTCGGCCGGGAACTGCCGCTAATCGGGGATCCGGGTTTCATTCCCCGATCATGGCACAGGGTTGTCCACATGGGGGCCGGTTTGGCTGCCGTGGCCGAGCTGGCCGGGCCTACGCTGGACCGGCATGGAATCGCGGAATCCGGTCCTGATGCACTAAGCTGTTGAAGTCTGTGCTGCGCCCTGCCCCCGTTCCTGGGAGCAATGCGGGCACATGGCACCGCAAATGAACCTCCTGTTACGGAAATGCCGTAACCGCTTAGCCCAAAGGAGGTGGGTTCACATATGCGTCCTTACGAATTGATGGTAATCATCGACCCCGAGGTCGAAGAGCGTACCGTTGAGCCAACGCTTCAGAAGTTCCTGAACGTCATCACGACCGATGGTGGAACCATCGAAAAGGTTGACATCTGGGGCCGCCGTCGCCTGGCCTACGAAATCCAGAAGAAGTCTGAAGGTATCTACGCCGTGGTGAACTTCACCGCTGAGCCGGCTACCGCCAAGGAACTTGATCGCCAGCTGAGCCTCAATGAGACCATCATGCGCACCAAGATCACCCGCCCCGAAGTGCAGAAGGTCGTTGCTGAGTAATTTCAGCTCCCGATTTTCATTCTTCACCCCGCAGGAACGAACAAGGAGGCAGTAGATGGCAGGCGAAACCACTATTACGGTCATCGGTAATCTCACCAGTGACCCCGAACTGAGGTTTACACCGTCAGGTTCGGCAGTAGCGAATTTCACCATCGCTTCTACTCCCCGCACGTTCGACCGCCAGTCCAATGAGTGGAAGGACGGGGAAACCCTGTTCCTCCGCGCGTCGGTGTGGCGTGAGGCGGCCGAGAACGTCGCCGAATCCCTGACCAAGGGCATGCGCGTGATTGTTTCCGGCCGACTGAAGAGCCGTTCCTACGAAACCAAAGAAGGCGAGAAGCGCACCGTTATCGAGCTTGAGGTCGATGAAATCGGCCCCAGCCTGCGCTACGCCAACGCCAAGGTCAACCGCACCCAGCGCTCCGGCGGTGGGGGCGCCGGCAACGGCGCCCAGGGTGGCTTCGGCGGCGGCAACAGCGGCGGCGGCTTCGGTGGCGGCTCTGGTGGAAACCAGGGCGGCGGCAACTCGGGCGGAACCTGGGGCGGCAACCAGCCCGCACAGCAGCAGGATGACCCTTGGGCCACGCCCGGTGTCAGCAATGCAGGCGGCGGCTGGGGCAACGGCCCGGATTCCGAACCTCCCTTCTAAAAACATCTAAGGTTCGACGACTGAACCCGCCGGGACGCCGCAAGGCGGACGGGCGCTGACCGCCGTCGGATCACCACCATCCCGTGGATCAATATCCACGGGCTCCATCGAATAGGAGCTCCACGATGGCTAAGGCTGAACTCCGTAAGCCCAAACCAAAGTCCAACCCCTTGAAGGCCGCTGACATCACTGTCATCGACTACAAGGACGTAGCATTGCTGCGCAAGTTCATCTCCGACCGCGGAAAGATCCGCGCCCGTCGCGTCACTGGCGTCACGGTGCAGGAACAGCGCAAGATCGCCCAGGCAATCAAGAACGCCCGCGAAGTTGCTCTGCTGCCTTACTCCGGCGCTGGCCGCGGCTAAGGAAGGGATTAACTAACATGGCAAAGCTCATTCTGACCCACGAAGTAACCGGTCTCGGTGCTGCAGGCGATGTTGTCGAGGTCAAGGACGGTTACGCACGTAACTACCTGCTGCCCCGCAACTTCGCTCTGACCTGGTCCAAGGGTGGCGAGAAGCAGGTTGAGTCCATCAAGGCTGCCCGCGCCGCCCGCGAGCACGCTTCCCTGGAAGACGCTCAGAAGCAGGCCGCTGCACTCTCCTCCAAGCCGGTCAAGCTCGTTGTCAAGGCTGGCGAGACCGGACGCCTGTTCGGCACCGTCAAGCAGGGCGACGTGGCCGACGCTGTTGAGGCCGCTGGCCTTGGCCGCATCGACAAGCGCAAGGTTGAACTGCCGACGCACATCAAGTCGGTCGGTTCCTACCAGGCCAACGTTCGTCTGCATGACGACGTTGCCGCTGTGATCGAACTCGACGTAGTCGCAGGCAAGTAGCCCTCACCGGCTCTGCAGTCCTGAACTGCCGGAAGGCCCTCGCCTTCGGATTCCCCTGGGAACCGGACGCGGGGGCCTTCCGCTTTTTAACGCCAACGCGGGGTCACTTCCGGCCCAAGTTGGGCGCCGCCATGGGCGCCAGGTGACCCCGCATTGCAGGACTCCGGAGGCCGTGCCAGCCGGACCGGCGCCGGTGATAGCCTGCGGCTGTGACCTCCAAGCCTGCACCTGTTCCTGCGCCCCGGCTCCGGCCCTTCGCCCAGATGGACGTATTCTCGTCCGAGCCCTATCGGGGCAACCCGCTGGCCGTCGTCCTCGACGCCGGGGACCTCACTGCGGAGGTGATGCAGCGGTTCGCCAACTGGACCAACCTCGCTGAGACCACGTTCCTGCTGCCGCCCACCGATTCCGGGGCGGACTACCGGGTTCGGATCTTCACCGGCAGCGAAGAGTTCCCCTTTGCCGGCCACCCCACCCTCGGCTCCGCTCATGCCTGGCTCGAGGCCGGGGGCATTCCCCGGCAGAACGGGGTGGTCGTCCAGCAGTGCGGGGCCGGGCTCGTCCGGGTGAAGCGCGACGGCGGCCGGCTGGCTTTCGCGGCCCCGCCGCTCACCCGGTCCGGTCCCGTGGCAGAGCGGGACCTCACCCGCATCGCCGCCGGGCTGAGGCTGCCGCGGGCGGCGCTGCTGGACGCGTCGTGGCTGGTCAACGGCCCGGACTGGATTGGTGTCCTGCTGGAATCTGCGCAACTGGTGCTCGACATCCGGCCTGACTACGCGGCCATGGCGGACTCAAGGTCGGCGTGATCGGCCCCCATCCCGCCGGCTCCCAGGTCGGCTTCGAGGTGCGCGCGTTCATCCCTGGTGACGCCGCCGCCGAGGACCCTGTCACCGGCAGCTTCAACGCCGGCGCGGCCCAGTGGCTGATCCGGAGCGGCCGGGCACCGGAGTCCTACCTTGCCGCGCAGGGAACCGTGCTGGGACGGGCCGGCCGGGTCCACGTCGACGCGGTGGGGGAGGACATTTGGATTGGCGGGAGTTCGGTGAGCTGCATCGAGGGGTTTGTCCTGCTCTGAGTGGCCGGAACGCGGCAAGCGGCCTCCCGGTTGCGCTCTCAGTTGTGGTTGCCATTCCGCCTGTTTGGGGCCCAAAAGTGATAGCGCAACGGGGGACGGGAATAAAGGGCACGCGCTCCTGCTTCTACAGTTAGATGCAAACGCATGGACCAGCGTTTGCGGCCGTGAACAACATCAGGAGCGTCCCGTGGAATCCCGCCGTATCACCGTTCTTTCCGCCGGACTCGGCGTACCCTCGTCGAGCCGCCTGCTCGCCGACCAACTGGCCGTCTCCGCGGAACGTCAACTTGCCGCCGCCGGCTACCGCGCCGACATTGAGGTGGTGGAACTACGGGACATCGCCGTGGATATTGCGAACAACTTTGTGACCGGCTATGCGGCGCCGAAGCTGGCCGGGGTGATCGCCGGAGTCGAGGCCTCGGACGGCATCATCGCAGTCAGCCCTGTCTTCAGCGCATCCTACAGCGGGCTCTTCAAGTCTTTCATTGACGTGCTGGACCCTAAGTCGCTGGAGGGCAAGGCTGTCCTGCTTGGCGCCACCGCCGGAACGGACCGGCACCAGATGGTGCTGGACTTTGCCATGCGGCCCTTGTTCACCTACCTCCGCACCCGGACCGCCAACACGGCTGTCTTCGCCGGCCCCCAGGACTGGGGCAATAACGACGACGGCGGTTCGCCCCTCTCCACGCGGATCGACCAGGCGGCGGGGGAGTTCGCCGGCCTGCTGCACGGCACGCAGCCGCGGCCGGAACCGGCTGCCCGGGAGTCGCTGCCGTTCGAACAGCTGCTCGCCGGCATCTCGGGCCGGCACTGACGCGCGGCCGGCCCGGCGGGCTGTTCGGCCCCCGATCCTTGGGTCCGGGGGTCAGTCCTCCAGGAGTGCGATGAATTCCCGGGCCTGCTTGATGGAGATATCCGAGTGGCGGGTGAGGGCCTCTGCCGCAGCTTCGGTTTCACCGCTCTTGGCCAGAGTGCGGATCCTGCCGTAAATCTCGTCGTTCAGCATGTTGCTGCTGACCTCACGGGTGACATCGCCCTTACTGGCGATCGCACGGTAGCGGTAGGTAAAACGCTGTGGCGCGTCGTCCTCGTCCTCGCTGGGCCCCTCCTGGGGCGCTTCGGGACGGAAGGGCTGCGGGTGGGCGGCGAGGGCCCCCACGGCGTCCCGGGAGGCGCGCAGCCCCTCTCCGGTGGCCTCGAGGTACAGCTTGATGGCGGCCATGGCCTGTCCCTGGGCGATCAGCGCGTAGAGACGGCGGTGTTGCTCCTGGCTGAGTTTCGCCGCGGCAGCGCGTGCAAGTTCGAGGGGGTCGCGCTCGGGCTGGGAGGCCGCCTCGGGCCGGGGCCGGTCGCCGCGGCGGCCCAGGGCGCGGGCGCCCAGCAGGACGCCGGCACCGACGAGCGCCAGAATCAGGATGGGGATGAGCAGGGATTCCATGAAACTACAGCCGATCTACATATTTCTTAGCGGTCAAAAGATCTGAATGGGTGGCCTGCCGCAGCAGCTTGATGGCCTGGATCTTCTTGCCGTTCCGGGCCAGCGACTGCAGTTGCAGTGCGAACTGCGGGTTCAGCTGGCCGCCGGGCAGCACGGGGCCCTGGTAGCCGGGCTGCCCGACGGCGGGCGCCGAGCCCGCCTGGGCCCGCAGCGCCAGGCGGGCGTGATCGGCCTGCTGCGACTGCTGTTGTTCGTTCTGGCTCGGTCGGGTGGCTGCGTCCACGCGGGCGCGTGCGGCCGTGGCGGCCTGAACCTGTGCGGCGTAGTGCGCCTGTGAACGGACCGCCAGTTCCTGCTGGTAGCGTTCCGCGTCGGATATGCCGAAATCGCGCGGTCTAAGCGCCGTGGCCAACGCCCAGAGGACTGCTGCCAGGATGAGGGCAGGCAGTATGACTAGCAGTACATCGCCCATGTGAAGAGCTTATGCCAGTTCGCAGTTATCCACAGCACATTCTGCGATGGGTATATCCTGCGCCGTGCGAGGCGCCGCTCCCGGGATTACCTGTGAGGACCATCACCAAATGCGCATATTTGTGGGCTTCTGTGGCCTCATGTCCCACCCGGTATCCCCAGCCCCGCTCCAGCGGCTGTGGATGAACTGCGGCAAATATTCTTTTGTGTCCACACGGTGAAGCCAGTGTTTGCGCAGGTCAGCAGCTGATTACGGCGGTAACTATTTTTATATCCACAGCTGGTTCCACAGGCTGTGCACAAGCAGGGGGCAGTAGTGCACAGGTTATCCACAGGGGTAGCGACTGCCCGGGTTGGTGCCCGCCGGATCGGGGGCTAACGTTGCTGGATATCGAGCCTGGGATACCGAATTCCGCTGATGGCTGCATGACGCCCTCCCTTTGATCCCGGGTTCCGCACGGCCCGACCCGGTTGTGGATATCCGGGGGTGCGGGGTGGCAGCCAAAGTGTCGGAGCTGGCTGATAGTAATTAACCCGTCGGGCCCACGCCGGCGCCGGCGCCACCGGGCACCAAGCCCCGTGGCATACGCGTCGCCGGCGAACGGATGTCCGCCGCGGCACACAATGAAGGACGGCAGTTTTGTCAGTTACGCATCTGGACTCAGTCGAGGGGACTCGTGGAGCCGAAGGCAGCCGCAAGCCGCCGCAGGACATCCCCGCCGAGCAGTCCGTCCTGGGCGGCATGATGCTGTCCAAGGACGCCATTGCCGACGTCGTCGAGATCCTGCGGGGCGTCGACTTCTACCGCCCTGCCCACGAGACAATCTACGAAGCCATCATCGACCTTTACGGCCGTGGCGAACCAGCCGATGCCGTGACCGTCTCGGATGAACTGACCAAGCGCGGCGAGATCAACCGGATCGGCGGCCCCGCATACCTGCACGAGCTCATCCAGACGGTTCCAACGGCCGCCAACGCCGGCTACTACGCCGAAATCGTGGGCGAACGCGCCGTGTTGCGCCGTCTGGTCAACGCCGGCACCAAGATCGTCCAGCTCGGCTACGGCCAGGACGGCGAAGTCGAAGACCTCGTCAACCAGGCGCAGGCCGAGATCTACGCCGTGGCGGAGCGCCGCACAGCGGAGGACTACGTTGTGCTCAAGGACGTCATGGAGTCCACCGTGGACGAGATCGAAGCGTCCGGGCACCGCGAGGAGGGGATGACGGGCGTTCCCACCGGCTTCTACGAACTCGATGAGCTCACGCACGGCCTGCACCCCGGCCAGATGATTGTCATCGCGGCCCGGCCCGCCGTCGGCAAGTCGACCTTTGCGCTGGACTTCGCCCGCTCCGCGGCCATCAAGAACAACCTCGCCACCGTCATGTTCTCTCTCGAAATGGGCCGGAACGAGATCGCCATGCGTCTGCTGTCCGCGGAGGCAACGATCGGCCTCCAGGACCTGCGCAAGGGCACGATCAAGGACGAGCAGTGGTCCAAGATCGCCACCACGATGGGCCGGATGAATGACGCACCGCTCTTCATCGACGACAGCCCCAACATGTCACTGATGGAAATCCGGGCCAAGTGCCGGCGCCTGAAGCAGCAGCATGACCTCAAGCTCGTCATCCTTGACTACCTCCAGCTGATGAGCTCGGGCAAGAAAGTCGAATCCCGCCAGCAGGAAGTCTCCGAGTTCTCCCGTGCCCTGAAGCTGCTGGCCAAGGAACTGCAGGTCCCCGTCATTGCACTGTCTCAGCTGAACCGTGGCTCCGAACAGCGCCAGGACAAGCGCCCGATGGTTTCTGACCTGCGTGAATCCGGTTCCATCGAGCAGGATGCCGACATGGTCATCCTGCTGCACCGCGAAGACGTCTACGACAAGGAATCCCCGCGCGCCGGCGAAGCCGACATCCTTATCGCCAAGCACCGCAACGGCCCCACCAAAGACATTGTGGTCGCCTTCCAGGGCCACTACTCGCGGTTCGCCAATATGGCCGCAGACGCCGGGGGCGGCGGCTTCTAGCGGCTACTGTCCTCCGGACCGGAGCAGGTGGTTGGGGAGCCGGTTCCCCGGCGCCCGGCCCCGGATCTCCAGCAGTTCGCGGGCATGTGCGTGCAGCCGCTTGTCCTCCTCGGACACCGGCACCCACTGCGGGACGGGCACGGACGTGCCGTGCTCGTCGCGTGCCACCATCACGGTCAGGCAGTAGGTTGTAAGCTCCAATTCGCGTCCCTTCGGGTCCCCCGAGCGGACGTGGACGGCAATATGCATTCCCTTGGTTCCGGTATAGACGAGCCGGGCCTCCACCTCCACCACGTGGCCAATCAGCAGCGGCCGGTAAAAGCGCACGCCACCGGAGAAGACGGCCACAGTGTCCATCCCGCAGTATCGCGAGGCGCAGACGTAGGCCGCTTCGTCGATCCACTTCATGACGATGCCGCCGTGCACCTTGCCGCCCCAGTTCACATCAGTGGGCGCGGCCATAAAGCGGAGAACCACTCTCTCGGCAGTGCCGGCGTCGGTATATTGCTGTCCGCTCATCGCCTGGACGATGTCCTCGCGCACCTTGATCCGCGCCAGAGCATGGTCGCGCTGTTCGATTTCTTCCGGCGTCGTTGGCTCAAAGTGCGGCACCGGGGTGGGTTTGCCGTCTTCTCCGACGGCGACAAAGATCACCATGCATTGGCTGCGCATGGTGGCCGGGCCGCCCTTAGGGTCACCCGAGGAGACGATCGTTCGGATGTGCATGGAGGACCGGCCCGTATAGACAATCGTTGCCTGGACCTCGACCATGTCACCACTGTTGACCGGGTCAGCGAAGTGAATGTTCCCGACGTAGGCCGTCACACAATAGGACTTTGACCAGCCGACCGCGGCGGCATATGCCGCCTTGTCCACCCACTCGAGCACGGTGCCGGCGTCGACCGACCCGCTATGGCCGACGTCGGTGGGCGCCGCAAGGAAGCGCAGGGTCACGGTATTGGCGGCAGTCACACTCATGGTGTGAGTTTACTGACCGGCCGGGGAAGCGTCGCGGGCGAGGACACAAACGCGGACGGGGACGCCACAACCGGCCGGATACGACGGCGGGCGGCCACCAGAAGGTGACCGCCCGCCGTCGCGCGCCGCCTGGCGGAGGATTTCTTAGGCCAGGACGCTGAGCTTGGAGCCGCTGCGGCCAAAGAGGGCCTTGTCCACGGAGACCTTGCCCGCGCCGACGAGGGCTACTGCCAGAGCGGCGGCAGCCAGGATCAGCACCAGTTCGTAGCCGCCGGTCGCGGCAAATATTCCGGCCGAGGCATGGACCAGGAACAGGGCGCCGAGCATGTCCACCGCGAGGAGGGCTGCGAAAACGCGGGTCAGGACACCCAGGATCAGCGCGGCGCCGCCGACAAGTTCCAGGGTCGCGACGACCGGGGCCACGAAGGTGGCAGCCGGAACACCCATCTGCGTAAAGGCGGCCTGGGTGCCTGCAATCGTGAATTCGTTGAATTTCTGCCAGCCGTGGGCGGCGAAAAGGAAACCGGTGACGATGCGCAGGATCGTCCGGGCCGAAGTGGTGAGCGTGGGCTGGTACATGTGGAAGCCGTTCTGAAGTGGGGACGCGGCGGGGTCGGGCCGCCGCAGATTTAGTTGAAGATTCAACTTACAGTGTTCCGGCGTGTAGTTGAAAAGTCAACTAATGCGAAGCCGTGCGACGCCGACAGTGCCGTTAGGGTGGTGTCGTGCCCGCCTCCCCGTATCCCGCTGAGCTGCCGTCCGTGGCGGCCCGGCGGCGGGAGATCCTGCGCCTCGCCCTTCCGGCCTTCGGTGCACTGATCGCTGAACCGTTGTTCCTCCTCGCGGATGCGGCAATCGTCGGACACCTCGGCGTTGCCGAGCTCGCCGGCGTCGGGCTGGCGTCCGCGGTGCTGCATACAGTCGTGGGCCTCATGGTGTTCCTGGCCTACTCCACGACTCCGGCCGTGGCGCGGGCGATCGGCAACGGCCAGCTGCCGCGGGCCCTTGCCGCCGGACGCGACGGGGTCTGGCTGGCGCTGCTGCTCGGAATCGTCCTGGCCGCCGCCGGCTTCCTTGCGGCCGAACCACTGGTGGACCTGATGGGTGCCAGCGGTGAGGTGCGGGGATTCGCCGTGGACTACCTGCGCTGGTCGATGCCCGGACTTATCGCGATGCTGCTCATCTTCGCCGGTACCGGGGTGCTGCGGGGCCTGCAGGACACGCGCACCCCGCTGCTGGTGGCCTCCGCCGGTTTCACGCTGAACGTCCTGCTCAACCTCCTCCTGGTCTACGGCCTGCACTGGTCCGTCGCCGGTTCAGCGATCGGCACCAGCATCGCCCAGTGGGCCATGGCGCTGGTCTACGTGGTGATGGTCCAGCGCAATGCCCGCGACCACGGTGTGTCCCTGCTCCCGGACTGGCGCGGCATCCGGGCCCTGAGCAGAGTGGGATCGTGGCTGATGCTGCGGACGCTCAGCCTGCGTGTCGCGATTCTCGCCACGGTTGTGGTGGTCACGGCGCAGGGGACGGTCAATCTGGCCGCCCACCAGCTCGCGATGACCGTCTTCACCTTCCTGGCCTTCGCCCTCGATGCCCTCGCGATTGCCGCGCAGGCACTGATCGGCAAGGAACTCGGCGCCTCCCGCCCGGGCGCGGCGCGGGAGCTCACCGGAACCATGGTCCGCTGGGGTCTCGGCTTCGGCGTGCTGACCGGGCTCCTGCTGGCCGCCGCGGCACCGTGGGCGGGCCTGCTCTTTACGTCCGACGCCGAGGTCCGGTCCGCGCTCACGCTGGCGCTGTGGGTGCTCGCTGCGGGACAGCCGGTCGCCGGTTACGTCTTTGTCCTGGACGGTGTGCTGATCGGGGCGGGGGACGCGAAGTACCTGGCAATTGCCGGCGTCGTAAATCTTGCCGCGTACCTGCCGCTGCTGCTAGCGGTCCGGCAATCCGGGGCCGACGGCGCTGCGGGGCTGCTCTGGCTGTGGGCCGCGTTCTCGCTGGGCTATATGGCGGCCCGTGCCCTGACGCTGGGCCTCCGGGCGCGCACGGACCGGTGGATGGTTCTAGGGGCGCACTGAGCGGGAAGCCCGCGCTGCCGGCCGGCGGCGCGGCCCAGGCCGGGTTCCCGGCGCGCACCGGCGCGGCTTCGCACTAAACTGATCGGGTGACTCTCCCAGCAGCCCCTGACGCCTTCACTGCCCTGCCCGCCGCAGCGGATCTCTGGAAACCCGTGCTGGTCCGGGCCGCCGTCGCGCTCGGCTTCGGGGCGCTGACCGTGTTCTGGGCTTCGCCGCCCCCGGAAGGCATGGGCTGGGCCGGCGGAATCTACCTCCTGGCCACCGGTGTGGTGCTGCTCTGGAGCGTCGCCAAGACGGGGTTCCGTGCCGGAGCACCTGCCGGCAAGGTCCTTTCGGCCGCCGGCGCCGTGCTGACCGGAACCGGGGCGGCGGTCGGCTTTATCTCCGGCAGTCTGGTCTTCGGTGTCCTGGCGGCCCTGGGCCTGGGCGTTGCCGGCGCTGCAGAACTTTACCTAGGCGTCACGAACCGTGGCCGGTCCGTGCTCGCCCGCGATTGGATGGCCTCCGGCGTTATCGGGCTGGGCACCGCGGGTTTGCTTCCGTTCTTCATTGACCTCGGCCCGCACGCGCTGCTCGGCGTTGCCGGCGGCGGCGCCATCATCAGCGGCGTGCTCTGGGTACTGGCCGGGCTCACCCTGCGGCACGATGCACGGGCCGATTCCACGGAGGCCGTAAACTAGTAGGGACAGGTTCTACCTTGCGTAGAACGATTGCGGTATCACAACTGCCACGCCTGGCGGCGTCGGCTGCAGGAGGAAGCACCTTGGCTCAGCAGAAATCTGGAGAACCGCGCAAGCTGCGGACCTCGGTCAAGGGACCGCTCATGTTCTCCGCGTTCTGGGCTGTGCTGGCCTTCGTTGCCACCCTTATTTTCGCCTCCGGAGGCAGTGCCAAAACGCCCCGCTTTGACCTGGCTTTCACTGCCGCGGGCATCGCCTTCATCGTCATCCTGGTCGTGATCGCGATGCTGTCCATGGGCCACAAGCCGAATGACGAAAGCCTCGGCAAAGGGTCCGGCATCAACTTGAGCTCCGGCAACTCCGGCCATGGCGGCCATCCGGCCCAGACCCGGCCTGACGCCGGCGCACCGGACGCCGGCCCCGGCGACGACGTTCGCTAGGTCCGCGAACGCCGTCCGGCCCGGCGCGCCGGGCACACACGGATGGGGTGCCCGGGCGGAACTGCTACTTGGTCCAGGAAATCGGATTCTTCAGGTAGGGATTATCGCCGTACTTCGCGTAGATGAACTTGGAGTCGCTGTACTCTACGGACTTGATTTCATCCCCGGCCGGCGCCAGGAAGACCTGGCAGGACACCATGGTGCTGCCCACCACCAGAGTCAGGGAATCCCCGGTGCCGGTGGTGTCGAAGCGCGTGCTCTTGCACTGGTCGAAGGCGCCGAAGACGATGAGTGACTGTGCGTCCGATCCGTCTTTGAGCTGGGCAGTCACCCTGGGCTCGCTGATGCCGAGGGATGCCTTGCTGAGGCTGTCCATCCGGTGGCTGACCGAGACGAAATAGGGCGTCTGCCCGGCAAACTTCGCCGCGTCCTTGAACTTGGCGAAGTCGTCCGGGGTTCCCGCCACGACGCCGGTCAGCGTGGAAGTGAAGACGGCTTCCGTGTACTTGGGGTCAGCCTTGTCCTTGCCCGTGTTGGTGTGAGTAACGGCGGCTTCGCCTGACTTGAGCTTGGTTCCCGGCGCGGTGAGCGTGCCATCCACTGCGGCCGCCGGTGCGGATGTGGCTGCTGCGCTTGGCGAGGCGCTGGCGCTTGGCGTGGCGCCGGGGCTGCTGGTGGCGGAAGCGGAAGCCTCGGGCGAACTGCTGGCGGCCGGCGACGGGCCGCTACCGCCACATCCCGCCAGTCCGACTGCCAAAATTCCGGTGATCCCCAGTGTTGCCGTGATTTTTTGAAGCGGAGGGCGCTGTGCCATGTGAGTGATGTCCCTAGATTGGGTTTCGCCTGCCAGACGGCCTCGCGAATAAATCCATTCTATGGGGAAACTGCGCACGGTCCGCTCGAAGCCGCGGTCCGCGGCCCGGAAAGCCTCTGCCGCGGCACGCTCAGGAGGCCGCTTTCCGGGCCCGGTAGGCCGCCACGTGCGCACGGTTCGCGCAGTTTCCGGTGTCGCAGTAGCGCTTGGAGCGGTTCCGGCTGAGGTCCAGCACCACGGCATCGCAGTCCTCGGCAGCACACACCAGCAGGCGGTCCATTTCCTTGCTGCGGATGACGTCAACCAGTGCCATCGCGGCCTCCGTGCTCATCCGGTCGGCCAGCGGCGCGTCCGGGGTGGTGGCGTGCAGATGCCAGTCCCATTGATCGTGCTTGACGAGCTGGGGGAGTGCCCGCGCTTCCCGCAGCAGCCTGTTGAGGGTCTCCACGGCGACTGTTTCGTCAGCGACCCACAGTGCGGCGAGCTCCCCGCGGAGGCGGTGCACGCTGGCCAGTTCGGCGGCGTCCCGGGTGCGCGAGCCGGTGAATCCCTCGGTTTTCAGGAATCGGTCCAGGTCCTGCGTTGTGGAGAGCTGCTCGTCCCCGTTGGCCGCGGTGTTGATGAGGTTGACCACGGAGCGCAGGGCCACTTCTGTGTCAGGGGCAAAAACCATCTTGACTCCTTACGTTGGCGTGGCGTACTGTCATGAGCATAGCCCCACTTTACTCCTGACAGGAGGCAGCCTGTGCCTGCCGCACGCCGCTCCGCCGAAGCACCGGCCATCCACGATTCGGGGCTGCCCGCCGCCGGAACCCCCGGCGCCGGCAAGCCCGCCGGGGCAACAGGATTCATGGCCTCGGGGCTGGGGGTTGCCTTGTTCTCATCGGCCGTTTTCGGCCTGTCCGGCTCCTTCGCCAAGGCGCTGCTGGAAACTGGCTGGACACCCGGGGCAGCCGTTACGGCCCGCCTCACAGGGGCGGCGCTGATCCTGGCGGTTCCCGCTATTCCGGCGCTGCATGGGCGCTGGCACCAGCTCAGGGACAACTGGCTCACGGTGCTGCTCTTCGGCCTTATTGGCGTCGCCGCCTGCCAGCTGTTCTATTTCAATGCCGTGGCCAGGCTGTCGGTGGGGGTGGCTCTCCTGCTGGAATACCTGGCCCCCGTGCTCATCGTGCTCTGGCTCTGGGCCGCCAGCAGGAAACGCCCGCGGCCGCTGACGGTCGCCGGGACCCTGCTGTCCCTGGGCGGGCTGGTCCTGGTGCTGGACCTTACCGGAGCCGTCAAGATCGACTTCATCGGCGTGCTGTGGGGGATCGCGGCTGCCGTCTGCCTCGCCATCTACTTTTTCATTACAGCCAAGGAAAACGATACGCTCCCGCCGATTGTCCTTGCTTCCGGCGGGCTCATGGTCGGCGCCGTCACCATGTGGCTTGCGGCCGCAACGGGCCTGCTGCCGATGGCATTCAGCACCGCCGACACCCGCCTCGGACCGTGGACCACACCCTGGTGGGTGGCGTTGGGAGGCCTCGTTGTGCTGGCCACCGTGCTCGCCTACGTCTCCGGCATCGTGGCGGCGCGGGCACTCGGCTCGAAGGTGGCGTCCTTTGTCTCGCTGACCGAGGTGCTGTTCGCCGTCATCTGGGCGTGGTTGCTCCTCGGTGAACTGCCTGGCCCCATCCAGCTCGTCGGCGGGCTGCTAATTGTCGGCGGGGTCGTGCTGGTCCGGCTGGACGAGCTCCGGTCACCGCCCGGCACAGGCGCTGAAAGGCCGGGAGCGCTGGACCACGCGAACGACGTCGAGCCGGTGCCGTAGGCAGATGCCGACAAAAACGGCCCGGACGCGATGCGTCCGGGCCGTGTGCTGAAGGTGCTGGGCTTAGCGGGAAGCGCTTTCCTGCTCGGTGGCGTTGCGGCTGGCGTGCTTGCCGGCCTCCTGCAGCGCCTGGGACACCTTGGCCAGCGCGGCGACGTGCTGGCCGTTCCACTCGCTGCGGAATTTGTCCGCGTCCGGGCCCTTCCAGTCGGTGCCCTCAAGCACCTTGGTCAGCATCGACTTCTGCTTGTCGATCTCCGACGAACCCGCCTGCAGCTTCGTGCCAAGAGTCTTGAGCTGAGCAATGTCTGCGCCCCAAATAGCCATTCGAATATCTCCTCAAATAAGTGAACGGGCCCGGGCCCTGCCGGCGTCCCCCAAAGGCCCCCGGCTGTTCCCGGAAGTCCATTGCCTCGAACCTACCCTGTCCGCCGAAAAAGTGTCGATGGGCACACCTCCCCACCCCGGCGCCACCGCATCCGCTGGCCCTCACCGTCCTGCCCGGCCGTCGCGGCTCATTTCAGGCGCCCGCCACTCGTTCCCGGGACGGAAGGCACCTAGCATGAAGATATGTGCCGAAATATCCGGACCCTGCATAACTTCGAACCTCACGCCACCACCGCCGAAGTGGAGGCCGCCGCGCTGCAATACGTGCGCAAGGTCAGTGGCAGCACCAAACCGTCCAAGGCCAACGAAGAGGCCTTCAACCGGGCCGTGCATGAGATCGCCCACGCCACGCAGCACCTCCTCGACTCCCTGGTGACCCACGCCCCGGCACGGGACCGCGGGGAGGAAGCCGCCAAGGCGAAAGCCAGGGCCGCCGTCCGCTTTGGTGCGGCCTGAGAGGGACAGACCCGAGGCGGGGCTACTTGCCGAAGCTGCGCAGCCGCAGCGAGTTGGCCACAACCAGCACGGAGCTCGCGGCCATGGCCGCGCCCGCGATCATCGGATTGAGCAACCCCAGGGCCGCGACCGGGATGCCCACGGCGTTGTAGAAGAACGCCCAAAAAAGGTTCGTCTTGATGGTTGCCAGGGTCCGGCGGGATAGCTCGATTGCCTGGGCGACCTGCCCCAGTTCGTTGCCCATCACCGTCAGGTCGGCGGCCTCGATCGCAACATCGGTGCCGGATCCCATCGCGATGCCCAGATCCGCCTGGGCCAGCGCCGCGGCGTCGTTGACGCCGTCACCTGCCATGGCGACAGTGGCGCCGTGCGACTGCAGCTTCCGCACCGCCTCGACTTTGCCCTCCGGCAACACGCCCGCGAAGACATCCTCCGGGGCGATGCCGACGGCGGCTGCCACCTGCGCGGCCACGGCGGCGTTGTCCCCGGTCAGGAGAATCGGCCGGAGACCCAGCCCGCGGAGCCGCAAGATCGCCGCGGCAGAGCCTGGCTTGACCGTATCCCGGAGGCTGATGATCCCGGCCGGCTCCCCGTCCACGGCGAGCCAGATCACGGTGGCCCCCGAGCCTTCGGCGGCGCTGAGGGCCTCCCGTTGCGCCGCTGCCGGTGTGATGCCGTTCTGCTCCAGCCAGCCCGTACGGCCTGCCGTCACGAGCCGGCCCTCGACCGTACCCTGGACTCCGCCACCGGGCGCGGAGTGGAAATCGACGACGGCGGGAAGGCTGCCGGAGGCGCCGCCCGGGCCCTCGGCCGGGAGTGCTGCCGCGGCGATGGCGCGGGCGATCGGGTGCTCAGAGGCTGCCTCCAGGGCACCGGCGAGACGCAGCACCTGGGCGGGGTCGAACGGTCCGAATGCCTCCGTGCCGTCGACCGCGAGGTGGCCGGTGGTCACGGTGCCGGTCTTGTCCAGCAGGATGGTGTCAACGGTCCGGGTGTCCTCGAGGACCTGGGGGCCCCTGATCAGGATGCCCAACTGGGCGCCCCGGCCGGTGCCGGTGAGCAGCCCCACCGGCGTGGCCAGACCCAGGGCGCAAGGGCAGGCAATGACCAGCACGGCGACGGCAGCCGTAAACGCTGCACGGAGTTCGGCATCGCTGACCGCCGGGCCGGCCGCGAGCAGCCAGGCGCCGAAGGTCACCGCGGCGATGGCCAGGACCACCGGCACGAATACTGCACTGATCCGGTCCGCGAGGCGCGCGATCTGCGCCTTGCCGGTCTGTGCCTGGGAGACCAGCCGGCCCATCTGGGACAGGGTGGTTTCGGTGCCGACGCGCGTGGCGCGGACCAGCAGCCGGCCGGAGGTGTTGATGGTGGCGCCCGTCACCGGGCTGTCCGGGCCGACTTCCACCGGCACCGATTCGCCCGTTACCAGCGAGGCATCGACAGCGGAGGACCCTTCGACGACGATGCCGTCAGTCGCGATCTTCTCGCCGGGGCGGACCACAATCAGGTCGCCCACCCCCAGGTGATCGGCCGGGATTTGCTGCTCCTGGCCGTCGCGGAGGACCGTGGCGTCCTTGGCGCCCAGGTTCAGCAGCGCCTTGAGGGCATCTCCGGCCTTTTGCTTGGCATTGGCCTCCAGGTACCTGCCCAGCAGCAGGAAGGTGGTGACGACCGAGGCGACCTCGAAGTAAAGCCCGCCGGAATCCATTTCCATGCTCTCCATTCCCGGCTGGGGAGCGGTCATCAGCGGGTCCACGGCAAGCTGCCAGGCCGAGAAGGCGTACGCGGCAGTCACGCCAATGGAGACGAGCGTGTCCATTGTGGAGGAGAGGTGCCGGGCGTTGATGGCGGCTGCCCGGTGGAAGGGCCAGGCCGCCCAGGTAACCACCGGAAGGGCCAGGATTCCTGCTACCCAGCCCCAGTTGGCGAATTGGAAGGCCGGGAACATCGAAATGAGGAACACCGGAATGGTGAGGATGGCCGCCACGATCAGGCGGGGGCGGAGCTTGGCTGCCGGATGGGTTGCGGTGTGGTCGCCGGGCGCGTCGCCACCGGCCACATGCTCCGCGTGCTCGGTCGTTCCTCCCTTAGACGCACGCTTCCGCATGCCCCCGGCGGCTACGCTGTGGTGACCCTCACCGGCGGTTTCATCTGGAGCGCTAACGGCGCCAGATTCAATCGTCGTGGCTGGGTACCTAGGGGCGTGGACCTTCGCTTTGTAGCCTGCTGCCTCTACTGTGGCGGTGATCTGGGCGTCGGTAATGTCTGCCGGGGCAGTCACGTGGGCTGATTCCAGGGGCAGGTTGACCGTGGCCGTGACGCCGTCGAGCTTTCCGAGCTTGCGTTCGATGCGGCTGACGCAGGACGCGCAGGTCATGCCCTCGATGTCGAGCTCGATCACCCGGGTTGCGGGCAGGTCCAGCAGTTGCTCTCGGTTCACGGTGTTTTCCAATCCTGTTGGCGTGCTCTGTGTGGTGTGCCGGGCAGGTGGGGCTCAGGCCTCGTTGGCCACGACCAGATAGCCGGCTTCGGCGACGGCCTCGCCGATCTCTGAGCTGGACAGGGCCCCGGCGGAGGTGATCGTGACAGTGGAGATGCCGCCGGAGTTGAGATCGACGTCGACTGTCTCAACGCCGGCCAGCGCCTCGAGCTCTTCGCTGACGGATGACACGCAGTGGCCGCAGGTCATGCCTGAAACGTTGACGGTGGTGGAAACGGTGCTCATGGCTGGCTCCTTGTGGATGGGCTGCTGGTGGTTCATCAGCCGGGTGTGTGGTGAGTGGTGCTGCCGCTACCGCAGGAGGCGCCCGATGGCATCGGTGGCCTCCTTGACCTTGAAGTCGATGGCTTCGGCCCGCAGCTGGGGGTCCGGTTCGGAGGCGGCACCGACGACGCAGTGGCCGATGTGCTCCTCGACCAGTCCGAGGCTGACGGCATGCAGGGCTTTGGTGACCGCTGCGACCTGGGTAAGGATGTCGATGCAGTACTTGTCCTCATCGACCATCCGGGCGATGCCGCGCACCTGGCCCTCGATCCGTTTGAGCCGCCGCAGATAGGCCTCCTTGTTGGAGGAATAGCCGTGCTGTTGGTCCAGCTCGGTATCCGCTGGTGCCATGACGGGGACTTCAGGCTCGCTCATAAATTCAACATATACCCCCTAGGGGTATGCCGCAAGTACCCCTCGGGGGTACCTCCGGCGGGCATGGACCGCCGGACACAAAAAAGCTCCGGAGTGCGTTATTGGGGGATACGCACTCCGGAGCTGTCTTTGGGTGGGCGGTCAATCGTCCGCCTACGAATTCAAGCTTACTGGGCGGTAGGCGCAGAAAGCCAGCACCCCGAATAACTACTTTCGCTTTATTTTCGGCGCGCCGGGAAGCTCCGGGATCCGCGTCCGGGAGTTATTGACCGGGATGGTCCCGGCCGCGCCGACCCTCCGGCCGCGGACATGTCAGGTGCCATGCTGGGTCCGGTGGTGCACTGCCGCCCGAACCGGAACGATCAGGATTGGATGGTCCTGGTGGTGGCTGAGCCACGCGGCCACCGAACCGTTGAGGGCGGCGGACACGCGGTGGCCCAGGCCGGGTTCCGGGGTGCCCACGATGATCATTGCGGCACCGACCTCGGCTGCCAGCCGGCCAAGTGCCCGGGCCGGGTCCCCCGCCAGCGTCCGCAGGGTCCAGTGCACACCCAGGGGCTCGCAGGCCGATCCGATGTTGTTCCGCAATTCATGGGTCACGGCCCGGATTTCGGCGTTGTCCGTGTCCGGGTGCAGTGACAGCCGGTGCGCGGACCGCGCCGGATCCCACTCCACAAGGTAGCTTGCCTCATCCACATGGGCGCAGATCAAGGGGGCGGCGATAGTCCTTGCCAGCGAGGCGGCGGTGCGCAGCACTTCGGGGCTCTGACCCGGGAGCACGCCGACCACGAGGGGCGGCGGACCACTCTTGCTCTCGGCGGACATACCCTATTGTGGCCCGCGGTCCGCGGCCTGAACAGGGACTTATTCCCCGGTCATTCCGCGGGAAAGCCCACGGTCTCCGATCACCTCAAGATCCTCGTCGGCGCCGGACCCGGCGTAACCGGACCGACCGCGGACACCCTCGCTGCCCTGAGAGCCGCCAGAGCCAAGCGGCTCTTGAAGCCCACCGGTGCCGGGCCTAACGTTGAAGAATTAAGGAAAGGGTGACCGCCGTGGAAATCTTCATGTGGTGGCTGGATCTGGATCTGGCGAGCAAGGAGTGGCTGCGGGAAAACCTGCGCTCGTCCGAGTTGCCGCTGGCCGTGCTGCAGGGCATTGCCGAAGCCGGAGGCCCGCACCCGGATGCTGTTTCCGGGGTGCTGACCGACGCAGACTGGGACTTCATCGAAACCCAGTCCGAATTCGTGGACTGACACGTCCGGAGCAACCGGCCGGCCATAAAACCGTTGCGGCCGTCCTGCTGTGGTGGTTGCATAGGGGGCATGGCTACCGCAGAGAGTTATGTCCTGGCGATCGGCACCAAGAAAGGTCTTTGGCTGGCGACGAGCCCGGACCGCAAAGACTGGTCCCTATCCGGCCCTCATTTCCTGATGAGCGAAGTCCCCAGCATCGGCATCGACACCCGCGACGGCCGGACCCGGATCCTGGTGGGCGTCCGTTCCGAGCACTGGGGCCCCACGGTGTTCCACTCCGATGACCTTGGCGAAACGTGGAACGAGCCGGAACGGGGCGCCATCCGCTTCCCCGAGGGCACGGACGCCGCCCTGGAGCGCGTCTGGCAGATCCATCCCGACGCCGAGTCCCGTCCAGGCGTCGTCTGGGCCGGCTGCGAGCCCATCTCGGTGTGGAAGTCCACCGATGGCGGTGAACACTTCGAGCTCAACCGCGGGCTCTGGGACCACCCGCACCGCGGCGAATGGGGTGCCGGCTACGGCGGCGCGGCGGCGCACTCCATCGTCCTCGACCGCACCGGCGAGAAGGTGCACGTTGCGATGAGCACCGGCGGCGTCTACCGCTCGCTCGACGGCGGCAGCTCCTGGGAGCCGCGGAACAAGGGAATTTCGGCGTACTTCATGCCCGACCCCAACCCGGAATTCGGCCAGTGTGTGCACAAGATCGCGGCCGATGCCGCGGTCGACGGCCGCCTCTACGCGCAGAACCACCACGGCGTCTATCGCAGCGACGACGACGCCGAGAGCTGGGAATCGATTGCGGAGGGCCTGCCGGCGGACTTCGGCTTCGTGATGCTCACGCACCCCCGCCGGGCCGGCACCGCCTGGGTGATCCCGCTCAAGGCGGACGGCGAAAGGATCCCGCCGGAGGGCAAGCTCGCGGTTCACCGGACGGACGACGCCGGCGCGAGCTGGAAACGCCTGGACGACGGGCTGCCTGCGTCAGATTTCAACTCTGTGCTTCGGGATGCGGCCTGCGTCGACGCGGAAGAACCGGCCGGCGTCTACTTCGGCACGCGCGGCGGCAGCGTCTACGCCAGCGCCGACGAGGGCGAACACTTCGCCGAGGTCGCCTCGCACCTGCCGGACGTGCTGTGCGTGCGGGCCGCGGCCGTCTCCCCGGCTTTCGCTTCCGCCGGACCCGCCGCCGCCGTGAGCGTCTAAGGCCCCGTGGCCGGGATCAGCGTGGTGCTGCCCAGCGTGCTCCAGCCGCTGGCCGGCGGGCAGTCCTTACTGACTGCGCCCGCGGACGGGGCGGCGACGGTGGAACGGGTGCTGGACCTGGTGACCGGGGATTACCCGGCCCTGGGGAGGCGGTTGCGGGATGAAACCGGGGCGATCCGACGCTACGTGAATATATACGTCAACGGGAATGAGATCCGCCGCCTGCAGGGCCTGGCCACCGAGGTGTCCCCGGGCCAGGAGGTCCTGATCATCCAGTCCGTCGCGGGAGGCTAGCCGCCTCAGGCGACCCGCCAAAGGCTGCATTCGTCGGTGTTTATTGCTTTCCGGGTGCCGGACTGCCGGTCCATGATCCAGACGACGCCGATTCCGGGCGCGGTTTCCTGGACGCTGCCGCGGCGGATCACGACGTCGTCATAGTTGGGGCCAACCTTCAGCCGCGCCTCGATTTCATCGCCGCGGTGCAGCTGATCCAGGGCGCGGACACGGGTTACATGGGCTGTGGCTTCCTTCAACATGGCGGGGGCCTCCTGGACTGGAGAGTAGTGCCTGCTCTTGCCGGCACTTCCAGTGTGCGGCGCCAATGTTGCGGCTGCGTTTCGTCCCGGTAAGACGTGGGTTAGCGTTCGACGCCGTTGCCGTTACGGCTGTCCATATCCCAGCCGTCCGCCGGATCGCTGCCGCTGCCAGGCGGCCTCTGGCGGGCAGCGGACTGCGGGACCAGAATGGGGCCTATGCAACTGCCGCTGATGCCCCCGATCGCACCGATGCTGGCGAAGGCCGTAAGTGCCCTGCCAGAGGGCCCCGTGATGTTCGAACCGAAGTGGGACGGGTTCCGCTCCATCATCTTCCGCGACGGCGGGGACGTGGAGATCGGCAGCCGCAACGGCAAGACCCTGACCCGGTACTTCCCCGAACTCGTCGGGGCGCTGAAGGCAAACCTCCCGCCGCGCTGCGTGCTTGACGGCGAGATCATCATGGTCGGCGCCTCCGGCGACCGGCTCGACTTCGATACCCTGCAGCAGCGGATCCATCCCGCCGCCAGCCGCGTGCGGCTGCTGGCCGAACAGACCCCGGCGAGTTTTGTCGCGTTTGATCTGCTGGCCCTCGACGACGAGGACCTCACCGGGCTGCCCTTCGCCGAACGGCGCGTGGCGTTGGAACTCGCCCTGTCCGGGATAGCCGCGCCGATCCACCTCACCGCCGCGACCCGGGACAGGGCCACCGCCCAGGAATGGTTCCGCCAGTTCGAGGGCGCCGGTCTCGACGGGATCGTGGCCAAACCGCTGGCCGGGCCGTACCTGCAGGACAAGCGCTCCATGTTCAAGATCAAGCACGAACGCACCGCGGACTGCGTTCTCGCCGGGTACCGGCTACACACCTCCGGGCCGGACCGGATCGGCTCACTGCTGCTCGGGCTCTACGGCGGGGACGGCGCACTCGCCAATGTGGGAGTGGTGGGGGCCTTCCCGATGCAGCGCCGAAAGGAACTCTTCGAAGAACTCCAACCGCTCGTGACGAGCTTCGAGGAGCATCCCTGGGCCTGGGCCCGGCAGGAGGACGGGACCCGGACGCCGCGCAACGCCGAGGGCAGCCGATGGAGCGGAGGCAAGGACCTCTCCTTCACCCCGCTCCGGCCGGAGCGGGTGGTGGAAGTGAAATACGACCACATGGAAGGCGAACGGTTCCGCCACACGACACAGTTTGTCCGCTGGCGCCCGGACCGGGACCCGCGGTCCTGCACCTACGAACAGCTCGAGGAACCGGTCAAATTCGATCTGGCTGCGGTGCTGGGCACCGGCAAGGACTGACCCGCACCTTCCGCCCGCCCCGCACCGGGTTACTTGAGGCCGAGCTCCTTGGTGGGAGTCTTGAAGGATTCCTTGGCGGTCAGGGCCGAGATGGCTGCGATGCCGCAGATGACGGCTGTGAAGATGCTGATCTGGACCCAGCCGCCGGTCTTGGTGCCGCCCATGGCCGCGACGATAGCCGGGGCGAAGCCTGCCATCAGGAAGCCGAGCTGGGTGCCGATGGCCAGGCCGGAGAAGCGGACCTTGGTGCTGAACATTTCGGCGTAGAAGGAGGGCCAGACGGCGTTGGAGGCCGCGTAGCCGAAGGAGAAGAAGACGATGGCGGTCAGGAACATCAGCGGCACGCTGCCGGACTCGAGGCTGAGCAGGAACACCGGTGTCAGCACCGCACTGGACACAGCGCCGTAAATGAAGACCGGTTTGCGGCCGATCCGGTCCGCGAGCTTGCCGAAGAGCGGCTGGGTGCCGAGGGCGACCACGTTGGCGCCGACGACGAGCCAGAGGGTGGTGGTGCCGTCCACGCCGGCGACGTTCTTGGCGTAGGCGATGGCCAGGGTGCCGAACACGGTGGAGACAGCGGCAATGAAGGCGCAGGCGACGACGCGGAGGACATCGCGCCAGTGGTCCTTGAGCAGGTCCGCGACGGGAAGCTTGGAGATCTGTGCGGTCTTCTGGGCTTCCTCGAAGGCCGGGGGTTCGTGCAGGGTGCGGCGGATGAAGAACGCGACCATGACCACAACGGCGCTGAGCCAGAACGGGATGCGCCAGCCGATGCCGTACTTGATCTCATCGGGCAGGGCCAGGACGGGAATGAAGACGAGGGCGGCAAGGATCTGTCCGCCCTGGGTTCCGGTCAGCGTCCAGGACGTGAAGAAGGCCCGGCGGTTGTCCGGTGCGTGCTCCAGGGTCATGGACGATGCGCCGGCCTGCTCGCCGGCCGCGGAGAGGCCCTGGCAGAGGCGCGCCAGCACCAGCAGGGCCGGGGCCCACCAGCCGATGGTGTTGAAGTCGGGCAGGCAGCCGATCACAAAGGTGGAGGCGCCCATCAGCAGGAGCGTGAACATGAGCACCTTGCGGCGGCCCACCCGGTCACCGAAGTGGCCCAGGATGACGGCGCCGATCGGCCGGGCCACGTAGGCGAAACCGAAGGTTGCGAAGGACATGATCGCGGCGTTGGCGCCGGCGTCGGGGAAGAAGACCGTGGGGAAGATCAGCGCGGCGGCCGATCCGAAGATAAAGAAGTCGTAGTACTCGACGGCGCTGCCCAGGAAGCTGGCGAGGGCTGCCTTCTTCGGTGTCCCGGCCGGTGCGTCAGTGCCCGGCGTCATGGACGGGAGTGTCTGGCTCATGGTGTTCCTTTGTGTGACGACATTGTCGCGGATGGATCAGGAAGGTCTCAGCCGCCGCTGGCTCTCAGCGTGCGGCAGCCGGAGGTTCGTGGAAAGACCCGGACGAGTAGCCACATGGTGGGAGCTACTTGTGCGATGTAGCAATCATGACTGTGAGGGCAGTCACTTGTCAACAGAAATAATCACCATCTAGAAATAGCTCTCACCATGTGAGAGCATTGAGCCATGAGTGTGAATCAAGACACAGAAGAGACCGGGACCGCCTCCGCCCCCGCGGCAGCCGCCGGCAAGGGCGCCAAGGCCCCGAAGGAGGACACCCGGACAGACATGGTCGGCAAGGCCCTGGGCCTGCTGGTCTTGTTGGGTGACGAGCCGCGGGGCGCGAGTGCCGCAGAGCTCTCCCGCCGGGCGGAGCTGCCCTTCAGCACGACCTACCGCCTGCTGGGTTCGCTGACCCGCGACGGCTTCGTGGACTACGAGCCGGACGGGCGCCGCTACCATCTGGGCCTGCGCATCTTCCAGCTCGGCCAGCGGGTGTCCAACCACCACGGATTCGCCGGCACCGCCCTGCCCATCCTGCGGCGCGTCACCGAGGAGACCGGCGAGGCCACCATCCTGTCGGTGCGCGACGGAAACCACCACCTCACCGTCAACAAGGTGGACGGCCCCCAGACCTTCCGCGTCACAAGCGACCCGGGCCATCTGGGCGCACTGCACACCACCTCGGTCGGCAAGGCGCTTGTGGCCTTCGCCGATGACGCCACCCGAAGCCAGCTCGTTGAGGAACTCGAGCTGGAGCCGCTGACCGAATTTTCCATCACGGACCGCGAGGCCTTCCGCGCTGAGATCGAGCTCGTCCGCCGGCGTGGCTACGCCGTCATGGACGAGGAGAACGAGCTGGGCATGCGGGCCGTCGCCGTCCCGGTGTTCAACACCCAGGGCCACGCGTTCGCCGCGCTGGCCACGGCGGTCCCGGTCTTCCGGATGAGCGTGGAGGCCCTCGTGGCCCTGGTTCCCCTGCTCCAGGCGGCGGCGGCCGAGCTGTCCGCCCGGCTGCCCCAGTGATCAATTCGGCCGTCCGCCCGGCCAGAAGCCGTCATGCTTTGTTCGCTAGTAGAACAAGCGTGCAACATATGAACAATTGTTGTAGTGTAATCCCCATCACCCGGCCGGCAGCCGGCGCCCAGTGCGTCCCCGCCCCCCGAGTGCCGTTGTCAAAGGAGCTAGACGGATGAGCAATCGAGCAGAGTCCTTTCTCGTGGGCCTGATAGGCGATGGTGTTATGCCGTCGCTCACGCCCCCCATGCACGAACGCGAAGGCGATGTGCAGGGCCTCCGGTACCTCTACCGCCCCATCGACCTCACCGAGCTGGGGCTTCCCGGCCAGAGCGTCGGTGAACTCCTGACCGGCGCGTACCGCCTGGGTTTCAACGGGTTGAACATCACCCATCCCTGCAAGCAGTTGGTCCTGGAACACCTGGACGAGGTCACCCCGGACGCTCGGCGCCTCGGCGCGGTCAACACCGTGATCATTCGGGACGGCCGCTTCATTGGCCACAACACCGACTTCTCCGGGTTCGCCGCAGCCCTGGCCACCGGCCTGCCGGGAGCCAAGTTGAACCGGGTGGTGCAGCTGGGGGCAGGGGGCGCCGGGTCCGCCGTCGCCTACGCCCTGCTCACCGCCGGTGTCCGGGAACTGGACCTGGTGGACACCGATCCCGCCCGCTGCGCGGCGCGCGCCGCCGAACTCGCCGGCTTCTTCCCGGACCAGCTGGTCACCGCGCGGACGACGGCGGAGCTGCCGCAACTTATGCCACTCGCCGACGGCCTGGTGCACTGCACCCCGGTGGGCATGGCCGCCCACCCGGGGGTGCCGCTGGACATGTCCCTCGTGGAGCCCCGGCACTGGGTCGCGGACATTGTTTACCGGCCGATCGAGACCGAGCTGGTCCGGCAGGCCCGGGCCAAGGGCTGCGACGTGCTCGACGGCGGCCGGATGGCGGTCGGGCAGGCAGCCGACGCCTTCCGGATCTTCACCGGCCTCGAGGCCGACGCGGACCGGATGCGCGCCCACTTCCTGGAGCTGGTCGCAGCGGAAGAGGTGGCCGCCTGATGCGCACCGGAATCGCCACGGTCTGCCTCTCCGGCACCCTGCGGGAAAAGATGCAGGCCTGCGCCATTGCGGGTTTCGACGGGATCGAAATCTTCGAACAGGATCTTGTCACTTCCCCGCTGAGCCCGGATGACGTCCGGAAGATGGCCGCCGACCTGGGCCTGACGCTGGATTTATACCAGCCGTTCCGCGACTTCGACAGCGTGACCGCGGAGCTGCTGGCCGCCAACCTGCGCCGGGCTGAGGCCAAGTTCCGGCTGATGTCCCGCCTCGGTATGGATACCATCCTGGTCTGCTCCAACGTCGCCACTGCCAGCATTGATGACGACGGGCTCCGGGCGGAACAGCTCGCAGCCCTCGCCGCCCTAGCCCGGGACCACGGGGTTAAAGTGGCCTACGAGGCCCTGGCGTGGGGAAAGTACGTCAACGACTACGAGCACGCCCACCGCCTCGTGGAGACGGTGGACCACCCCAACCTGGGGACCTGCCTCGACTCGTTCCACATCCTCTCCCGTGACTGGGACACCGCAAGAATCGAATCCTTCAACCCGGAGAAGATCTTCTTCGTCCAGGTGGCCGATGCGCCTAAGTTGTCCATGGACGTGCTGTCCTGGAGCCGGCACTACCGGGTGTTCCCTGGCGAGGGGCAGTTCGAACTCGCCGAGTTCCTCGGCCACGTGGTCCGGGCCGGGTACACCGGTCCGGTATCCCTGGAGGTCTTCAACGACGTCTTCCGCCAGTCCGACGTCGAACGCACCGCGGTGGACGCGATGCGGTCGCTGATCTGGCTCGAGGAGCAAAGCGCGAAGTGGCTGGACGCGCACCCGGCCCCGGAACACGCCGTCGAAAACGGCGCCGGAACCCGCTTGCCGGGCCGCCGCCGGTACCCGATGGAACTGGCAACCCTCCCGCAGGTGGCCGAACCGGGCGGATTCAACTTCGCCGAGGTCAGGGCCGCGGACACTGCCGCCCTGGAAACCCTGCTGGGCCAGCTGGGATTCGCGTCCAACGGGCGCCACCGGACCAAGAATGTGCAATTGTGGACCATGGGCCACGCCCGCGTGATCATCAACGAGGACTCCTCCCAGGAATCCCGCGACGCCGGGGCCGCCGCCGCACCCGCGATTTCGGCCTTGGGCTTCGACGTCGAGTCCCCTGTCATTGCCGCGGCCCGCGCCCAGCAGCTCAAGGCCCCGGCCGTGCCGCGCAAGAGCCAGGCCGATGAAGAAATATTCCAGGGCTTCGCCGCCCCGGACTCGACCGAGATCTTCCTGTGCCAGGGCAGCCCGGACGGCACCGCGGTCTGGACCCGCGAATTCGGCGAGGGGCTGGAAGCGCCCGCTGCCGGCCGGGCCGGGGAACAGGGCGCCATCGGGGAACAACGCGCCGTGATCGACCACGTCAACCTCGCCCAGCCCTGGCAGCACTTCGACGAGGCCGTGCTCTTCTACACCAGCGCCCTCGCCCTGGAACCGCAGCCGTATGCGGAAGTCGCCAGCCCCACCGGGCTGGTCCGGTCCCAGGTGATGCTGACCCGTGACCGCGGTGTCCGCCTGGTGCTGAACCTGGCCCCGCTGGTCCAGCGCGAAGGCGAAGGCTCAGGCACTGCCCAGCGCCGCACCTACCAGGAACACATCGCCTTCGCGGTGGATGACCTCGTGGCGACGGCCCGGGCCGCGAAGGCCCGCGGTCTGGATTTCCTCCAGATCCCCGCGAACTACTACGAGGACCTCGACGCGCGGTTCGGCCTGGACCCGGCCTTTCTGGCCACCCTCCGGGACCTCAACCTGCTCTACGACCGTGATGCGGACGGCGAATTCCTGCACTTCTACACGGCCACCGTCGGCAGCGTGTTCTTCGAAATGGTGGAACGCCGCGGCGCCTACGACGGCTACGGTGCGCCGAACGCGCCGGTGCGGCACGCCGTCCAGTACGACCACCTGCACCAGCTGAACCTCACCACCTGACCCACCAAATAACACCAACACCCAACGAAAGGAGGCTGCTGTGCCTGAAGAAATCAACCTTGAGATCTACAACGCGGACCCGCTCACCGAGGACGTGTCCGACGAGGCCACGAAGGCCGCACCGAAGACGTACGCGAGCGGTGTCCCTGCCGGGGACACGGCCGCGGAGTCGCAGGCGGACCTCAGTGCCGAGATGAAAGCCCTCGGGGACGCCTACGCGCAGGCCCTCAGGAACGGTGCCCCGGCGGAGATCCAGCCGCGGCTGGACTACCCCCCGTACCGCAGCAGCGTCCTGCGCCACCCCACCAAGGACCTGCACCACGCGGATCCGGAAACGATCGAGCTCTACTCTCCCGCGTTCGGGCACATGGACGTGCACGCGCTGGAAGCGGACCTCACCATCCAGCACAACGGTGAACCGCTGGGCGAACGCATCGTCGTCTCCGGCCGCGTGCTCGACGGCGACGGCCGCCCCGTCGCGGGCCAGCTCGTGGAGATCTGGCAGGCGAACTCCGCCGGCCGCTACATCCACAAACGCGACCAGCACCCGGCCCCGCTGGACCCCAACTTCACCGGCGTCGGCCGGTGCATCACGGGCGCCGACGGCTCCTACAGGTTCACCACCATCAAGCCCGGCGCCTACCCGTGGAAGAACCACCTGAACGCCTGGCGCCCGGCCCACATCCACTTCTCCCTGTTCGGGCAGGAGTTCACCCAGCGGATCGTCACCCAGATGTACTTCCCGGGTGACCAGCTCTTCCCGCTGGACCCGATCTACCAGTCGATCGTGGACCAGGACGCCCGCGACCGGCTCGTGGCCACCTACAACCACGAGCAGACGAAGCCTGAATGGGCGCTGGCGTACAACTGGGACATTGTCCTGACCGGATCGAAGCGGACCTGGACCGAGAACGAGGCATTGGGCGAAGCAGGAGACGACAATGAATAAGGCCAGCATGAGTAAACTCACCCCGACACCGGGCCAGACCGTCGGCCCGTTCTACGGCTACGCACTGCCCTTCACCAAGGACCGCGAGTTGCTGGCCCCCGGATCCCCGGGCTCCATCCGGCTCCAGGGCGTGGTCTACGACGGCGCCGGGCATCCGATCCCGGACGCGATCCTGGAGATCTGGCAGGCCGACGCCGAGGGCAACGTCCCGCACCACACCGGTTCGCTGGTGCGCGACGGCTACACCTTCACCGGTTTCGGCCGCAGCGCGGTCGGCAACACCGGCGTCTTCACCTTTACGACGGTCAACCCCGGCCCCACCGATGATGATGCGGCCCCGTTCATCTCCGTCGCGGTCTTTGCCCGCGGCCTGATGAACCGGCTCTTCACCCGGATCTACCTGCCGGAAAACGAGAAGGCCCTGGCCGCGGACCCGCTGCTGTCCTCGCTGGATCCGGAACGCCGCAAGACGCTGATCGCACGCCGCGACGCCGACGGCGGCCTGACCTGGGACGTCCGGCTCCAGGGCGAGGGCGAGACGGTGTTCCTCGACTTTGAGGGCTCCTCGAAGTGATCTCTCCTGAAACCGGCGGAGCCGCCGAGGGCGACGTCGGCCTCCTGAGTCCCGTGTCGGCGTCGCCCCGTGTGGCGGCGCTGACCGGTGACCGGGCGGTACTGGCCGCCATGCTCCGGGTCGAGGCCGCCTGGGCCAGAGTCCTGGAGGACGCGTCCCTGGCGCCGGCCGGGTCCGCCGCGGTGGTCGCCGCAGCCGCCGACGTGGGCCGTTATGACCTCGCGGGCATCGCCTTGCGCGCCCAGGGCGGCGCCAACCCGGTGATCCCCTTGCTGGCGGATCTCCGCGGGCAGGTCACGGCCCTTGACACAGCGGGGATCGGTGCCGGGAAAGCCGTGCACACCTCGCTGACCAGCCAGGACGTGCTCGATTCCGCCCTGATCCTGCTGGCCCGGGATGCTGTCAGCGGCCTGCTCACCGAGCTCCGGGCCACCACCGCGGCCCTGGCTGCCCTTGCGGAACGGCACGCGGAGACGTTGTGCGTGGGCCGCAGCCTCACCCAGCACTCCCTGCCGTTCAGCTTCGGGCTCAAGGCGGCCCAATGGTTCCACGGGCTCGCCGCTGCAGCGCGCCGGCTGGAGGCCCTCGAATTCCCGGTGCAGACCGGGGGAGCGGCCGGAACCCTCGCGGCCGGCACCGTGCTGACAGAGGGCGCGGCACTGACTCCAGGTCCCCGGCTGTCCCCGTTTGATCTCTCCGACCGGCTGGCCGCAGAACTCGGCCTCGCCGCCGCTCCGGCGCCGTGGCACACGAACCGGCTGGCTGTGACGTCCCTCGGTGACGCCCTGGCCGCCGTGACCGACGCTGCGGGCAAGGTGGCCTCCGACGTGCTGTTCCTGAGCCGCCCGGAGGTCGCCGAACTCGCCGAACCCCGCGCCGCCGGCCGGGGCGGGTCCTCAGCCATGCCGCAGAAGCAGAACCCGGTGCTGTCCGTGCTGGTCCGCAGCGCCGCCCTGCAGGCACCCGGCCAGGCCGCACAGCTGCATCTGGCCGCCGCCAACTTCAACGATGAACGCCCCGACGGCGCCTGGCACAGCGAATGGCCGGCACTCCGCCAGCTCCTCCGCCTGGGCCTCGGCGCAGCCGTGCAGCTCCGCGAACTCGCCGAAGGCCTGCAGGTCTTCCCCGCGGCCATGCGCCGTAACCTGGACCTTTCCGGGCCGCTGCTGCTCAGCGAAGCCGTCACGGCCGCCGTCGCCCCGCTCCTCGGCGGGATGCAGGGCGTCGACGGAAAACAGCGGCTGCAGTCCGTCGTGGACCAGACGCTCCAGGTCCCGGCGAACGAACAGGCCAGCACCTACCGGCGGCTGCTCCGCACCGCCGTGCCGGCGGAGCTGCTCTCCGACGCCCGGCTGGAGGAGCTGCTCGATCCGGCCAACTACCTCGGCCAGGCCGCCGAAATCTCCCGCCGCATCCTCGCTGCCTACCCGGAATTCGGCGCCACCGGCGCCGCCGGGGCCCGCGCCCCCTCACCGACCCTCGACCTGAACGGAGCCTCCCGTGGCTAGACCCACAGTCAAGGCAGTACTGCTTTCGCCCCAGCGCCCGCTGGGGGACAAACCCCTCCTCGTGCTGGGGCCGTCCCTGGGCACTTCCACGCTGCTGTGGAGCCAGGCCGGTGCCCTGCTCGGAGACGACGCCGACGTCATCGCCTGGGACCTGCCCGGCCACGGGATCTCGCCCGCCGCGACGGAAACCTTCACCGTCGCCGAACTTGCCGACGCCGTGGTCGAACTGGTGGATTCGATCGCGCCCGGAGCGCTATTCCACTACGCCGGTGTCTCGCTGGGCGGCGCCACCGGGCTGCAGCTGGGAATCAAGCATGGTGAACGGCTCAAGAGCCTGTCCGTGCAATGCACCGGCGCGAAACTCGGCACGCCCGAGGGCTGGCTGGAACGCGCGGAAACCGTACGGACCCAGGGCACGCCCGTGATGATCCAGGGTTCGGCGCAGCGCTGGTTCGGCCAGGGTTTCATGGAGCGCCAGCCGGAACTCAGCGGCCGGCTGCTGCACAACCTGCGCGACGCCGACCGCTTCAGCTACGCGTACTGCTGCGAAGCCCTCGCCGCCTATGACGTCCGGGACGACCTCGGCAGCATCCGGGTCCCCACCCAGGCCATCGCAGGCGTGGAGGACACCGTCGCCCCGCCGTCGTTCGCGGAGGCGATCGTCGAAGGAATCACCGCCGGCGGCGGCACCGCGAGTGCAGTGAGCCTTGAGGGCGTGGCACACCTGGCGCCCTTCGAAGCACCCGGGCACGTGGCCGACTTGCTGCGGACCCTGATTACCTGGGCCGAATCCCGCGGGGCCGGAAAGTGACCGGCGCGGAGCGGACCGGCCTGGAACGGCATGGAGTGGTGCAGCCGGAGGCCACCAGCCAGGAGATCTACGACGGAGGCATGGTGGTCCGCCGCGAGGTGCTTGGCGCTGCGCATGTGGACCGTGCCAACGCCAACAAGGACGCTTTCACCGAGGACTTCCAGGACATGATCACCCGGATCGCCTGGGGCGGCATCTGGACCAGGCCCGGCCTGACCAGGCAGATGCGCTCCGCCGTCACCATCACCGCGATGGTCGCGCACGGGCACTGGGAGGAACTGGCCATGCACATCCGAGCCGCCATCACCAACGGCCTCAGCAGGGACGAGATCAAGGAAATCCTGCTGCAGACCGCCATCTACTGCGGGGTCCCCTCCGCCAACACCGCCTTCAAGACCGCCCAGCAGGTCTTCCACTCAATGGACAACACAGAAATGGACAGCACGCCGTGAACGAGGCCTTTATTTTTGATGCCGTGAGGACTCCGTTCGGGAAGTTCGGCGGCGGGCTCGCCGGGGTCCGTCCGGATGATCTGGCCGCGCACGTGATCGGCGAGGCCGTGAGGCGCGCGCCGAAACTCGATGTTGAGCGGATCGATGAGGTGGTGTTCGGCAACGCCAACGGCGCGGGCGAGGAGAACCGGAACATCGCCCGGATGGGCACCCTGCTCGCGGGGCTGCCGGTCTCGATCCCGGGCACCACCGTGAACCGGCTCTGCGGGTCCTCTCTGGACGCGGCGATCATCGCGTCCCGGCAGATCAACACAGGGGACGCGGACCTGATGCTCATCGGCGGGGCCGAATCGATGTCCCGCGCGCCCTGGGTGCTGCCCAAAACCGAGAAGCCCTACCCGGCCGGGGACATGACCCTGGTCTCCACCACCCTGGGCTGGCGCCTGGTGAACAAAGCCATGGACCCGGACTGGACCGTGTCCCTGGGCGAGGCCACCGAACGGCTCGCCGACAAATACGGCATCACCCGCGCCGCTCAGGACGAGTTCTCCGCCAATTCGCACAACCTCGCCGCCGCCGCCTGGGACGAGGGCTTCTACGACCGCCTCGTGACCGTGGTCCCGGGAACGGGCCTGGTCCGGGACGAGGGCATCCGTCCCGGGTCCTCGGCCGGGAAACTCGCCGGCCTGAAAACCGTGTTCCGCACCGCGGACGGCACCGTCACCGCCGGGAACGCCTCCCCGCTCTCGGACGGCGCGTCCGCGGCGTGGCTCGGCTCCGAAAACGCCGCCGCCCTGCTGGGTATGGACCCGCTGGCCCGGATCGCCGGGCGCGGCGCGCACGCCAACGATCCCCAGTTCTTCGGCTACGCCCCGGTCGAGGCCGCGAACAAGGCCCTCGCGAAGGCCGGCATCGGCTGGGATGAGGTCGGCGCCGTCGAACTCAACGAGGCCTTCGCCGCGCAGTCCCTGGCCTGCATCACCGCCTGGGGCATCGACCCCTCCATTGTGAACCGGCACGGCGGCGCCATCGCGATGGGCCACCCCCTGGGCGCCTCCGGGGCCCGCATCCTCGGCACCCTGGCCCGGTCCCTGCAGGCCACCGGCCAGCGCTGGGGCGTCGCCGCGATCTGCATCGGCGTCGGTCAGGGCCTCGCCGTCGTGCTCGAAAACGTCACGGCAACAGCACAGCAGGCAACAACACCGCCGGCAACAACAGCGACAGCAAAGGGCTAGGACATGCTGAACTTTCCAGAGAATGTCAACGAGGCCGTCGCCGGCATCCAGGACGGCTCCACCGTGATGATCGGGGGTTTCGGCAACGCCGGGCAGCCGTTCGAACTCATCGATGCCCTGATGGACTGCGGCGCGAAGGACCTCACCGTCGTGAACAACAACGCCGGCCAGGGCGACCAGGGCCTTGCGCTGCTGATCAAGGAAGGCCGGGTGAAGAAGATGATCTGTTCCTTCCCGCGGCAGTCCGATTCCTGGCACTTCGACGCGAAGTACCGCGCCGGCGAGATCGAGCTGGAACTGGTGCCGCAGGGAAACCTGGCCGAGCGGATCCGCGCCGCGGGCGCCGGGATCGGCGGCTTCTTCACCCCCACCGGCTACGGCACCATGCTGGCCGAGGGCAAGGAAACCCGCATCCTCGACGGCCGCGGCCAGGTCTTCGAGACCCCCATCCACGCCGACGTCGCGCTCATCAAGGCGCTTAAGGCCGACGGCAAGGGCAACCTCGTCTACCGCAAGACGGCCCGTAACTTCGGCCCGATCATGGCCGCCGCGGCCAAGCACACCATTGTCCAGGTGTCCGGGATCGTCCCCACGGGCGGTCTTGATCCGGAGATCATCGTGACCCCCGGAATCTACGTCAACAGCATTGTGAAGGTGGCCTGAGATGAGCGTCCAATCCCATGACCAGGCGGGTCTCGCGGCCGGCCTCCGGACATCCGACAAGCCGCTGGGCCGCGATGACCTGGCCCGCCTCGTGGCCCGGGACATCAAGCCCGGCTCCTTCGTGAACCTGGGCATCGGCCAGCCCACCCTGGTGTCGAACTACCTCAAGCCGGAGCAGAACATCACGCTCCACACCGAGAACGGCATGCTGGGCATGGGACCGGAGGCCACCGGCGACCAGATCGACGGCGACCTCATCAACGCCGGCAAAATCCCGGTGACCGAACTGCCCGGGGCGTCCTACTTCCACCACGCCGACTCGTTCGCGATCATGCGCGGCGGGCACCTGGACATCTGCGTGCTGGGCGCCTTCCAGGTCTCCGCGACGGGCGACCTCGCCAACTGGCACACCGGCGCCCCCGACGCGATCCCTGCCGTCGGCGGCGCCATGGACCTCGCCACCGGCGCCAAGGACGTCTTCGTGATGATGACACTCCTGACCCGCGAGGGCGTCTCCAAGCTCGTCGAGACCTGCACCTACCCCCTCACCGGCATCGGCTGCGTGACCCGCGTCTACACCGACAAGGCCGTCTTCCTCACCGGGCCCGGCGGCGTCCAGGTCCGCGAAACCTTCGGCTGCACCCTCGAGGAACTCCAGGCCATGGTTCCCGTGCCGCTCACAGCCGCGCCTGCCGTCGGAAGCTAAGGACCCGCCGGCACGGACGAAGTGGTGCGGATAAAGTGTTGCGGGACCGAGAGGCGTGGAAATGATTGTCGCAGCAAAGGGCCTGACGGCCGGTGGCGCGCCGCCGGCCAGTGACCAGTACGTGCAGTCGCTGGCGCGCGGACTGGCAGTGATCCGTGCCTTCGACACGGACCACCCCAAGATGACGCTGACCGAGGTGGCGGCCCGGACGGACCTCACCCGGGCCACGGCACGGCGGTTCCTGTACACGCTCGTGGAACTGGGCTACGTCCGGACCGACGGGAAGATTTTCGCCCTGACCGCCAAAGTGCTGCAGCTGGGCTACGCCTACCTGTCGGGGCTGTCGCTGCCGCAACTCGCCCAGCCGCACCTCGAGGAACTGTCCCTGCAGTTGGGGGAGTCGACGTCGGCCGCCGTGCTGGAAGGCCCCGATATCGCCTACATCGCCCGGGTGGCGACGCGCCGGATCATGGCCGTCGGCATCACGGTCGGCACCCGATTCCCGGCCTACGCCACCTCGATGGGCAGGGTGCTGCTGGCGGCCCTGCCGCCCGCCGAGCTGGAGGACTACCTGGCCCGGACTGAAATACGGCCCCTGACCCCGCTCGCCATCGGATCGCGGGAGTCCCTGCTGGCGGAGCTCGCCAAGGTCCGGGCCCAGGGTTGGTGCCTGCTGAACCAGGAGCTGGAGCTCGGCCTGATGTCCATCGCCGCGCCGGTCCATGACGGACCCAGGGTGGTCGCCGCCATCAACGTGTCATTGCAGGCCCAGTCGGTGTCGAGCCGGCCGGACCCGGAGGCCTACCTGGACTCGGTGCGGGCGGCCACCGTGGCCAGCGCCGAACTCATCTCCGCGGACCTGTCCTCCGGACGCTAGCGGCCCTCAGGAGTGGCCTGACGCCGGCCGGGTGGAGACCACGATGGTGACCCCGCCGGAGTCGTCACGGATCTTCAGGTGCAGGTCCTTGCCCACGAGCGAGGCATGGATATCCTCGCTGTCCGCAGGGGCGATCTGCTCTGCCAGACGTGTGACCGCCAGCGCCATGGCCCGTCCCCAGTCATGGGGATCTGTGCTGGACGCCTCGGCCTCGGCCGAGTAGTTCTCCTGTGGTTCAGACATAAGCTCCCGCTTCCCGCCCCTGGAGCGCGTGCCGTCCGGCAGATCCGGACAGGCGGCCTGCCCGGCAGATGTCTCACGCCGGCAGGCTCCAGTACATGAGCATGGCCAGTCTAGTGACCGCGGCGCGCGGGCGTCCACGGTTGGGTGCCCTGCTGCGGAAGTTACGCGAAGAATCCCGCTAGGATTTCAGCCGGGACACCCCATGCCAATTGCCATCGAAGGACGCCATGCCAGAGAACAATCCCGCGCCGTCCAGACGCGCAGCCGTAGTCATCAACCCCGCCAAATCCAGTGGTCCGGCGCTCCAGGGCGCCATCTTCAGGCTCTGCGAAACGCAGGGCTGGGCCGAGCCGCTCTGGCTGGAAACCACCGTTGAAGACCCGGGCACCGGCCAGGCACGCCAGGCACTGGAGGCAGGGGTCGACGTCGTAATTGCCGCCGGCGGCGACGGAACCGTGCGCTGCGTGGCCGAGGTTCTCGCCGGCACCGGAACGCCCATGGGGCTGGTCCCGCTGGGAACCGGGAACCTGCTCGCCCGCAACCTCGGGGTGGACATCACCGACCCGGTCTCTGCCTGTTACGACGTGATCCACGGCAGCGAACAAGCCATCGACGTCGTCAAGGCCCGGCTTGACCACTCGGACGAGGAACAGGTGTTCCTGGTCATGGCCGGTCTCGGGTACGACGCCGCCATCATGGCCGACACCGTAGATGCGCTGAAGGACCGTATGGGCTGGCTCGCGTACGTTGAGGCCGGCATCCGCAAGCTTCCCGGCAAACCGGTCAAGGCGCAGATCAGCGTCGACGGCGGAGAACCGGTCCGCCGCAGGATCCGCAGCGTGATGATCGGCAACTGCGGCCGGATCATGGGCGGCGTGGAGATCTTCCCCGACGCCAGCGTCGACGACGGGATGCTGGATCTGCTGATCCTGGCCCCGCGCGGCCGGCTCGGCTGGCTGGGAGTCGTTGCCGGGATCTTCGGCCGGAACAAGCGCGAGACCGAATCCGTGGAGTACTTCCAGGGCAAATCCGCCGAAATCACCCTGGAGCATGAACAGGAGTTCCAGTTGGACGGCGACCACCTCGGCACCGGGACGCACCTGGCCGTGACTGTCGGGGGCGGTGCCCTTAAGATTCGGATGTCTGTCTAGAACAGCACCGGCGGGCTCGCAACGATACTTGCGTACCGATCACCAGCGCAGCCGCGGGGGACAGGTCCGGGTAGTAAGTACTACCCGGACCTTGCCATCGGAGACCTCCCGCAAAGGCAGGTATCGACCACCCGTGACCCGGCTGTTCCCATCAACTTGTATTGGCTCAGGCATCACCCGGTGCCGCCCAGTGCCTTTTGGAGGCAGCCGCAATGGCCCGTAGGTTCCTTGTCGCCACGCATGTCCAGCCCCGGAAGTTCCCTACCGCCATTCCGCCGGTCCGCCGCGAGTTGAGCCTGGCCGGGCAGTCCCGGGTGCGATCCATTCGATTCTGAAGGCTGCGGGGAATTCTGATGACTGAACTACTGCTGATCGGCGCCAGCGGCCTTGCCCGCGAGGTGCTTGCCTGCGTCCGCGAGAACGGCCAGTTCGACGTGGTCGGGGTGCTCGACGATGACGAATCCAGGTCCGGGTCGGCCCTGGACGGCGCTCCCATCATTGGTCCTGCGAGCCACGCCCTCCGTTACCCGGAAGCACGTGTGGTCGTCTGCATCGGCACTGGGGAGGGGCGTGAGCGGGTTGTCGCCAGACTCGCCGGGCTGGGCTTCCCGAGCCACCGCTTCGCGACGGTGGTCGATCCTTCGGTGCGGGTTCCATACTGCTGCGACATCGGTCCCGGGAGCATCCTGCTGGGGAACGTAACTCTGACCGCAGGGGTCACGGTCGGGAGCCATGTGGCGATAATGCCCGGTGTGACGGTGACCCACGACGGCGTCGTGGAGGACTTCGCCACCCTGGCAGCCGGCGTCTCGCTGGGCGGCGGCGTCAGGATCGGGCGTTCGGCCTATCTCGGCATGAACTCGTGTGTGCGTGAACGCACCACGGTGGGTGCCGGAGCGAGGATAGGCATCGGAGCCGCCGTTTTGGGCGATGTTCCCGACGGGGAGACCTGGGCCGGGGTGCCGGCCCGGGTGCTGGAACCTGCAGCCGGGCGTGTTCGGTGACCCGGCATAGACGCGTCCCCTGACCCTTCAGTGAGCTGGGCGCCCCAGCGGACGCCCTGGGAATGGCGACCGGCACTAGCTTGTCGCCGGGGAAAGTCACGCCGTCACCGGCCGGAGACCGGGCGGTGCGCGAGGATCTCGGCCAGCTCGGCCAGCCGGTGGGCCCGGGCGGATTCCGCCGGGGTGAACGGCTCACCGGGACGGCTGAACGTGATGGGACCGTGCCAGGCAGTCGGGATCCTCAGCACAGTGCCGTCCGTTGCCTGCAGCGTGCCCGCTTTGGCGGCCGGGGCCGCGGCATCCGTATCCGCTCTGGTGTCGATCCGGGCGTGCAGCAGTTCTGCCACTGCGAGTGGCAGCTCCTCGGGATTGGCCGCAATCCTGGCCGCAAGGCTCAGCGCCCCGGTCTGTCCGTCGGCCATGGCCAGCGCCGTGGTGGGCCAGACATGCGGCTGGCTGCCGCCGCCGTCGCGCAGGGCCTTCAGTAGTTCCGCCTCGCGCAGCCCGCCGGGGGCGGACAGCACGAACTCGTCCAGCACACCGCCGTCGACGGGGTGGACGTGGATGCTCAGGATGTTGGTGTCCAGCCGGGCCAGCGACTGCGTGAGTTTCTGCAGCGAACCGGGTCGGTCCTTCAGCACCGTGCGGGCCCGCCACAGGGCCGGTGCGGCGCTGAGCCGGCCGCGGTGCCGCAAAGCGGGGGCGTGCAGCCAGCGCCGCAGCATCCGCGCCGCGGAGGGTTCCGCCACCCAGATGACCAGAATGGTGGCCGTCATCGTCAGGACCAGGACCTTCGCCGCATACGGCAGGTGGGTTTCGACCACCGCCGCATGGACCACCAGTTCGATCGGCAGCATCACCGCGATGTTGGCCAGGGTGAGCCGGGCCTTGGTCGGTTCGGGCATCTGGCCGCAGACTTCGCAGCTCAGCTCGGAGGCCGACGGGGCCTGTGGTGCGCCGTGTTTCCTGCCGGGTGCTGAGGGCTTCATGGGTCCATGATGTCCGGCCGCTGTTACAAGCCGGTTGCCGGCCGGTGACGATTTGGTTCGGCCTAGCGGCTGCGTTCGCCGGCGGGCTCAACGGCGGGTCCGCCAGCCTGCTCAAAGGAATGGCCCGGCGCCCGGCCATGCTCCGTACCGGCGAGCTGGGCCAGCAGATCGCGGATCTCGGCCAGCAGTGCCGTGTCGGCCGGCAGCGGCTTCTCCTCCGGCTCCGTCGTCGCGAGGCGCTTCTTGACCAGTCGGTTGATCCGGTTCATCGGCGCCACGAAGATGAAGTAAACGACGGCGGCGGTGATCAGGAACGTGACGAACGCCGTGATAACCGCACCGAAGTTGACGAAGGTTTTCTCGTTCGCCGGCCAGATGTGGAAACCCAGCCCGTCGGTCTCGACCCCGCCGGCCGCAGCAATGATCGGGTTCACGATGTTGGACGTGAACGCGCCGACCAGTGCGGTGAAAGCCGTGCCGACCACCACCGCGATGGACAGTTCGATCACGTTGCCGCGCAGGATGAAGTCCTTGAATCCTTTGAGCATGGGGGTCCTCCGGTGTGCCTTGAGCTGACTTGGGTGCCGCGTCCCCGGCCGGGGAATCAAACGATTGACGCTATCACTTCCCCGGCCACCTCTTCCGCCAGCGGATTCCATTGGATGGATTGATGCTGCCTTTTCCGGGCCGTTCCGGCGTAGAATTCAGTGCGGATGCCAGCGCTGCCGTCGTAACAATCCGACCGCGAGAAAGGCACCACCCACCCGTGAAAATGCTTGCCGAGCTGTTCACCATGGCTCCCGGCAACAAGGACCACCAGGTCGCCACCCGCTGCGCCATCGGTGTTTTTGTCCCGCTTATCACGCTGGTGCTGCTGGACCGCCTGGACCTGGCGGTCTTCGCCTCCTTCGGCGCCTTCGCCGGGATCTACGGCCGGAATCAACCGCACTCCGCGCGTTTTCTCCTGCAACTCCGCGCCGGGTCGCTGATGCTGCTGGTCATGCTGCTGGCCGCCTTGACCGCACGCGCCGGGGTGGCCTTTGCGGTCCCGGCTGCGGACATGGTCTGGCTCCAGGTGTTAGCCACCACGCTGGTGGCAGGAGGCTGCTCGCTGATCGTCGCCTGGTGGCGTCTGCGCCCCGCGGGCTCGCTGTTCCACATCTTTGCCTTCGCCGCGATCGCGTCCATCCCTAACCAGCCGCCGCTCTGGCAGGGCATGCTCGAGGCAGGGTTGACCGTCGCCTTCTCCCTGCTGATCGGGATGTCATCCCGGGTGGTCCGGAGGCGCCGGACACCCTGGGTCTGGCCGCACCCCCTCCCCCTCACTCGGGCCGAAAAACGGGCGGCACTGCTCGAAAGCATTGGCTACATCGTGGCGGCCGGCCTGGCCGGTACCCTCGCAACACTGGCGGGTGAACGGCTGGGCTTTGGTCACAACTACTGGGCCATGGTGGCTGCCGTCGTCCCGCTTGTGGGCCACTCCACCCGGCACCGGGTCAGGCGGGGCGTGCAAAGAATCGTGGGCACGGCGGTGGGGTTGGTGTTGCTCGCGGGGGTCCTGCTGCTGCAGCCCGCACCCTGGCAGACCGTGCTGGTGATCGCGGCCTGCCAGTTCGGCGCCGAGATGTTCATCGCCCGCCAGTATGTCCTGGCCCAGATCTTCGTCACCCCGCTGGCGCTGATTTCGACGCTGCTGGTGGTTCCGGCATCGCCCGGCATCCTGCTGCGCGACCGGATTCTTGAGACCCTCATCGGAGCCGCGGTCGGCATTGCCATCGTCCTGGCCCCGACGGTGTGGCGGCGTCTGCGCGCGCCGCAGCCGCCGCAGGCAGCACGCTCCCCTCACCCCAGCTGAGCGGCAGCGTGGGATCCAAGCGCCCCACCCCGGCGGCGTAGAGTGGAAGCAGAATCCATTCAACGGAAGTGACTGCCATGGCTAACTCCGCTGCAGGCGACTCAGTGGTGGACCGCGTGGTCAGAGTGATCGAAGCTTTCCCCGAGGGCGTCACCGTGCTGCAGCTCTCCGAACTCGCCGAGCGGGCCGGACTGCCGCCGAGCACCGCCCACCGGCTGGTCCGGCAGCTTGCCGGACACGGGCTCCTGGAGTTGGGCAGCGGAGGGTCCGTCCGGCTGGGCCTGCGGCTGTGGGAGCTGGTCAACCGGAATTCCCCCACCCTGGCCCTCCGCCAGGCGGCCATGCCCTTTATGGAGGACATCCAGCAGGTGCTCAACCAGAATGTGAACCTTGCCGTGCTGGAAGGCTGGGAGGCACTCTTTATCGAGCGGCTGTCGCGCCGCGGTTCCGTGGCCAACCGGGCCCAGATCGCCGGCCGGATGCCGGTGCACGTCTCCTCGGCCGGGCTGGCGCTGATGGCCAACCAGCCGCCGGCGGTCCAGGCGGAGTACCTCCACCAGTTCCACGATCCGGACGGCTTGGTGCAGCCGGAGGCACTCCGCACGTTGCTCCAGGAGACGGCCGGCCATGGCTTTGCGCAGCTGGCCGGCGTCGTGGACCCGGACACGTGGGGGATCGCCGTGCCGGTGCGGGACGCGAGGAACCGCACCGTGGCGGCGCTCGGCGTCGTCGTCCCGCTGCGTGAAATGCGGCTCCAGGCCCTGGTTCCGGCCCTGCAGACGGCAGCCCGCGGGATCGGACGGCAGCTGCAGGACGCAAAGGCCGCTTCCTCGTTCCGTTGAGTGGAATTCCTGTAACGCGCGCCACGTGTCCTGGCGCACACTGTAGCCAGAGGATCCACCCGGCCCCGGACGCCCCACAGTCCGGGCCCCGCAACGAAGCGAGGACAGCATGGCACAACGCAAAATCATTACCACCCAGGTCGCGATCATGGGCGCGGGCCCGGCAGGGCTGATGCTCTCCCACCTGCTGGCCAAACAAGGAATCGAATCCACAGTGATCGAGATCCGCAGCCACAAGGAAATCTCCGAAACGGTCCGTGCGGGCATCCTGGAGCACGGCTCGGTCAACCTGCTCGTGGACAGCGGCGTCTCGGACCGGGTCCTGCGCGACGGCGACCGGCACGACGGAATCGAACTGCGCTTCAACGGCGAGAGCCACCGGATCGACTTCCAGGACCTCGTCGGGGAGTCGGTCTGGCTCTACCCGCAGACCGACGTCTTCCTCGACCTCGCCGCCCGGCGCCAGGACGACGGCGGCGACGTCCGCTACAGCGTTACCGACACCACCGTCCATGACCTCGAGGGCAAGCCGAAAGTCTGGTTCACCGATGCCGGGGGCGTTGAATGGGAGCTGCAGGCCGACTTCATCGCCGGCGCCGACGGCTCCCGCAGCCACAGCCGCTTCCAGATCCCGGAAGCCCAGCGCAAATGGTACTTCCATGAGTACCCTTTCGCCTGGTTCGGGATCCTGGCCGAGGCACCGCGCAGCTCGGACGAACTCATCTACGCCAACTCCGGGAACGGGTTCGCCCTGATCAGCCAGCGCACCGAAACCGTCCAGAGAATGTACTTCCAGTGCGACCCGAACGAAGACGTCAACAACTGGAGCGAAGACCGGATCTGGGACGCCTTCCGCAGCCGGGTCAACGGCAACGGCTTTGAGCTCAAAGAGGGCCCGGTCATCGACAAGACCGTCCTGAAGTTCCGCAGCTTCGTGCACGCCCCGATGCGGCACGGCAAGCTGTTCCTCGCAGGCGACGCCGCGCACACCGTCCCGCCGACCGGGGCCAAGGGCCTGAACCTGGCGCTGCATGACGTCAAGGTGCTCTTTGAGGGTCTCGACAGCTTCTACAGGACCGGAAACACGGTGCTCCTGGATGCCTACAGCGACCGCGCCCTGGAGCGGGTCTGGAAGGCCCAGCAGTTCTCCTACTGGATGACCTCCATGCTGCACACCCCGGTCGACGGCGACGACTTCGCCCGCGCCCGCCAGCTCGGGGAGCTCAACTCCGTGGTGTCATCCCGCCACGGCCGGGCCTACCTCGCCGAGGCCTACACCGGCTGGCCGGGCGCCCACTAAGGCGTCCGCGGAAACTCCGGAAGGCGTGCATATTTCCATCGACAGGATCGGCGGCCAGGACTAGCCTTTAACCGTCCCAGCAAGACCCGACAAGGACGACGGAGAGGTGTCCGAACATGGGAACCGCAGAGAATGTTGAACTGGTCCGGCGGGGGTATGAGGCCTTCAACGCCGGGGATATGGCCACCCTCACCGAGTTGTTCGCCGACGACGCCGTCTGGTACGTGCCCGGAAGCGGGGTGCTCTCGGGCACGAAGCAGGGCCGCGATGCCATCCTGGCCTACTTCGGCGAACTGGGAGCGCGCACCCAGGGTGACTTCCAGGCCAACGTCGAGGACATCGTCGGCGGGGAAAACCACATAGTCGCGATCCAGCAGACCCAGGGAAAAAACAACGGCAAGACCCTGGACATGGCCACCATCATCACTTTTGTGGTCCGCGACGGAAAGGTCACGGAAGGCCGGGAGTTCTTCGAGGACACGGCGAAGGCCGACGACTTCTGGGTCTAGCCGGCAGCCCGGGAAGCGCGCCACGGCCAGGTCAGGTACTCGGGCGCGACGCGGTCGCCGGTCAGGGCACCAACGCGGGATCAGTGCGCGCTGCTTCCGCCAGGACCGGCGTAAGGCCCTGCTTGCCGCCGGCCCCGGTCTTTGCCCTCCGCGCCGGCTTCTTGCCCGCCCTGCCGTACACCAGATACATCGTCACCCCGGTGATGACCATCAGCAGCACCGTGTAAACGAAGGTGTTGGACACCCCGTCGACGCCCTCCGCGCCGTCGGTGTTGGCCTTGATCACCAGGCCCAGTGGCTGGAACAGCGGGTGGGCCAGGAAGATCGCCGTGTCGTAGTCGTCCAGCATGCTGTTGAAGTTCAAGGCCGTGATGGCCGCCGCCGCCGGAAGCACGATCGGCAGCAGGATCCGGCGGAAGACGTACAGCGTCTTGGCGCCCATAATGGTGGCGGCTTCTTCGAGCGAGGAGTTGACCGAAGCGAAGGACGCCTTCAGCATCCGCAGGGTGAACGGGATCTTCACAGTCACGAAGGCAATCAGCAGGATGACCGTGGTCCCGGTCAGCACGGCGCCGCCGACCAGCGGGCTTGGGTGGTCATAGCTGAGGATGAGGCCCAGGGCCAGCAGGGCCGAAGGCAGGATCCACGGGATGTGGAGCAGGTATTCGAAGGCCGTGGTGACCCAGTTGCGGTATTTCTGCAGGAGCCGGGCCACGAACAACAGCCCGCCGACGGCGATCACCGCAGCCAGGGCACTGTAAACGATGCTGATCACAAAGGGCCGAAGGCCCGAAGGCTGGGTGAGCACGCGAACGTAGTTGTCCAGGGTCAGGCTTCCCGGCGACAGCTGTCCGGTCTGGATCGCGGCGCCGTCGGCGAAGGAGAAGACAACAATCAGCACCACAGGCAGGGTATATACGGCGAAGAGCAGATATGCCACGACGTGGACGGCGGCGTTGGCCACGGGATTGCGGATCTGCTGTTTTTGCAGCCCGGAGGAGACCTTTGACACCGAGAAATAGGTGCCGCCCTTTTCCAGCCGTGTCATAACGGCCAACATCAGGATGGTGGCTACGCCCAGGATGACGGCGAGCAGCGCGGCGAGGTCCCGCGACGTCGGACTGTTGGAAAACGTGAGAATCATGGGGGTGATGGTTTGGAACTCCCGTCCGCCCAGGACCTGCGGGGCGCTGAGGGCACCGAGGCCGGTCAGGAAGGAGAGCACCGTGACGGCAAAAAGCGTCGGCTTGAGCATCGGCAGGACAATCCGCCGCAGGACCGTCCACGTGGAGGCGCCCATGTTCCGGGCCGCCTCGATGGTCTGGTAATCCACCCCCTTGAGGGCGTTGGCGACGAACAGCATGTGGTTCGTGGTGGTGGCAAACGTCATCACCGCCAGCACGGCGAAGAAACCGGAAAACCAGCCCGGGTCCATGCCGGGAAACAGCGACAGCAGGAAACCGGTGACAATCCCCTTGTCCCCGTAGATGAACTTGTAACCGGCCGCCAGCACAATGCCGCCGTAGATAAAGGTCGTGGCATAGCCGAGGAACAGGATCCGTGAGCCACGGATCTTGAAGTACTGGGTGACCAGCACAATAAAGATCCCCACGACATTGACGGTGATGGACAGGGCGACGGCCAGCAGGAAGCTGTTGCCCAGTGATTTCATGGCCCGCTGGGAGGAGAAGAGCTTCTCGGCGGCCCGGCCCGAGAAGCTGCCGTTCGGGAAGAAGGTCTGGATCAGCACATTCGCGTTGGGCCAGACGAGGAACGCCGCGATGAACCAGGTCAGCACGATCCCGATAATCAGGACGGCGGGGGAGCGGAGCATGCTCCGGGTGCCCGCGCCGTTCGAGCCGCCTCCGCTGCTCACGGCCGGGCCGCTTCCTGCAGCCGGGCGCCCAGCGACACGCCTGTTTCCGGGTGATACTGAAGCACGTGCCGCGGCTGGACGTACAGCGTTGCCGGGCTGCCGGTGCCGGGCTGGTCCCCGCCGTCTTCCCTGACGAGGAGCCGGACATCGGAGCCGTGGCAGCGCACGACATACCGGCTGTGCAGCCCGTGGTAGCTCTTCGAGACAACAGTTCCCTGCATCGGAACGGCCAGGCCGTCCCCGCCGGCGGGGTCCAGGGACGCCTTCTCCACGCGCAGGTAGGAATTGGCTGTGGGGTCGAGCGTGTGGGGCGACTTCCGGTTCAGTTCGGCGAGGAAGGCGCCGGTGAGGCGGGAGCTGTCGCCGATGAAATTGCAGACGAATTCGGTGGCGGATTCGTCGTAGATGCTTTGCGGGGCGCCAACCTGCTCCACCACACCGTTGTTAAGGACGGCCACCCGGTCGCTCATCGCCAGCGCCTCGTCCTGGTCGTGGGTGACGTAGACGGTGGTGATGCCGAATTCGCTCTGGAGGTCCTTGAGCTGCTGCCGCAGCTGGTGCCGGAGCTTGGCATCCAGATTGGAGAGCGGCTCGTCGAGCAGCAGGATTTTGGGCTGCAGGACGAGTGCCCGGGCGACGGCGACGCGCTGCTGCTGCCCACCGGACAGCTCGGTGACATTCTTCCGCAGTTGCTCGTCGGACAGATCCACGCGTTTGGCGATATCGCGGACGAGCCTGTCGCTCTCTGCTGGCTTTTCCTTCCGGACCCGCAGGCCGAAAGCGATGTTCTCCCAGACGCTCATGCTGGGGAAGAGGGCGTAGTTCTGGAACACCATACCCACCTGCCGTTTGTCGCTCGGGAGCCGGGTGACGGGCTTGCCGTCGACGTACACCTCGCCGGCGGTCGGCTCAATGAACCCGGCCAGGGTGCGCAACGCCGTCGTCTTTCCGCAGCCGGAGGGCCCCAGGAGAGTGAAGAACTCGCCCTGTTTCACCTCGAGATTGAGCTCCGGGATGGCGGTGAAGTCACCGAAGGCGACCTGGATGTTCTCGAAACGGATCATGGAACCCTGTCTTTCTGGCGGCTGGGGGAGGGCGGCTGGGGTACGAAGGGCAGCGGTGAGCTGCGTGCAGCCGGCATCATGGCCGGCCGCACGCGGCGCACGGCTCAGCTCATGTATTCCAGTTCGATCTTTTCAACCCACGAACCCATGTTCGCCTGGACGAAACTCCAGTCGATGTCCTGCTGTTTGAGCGTGTTGAAGAAGTCGACGACCTCGGGCTTGGCCTTGGCAACGGCTGCCTTGTTGACCGGCATGGAATTGAACTGCTGCGCCCATGCGCCCTGGATATCGGCGCTGCCGAACCAGTCAATGAACTTCAAGGCCTCGTCCTTCTTGTCCGTGCCCTTGACCAGCGCAACCTGCTCGATGGCCAGCGGGACGCCGACAGAGGGCATGACGGACTCCACGTTGACCTTGAACGATTTCTCACGCTCGGCAATGATTGAGGACGGCATCTGGCCCATGTCGGTGTCTCCCGAGGCGATGCGGGCGAAGAGGTCGGTCTTGGCCACCGCCGGGGTGCCGTTCTTGAAGTACCCTTCGATCTGCTTCCAGCCCTCGTCCGAGATGCCCAGATCGCCGGCGTCGTCCTTGTAGCGCGTCAGGATGCTGGCGAAGACCAATTGTGCGGTCGCGGTTCCGAGACCGGTGACGCGCTCATAGCGGGACTTGAACCGGTCCTGCGTCCACAGGTCGGTCCAGTCCTTGGGGGCCTGGTCCTTGCTGAACTTGTCCGAGTTGTAGCCCAGGAGGATGGCCTGCTGCACCAGCGGCCAGTACGCCTTGGTGGCGCCCTTGTCCCCCTTGGCGGCGTCGACCTCGCCGGACCAGGAGGGGGTGAACGGCTCAATCGCGCCGGCCGCCTTGACCTGCTCGAAGTACATGTTGTTCAGCCCGAACGCCACATCCGCAATCGGGTTGTTCTTCTCGGCAATCAGCTTGTTGGTGGCGTCCGCACCGCCCGCGCCCACGATTTCGATCTTGAAACCGGCCTCGGCGGCCTTCTGCGTCAGCCATTCGCCGCGTCCCTCACCATTGGAATTGGTGTAGACGATAAGGGTTTCCCCGGAGGGCGGACCGGAGGGGGCTGTGGCGGCGGTGCCGGCGGCTGGTTCGGACGGTGTGGGGCCTGCGGCGCCCGCTCCGCAACCGGAAAGGAGGGCGACGGCGACGGCGCCGGCGACCAGGGTTTTCAATCTGCGCACGAGGGGGACTCATTTCTGAAGGGGCCAGAGGGCAATGTCCGGCCAGCCTATAGCGGCCCGAACCGGATTCTGAGTCAATGGCCATCAAATCGACTAATTAACTCTTGCGGGGCCTCTAGTCTGGTCCACAAGCCGCAACAGTTGGCTTCCCGCGCGTTAACGGGCCGTGAATATCCGCCGCGGCGCCGCGGCCACCCGGCCCGGCGCAGTGCGCCGCCGGCTGGACCTAGTCCTCCTCGAGCGTCTCCGTCAGGTGGTGCGTCGGGATCCGGTCCCGGTCGTAGGTGATCTCGGTGTACCCGTGGGGCGCGGGCTTGCCGTGCGGATCGAGGTTCACGAAGACGATTTCCTCGATCGTGAGGATGCTCTGCCGGGTGATCATGTTGCGGACCTCGGCGCGCATGGTCAGCGACGTCCGGCCGAAGCGGGTGGCAGTGAGCCCCATCTCGATCAGATCGCCCTGGACAGCCGAGCTGACGAAGTTGATTTCGGAAATGTACTTGGTGACGGCCCGGCCGTTGCCAAGCTGCAGGATGGCGTAGATCGCCGCTTCCTCATCGATCCATTTCAGCAGGCTTCCGCCGAACAGTGTGCCGTTGGCGTTGAGGTCTTCGGGCCGCACCCACTTTCGGGTGCGGAAGGTGATGTCTGCCGGTTCCATAGTGCGAGATTAGCCGACGGCGGCGCGGCGGATGTTGTGTGACGGCGGCGGACGTCCCTCAGGCCATGGCGGTGTGCGCCGCGCTGTGCGAGTCGATGGCCTTCGCATAGCAGTAGGAGTGCTCCACCCCGATGTACGGCCCGAAGTTCGGCACCGGGGCAAAGCCCGAGTTCTCGTAGAACTGCCGGCCGTCAGTCTGCACCGAACCGGCCTCCGCGGTGATGGAGGTGATGCCGAGGGAATGGGCATGTGCTTCCAGGGCCGCGAGGATGGAGCTGGCCACGCCGGAGCCTCGGGTGTACGGAAGCACGTAGAGCCTCTTGATCTCGGCGGTCCGGGAGTCGAGGATCCGCAGGCCGCCGCAGCCCACCGGCTGCCCGGAGGCCTTGTCGTGGGCGACGAGGAACACGGCAGTGTCCGTCTCCGACGGCGGCGGCCCCGGTTCGTGGTCGCTCGTGCCGAAGCGGGCATCGAGTTCGGCCTGCTGGGCCGCGCGGAGGTCCGCGCCCACGGGGTTGGCCCAGGTGACCTGCCGGATGTTGAGCCGCGGATTGGTCTGCATGGCTGCCTCGCTTCGCCGAAGGGTTATGCAGATCAACCCTAGGCAGCGGCGGTTTCGGCCGTGTTTCCTGCGCGTTAGGGTCCGGAGAACTCCACTACAGCGTGCGGCCGGTCGGGTCCTCCGCCGTCGGATCGACGAGCGCCAGGCCACCTACGGGGCTGTCGTCCCAGTGGATGAGCCGCCATCCGGCGTCCGGGTCCCCTTCGAGTGCAACGATCCCGGTGTTGGCGAGGACGTGGCGGGCGGCGAATCCCGCCTCCACATTGCCGGCCCGAAGGCCCGCCCAGACGCGGATCGCGGCGCCGTGGCTGACCACGGCGACCGTCCCGGCGTCGTCCGCCGCGGCGGCTGCGGCGATCCGCGCGATCGAGGCGTCGTAGCGCTCGAAGAACTCGTGCCCGCTGGGTCCGGCCGGCATCCTGCGGTGCAGTTCCCCTGCCGCCCAGCCAAACACGGTGCCGAGGTAGCGCAGGTGCGATTCCTTGTCGGTGAGCTTCTCCAGCGACCCGGCTTCGATCTCCCGCAGCCCCTCCAGCACCTCGATCTCCAGGCCGCGGACGGTCGCGAGCGGCGTGGCCGTGATCTGGGTGCGGATCAGTGTGGACGCGTAGAGGCGGCCGATCTGCTCATTCGCCAGGGACCGCGCCAGGGCGGCCGCCTGCCGCTCCCCGAGCTCGGTCAGCCCCGGACCCGGGTGGGCGGTGTCCAACTGGCCCAGGACGTTGCCGGGGGTCTGGCCATGGCGGATGAGCAGGAGCCTCATGCGAGGTGGTCCACCAGCTTGTCCGCGATGCCGGTGTACTTGCCGGGGGTGAGCGCCAGCAGCCGCGCTTCTGCGTCCGCGGACAGGCCCAGGCTTTGGACAAATTCCTGCATCCGGGCCGCATCGACGCGCTGCCCGCGGGTCAGGTCCTTGAGCCGTTCGTAGGGGTTTTCCATGCCTTCGACGCCGGCGATGGCCTCGGCGCGCATGACCATCTGGATGGCTTCGCCGAGGACTTCCCAGTTCGTGTCGAGGTCCGCGGCAAGCACGTCCTCAGCGACCTTGAGGCGGTCCAGGCCCTTGGCCACGTTGGAGATGGCGAGCAGCGAGTGGCCGAAGGCCACCCCGATGTTGCGCTGCGAGGACGAATCGGTGAGGTCGCGCTGCCAGCGGGAGGTGACCAGGGTGGAGCCCAGGACGTCCAGCAGGCCGGAGGAGATCTCCAGGTTGGCCTCGGCATTCTCGAAGCGGATCGGGTTGACCTTGTGCGGCATGGTGGAGGAGCCGGTGGCACCCGCGACCGGGATCTGCACGAAGTAGCCGATCGAGATGTAGCTCCAGATGTCCGTGCAGACGTTGTGCAGGATCCGGTTGAACCGCGCGACGTCGGCGTACAGCTCCGCTTGCCAGTCGTGGCTTTCGATCTGGGTGGTCAGCGGGTTCCAGCTCAGGCCGAGGCCCTCGACGAAGCTCCGGGCAACGTGCTGCCAGTCGGCGCCGGGGACGGAGGCGACGTGGGCCGCGTAGGTGCCGGTGGCGCCGTTGATCTTGCCGAGGTACTCGGTCCGGGCGATGCGGTCCAACTGGCGGGTCAGGCGGTGCGTGATGACGGCCAGTTCCTTGCCGAGCGTGGTCGGGGTGGCCGGCTGGCCGTGCGTGCGGGAGAGCATCGGCACTGCGCGGTTGGCCTCGGCCATGGCGCTGATCTGTGCGACCAGGGCGCGTGCCGCGGGCAGCCAGACGTCTTCCACGGCGCCCTTGATGCCGAGGGCGTAGGAGAGGTTGTTGATGTCCTCGGAGGTGCAGCCGAAGTGCACCATTGCGGTCAGGTGCTCGATTCCGATGCCGGGCAGGCGGCGGCCGATGTAGTACTCGACGGCTTTGACATCGTGCACAGTGACGGCTTCGATGTCTGCCAGTTCGCGCACGGACTCGGCGTCGAATTCGGTGACGATGGCACGCAGCTTCTGCTGCTGCTCCGCGGTCAGTGCTCCAGCGCCGGGCAGCACCTGGTTACGGGTCAGGTGGATGAGCCATTCAACCTCGACGGCGACCCTGTCACGGTTGAGGGCGGCCTCGGAAAGGTAGTCGACCAGCGGCGCGACGGCGGACTGGTACCGGCCGTCCAGCGGGCCGAGCGCGATCTGGTGTGAGGACGCGGCGAGGGCCAGGCGTCCGGACGGCGTGCGGGTATCGGCTGTGGCGGCAGTTTCAGGCATGGTCCGATTCTTTCACGAAGTCCTGCCGGGCCTTAAGCGCGCTGATCCATGTGACTTCCGGCAGGCTTTAATCCCCGGTCGCCGGCCGGTTCTGCTGCCCGTTGTCCACATGGCTGGGCGGGGAGCTTCAGCTTGCTCGCCGGAGTCCCTAACGTCGGTGTTATGACCGCCGGAACAACCAGATCCAGCACCAGCTTCAACGGCACCAGCGCCAGCAGTGGTGCACCGGCCGATGCTTTGTTGGCCTCCGATGCCGCGGCATGCGCGCCGCGCGGCTACGAGGTCCAGCAGCTTGCCGCCCGCGTGGCCGCCTGCGCAGACCGCGCCGACGCCCTGCTGGCCCAACTTGTCCGGGTGGAACTGCAGGGCTGGCAGTCCCCGGCCGGCCGGGCCTACCGTACGTCGCTGTCCCTGCAGGCCGCAGCCCTGAACCGGAGCCGGACGGCCCTGCGGGAGGCCGTGGCCGCGGTGCTCAGGCATGCCCGGAATGTGGCGATGTCCCCGGGACGGCCGGGCTACTGATGGCCGAGGCCTCGCCGGCCGGCTCCGGGCAGGCACCGGTCCCCTCCGCCGCGGTGGACGGGACGCTCCGGATCCGCGGCGGCGTGGCCGGGCTCAGGTTCCAGTTCGAGGAGTTGCTGGCCGGAGCTTCGGACCTGGACGGGATCGTCAGGGAGCTGGCGGCCGTGGAGGCGGAGGCGGAGGGGGCACACCGTGATCTGTTCCCATACCAGTCCGCCTCATACGCGAGCGGCAGCGATGCAATCATCTCCGTCGGTGAGGGAGCCCGGGCCCTCGGCAGCGTCCGGATGGAGCTGGAGCGTCTGTGCAGCGAGGTCCGGGAGAGCCATCGGGAGTACGAGGCTGCGGAGGCCCGGAACACCCTGCTCCTGCGGGTCGGCCGGACGGGTCCAGGGTACGGGCCACTGTGGAGACTGTTTGGCATACCGCCGATCACCGTGCGCGACACGGTGGAGGACGGGATCTCCCTGGTGCCGTCGACGCTGGCGCTGCTTCTTGGCCTGCCGGCCGGCCTGGTCGACGCAGGGGGAACGGCGGCCGGCGCGGCCGGCGTCCGTTCCACTATCCGCGGGTTGACGGCCGGGCCGGGCCTGGAGTTCCTGCGGCCCCGACCCGTCCGGATCGCCGGCAGGGAAACCCGGACGGAGCAGGTCGACGCCTCACCTGCAGGGTTGCTGTTGCGGGCTGAGGCCCTCGGCCGGTACCGCGGTGACATCGAGGTGCTCGAAATGGGGGAGGGCGGCAACCGTGCCTGGGTGGTGATCATTCCCGGGACGCAGCTGGACGGGCTGCCGCAGGGCACCAATCCCTTTGACGCGGGCGGCATCGCGGAGGGCCTGGGCTACGACTCCGCCGAAACCGGCGCGGCCATCCGTCGGGCCCTGGCGGAGGCTGGCGCGGAGGCGGGCGACCAGGTGGCCGCCGTCGGCTACAGCCAGGGCGGGATCCATGCCATGAACCTGGGCCGGGACAAGGCATTCCTGGCCGACTACGATCTCAGGTTCGTGCTCACGGCGGGTTCCCCGGTGGGCGGGATCGAGCCGGCGGCCGGCACCAGCAGCCTGCACCTGGAGCATGAACAGGACTGGGTGCCCGGGGCGGACGGACGCCCCAACCCGGACACGAGGGACCGGGTGACCGTCACCTTGACCAGCCCGATCCCCGGACCCGAATGGCTGGCGCCCGGACTGGGGCCAGGCCACGACCTGGACCGCTATGCCGGTGGCGCCCGGCTCGTCGCGGCCAGCCCGGATCCGTCACTTCAGGAGTCAACCGCTGCCCTCGCGGCCGTAGTCGGCGCGGGCGGCACCGCCACGGTGACCCGGTTCTCCCTGAGGCGTGAAGCGATGCCGTCGCGGCGGGGACTGCCCCAGGACCGACGCGGTGTTCCTAGCGGTCGAGCGCCGGAAGAAAGCTCGCCACGAGGGATACCGCGCTGATGATGAGGGCGGCGAACACCGCGGTCCACCAGAAGCTGTCAATGGTGAAGTGCACGGTGGTGTAGCTGCTGATCCAGGACGTCAGGTAGAGCATTCCCGCGTTGATGACCACCGTGAAGAGGCCGAGGGTGAGGATGGTGATCGGCAGCGAGAGCAGGCTGACGATGGGCTTGACGAAGGCGTTGACGAGGCCGAAGATCAAGCCGATGAACAGGTAGCCCAGGATGATGCTGACAGTGCCGTTGCCCGCTGTGGAAATATCCAAGCCGGTGAGGATCCAACACGCGATTGCCAGGGCCAGCCCGTTGACGATGACCCGTACGATGAATGAGCGCATGCGCCCATGCTGTCACACGCCCGGCGGCAGCGGCAGGGACCATATCCCCCTCTTGCGGCAGCGACCCGAAGTAGGCTGGTTGGCATGACTTCATCAGAGAACACGGCCGGGGGCGTCCGGCCCCGCCCGGTGGTAGACCTCCTTCCCCGCTACGCGGCCGGCAAACCGCCCGTCCCCGTCGAGGGCCTGGTCAGCTACAAGCTTTCCTCCAACGAAAACCCGCTCCCCCCGATCCCTGCAGTGCAGCAGGCCATCGCGGCGCAGACCGACTTCAACCGTTACCCGGATCCGCTGAGCAGCAAGCTCCGGGCCGCGCTCGCGGGATTCCTCGACGTTCCCGCCGAGGACATCGTCACCGGCGCCGGAAGCCTCGGGGCACTGAACCAGCTGCTGGCCACGTTCGCCGGACAGAACGACGACGGCAAATCCGATGAGGTCATCTACGCCTGGCGCTCGTTTGAGGCGTACCCGATCTGCGTCGGCGTTGCCGGCGCCGAGAGCGTCCGGATTCCGCTGACCGCCGCCGGCCGCCATGATCTCGATGCCATGGCTGGGGCAGTCACCGCGCGCACCCGGATGATCCTGCTGTGCACCCCCAACAACCCCACCGGCCCGATCCTCACCGCCGAGGAAACCGAGCGCTTCATCAAGCAGGTTCCGTCCGACGTCGTGGTGGTCATCGATGAGGCCTACCAGGAGTTCGTCCGCGACCAGCACGCCGTGGACGGCATCGCCATGTACCGGAAGTACCCCAACGTGGTGGTGCTGCGGACCTTCTCGAAGGCCCACGGCCTCGCCGGGCTGCGGGTCGGCTACAGCGTCTCCCACCCCGACCTCACGCAGCACCTGCGCGTCACGGCCACCCCCTTCGCTGTCTCCCAGATCGCCGAAACCGCGGCCGTGACTTCGCTGGAGCACTTCGGTGAGGTTGTAGAAAGGGTACAAAGCCTCGTGGACGAACGCGACCGGGTCACCGCCGGGCTGCGGGACCTCGGCTGGTTCGTGCCTGAGGCGCAGGGCAACTTCGTGTGGCTCAACCTGGGTGCCGACAGCGCCGAATTCGCCGCCCTGGCGGGGGAGCGGGCACTCTCCGTGCGCGCTTTCGCCAATGAGGGCGTGCGGGTGAGCATCGGCGAGACCGAGGCCAACACCCGCTTCCTGGAACTCTGTGCGATATATACAAAACCGCCACGGCGTTCCTAGCGCTTAACATGACGGCCGCGGCCAACCAGCTGCGGATAAAGTTAGGACGAGTAAGCCAAAATATATGCCGAACCGGGAATGTATTACCGGGCCGGCATATATCCCAGCGATTGCAACGCACCCGGATGCGGCAAGCAAGGAGACGGTATGGGCGCCACACATCTGCCCTCTACCGAGTTCGACGGAACCGACATTGAGGACCAGCTCGAGGCGGAAGCCGAAGCCCGCCTGGGCGATCCCGCCGAGCCGATGGTGCAGCTCCTCGCCCCGGACGGAACCCTCGGTTCCGACCCCGCTTTTTCGGAATACGCCCAGCGGCTTGACCCGGAGAAACTGCGGGGCTTCTACGCCGACATGGCCAGAATCCGCCGCTTCGACGTCGAGGCAACGGCGCTCCAGCGGCAGGGCCAGCTGGCGCTCTGGGTTCCGCTCACCGGCCAGGAGGCCGCGCAGATCGGCTCCGGGCGGGCCAGCCAGCCGCAGGACTATATCTTTCCCACCTACCGCGAGCACGGCGTCGCGCTGACCCGCAACGTGGACCTTGCCGAGCTGCTGCGGCAGTTCCGCGGCGTCTCTAACGGCGGCTGGAACCCCAAGGACACCAACTTCCACCTGTACACCCTGGTCCTTGCCGCCCAGACCCCGCACGCCGTGGGCTACGCGATGGGCATCCAGCGCGACCAGAAACTCGCGGCATCGGCCGCCAGCGCGGACGGAACAGCCGGCCAGGCTGTGGAGCCCAATGCCGCCGTTATTGTCTACTTCGGCGACGGCGCCAGCTCCGAGGGAGACGTCCACGAGTCCATGGTGTTCGCCTCCTCCTACAAGGCACCCGTGGTGTTCTTCTGCCAGAACAACCACTGGGCAATCTCCGTCCCCAGCTCCGTGCAGACTCGCATCCCGCTCGCTCACCGGGCCAGGGGCTACGGATTCCCCGGTATCCGGGTGGACGGGAACGACGTGATCGCGGTCCATGCGGTCACCGAGTGGGCCCTGGAGCGTGCCCGCAAGGGCGAGGGCCCGGTGCTGATCGAGGCCTTCACCTACCGCGTCGGCGCGCACACCACGGCCGACGACCCCACCAAGTACCGGGAATCCGCCGAGGAAAGCCTGTGGCGGGCCAGGGATCCGCTGGAGCGGCTGGAAAAGTACCTCCGCGCCGGGGGACTGGCCGACGACGCTTTCTTCGAACAGGTCAGGGCCGACGGCGACGAACTCGCCGCCTACGTCCGCAAGACCACCTACGACCTCGAAACACCGGACATCCGGACTGCCTTCGCCAACACCTACGTGGAGCCCCACCCGCTGGTGGCGGAGGAGCTGGCCTGGTTCGAGGAGTACAGCGCAGGGTTCGCCGAGGAGGCGCCTGCCGACCAGGCCACCGCAGACGTGGCGTCCGCCGATCAGGCGACCGCCCAGGCAGAAGGCACGGCCCACTGATGACCACCATGACCATTGCCAAGGCCATCAACGAAGGCCTCCGCGCGACGCTGAACACCCACCCCCGCGCCCTGCTCATGGGCGAGGACATCGGGCTCCTGGGCGGCGTGTACCGCGTCACCGACGGCCTGATCACCGAGTTCGGCGCCGACCGCGTGGTGGACACCCCGCTTGCCGAGTCCGGCATCATCGGCACCGCGATCGGCCTGTCCCTCCGCGGCTACCTGCCCGTCTGCGAAATCCAATTCGACGGCTTCGTGTTCCCGGGCTTCAACCAGATCACCACCCAGCTGGCCAAAATGCACTCCCGCAGCAACGGCAACCTGACCGTTCCCGTTGTCATCCGGATCCCCTACGGCGGCGGGATCGGCTCGATCGAGCACCACTCGGAATCCCCGGAGGCGCTGTTTGCCCACACGGCGGGCCTGCGCATCATCACCCCGTCCAACCCGCACGACGCCTACTGGATGATCCAGCAGGCCGTCGACTGCCAGGACCCCGTGATCGTCTTCGAGCCGAAGCGCCGCTACTGGCTCAAGGGAGAGGTCGACACCGAGTCGCCCGGAACTTCCGCCGACCCGTTCAAGGCCCATGTGCTCCGCGCGGGAACGGACGCCACCGTCGTGGTCTACGGCCCGCTGGTGCCGGTGGCCCTGGCCGCTGCCAACGCCGCTGCCGAGGACGGACGCAGCGTCGAGGTGATCGACCTGCGTTCGATCTCGCCGATCGACTTCGACACCGTCACGGACTCCGTCAGGAAGACCGGCCGGCTGATCGTGGCCCACGAGGCCCCGACTTTCGGCGGAATCGGCGGCGAAATCGCGGCCCGGATCAGTGAGCGTGCCTTCCACTCGCTCGAGGCGCCCGTCATCCGGGTCGGCGGCTTCCACATGCCCTACCCCGTGGCCAAGGTGGAGGAAGACTACCTTCCGGACATCGACCGCATCCTCGAGGCACTGGACCGTGCCCTTTCCTACTGACCGCTTCCACTGAGGCGCCTTCTCCCAGCAAGGACAACATGACTCTCCACAAGTTCAACCTCCCCGATGTGGGCGAAGGGCTGACCGAGGCCGAGATCGTCGCCTGGAAGGTCAAGCCCGGCGACACGGTGGCCATCAACGATGTCCTGTGCGAAATCGAGACCGCAAAGTCCCTCGTCGAACTGCCCTCGCCGTTCGCCGGCACCGTTACCGAACTGCTCGTCCCCGAGGGGCTGACCGTCGACGTCGGAACCCCGATCATCAGCGTGAGCGATGCAGTGGCCGCCGACGCGGCTGCCGCCCCGGCCCCCACCGCGGCGCCGGCCCCCGAAGCTCCGCTGTACGGACAGCTGGAGGCGGACACCTCCGACGCCGGCGAATCGGCCGGGGGCCCGGCCGGCGGTCCACTGGTGGGCTCCGGTCCCAAGGCCGACGCCGTCAAGCGCCGACGGCGGGTGGCGGCTCCGGCAGCGACGCCGGCGGCTGCGGCAGGCTCCACTGCCGGGCCGGTCCCGCTGGCCGAACCTGTCGAGGCGCACGACATCTGGATCAGCCCGGACGCCGTCGCCCATGCGGAGCGCCCGGCTCCATCGGAGAACATTGACCTGCGGCCCACCCTCGGCGGCGCCATCAGCGGCCTGGTCAGCAGGGTCCTGGCCAAGCCCCCGGTGCGCAAAATCGCCCGGGACCTTGGCATCGATCTGGCCGACGTCGTCCCCACCGGCGCCCGCGGCGAAGTGACCCGCGAGGACCTCGTGAGCTACCAGGCGCAGCGCGACGCCGAGGTGGACAAAGCGGATACCTTCTGGGGCAAGACCGGCCGCCCGCAGGAACAGCGGATCGAACGGATTCCGGTCAAGGGCGTCCGCAAGGCCACCGCGAAGGCCATGGTCGAGTCGGCCTTCGCGGCTCCGCACGTCAGCATTTTCGTCGACGTCGACGCCAGCCGGACCATGGAGTTCGTCAAGCGGCTCAAAGCCTCCCGCGATTTTGAAGGCATCAAGGTCTCGCCCCTGCTGATCCTGGCCAAGGCGGTCATCTGGGCCGCGGCACGCAACCCCAGCGTCAACGCGACCTGGGTGGACAACCCGGACGGCAGCGACTCCGCCGAGATCCATGTCAAGCATTTCATGAACCTCGGAATCGCCGCCGCCACACCGCGCGGCCTGATGGTCCCGAACATCAAGAATGCCCAGGATCTCTCGCTCAAGGAGCTGGCCCTGGCGCTGAACGACCTCGCCACGACCGCCCGGGCCGGTAAGACCCAGCCCGCGCAGATGCAGGGCGGAACCTTGACGGTGACGAACATCGGCGCCCTCGGGATCGATACGGGCACTCCGATCATCAACCCCGGAGAGGTGGCGATCGTGGCCTTCGGCACGATCAAGCAGAAGCCCTGGGTCCTCGACGGCGAAGTGATTCCGCGCTGGATCACCACCCTCGGCGGTTCCTTCGACCACCGGGTGGTGGACGGCGACCTCTCGGCGCGCTTCATGGCCGACGTTGCGGCGATCCTGGAAGAGCCGGCCCTGCTGCTGGACTGACCCGCCAGCGGATAACACCGGCGACCACGAAACCCCGCCGCTGAGCATGCTCAGCGGCGGGGTTTCGTGGTTGAAAACGCGGGACCTGCGGGACTAGCTGCCGGAGTAGCTCGACAGCAGCGCGATCATGCCCGGATCCCCGCTGTTCCCGGCCAGGGCCACGGCGGCGGCGAACATCACGCCGGCAAATCCTGTTGTGCACGCGGTCACCACGGCAAAGAATTTCCAGTCATCGCGGACAATGCTCCGCACCGTCTCGGGCATGCGCAGCCCGGGGGAGATCATGTTGGGGGCACTGTCCACGGAACCGTCGTCCAGGAAAGCGAGGACCCGGCCGCCCCGGCGGTCCACCCGCATGGAACTGATGTGGTTGCCGTGACGGGCCAGAAGAATGTCGTGGCCAACGAGCTGGCGGCGCTGAAGTGCAGGCATTTTCATCCCCTGGAGCTAATAGTATTGGATGTCCACGCCAGTGGGGGCACCTTCAATTTTACCGCCGGCACAACGTCCCGGCAGGCCGGAATCCGCGTGAGGCTGCCCACTGGGGACGGTGACGCGGCTCAACTCCGGTCCTGTCCTGGACGGTCCGGCGGCACTAGAGTGGCACCAGCCGCCGCCAGCTGGGCGGACGCGGATCAAAGGAGATGTTGCGTGTTTTCTAGCCCGTTCCCCGATGTGGAAATTCCCGACGTCAACGTCTACGACTACCTCTTTGGCGGCCTGGCGGAGGCCGACCTGGACCGGATCGCCGTCGTCGACGGCACGAGCGGTGCGGAGACCACCTACCGGGCCCTGGTCGGGCAGATCGATGCCGTCGCCGGAGCCGTCGCAGCCCAAGGCCTGGGCGTCCACGGGATTGCGGCCATTCTGTGCCCCAACGTCCCGGCCTTCGCCGTCGTCTTCCACGGGCTGCTGCGGGCCGGTGCGACGGTCACCACCGTTAACTCCCTGTACACGGCGGACGAGATTGCGCTCCAGCTCGCCGACGCCGGCGCGGAGTGGCTGTTCACCGTCTCCGCCCTGCTCCCCGCGGCCCGGGAGGCGGCCAGCCGGTCCGGAATCCCGGACCACCGGCTCGTTGTGCTCGACGGCGCCGCCGGACACCGCTCCCTGCGGGACCTGCTGGGTGCGGGTGCCCCGGCGCCGGATGTCAGTTTCGATCCGGCGACCCACGTCGCGGTGCTGCCGTACTCCTCCGGGACGACCGGCCGGCCCAAGGGCGTCATGCTCAGCCACCGGAACCTCGTGGCGAACGCGGAGCAGTCCCGCGGCCTGCTCAAGGTCACGCCGGAGGACCGCCTGCTCGCACTGCTGCCGTTCTTCCACATCTACGGGCTGACCGTGCTTCTGAATCTTGCCCTGCGCCAGCGTGCCTGCCTGGTGACCATGCCGAAGTTTGATCTGGCCGAGTTCCTGCGGATCATCCAGGACCACAAATGCAGCTACCTGTTTATCGCGCCGCCGGTGGCTGTGGCCCTGTCCAAGCACCCGATGGTCGCCGACTACGACCTCAGTTCAGTGCACACCACCCTCTCCGGGGCGGCGCCGCTCGACGGCGAACTGGGCACCAGGCTGGCGGAGCGGCTTGGCTGCCGGGTGCTGCAGGGCTACGGCATGACCGAGATGAGCCCGGTGTCCCACCTGATTCCCCTGGAGGCCACGGAGTTGCCCGTCAGCTCGGTGGGCTACACCGTCCCCAACATGGATTGCCGGCTGCTGGATCCTGCCACCGGGGCGGAAATCGATCTCCCGGCCGAGGGCACCAGTGCGCCCGGGCACCTGCTGTGCCGCGGACCCAACGTGATGCTCGGCTACCTCAACCGGCCCGAGGAAACGGCGGACACGCTCGACCCGGACGGCTTCCTGCACACCGGGGACATTGCCACAGTGCGCGCCGACGGCGTTGTCACGATCGTGGACCGGCTCAAGGAACTGATCAAGTACAAGGGCTACCAGATCGCACCGGCGGAGCTGGAAGCGCTGCTGCTGACCCACCCCGGCATCGCGGACGCCGCAGTGATCGGAACGTCCGACGCCGACGGCCAGGAAGTGCCGATGGCGTTTGTGGTGCGTCAGCCCGGGGAGGACGGGGAGCGGCTCGACGAGGCCGCGGTAATGGAGTATGTGGCGGCCAGGGTGGCGCCATTCAAGAAAATCCGCCGGGTGGAATTCATCGACGCCGTACCGAAGTCCTCCTCCGGCAAGATCCTGCGCCGGATGCTGAAGACTGCCGGGGCGGCGGCCGGATAGGCCGGGAACCGGCGGGCCCTGGAGCCGGACCGACAGGGCCCGCAGACGCCCTGTCGGTCCACGCGGGACCCCGATTGTGACGCACGACATCCGTGCAGGGTCTCGGAGGGTATAGTCAGGAGTAGGTCAGGACGCGGCCACTGGAACCCCACTGTGGAGCTACCATGTCAACGATTTCCCCCGTCCAGCCTTCCGCCGCCAAACACGCACATGCGTTCCAGGGAGTCCCGCACGCCCCGGCGCCGGCCGTGTCCGGCACCGTTCAGGCAGCCGAAGCCCAACGGCCCTCAGCCCCCGGCAAGTTTGAACTCGTCCGTGACGACCGGGGCGCCTTCCTCATCCGCATCCTTGACGGGAACGGGGCCGTGCTGGCCCTCTCCAGAACCTACCCGGACCTTGCCGCTGCGGTCGAAGGGGTCGAGTCCGTGCGGGAATGCGCTGCCACGTCCCACATCTCGGACCAGACGGCACGTACCCCAGTGCTTCCGTAAAGAAGCCACGACCGCCGGCACGGGACGCGCTGTCCGTTGGCTGCCGATCACCATTGGGGGTGACCGGAGGCCGCCGAAGATTTGCCCCGGGGCTGTTCAACGGCCGGGCCGGCGCCGGGAATGTCCGGCGCCGGCAGTTGCGGTCCGCGCCTAATCCGACGTATCGGTCTTGGCGATGTAAACGTCGCAGGGCGCGTTGTGGGCCACGGAGTTGGCCACGCTGCCGAGCACGCGGCCCAGGCCGTGCATCCGGCGGTTCCCGACCACTATCAGTGAGGCGCCGGAGCGGGCCGCTTCGTCGATCAGCGCCTCGGCCGGCTTGCCGCGGGCGGCTGCGTAGGTGACGTTCAGTGCCGGGGTGCGGAGGCTGTCCGCGACGCCCCGGGCCACCTTCTCCGCGTCCCCCGCATCGGAGACAATCCATTTGTCGCTGCCGCTGCCGAAGACCTCTGTCCTGTCGCTGTCGAACGCACTGACCACGTGAAGGGTCGCCCCGAGCGAGGCGGCAAGGTCACGGGCGGTGTGCGCGGCCTTCAGGGCAGTCTCGCTGCCGTCAACGCCGACAACAATAATTCCGGTCATGAAATGCTCCTTGGGGTCAGCGAACGTGTGGGGCCATGCACCAATGATTCAGGCTACAGGGCCTCGATGGCTTCCCGCAGGACCGGCGCCAGCCGGCGGACTCCTTCGCGGATGGACTCCGGTGGGACGGCGCTGAAGGCCAGCCGAATTTTGTTGGAGGGATCATCGGAATGTGTGAAGGCGGCGCCCGGAATGAAGACCACCCCGGCATCGATTGCCTTTTTCAGCAGCGGGTAGGTGTCAACGCCCTCGGGCAGCGTGACCCAGACGAAGAAGCCGCCCTCCGGACGCGTCCAGCTGAGGCCCGGCGGCATGTATTCGTCGAGGGCGGCCAGCATCGCATCGCACCTTTCCTTGTACAGCCCCCGGTACGTGTCGATCTGGCCGCGCCAGTCGTAGTCACGAAGGTAGGCGGAGACGAGCATCTGGTTGAGGGTCGGCGGGCACAGGGTGACAGCCTCCGAGGCCAGGTAATAGCGGCGCTGGAGGTGGGCGGGGACGAGTGCCCAGCCGATCCGCAGGCCCGGCGCGAAGATCTTCGAGAAGGACCCCATGTAGATCACGTCGTCCGGGTTCGCTGCCCGCAGCGGGGTGAGGGGCTTTCCGTCGAAACGGAGCAGTCCGTAGGGATTGTCCTCCAATACCAAAATGTTCGCCTTACGGCATATATCCACCACCCGTTGCCGCCGCTCCATCGACAGCGTGATGCCGGAGGGGTTGTTGAAGCTCGGGATCGTGTACAGGAACTTGATGTTCTTGCCTGCCGTCTGCAGGGCGGCAATCCGCGCCTCCAGGAGGTCCGGAATGATCCCGTCGCCGTCCATCGGCACGTTGGCGACCTGGACCTGATAGGCCTCAAAGGTGTTAAGTGCGCCGACATAGGTGGGGTCCTCGACCAGCACCACATCCCCCGGGTTGCAGAAGACCTTCGTCGCGACGTCCTGCGCGGACTGGGAACCCGCGGTGATCACGACGTTTTCTGGTTTTGCGTCCAGGATGCCTTCGGCGGCCATAACTTCGCAGACCTGGGTCCGGAGTTCCTCGGTGCCCTGCCCTCCGCCGTACTGCAGCGCGGTCATCCCCTGTTCGGCGATGATCTTCGCGGCGGTCTGGCCGAGCCGTTCCAGCGGCAGGGACTGCAGATACGGACTTCCGCCCGCCAGTGAGACGAGCCCGGGGCGCATCGAGATGTCGAAAACATCCCGGACCGCCGATTGCTTGATATTTGCTGCGCGCTCCGAGAACAGGTCCTCGTGGCGGTGGGCGGACGTAGCCGCACGTTCGATTGCGTCAATTGCCTCGGCCGGAAGTACTTCTGCGGCGGCATCAAGTGTTTCGTGGGTCACATCTCACAGAATACAACCCATGTTGCCTCGGGGAAAACCTTTGTTTCCAATCAGTTCCGGACGGCTCCGGACACGGAACATCCCCGGCCGCTTCTCGGCGGCCGGGGATGTTCCGCTTTGTTGCGGACCTAGGCTGCGGTGACCGCGCGGGAGTCTTCCAGGGCCTCGAAGACGGCCTTGATCTGCTCCACGACCTCAGCGTCGTCCTTCGGGTGGACCTCGGCGAAGCGGACCATGGAGCCCGGGACGGCCAGCTTGACGTTCTCCAGGACCCGGGCGCCGGCGATGCCGACGGCCTTGCGGGCCTCATCCTGGGCCCAGATTCCGCCGAACTGGCCGAAGGCGGTGCCGACGACGGCGGTCGGCTTGCCGCTGAGGGCGCCTGCGCCGAAGGGGCGTGACAGCCAGTCGATGGCGTTCTTCAGCGATGCGGGGACCGTGCCGTTGTGCTCCGGCGTAACCAGCAGCAGGGTGTCGGCCTCGTTGGCGGCGGCGCGCAGGGCGGCTGCGGCGGCGGGAACCTGGCCCTCGACGTCGATGTCCTCGTTGTAGAACGGGATGTTGCCGAGGGAATCATGGATGAGCACCTCAACCTGTTCGGGTGCGTTCAGCTGGATGGCCTCGGCGAGCTTCTGGTTGGTGGAATCGGCGCGCAGGCTGCCGACCAGGGTGAGAACGGTGTTCTTGGACATGTGGACTCCTGGGGGTCGCGCCGCGGATGATCCCGCGGCTGGCTGATCGTGGAGGCTTTGCCGGCCTTCACTGATCAAAACGGACTGCGGTCCGTTTCTATTCCCCGAGGCTAGACTGTGCGGTGTGAGCTTAATCCCCCTCCGCCCGGACGCGGAGCCCGAACGCCGCGACGCCGCCCGGAACCGCGAGCTGCTGCTCCGTGCTGCCCGCGAGCTCATCGAGGAATGCGGGGCGGACGGGCTGACCATGGGCACGCTGGCGCAGCGGGCGGGGGTGGGCAAGGGGACGGTGTTCCGCCGGTTCGGCAGCCGGGCGGGGCTCATGATGGCGCTGCTCAGCGACGCCGAGGCCCGGTTCCAGGGGCGTTTCATGTTCGGTCCGCCGCCGCTCGGCCCGGGCGCTCCGCCGCTGGAGCGGCTCATCGCCTTCGGCGAGGAGCGCATCGCCTGGGTGATGGAATTCGGCGAGCTGGCCCGGGCCGCGGACGTATCCGCGTACAACCGTTTCGACGTACCGGCGGCCGTGCTCTGGCACCGGCATCTGGAGATGCTGCTCCGGGAGGCGGGCGTGACCGCGGACCCCTGGCTGATGGCCACCTCGCTCAGTGCCGTCCTGGAGCCTGAGCGGATTCTGCATGCCGTCCGGGTGCACCAGATTTCCCCCGACCGCCTCGCCGCGTCCTGGCGTGAGCTCGTCTCGCGCGTGGTGCGGGGGGCCTAGTTCGATCCGGATCCCGGACGGGCCACGTCAAATCAATTCCCCGGATTTATTCATAACGATCTGATACCTGACTCGCGGATTGCCGGGATGGGGGGCATTCGGCTGCCGTGCGGATGTGATAGTTTCCTCTGGAATGTGACCCGCAACATAGTCCACCAGGACGTGCTGAAAGGCCTGCGGGCGGCCAGACACCCGCTGGCCAAGATCCCGGATCGGCGGCGGTAATCCCCTGCCGGATGGGGGACTACGGAAGGACCAAGCTGTGAATTTTGTCAAGAATCCTGCAGTTGGCGAGGCTGTATCAGCCGGTCCGGCAACGGCAGGCTCCGCACAGGCAACGGCGATCCAGAACTAGCCGTCCCATGATCCGATACCTCGCCAAACGTGCCCTCACGTATGTCTTCATGATCTTCCTGACCACCACGGCCGGGTACTTCCTGGCCGTCAACACCCTGCAGCCCGCGCTGCTGGAACAGGAACGCATTCCGCGGCCCACCCCCGAACAGGTGGCGAACTCCTTCCGCCTCAAGGGACTCGACCCGGACCTGAGCCCGTGGGAGCGCTACGTCGGGTGGCTCACGGCGATCGTCACCCGCTGGGACTGGGGACGCAGCCCCAACGGCGCGTTCATCAACGCCGAATTCGGTGACCGGGTCTGGATCTCGACCCGGCTGTTCCTGGCCTCCATCGTCCTGACCCTGATCATCGGCGTCGCCCTGGGTGTGTATACCGCGGCGCGGCAGTACAGGGCCTCCGACCGGGTCATCACCTCCTACAGCTACCTCGTTTACATCGTGCCCGCGCCAATCGCCTACTTCCTGGTGCAGCTTGGCGCCATCAACATCAACGAGACGGTCGGAGAACGCATCTTCTTTGTCACCGGCATCTCCACCCCGGGGCTGGACGGCGGCGGCTGGGCGCAATTCGTCGACATGCTGGCCCACTACGCGGTGCCCACCTTCGCGATCACGATCGTGGGCTGGGGGACCTACCAGATCGCCCAGCGCCAATACCTCCTGGACAACGTCAACGCCGACTTCGTCCGGACGGCTCGGGCCAAGGGGCTGACCCGCAACCAGGCCATCAGCCGGCACGCCCTCCGGGTGTCCTTCATCCCCGTGGCGCAAAGCATCGCCTTCACCATCCCGGCCATCTTCGCCGGCGGCTTCTTCGCCGAGAAGATCTTCGCCTGGCACGGCGTCGGCTCCTGGAGCATTGACGCGATCGCCCTGCAGGACGTCAACGCCGCGACGGCGACCCTCGCCTACGGCTCCGTAATCTTCGCAATCGGCGCCATCCTGGCGGACTTCGCCACCACGCTCGTCGACCCGAGAGTGCGGGTGCAGTAACCATGACAAACCTCAATACCGTCGACCCGGCTGCCGTCGCCGGTGAGGCAAAAATCGAGAACAGCGACGTCGTCATCACGAAGTCCTCGATCATCCTCCGCCGCTTCCTGCGCAACAAGACAGCCGTCGTCGGCCTGGTCATCTTCCTCGCCCTGACCCTCTTCTCTTTCATGGGCGGCCTCTTCACCAGCTGGGACAAGGAGAGGATCGACCCGTTCAACATTGGCATGCCGCCGTCGGCCGAGCACCTGCTGGGAACCTCCCAGGCCGGGATAGACCTCTACGCCCTGACCGTGGAGGGCACCCGGATCTCGATCCTGATTGGCCTCGTCGTCGGCCTCGTCTCGGTCCTGATCGCCGCCGTCTATGGCTGCACCATGGCCTACTTCGGCGGGAAGGTGGACAAGGTCATGCTCTTCATCCTCGAAGCCCTGATCATGATGCCGGCCCTGCTGGTCGTCGCCGTGGCCACAAGCGGCGGCGGCAACGGCCTGCAGAAGTCCCTGCCCAGCTGGCTCCTGCTGATCATCGTCCTGCTGGTCTTCAGCTGGATGGGGACGGCCCGCCTCATCCGCTCACTCTCGATGTCGCTCATGACCCGGGACTTCGTCAAGGCCGCCCAGTACATGGGGATCCCGCCGCGGCGCATTGTCTGGCGGCACCTCGTCCCGAACATCGGCTCGCTGCTGGTGCTGGACATCACCCGCGGCATCACCGGAGCGATCCTGGCCGAGGTGGCATTTTCCTTCATCGGCATCGGCATCAAGGTCCCGGACGTCAGCCTGGGTGTGCTGATCGGCCAGGCAACCTCCCAGGTCTCCACTTTCCCGTGGATGTTCTGGGTCCCGCTGACCGTCATGTTCCTGCTGACCGGTTCGCTCGCCATGATGAACGACGGCCTCCGTGACGCGTTCGACCCCAGCTCCAGCTCCGTCGGCCGCGCCAAGAGGAGCGACCCCGGGAAGGGCAAGTCCGGCAAGACACCGACGACCGCAGGGAAGAAGACCACATGAGCCACGAAATGACCGCCGGCACCGAGTCCGCCGACCTGTCCGCCGAGCTCTCCGCCATCGAGCGCCTGCACGTCGCCGGGCTGCACGCCGCAGGTGATGCCCCTGCGGACGCCGTGCTCTCCGTCCGGGACCTGAACGTCCGCTTCAACACCGAGAACGGGGTGGTGCACGCCGTCCGCGGCATCGATTTTGACCTCCGTGCCGGCAAAACGCTGGGCATCGTGGGCGAATCCGGTTCCGGAAAGTCCGTTACCTCCATGGCCATCATGGGACTGCTGCCCCCGACGGCGGAGATCACCGGTTCGGTCCGGCTCCAGGGCAAGGAACTGCTGGGACTCAGCGACAAGGCCATGTGCCAGTACCGCGGGAACGATATCGCCATGGTCTTCCAGGATCCGCTGTCCTCCCTGACCCCGGTCTACACGGTAGGGAACCAGATCATCGAGGCGCTCACGGTGCACAACCCGACCATGAGCAAGCAGGCCAAGGAGGCGCGCGCCGTCGAGCTTCTGGGCATGGTGGGCATCCCCAGCCCGAAGGACCGGATCAAGGCATTCCCGCATGAGTTCTCCGGCGGCATGCGGCAGCGCGTGATGATCGCCATCGCCATCGCCAACAACCCGCGAGTTCTGATCGCCGACGAGCCGACGACGGCGCTGGACGTCACCATCCAGGCGCAGGTCCTCGAGGTGTTGCACGCCGCGCAGGAGGAAACCGGCGCCGCCGTCGTGATGATCACCCACGACCTCGGCGTCGTCGCCGGCATGGCGGACGACATCATGGTGATGTACGCCGGCAAGCCGGTGGAAACCGGCAGCGTCGATGACATCTACTACAACCCGCGGATGCCGTACACGATGGGCCTGCTCGGCGCGGTGCCGCGCGTTGACGCGGCCGAAAAGTCCTCGCTGGTGCCTATTGAGGGCATCCCGCCCAACCTCATCCATCCCCCCACAGGCTGTTCCTTCGCGCCGCGCTGCCCGCTGGCCAGCGACGCCTGCCTGCACGGCGAGCCGGAGCTGCGGCCGGTCACCGGTGCCAGTCTGAATGGCGGACTGCCGCACCGGGCCGCCTGCCTCAAGACCGGGTCCCTCGGCCCCGACGTGGACGTCCGTGAGGTCTTCCGGGCGCCGGCCGTTCCGGTGTCACACTTTGACGCGATCCCGCGCGCGGAACGCAGGACTGTGCTGGAACTCCGGGACGTCCGGAAGCACTTCCCGCTGATGAAGGGTGCCCTGATCAAACGCCGGATCGGCACCGTCAAGGCGGTGGACGGGCTGAGCTTCGACATCCGCGAGGGCGAGTGCTTCTCGATCGTCGGCGAGTCCGGCTGCGGCAAGACCACCACCCTGCTGGAAATCATGGAGTTCCACAAAGACCAGGACGGGGAAGTGGTCATCGGCGGGCTCAGCAACAAGGAAGCCTCCGACGCAAAGACCAAGAGTGCCATGCGCAAGGAACTCCAGATGGTGTTCCAGGACCCCACCGGCGCCCTCGACCCGCGCTTCACCGTCTTTGAAGTGCTGTCCGAGCCGCTCGAGAACGCGGGCATGGCCAAGCCCCAGATCCGGAAACGCATCATGGAGCTGATGGAGCTCGTGGGTCTCCAGCCGGACCACGTCAACCGTTTCCCCAACCAGTTCTCCGGCGGCCAGCGCCAGCGCATCGGCATTGCCCGCGCCCTCGCCGTGAACCCCAAACTGGTGGTTCTGGACGAGCCGGTGTCCGCCCTGGACGTATCCGTCCAGGCCGGCGTCATCAACCTGCTGGACCAGCTCCGTGCGGAACTCGGCCTGAGTTACCTGATGGTGGCCCACGACCTGTCCGTGGTGCGGCACGTCTCCAACCGCGTGGCCGTGATGTACCTGGGCAAGATTGTGGAGATCGGGGACGTGGACAGCGTCTTCGACAATCCGCGCCACCCGTACACCCGGGCGCTGCTCTCCGCGATTCCGGTTCCGGACCCCGTCCTGGAACGCACCCGCGAACGCATCATCCTGCAGGGGGACCTGCCCTCACCGCTGGAGGCCCCCACGGGCTGCAACTTCGCGACCCGCTGCCCGGTATTCGTGGCACTGCCGCCGGCGAAGCAGGAGAAGTGCCTGAGCCTGGAGCCCGGACTGGCCACAGTCGCGGAAACCACCGGCGCCGGACACCCGTTCCCGGCGGCCCCCATCGACCAGCAATTCGCCTGTTTCTACCCGGACGGCGAACTGGACGCGGACATGCTCGTTGTCCACGAAACAAACTGACCCACCAGTCACACGCATCACACCTTGCACCAAAAATGAAGGGGAACACATGAAGAATCTGACCAAGATCGGCGGCGTTACCGCCGTCGTTGCAGCGCTTGCGCTGACCGCTTGTGGCGGCGGCGCCGCACAAGGTCCGGCGGCCGCGAAAGGCCAGGACGCGGGAAGTGACCTGGCCAAGCTGATCAGCATCAACGCGAAGGACGTCAAGGACCTGCAGCCGGGCGGCACCGTCACTCTGCCGCTGGGCAACATCGGTCCGGACTTCAACGGTTTCTCCAACAACGGCAACAGTGCGGACAACACCGCCCTGCACCGCCCGATCGACCAGGCCGGCACCTGGGGCTGCTGGAACTATGACTTCGACGGCACCGCCACGCCGAACAAGGATTTCTGCGAAGACGTCAAGAGCGAGGTCAAGGACGGCAAGCAGACCATCACCATCAAGGTCAATGAGAAGGCCACCTACAACGACGGCACCCCGATCGACGTCAAGACCTTCGAAAACACCTGGAACATGCTCAAGGGCGAAAACAAGGACATCGACATCGTCAGTTCCGGCGCCTACGAGTTCGTCGAATCCGTCAAAGCCGGTTCCAGCGCCAAGGAAGTCATTGTCACCACCACCCAGCCGGTCTATCCGCTGGATGCCCTCTTCACCGGCCTGGTCCACCCGGCCGTGAACACCCCGGCGCTCTTCAACGAAGGCTTCACCGGCGACATGCACCCGGAATGGATGGCCGGGCCTTTCAAGCTGGACCAGTACGACAGTGCCGCCAAGACGGTCACGCTTGCCCAGAACGACAAGTGGTGGGGCACCCAGCCTGTCCTGGACAAGGTGGTTTTCCGCCAGCTGGAGAGCAGCGCCGCCATCGCAGCCTTCAAGAACGGTGAAATCGATGGTGTTTCCGCAAACACCATCACCCCCTACAAGCAGCTCGACGGCTCCAAGAACTCCGAGATCCGCCGTGGCCAGCGCCTCTTCGCCGGCGGCCTGAACCTCAACGCGCAGAAGGCGCCGATGAGTGACGTCGCAGTCCGCAAGGCGATCTTCACCGCCGTCGACCGCGAGGCCCTGCGCAAGGTGCGCTTCAACGGACTGAACTGGGACGAAACCAGCTCCGGATCGATGATGCTGCTGCCGTTCTCCAAGTACTACCAGGACAACTACCCGGTCAAGGAAACCGGCGCCGAGGCCGCCAAGAAGGTCCTGACCGACGCTGGCTACACGGCCAACGCCGCAGGCATCATGCAAAAGGACGGCGTCCCCGCCGCCTTCAAGATCAGCAACTTCGGCGACGATCCCACCACCCTGGCGTTCGCGCAGACGCTGCAGAGCCAGCTGAAGGCCGGCGGCATGGATGTTGGCATCGACCAGCGCGCATCCGCCGACTTCGGCAAGGTCCTGGGCAGCCGGGACTTCTTCATGAGCGTCTCCGGCTACACCGTGGGCTCGGACGCGACCGACGCCGTCAAGCAGTTCTATGATTCCAAGACGAACGAGAACGAACTGGGCGACGCGGAACTGGACGCCGAGATCCAGAAGCTCTCTACCATCGCCGACAACACCGAGCGCAACAAGGCAGCCATGGAAGTTGAGAAGAAGCACATGGAGAAGTACTTCTCCATGGGTGTGGTGATGAACGGTCCGCAGATCTCCTTTGTGCGCAGCGGCCTGGCCAACTACGGCCCGTCCCTGTTCAAGAGCCTGTCCCAGGTTCCGGACTGGACCACCCTCGGCTGGGAAAAGAAGTAGCCCCCGGCTACGAGCCAGCTGATACAGCAAGGCCGGCAACCCCGCATCGGGGGTGCCGGCCTTCGCCGTTTGAGCCGGGCGGGAGGGTCCGGGCGGGGGTAGCGTGGGAGCCATGACAACCGACTCCACCCGGCCCATCCGTACGGCCGTTGCAGGCTTCGGCCTCTCGGGCAGCGTCTTCCATGCCCCGCTGCTCGCGGCGGACCCCGCCTACTTCCTCGCGGTCATCTCCACCTCCGACGCCGGCCGGCAGGCCGCCGCATCTGCCCGGTACCCCGGCGCCCGGATCGTGGACACCCCGGCGGACATCCTTAGGCTCGCCGGCGAACTGGACCTGCTTATCCTGGGAACCCCGCCGGCCACGCATTTCCCGCTCGCGAAAGCCGCGCTGGAAGCCGGGCTCGACGTCGTCGTCGACAAACCCTTTACCGTGCGCAGCGCCGAAGGTGAGGAACTCATCCGGCTTGCGGCGCGGCTGGGACGCGTGCTCACCGTCTTCCAGAACCGGCGCTGGGACGGAGACTACCTGACCATCCGGGGCCTGCTGGACAGCGGGGTCCTCGGCACGGTCACGCGGTTCGAATCCCGATTCGAACGCTGGTCCCCGGCGGTCGCCAAGGCGTGGAAGGCGGCGGCGACGGCGGACGAGGGCGGCGGCGTGCTGTTCGATCTCGGCACCCACCTGCTGGACCAGGCGGTGCAGCTGTTCGGGCCCGCCACAGTCACCCACGCCGAACTGGACGCCCGGCGGCCCGGGGAGAGGACCGACGACGACGTCTTCCTCGCCCTCCGGCACGAATCCGGCGTCACGAGCCATCTGTGGATGAACATGCTCTGCGCCCAGCAGGGGCCGCGTTTCCGGCTGCTGGGCAGCGGGGGCGGCTTCACCAAGCATGGCGTTGACCCGCAGGAGCCGTTCGTCGCGGCGGGCGGCAGCCCAATGGACCCGGACTACGGCGTCGAGGACCGGAACTGGGCCGGGCTCCTCGGCCGGGACGGCCACCTCGACCGGCTGCCCACCGAGCGCGGCGCCTACCCGGAGTTCTACCGGATCCTGGCGGACAAGATCCGCGGCGGCGGGGCGGGCTCGGCCTTGCCTGTCCCGGTGGATCCGTCAGGGCCCGTGGAGGTGCTGCGGCTGATCGAGCAGGCGCGGGCGCTGGCCTGAACAGCAACCGGGCTTAAACAGCAATCGACGGCTCCGCTACCGCCGTTTGGGGGGTCCCAAAGGGCGGTAACGGAGCAGCCGATGCGGTGCCGGGGGCGGTTGCTTAGGCGGAGACCAGATCGTGCCAGTCGGCGACGAGGGGCAGGTTGTGCGCCTCCGAGACCGAGCGGTGGGCGACCTTGCCGCCGGCGATGTTGAGGCCGGCGGCAAGGGCGGCGTCGCGTTCGAAGGCGGCCTTGACGCCCAGGTTGGCCAGCGAGACGGCGTAGCGCAACGTGACGTTCGTCAGCGCGTAGGTCGAGGTGTTCGGAACGGCGCCGGGCATGTTGGCAACGCAGTAGAAGATCGTGTTGTGGACCTTGTACGTCGGTTCCTGGTGCGTAGTGGGGTGCGTGTCCTCGAAGCAGCCGCCCTGGTCCACGGCGATGTCCACCAGCACGGAGCCGGGCTTCATCCGGGAGACGAGCTCGTTGGTGACCAGTTTCGGGGCCTTTGCGCCAGGGATCAGCACGGAGCCGATCACGAGGTCGGCGTCGACCACGGACTTCTCGATCTCGTAGGCGTTGGAGGCAACGGTCTTCAGGCGGCCCTGGTACTGGGCATCAAGTTCGCGCAGGCGGTTGATGTTGATGTCCAGGATGGTGACGTCGGCGCCGAGGCCCAGGGCCATGGCGGCTGCGTTGGTGCCGGCGACGCCGGCGCCAAGGACAACGACCTTGGCCGGGCGGACACCGGGCACGCCGCCGAGCAGCACACCCTTGCCGCCGGCCGGAGCCATCAGCGACGTGGCGCCGACCTGGACGGACAGTCGGCCGGCAACCTCTGACATCGGGGCGAGCAGCGGCAGGGTGCGGCCTTCCTGCACGGTCTCGTAGGCGATGGCGGTGACGCCGGTGTTGATGAGCTCCTGCGTCAGCTCCGGTTCCGCGGCGAGGTGCAGGTAGGTGAAGAGAATCAGGCCTTTGCGGAAGCGGTGGTATTCGGCCTTTACCGGCTCCTTGACCTTCATGACCATGTCCGCGCGGCCCCAGACGTCATCGGCGTCGGCGACGATCTCGGCGCCGGCGATGGCGTACTCCTCGTCGGTGATGCCCGAGCCCAGGCCTGCGCCGCGCTCCACCAGGACCGAGTGGCCGTGGGTGCGGAACTCGTGCACACCGGCAGCCGTGATGGCGACGCGGAATTCATTGTTTTTGATCTCTTTGGGGACACCGATGATCATTTGTGGGCTCCAGTGCTGGCGGCCTTGTAGGCCTGGGTGTATGCGGGGAAGTCGTACTTCCAGAATAAATCCGGCTGTGAGGCAAGCGACAGGCTCCGCCGCGCGGCGGCACCGGCTTTCCCCGGAAATCCGCGCTTTTTCAAATAGCGGGCTGGACATTTGTCGAATCGGCAAGCGGCAGGTGTCGCCTGCTGTCCGTTGGGTGGTGCCCGCCGCAGCATTGTCGCTGGCGGTGGCATCGGCAGTAGTCTGGCAGCATGCAGCAGCAGGATGTCGAACAGCTCGTGGAGCACGTCGCGCTGAAGCTGGGCCGCGGTCTGTCGCTCGAGGATCTCGACGGCCTGCTGCTCGCCTACAGCTCCAACCAGTCGCACGCGGACCGGGTCCGGGTGAACTTCCTGCTCAGCAAGCGCGTCCCGGTGGACGTCAGCGCCTGGCAGCTCTCGCACGGGATCGCGACGGCGGTCCGCCCCGTGGTCGTGCCCGCCAACGAGGAGCTCGGGATGCTGGGCCGGGTCTGCGTTCCCCTCCTGGTGCGGGGCTTCCGGGTGGGGTACCTCTGGGTCCAGCTCGACGCCGAGGAGCCGAACGCGACGTCGGTGCTCGCCCAGCTGCCCGGGGTGGCCGGCGAGCTGGAGCAGCTCTCTGCCCTGCTGCTGGACTCCAACACGGCCGAATCCGAGTTCCGCCGCCGCCGTGAACAGGAATTCCTGGCGGCCTGCCGTGGCGAGTCCAACGCCGTCGCCGCGGTGGCCGGCTGGAAGGAAGTGCAGGGGCGCGGACCCTGGCAGCTCGTGACGGTCCTCGACGCCGACGGCTGGGCGGAAGGTGCGGATCCGATCGCCTCCACGCTGATCCACCGCTCCGCGGCGTTGCAGGCAACCATCGGGGTCGACGCCGCCCTGTTCAGCGCCGGCACGGAAACCCACGCCGCCGTCTTGTTCAGGGAATCGACCGGCCGGGCCGACCACGCCCAGGTGCTGGTCCACTACCAGCTGGAGCTGGCCAAACGCGCCGGCCGGCAGGTCCACCGGATCATCCTGGGAACCTCCGAGGGCTTCGCGAAGCCGCGTGAACTGGCCGAGGCCTACCGGCAGTCCCGGCAGGCCGCGCAGGCCGCGGCGGTGGATCCCCAGCTCGGTGAACTCGTGGACTGCCGCGCCACCGGGATCTACCAGGTGCTGGCCTCGGCCGGCGGCGGAGCGGGGGCGTGGGCGGACGCGGGCTCGGTCTATTTCCGCATCCTGGAGGACCACGACCGGAACCACGAGCTGCTGCCGGTGCTGGAGCTTTTCTATGACAATGACGGCTCGGTCCAGGAAGTAGCGGACAAACTGCATCTGCACCGGAGCAGCATCTACAACCGCCTGGGCCGGATCCGCCAGCTGCTCGGCGTCGACCCGCTCAAGGGGATGGTGCGGCTGGAACTCCACGCGGCACTGAAGGCGCGGCGCTGGGCGGGGCGCCCCAGGATCTAGGCCGGTCCAGTGGCTTCAGGTGCCGCGGCCCTCGCGTTTGGGCTGCTCGGCCTCCAGCGCTGCCGCACGCGCTGCTTCCCGCGCCCCCCGCTGCGCTGCTGCCCTCCTGCGGAGCGAAATCCGGCTGTCCACCCACAGGGAAACGGCCACAAACGCAACACAGCTGGACATAAAGGCAGCCGTATTGTTCAGCCCCATGGCGGTTCCGAGGATACCGGTGAGCACCATGGCGGCAATGCCGGCCACGATGTGCCACCCTTTGAACTTACCCACAATCCAAGCGTAACCCCGGCCTTCTCCGCGTTTCCGCGCAGGGCCGGGATTGTTGTTTGATCCTTATCACGCCGTCACGAAGCACCGGCGGCACCGTCATCCCCGTGCTCCTGGGCGCCGTCAGCGGTACTGTTCTTCTTCTGCCTTTCCAGCCAGGCCATGATGTCGGCGAGCCGGATCCGCCGGTGCGTGCCCCGGTATTCCACCGGGATTTCGCCGCGGTCCGTCATGTTCCGCAGATAGGTGTGCGAGATGCCGGCCAGCTCCGCGGCCCGGGACGTGGTCAGCATTTCCTCGACGCTGCTGACTGTCACCGCCTCGCCCCGGCCGAAGCGCGCCAGCAGGTCCACGACGGCGTCCCGGGCCTGGGACGGCAGCCGGTGGACGGTGCCGTCGACAAACACCGTGATGTCGTCGCTGCCGTTCAGGGCGAACCGGAGATTCCGGGCGTCCACAGCCGGAAGGGCGGCCGTCACCCGGGGAGCAATCAGTGTCATGGAGTGCATCCTAGCGCCCCCGGTTCGGCCTCACACTGCCTCCGACCTGTTGCGTCCCTACAACCCGAGCTCCTCGAGCACCGGCAGCTTCGCCCGGACCCAGGCGCGGGCCTCGGTGGCGCTCGGCGCGGAGAGGGCCAGTTTGGCCAGTTCCTGCGCCTCGGCCAGGGTGACGGTCTTCAGCACGGCGGCCACGGCGGCGAGGGACCGGGCCGTCATGGACAGCGTGGAAACCCCGAGCCCGGTGAGGACGACGGCGAGGGCCGGGTCCGCGGCCGCCTCGCCGCAGACGCCGACGGGCTTGTTGTGGCCCTCCGCGACGGAACCTTCCACGGTCAGGCCGACAAGCCGGAGCACGGCGGGCTGCCAGGGCGTGTTGAGCGCTGCAAGCGGGCCGAGCTGGCGGTCGGCGGCCATGGCGTACTGGGTGAGGTCGTTGGTGCCCAGGCTCGCGAAGGCTACTTCCCGGAGGATGGCCTCGGCGGTGAGCGCCGCCGACGGGACTTCCACCATGACCCCGGGGGTCTTGATCCCGGCCTCGGCGCACAGTGTGGCGAAGCGGGCGGCCTCCTCCGCGGTGGAAATCATCGGTGCCATCACCCAGACGTCCGCCTCGGACTCCTGCTCGGCCCGGGCGATGGCCTGCAGCTGGCGTTCCAGCACGCCCGGTGTGGTGAAATCGGTGCGGTACCCGCGGACGCCGAGGGCGGGGTTGGGTTCCGTGGCGTCAGTGAGGAAGGGCAGCGGTTTGTCCGCGCCGGCGTCGAGCGTCCGGAGGACCACTTTCTTGCCCGGGAAGGCGTCAAAGACGCCCTTGTATGCGGCGGCCTGTTCATCCACGGTGGGCTCGGTGTCCCGCTCCAGGAAGCAGAATTCGGTCCGGAACAGGCCCACGCCCTGTGCGTTGAGCTTCGCGGCGGCCACGGCGTCTTTCGCCCCGCCGACGTTGGCGAGCAGCGGCACCAGATGGCCGTCCGCCGTCGCGCCGGTGCCGTCAAAGTCCGCCAGCAGCGAGGCCGTGGCGGCCCAGTGCTCGGCGGCGGCCCGCTGGGAGTCATCAGGATCCACGGTGATCAGGCCGGCTGCGCCGTCTACGTAAACCTCGGTGCCGTCCGGAAGCTGGTCCACGCCCGTGGCGGCGACGACGGCGGGCAGGCCCAGGGAGCGGGCGATGATCGCGGTGTGGGACTGCGGTCCGCCGCCGGCCGTGAGCAGCGCCAGAATCTTTTCCGGGTCCAGCGTGGCGGTGTCAGCCGGCGCCAGGTCCTCGGCGATCAGGATGAACGGGGTGGGGGAGGACGGGATGCCAGGGGCCGGGACGCCGCGCAGTTCGGCCACGATCCGGGCCCGGACGTCCAGGACGTCGGTGGCGCGCTCCGCCATGTAGCCGCCCAGGTTATGCAGCATTTCCGAGACCGAGGCGCCCGCTTCCCAGATTGCCCGCTGGCCCGAGGTGCCGCGGCCGATCAGTTTGGCAGCCGACTTCAGAAGCATCGTGTCCGTCGCCATGAGTGCGGTGGCCTCGAGGACCGCCTTTCCGTCGCCACTGACCGTCTGCGCCCGGGCCTTCAGCTCATCGTGCACCGCCTTCGCGGCCGCTTTCAACGCCGCCGTCGCTTCCTCAGCCGTGACGCCGGCCGGCAACTGCTCCCCGGCGGGCGGCTCGCTGACAGGTTTGGGCATCTGGCGGATGGTTCCGATGATGCGGCCGGGGCTGACGCCTACTCCTGGGAAGTTCTGCACTGAAGGTCCTCATTCTCTGCCGTGGGCCGGTAAGCCGGTGTGTCAGGTGCCGGAGCCGGCCGTCCGGACCGGGCCGGAGATTCCGGCCCGGTCCATCCGGTGGGCCCGCCGACGGCTACGTCAGCGGGCGTCTCCCGGCACCTGAAAAAATTGTATGTGATGCACTTCATATAGCGTTGCTATAGGTGCTAGGGTAGCGGTTATGAGTTTCGATGGCCAGCTTCCGCCAAAGACGCGGCTGCTGCGTGCGGCGGCGGAGTTGCTGGCCAACTCCGCCGGGGGCGCGGTATCCACCCGCCAGATCACCCAGCTGGCCGGCGTCACCGCCCCGACCCTCTATCACCACTTCGGTGACAAGGAAGGGCTGTTCGACGCCGTCGTCGCGGCGGGTTTTGAGGAGTACGTGGCGGGCGAACGCGACTTCGCGCCGTCCGGACAACCGCTGGAAGATATCCGGCGGATGTGGGACAACCACGTGCAGTTTGGGCTCAAGCAGCCGGAACTGTACCTGGTCATGTTTGGCAATATCCGCCCGGAGAGCCGCCCGGCCGTCGTCGCCGACGCCGAGGGCTTGATGGAGGAAATGCTGAACAAGGCCGCCGTCGCCGGCCACCTCAACGTTCCTCCGCGGGAGGCGGCCAGGAGCATTCTGGCTGCCAACGTCGGGGTGACGCTCATGCTCATCACGGAAAAAGCGCCCGAGCGCAACCTCGAGCTGTCTGCCATGACCCGCGACGCCATGATCTTTGCGGTGTCCTCGGACCAGGCCAAGAACAGCGATCCCGAGGATTCCGGGAAATCGTCAGTGGTTGTGGCGGCGATCGCCTTGAACGCGGCACTGCAGGCATCGCACTCGGACCAGCTCTCCAGCTCGGAACTCAAGCTTTTCCTCGAATGGCTCCACCGGATCTCCATCAGCTCCACCAGCTAGCTTCGCGAAATTATCGGACCATCCTGCGGTGCAGCAGGAATGACGGTTAGGAAATCACATGGCAACAGAGACGGTTGCGAAACCCCGCACCAGCGTGCGGGTGGGCGTCCAGAAGTTCGGGACGTTCCTGTCCGGAATGATCATGCCCAACATCGGTGCGTTCATCGCCTGGGGCATTATTACGGCGCTCTTCATCCCGGCGGGCTTCTTGCCCAACGCGGATCTCGCCAAGCTCGTGGGACCGATGATCACCTTCCTGCTGCCGCTCCTGATCGGCTACACCGGCGGCCGGATGGTCTACGGCGTGCGCGGCGGGGTCGTGGGGGCGGTGGCCACCACCGGCGTCATCGTCGGCACGGATATTCCCATGTTCATTGGCGCCATGATGCTCGGCCCCCTCACGGCCTGGCTCATGAAGAAGCTGGACAAGATCTGGGAAGGCAAGGTCAAGCCGGGCTTCGAGATGCTGATCGACAACTTCTCGGCCGGCATCCTGGCCGCCGCCATGGCCGTCGTTGGCATGCTCGTGATCGGCCCGGTGGTGAAGGCCTTCAGTGACGGCGCCAGCAAAGTTGTCGAATTCCTGGTCATCAACGGACTGCTTCCCTTCACGAGCATCTTCATCGAGCCCGCGAAGGTCCTGTTCCTGAATAACGCCATTAACCACGGCATCCTCACTCCGTTGGGAACACAGCAGGCGCTCGAGCAGGGCAAGTCCATCCTGTTCCTGCTCGAGGCCAACCCCGGTCCGGGCTTTGGAATCCTGCTCGCCTACTCGATCTTCGGCACGGGACTGGCCAAGGCGTCCGCGCCGGGCGCCGCCCTGATCCAGTTCGTCGGCGGCATCCATGAGATCTACTTCCCGTACGTGCTCATGAAGCCCATCATGATCCTCGCCGCCATCGGCGGCGGCATGACCGGCATCTTCACCCTCGTGGTCACCGGCGCCGGTCTCCGCTCGCCGGCAGCGCCAGGCAGCATCATCGCCGTCTACGCCGCCACCGCACGCGACAGCTACGTCGGCGTGACCCTCTCCGTGTTGTTGGCCACCACCGTGTCCTTCCTGATCGCCTCGGTGATCCTGAAGGCCAGCAAGACCCCGGTGGGCGCAACCGAGGAAGAAGCCCTCGGCGCCGCCACCGTCCGGATGGAGGAAATGAAGGGCAAGAAGAGCTCGGTGTCCTCCATGCTCACAGGGTCCCGTGCTGCCGCCGGTGCTGCGGCCGGTTCTGCCGCCGGCGGCGTCGCGGTCCTCGCCGGCCCGGTCAGGAACATCGTCTTCGCATGCGACGCCGGCATGGGTTCCAGCGCGATGGGCGCCTCGGTGCTGCGGAACAAAATCAAGGCCGCCGGCTTCCCGGACGTCAAGGTCACCAATTCCGCGATCGCCAACCTCAGCGACACCTACGACGTCGTCATCACGCACCAGGACCTGACGGAACGGGCCAAGCCGGTTACCGCCAGCGCCGTGCACGTCTCGGTCGATAACTTCATGAACAGCCCGCGTTACGACGAGATCGTGGAGCTGGTCAGGTCAAGCAACACGGACGGCGGAACCGACGTTCCGGCCGCCGCTGCGGGCACTGCGGCCGGCGCCGCAACGCCGGAAGCTCCCGAGGAAACCGGCCCCGCCGGAATCCTTGTGGCGGAAAGCGTCGTCCTGAACGGCTCGGCCACCAGCCGCGACGCCGCCATCGACGAGGCCGGACGGCTCCTGCTGGACCGCGGCGCCGTTGACGCCGGGTACCTGGACGCCATGCACGAACGCGAGGAATCCGTCTCCACCTACATGGGCAGCTTCCTGGCCATCCCGCACGGCACGAACGCCGCAAAGGACCACATCATGAAGTCGGCGGTCTCCGTGGTCCGCTACCCGAACGGCATCGACTGGAACGGCAAGGAAGTGAAGTTCGTGGTCGGCGTTGCGGGCATCAACAACGAACACCTGCACATTCTGTCCTCGATCGCGAAGGTCTTCACCAACAAGGCCCAGGTGGCGCAGCTTGAGGCCGCCACCACGGTCGAGGAAGTCCTGGCCCTGTTCGGAAAGGTCAATTCATAGTGAAGGCTGTACATTTCGGAGCCGGAAACATCGGGCGCGGATTCGTGGGGCTGCTGCTGCACGACGCAGGGTATGAGGTGGTATTCGCGGATGTCGCGGAGGACCTGATCACCCAGCTGGCCGCCGCGGACAGCTACCAGGTCCACGAGGTGGGGGAGCATCCCACGGTCCGCACGGTGGAGAACTTCCGGGCGCTGAACTCCAGCAGCCAGGAGGCGGATGTCGTCACCGAGATCGCGACGGCGGACGTCGTCACCACCGCCGTCGGGCCGCACATCCTCAAATTCGTGGCCCCTGTGATTGCCAAGGGGATCGCCGCCCGGGCTGCCGGACTCGCTCCGCTGCAGGTGATGGCGTGTGAGAACGCCATCAACGCCACGGACATCCTGAAGTCCGAGGTGGCGGCCCAGTGGGATCCGGCCGCGGGATCCCTCGCTGACAAGGCGGTCTTCGCGAACACCGCGGTGGACCGCATTGTGCCCAACCAGGAAAGTGGACAGGGGCTGGACGTCACCGTGGAGACGTTCTACGAGTGGGTCATCGACCGGACCCCGTTCGGTGCGGCGGCGCCGGTCATTCCGGGCGCCACGTTCGTGGACAACCTGGAGCCGTACATCGAGCGGAAACTGTTCACCGTCAACACCGGGCACGCCGCCGCAGCGTACTTCGGTTTTGAGGCCGGGCTCGGGAAGATTTCCGAGGCCATGGCCGACCAGGACGTCGCCGCCGATGTGCGCGCCGTCCTGGACGAAACGAAAGAGCTGCTGGTGGCCAAGCACGGCTTCAACCGGGAGGAGCAGGAAGCCTATGTCCAGAAGATCCTGGGCCGCTTCTCCAACCCGTACCTGCCGGACACCGTGAACCGGGTGGGACGGGCGCCGTTGCGCAAGCTCAGCCGGCACGAACGCTTCATCGGTCCGGCTGCGGAACTGGCAGAACGCGGGATCGTCCCGGAGGCACTGCTCGGCGCGATCGCCGCAGCCCTGCGCTTCAACGACCCGGCCGACGCCGAAGCCGTGGAGCTCGGGCAGATCCTGGCGTCCTCCACCGCGGAGGAGGCCACCGCGAAGATCACGGGCCTGGCCCCGGACCATCCGCTGTTCCCGGCCGTCTCCGCCCTGGTCGAGGACGCCAAAACCGCCGTCTAGTCCGCATCAATCGCCGAAGCCTAGCTGTATTATCCGCCGACGCCGGAGCTCACCCGAGCCCCGGCGTCGGCGTATTTAAGCCCTGCCGAGGTGACAGTTCGCGCCCATACTTCTCGAAACCATGGGCGTCAACTGTCACCTCGGGAGGCGGAACGGAGAGCTTCGCGTATTGACCGTTAGGGCGTCTAACTGTTAGGCTACCTAACTATGTACGATAGTGAACCGGCTGACCCGCGCCTCGACGCCCTCGCCCAGGACTTCCGCGAGGCCCTCCGCCATAGCATCTACCTTGTCCGCCGCCTGGACGCAGACGGCGAACTCAGCGCCGCCCAGCTCAGCACCCTGAAAATGCTGATGGACGGCGCCGACGCCGCCTCCGGTGAAGGCAGCGGTGCGAGGGTGGGCGAAATCGCCCGGAACCTGGGTGTCAGAGTACCCACCGCCACGGAACAGATCATCAAACTCGAACGCGCCGGCCTCGCCCGCCGGGAGCCCGATCCCAACGATTCCCGCGCTGTCCGGGTGACCCTCACCGCGGCGGGACGTGCCGCCGTCGAATCCGCCAATGAGCGCCGAAACGCCGTTATGGCCGGCATCCTCTCGTCCCTTTCGGATGGGGACCGCGCCACCCTCGCGGCCGCCCTGCCGGTCATCGGCAAGATCAACGCGACGCTTCAGGCCTGATACTCAACCGAAAATCCCGTAATTCAGAACCCATCACTTAGGAGTGCGACTATGCACGGCCAGCCCGCCGACACCCTGCCGGCAGCGGAAGAAACCCTTGAGGCTGAGAAGGCCTCACTGCTCAAACAGCCCAAGGCGGTGTGGGCGACGGCCCTCGCAGCGGTGTTCGCCTTCATGGGGATCGGCCTGGTGGACCCCATCCTGCCGGCGATCGCCAAGAACCTGGAAGCCTCGCCCAGCCAGGTGTCGCTGCTCTTTACGAGCTATTTCCTGGTAACCGCCGTCGCCATGCTGATCACCGGTTATGTCTCGTCCCGGATCGGCGGAAAACGGACGCTGCTGATCGGACTGGCAGTGATCGTCGTCTTCGCCTCGCTCTCCGGCACTTCGGGAAGCGTGGCCGAGCTCATTGGCTTCCGCGCCGGCTGGGGACTGGGCAACGCCCTGTTCGTGGCCACGGCGCTGGCCGTCATTGTCGGCGTCGCCAGGGGCGGGGCAGGCACGGCGATCATCCTGTACGAGGCCGCCCTCGGCCTCGGCATTTCCCTGGGCCCGCTCCTGGGTGCGCTGCTTGGCGGCTGGCAGTGGCGCGCGCCGTTCTTCGGCACCGCCGTGCTGATGGCTTCCGCGTTCATCGCCCTTATTGCCCTGCTGCCCAAAACCCCGCTGCCCGAGCGGAAGGTCCGGCTCCGCGATCCGCTCCTCGCGCTGGGGCACAAAGGGCTCCGGACGACGGCGGCCAGCGGCTTGTTCTACAACTACGGCTTCTTCACCGTCCTCGCCTTCACGCCCTTCATCCTCGGCATGGACGCCTACGGGATCGGCGGTGTGTTCTTTGGCTGGGGTGTAGCAGTCGCCGTCTTCTCAGTCTTTGCCGCCCCCGTGCTGCAGAACCGTTTCGGGGCCGTGCGGGTCCTCACCGGCACGCTGGCCCTGCTGATGCTGGACCTCGTAGGACTGGGACTGGCTGCCGGGCACTCGGTGCCCGCCGTCGTCGTCCTGGTGGTGGTTTCCGGGGCGCTCCTGGGCGTCAACAACACCATCTACACGGAGCTGGCCATGGGGGTTTCTGATTCGCCGCGGCCGGTCGCCTCCGCCGGGTACAACTTTGTGCGCTGGATGGGCGGCGCCATGGCACCGTTTGCCGCTGCGCAGCTGGGCGAGCACTTCGGGCCGCAGGTGCCCTTCTTCGCGGGCGCGCTGGCCATGGTGGCGGCAATTGCCGTGGTCCTCGGCGGACGCCGCTACCTCACAGCGCACGAGCCCCACGTGGTGTAGCCGCCATCCCGCCGAGGTGACAAAAGACGCCCATGTTCCCGCAGAACATGGGCGCCTTCTGTCACCACGAGAGTCGAAACGCACGCGCGGCGCGGTACGTGCGTCTCAGGCTTGGGCGGAGGCCTTCGCGGAACCCTTCGGGACGAAGAGGGTCTCGGCGTGCTCCAGGGACATTCCGTTGGTCTCCGGCACCTTGAACTTCACGAAGAAGAATGACGCCGCCGCGAACATCGCGTACATGGCGTAAGTCAGGGGCAGGGAAGCCGCCGCCATGACCGGGAAGCTCAGGGTGATGGCGAAGTTGGCGATCCACTGGGCGGCCGCCGCGAGGCCCAGGGCGCGGGCGCGGATCCGCGACGGGAAGATCTCGCCCAGCAGCACCCAGACGAGCGGGCCCCAGGAGGCGCCGAAGCTGATCACGAAGACGTTGGCGGCAACCAGCGCAGCAGGCCCCCATGCGCCGGGCAGCGAAATTGCGTCCCCGGTTCCGGTGGCGGAGCCGAATGCCAGCGCCATGGTGCCCAGCGAGACGGCCATGCCGATGGAACCCGCGAGCATGATGGGCCTGCGGCCGATCCGGTCCACCAGGGCGATCGCCACGAGCGTCACGAGGATGTTCGTGATCGCGGTGGCGACGGAAATCGTCAGGGAGTCCTTTTCCTGGAATCCGACGGCCTTCCACAGGGTGGTCGAGTAGTAGAAAATCACGTTGATGCCGACGAACTGCTGCAGCACCGACAGGATGATGCCGATCCACACCACGGGCTGCAGACCGAAGGCCTTGCCGCGCAGCGAGCCCTTCTGGCCAGCGAGCTTGTCCTCCTCGATGGCATTCTTGATGTCGCGCAGGTGCCGGTCCGTGTCCTCGTTCGGGGCGATGGACTGGAAGATTTTGAGGGCTTCATCGTCCTTGCCCTGGAAGATGAGGAACCGCGGTGACTCCGGCAGGGTGAAGGCAATCCAGCCGTAGACGACGGCTGGGACGGCGGCGGCCATGAACATCCAGCGCCACGCTTCCAGGCCGAACCAGAGGTCCTGGCCGGCGCCGCCAGCGAAGTTTGCGAACAGGGCGTCCGATAGCAGCGCGGCGAAGATGCCCGTGGTGATGGCGAGCTGCTGGAGCGAGGCCAGGCGGCCGCGGACGTGGCGCGGGGAGATTTCGGAAATGTACGCCGGCGCGATCACGGAGGCCAGGCCGATGCCCAAGCCGCCGACGAGTCGCCAGAAGATGAGGTCCCACACGCTGAAGGCGAAGCCGGTCCCGATCGCACTGACCAGGAACAGCAGCGCACCGAGCTTCATGGCAGGGATGCGGCCGTACCTGTCAGCGACCTTGCCGGCCAGGTAGGCACCAGCCGCGCAGCCGAGGAGGGCCACGGCCACGGCGAAGCCGGTCACGGCCTCGCTGAGCGCGAACTCGTCCTTGATCGCGTCGACGGCGCCGTTGACGACTGAGGAGTCGAAGCCGAAGAGGAAGCCGCCGACGGCGCCCGCCACGGCCAGCCAAATGACCCGCTGGGGGATCTTGGCTGCGGTCTGGTCTTGGGTGGTTGTCATCTGGCTCCCTCGGCATTTCGCGTTCCACGGCCTGCGCCGCAGCTACCCAGTCTTACACCGGGGCCGGAGCGACGCCTGTCACACGCCGAAAAAAGTGAGAGGAAACATACAGTTTGGCCGGGAGTGCGGGCACCCTGGGCGGCCACCGCCATCGGGCAACGCCGAGGTGCGAGTCCGTGCCCATGTCCGGCCTCGCGATGGGCGTCAACTCTCACCTCGGCGGCCATCGCCCCAGAACTGTGGAGGGCGGGTGGCCGCGGGCTGTGGATAACTTAAGCGGGCGGCGCCGGATCCCATCATGATGGGGGAATGCGCCGAATTGAGCTCCCAACGTTGCTGGCGGATGGCTCGTTCTCCGTCCTGGCTGCCGACGCGGCCGGGATCCCGCGGAAGCGGACCCGCGCCCAGGACCTGATCACCGTGTCCCGCGGCATCCGCATCTCGGCCGGCAGCAGCGCCCATGGCGCCGCAGCGCTGAGGGCCTACTGCCAACTCGACGCATGTACCGTGCTCTGCCACCTCACTGCGGCGAGGATCTGGCGCGTCGGCCTTCCTGCAGGGGCAGACTGCGACTGGCGGATCCACCTTGCCCGGCCGCGGGGCGGCAGTATCCCGAAACGGGTGAACGTGTCGGGGCACCGCCTCGCGCTGGGACCCGGGGACGTCGTGATGCTCGACGGCGTCCGGGTTACCTCGCCCGAACGCACCTTCCTTGACCTGGCTGCGACTCTGGCGCTGGATGATCTCGTGGCTGCCGGGGACTCCCTGGTGTCCGAACACGGTCCGGAGTTCCCTTCACCCCGGGCAGCCCTGTCGAGCATCGAAGCGCTGAATCGGATGCTGCTCCAGCACCCCGGAGCCAGGAACATCCGGAGGGCGCGGGAAGCGCTCGGGTTCGTGCGCGTCGGCGCGGATTCCCCGCCGGAGACGCATCTGCGCCTCGCCGTCGTCCGCGGCGGCCTGCCGGAGCCGAAGCTCAACTACGTGGTCTGGGGCCCGGCCGGAGCGCCGGAGTTGTGGCCCGACGCAGCCTATCCGGCGTTCGGAGTAGCGCTGCAGTACGACGGGGTCCATCACGGCGAGCCTGGGCAGCACCTGCGCGACATTGGCCGTGCACGGACCACGGACCGGCTGGGCTGGGTCGAGGTGAGGGTCTCAAAGGAAGATCTGGCCGGAGAGCGCCCTGCGGTCGTCGGGAGGGTCCGGCGTGCCCTCCTCTCCCGTGGTTGGACGCCGAGGTGAGACTTCACGCCCATCACGTTCCGAGTTATGGGCGCGGAGAATCACCTCGGCGGGCTACCGCTCAACCAGGATCCCGTCAGGGTCGCACCAGATCATCGCGCCGGGCCGGAGGGCGACGCCGTCGATCTCCAGTTCCACGTCGCTCTCGCCGGCGCCCGCCTTGGCGCTCTTGCGGGGGTTGCTGCCCAGCGCCTTGACCCCGAGCGGCAGCCCGGCGATTGCCGTCCTGTCGCGGATGGCGCCATTAATGACGACGCCGGCCCAGCCGTTCGCGACGGCGCTCGCCGCGATCAGGTCCCCCATCAGGGCCGTGCGCAGCGAGCCGCCGCCGTCTACCACCAGGACTGCTCCGCCGCCGGGCGTCGCGAGGGTGGACTTGACCAGGGCGTTGTCCTCAAAGCAGCGGATGGTCCGGACCGGGCCGCTGAAATGCGTGTGCCCGCCGAGCGACTGGAACTGCAGGGCCACGGAGTCGAGCTCCTCACCCCGCACGTCATAGAGATCGGCGGTATTAACGGCGGATGCAGCCATCGGTTCTCCTCATGCTGGAAATAGGGGGCGGATCGTGGTCCCCACGATAGTCTGGCTGCACATTGATCTTGCGTGCGTCAGCCGTTTCCGGGGGAACCGAATTACATGAGCCTGTCCGATCTATCCGGAGAAGCTCCGGACCCAACCCGTGTCGGCCTCGCTGCGGGAAGCCCGACCGCGATTGCGCTCGCCGAGCCTGAGCGGGCGGTCCGTCCCGTCTGGATTGCCGGCGTCGTCCTCGTCAACCTGGGCATCAACGCGGCGTTCTTCGCCCCGCTCCAGGTGTTGCTCGGCCAGCAGGCGGAAGCGTTCAGCGCGGGCGACAAAGAGGCCATCCTCGCCCTCGTGACCGGGGCGGGGGCGGCGGTCTCCCTCGTGGCCAATCCATTGTTCGGTGCGTTCAGCGACCGCACCACCTCACGCCTGGGACGCCGGGTGCCGTGGGTCCTCTTCGGCGCCATCCTTGGCGCCGCGGCCCTGATCGCGCTCGCCGGGGCACCCAATGTTGCCATCATGACGCTGCTTTGGTGCCTCGTCCAGGCGGGCTGCAACGGCGCCTATGCCGCCATTACCGCGGCCGTCCCGGACCGCGTGCCCGTGGCCCAGCGTGGCACGGTGGGCGGCCTCGGCGCCATGGGCCAGACCGTCGGAATCCTTGTCGGCGCGGTGATCGCTGCAGCGGTGACCGGAAACTTCGCCGTCGGCTATTTGGTCTGCGCCGTGGCTCTGCTGGCCGGGGTCCTGCTCTACTTCTTCAGGAACGACGACGTCGCGCTCCCCGCCGGGGCGTGCCCGCCGTTCAGCCTGGCTGGTTTCGCCCGGGGCTTCTGGATTTCCCCGGTGCTGTACCCGGACTTCGGCTGGGCCTGGCTGACCCGGCTCCTGGTGAACATCGGCAACCACATGGTCACCCTCTACCTGCTTTTCTTTCTCAAGGACGCCGTCCATCTTGAGGAGACGCAGGGCATCGCACCGGAGTTCGGTGTGCTGATCCTGACAGGCCTCTATGCCGTGACGGTGATCATCACCAGCGTGATCGGCGGCCGGCTGAGCGACCGAATGGGGAAACGGAAGCCGCTCGTGATCGTCTCCTCCGTCATCATCGCAGTGGCCTCGCTGATCCTGGCGTTCGCGCCGACCTGGCCGGGGGCACTCCTTGGCGCCTCCGTGCTGGGGATCGGCTTCGGCTGCTACCTTGCGGTGGATTTCGCCCTCATCACCCAGGTGCTCCCGACGGCACTAAGCCGCGGAAAGGATCTGGGCGTCCTCAACATCGCCAATTCCCTGCCCCAGGTGCTCGCGCCGCTCATCGCCTTCCCTTTCGTCACGATGTGGGGAGGCTACGTTTCGCTGTACGTGGCCGCCGCGGTGATCGGGCTGATGGGTGCTGTATTCGTGGTCAAAATCAAGGGCGTCGACTAGCTCCGGGCCCACCGCGGGCGCGACTTCGTTCGGGCAGCCCCGGCGCTTTCTGTGGCTCGCTGACGGCCCGGGAGCGTGGCGTATAGTGGACGGGAATTGCCGCGGCAGTGCTGCGGGGGGGATCCCTCCGGCTGCCGAGAAACCGATCCCGGAACGCTGCTGATGCCTGAATTTCACTCAGAACTTCCTCCGATGGCCCCTCCGCCCACCCTGCCCCGGCAGCGGCTCCGCTACACCCGGATCCTCGACGTAGCCGCCGGGTTCGCCCGTAAGGGTCTGGACTCCGTCGTCCTCTCCGAGGTCGCCGCCAAGGCTGACGTCCCGCTGGGCACCCTGTACCGCTACTTTCCCTCCGCCACCCAGCTGGTGCTGGCGCTCTACCGCAAGCAACTCACGGAGCTGCATGCGGCCAACGCCCCGGCCGCGCCCGGGGCCAATGCGGCCGCCGGCGCACCGGCCGGCGCACCGGTCGACGTCGCGCCCGGCGCCGCGCCCGGCGCGCTTGCGGGCACGGCCGGCAGGCCCGCGAAGAAGTCCGCGGGGCGCGCTGCGGGACGCTCCTCGACGCCTCCCGCAGCGAACACGAAGGGCGACATTCCCGCCCAGGCGCTAGCCGGCGTCGTGATGGAAATTTTCCACATGCGCCTTATGCAGCCGGCCGTGGAGCAGTGCCTGAACAAGGCCGTCTACTCCAAGGACACCGACACCACGAAGCTGCTCCGGGAGATCGACTCCGCGGCCGAAAAGGCCGTCACGGCCGTGAGCGGCGACGCCGCCATCTCCCGGGTGCTGCTGCTGACCGTCACTGGACTGGTCCAGTCCGTCCGCTGCCGCCGCCTTTCCCTCTTCGAGGCCGAAGAAGACCTCAAAAAGGCCTGCTTTCTGCTGACATGCAGCCGCCGTGCGGCGTAACTGGTCTAGACCAATCTGACTTTTTACTGGACGGTAACGGCACTTTTTCGTGATGCAGCTCACTAAAAGTGTTGGATAAACGTTTCACCATTTGCTCGGGTGTGTCGTGCATCACGTCGCCGCCGCCGCGCGTTGTCTACCATTGCAGAACCGGAGCGGCCCAGCCGCTTGCAGTACCCCGGAGCGTCGCCGCAGACCCACCAACCACGGGTCGCAGCTGACGTTCCCCAGACCATCTTGAGCATCCCTGTGCTTGAGCTTCCATGAGCCGTATGCCCACGGTGAGCCCCAGGAGACAACGAAGTGTCCATTGAGACGATTAACCCCACCGACCCCGCGTCCGCAGCAGAGCCCGTAGCGGTGCTCAGCGACGAGGAAATTTTCGCGGCCCACCAGGGCGGCAAGCTTTCAATTTCCAGCACCGTGCCGCTCGCCAGCAAGCGCGACCTTTCCATCGCCTACACGCCCGGAGTCGCCCAGGTCAGCCGAGCCATCGCCGCCAACCCGGAACTCGCCAAAACCCTCACGTGGGCCCAGCGCCTCGTCGTCGTCGTCAGCGACGGCACAGCCGTCCTGGGCCTCGGGGACATCGGTGCCAGCGCCTCGCTGCCCGTGATGGAGGGCAAGTCAGCCCTGTTCAAGGCCTTCGGCGAGCTCGACTCCATCCCGCTGGTGCTCAACACCACCAACGTTGACGAGATCGTGGAGACCCTCGTCCGCCTGCGTCCGAGCTTCGGCGCAGTCAACCTCGAGGATGTCTCGGCGCCGCGTTGCTTCGAGCTCGAGGAAAAGCTCATCGAGGCCCTCGACTGCCCCGTCATGCACGATGACCAGCACGGCACCGCCGTCGTCGTCCTCGCGGCCCTGACCGGCGCCGCCAAGGTAACCGGACGCGAACTCGAGAAGCTGCGCGTTGTCGTCTCGGGCGCCGGCGCCGCCGGGATCGCCGTGGCACAGATGCTGCTCACCGCCGGAATCACCGACGTCGTACTGCTGGACTCCCGCGGTGTCATCAACAGCGAGCGTGCGGACATCGCCGCCGATCCCGCCAGCAAGAAGGCCCAGCTGGCCTTGAGCGGCAACCCGCGCGGCGTCTCCGGCGGACCCGCCGATGCCCTGCTGGACGCCGACGTGTTCATCGGCGTCTCCTCCTCCAAGCTTGCCGAGGAGCACCTCAAGCTCATGAGCCAGGACTCGATCGTGTTCGCGCTGTCCAACCCGGACCCCGAGGTCCTGCCGGAGGTAGCACGCCGGTACGCGGCCGTCGTCGCCACCGGCCGCAGCGACTTCCCGAACCAGATCAACAACGTCCTCGCGTTCCCCGGCATCTTCCGGGGCGCCCTCGATGCCGGCGCCCGCCGGATCACGCCGGCCATGAAGCTGGCTGCGGCCCGCGCCATCGCGGCACTGGCCGAAGAGGACCTCTCGGCCGACTACATCGTCCCCAGTCCGCTGGACCCGCGCGTGGCACCGGCAGTTTCGGCCGCCGTCGCCGCGGCGGTTGAAGCCGAGTAGCAATAGCTAAACAGACGACGACGGCGGCGCTTCCTTGGGGGATGCGGCGCCGTCGCCGTCTTTTGCGCTCCGGCGCCCTCCTGGCGGACCGCCCCGGACCGCCCGCTGTCGCGACCTAGCGCGACCTAGACTGGGGCGATGAACACCGAGACAGTTGTGACGATCGTGTGTGGCCTCGCCATCCTTGTGGGCGTGGCCGGCACCGTCATCCCCGTGCTTCCCGGCAGCATCCTGATCGGTCTGAGCCTGCTGGCCTGGGCTATCTGGGGCGGCGCCGGAACCACCGGCTGGGTGGTCTTCGGGATCGGCCTGGTCTTCGTCCTCGCCGGGATGGCCGCCAGCGCGGTCCTGACCGGCCGGAAGCTCAAACAACACAGCATTCCCGGCCGCTCGGTGGTGGCCGGGCTCGTCTTCGGTGTCGTGGGAATGTTGATCATTCCCGTCGTGGGCCTGTTCGTGGGGTTCGCCGCCGGTCTCCTGCTGAGTGAACTGCACCGCACGCGCGCTTTCGGCACCGCGATGGCATCGAGTTGGGCCGCACTGAAGGCCACGGGGCTGGGAATGATCGTGGAGTTCGGGCTCGCCTGCCTTGCCGGCAGCACCTGGGTGATCGGCCTGTGGATTTCGGCTGCGGCCTAGCCTGCCGCGGCCTCCCGCAGAGAACTAGCATGGAGGTATGAGCGCCGGACCAGCAGAATCCGCACCCCGCCCCGTCCTTTACCGCGACCTCCGCGACCTGACGCCGTTCCGCACGGCGGTCATCCGGACGCCGGTCCGCGGCCTCGCCGAAGGTGTAGGGGGTGCGGTCTCCGGAATCCTGGCCGGACGGACCCGCGGTATCCTGCCCGTGGAGGGCGGCGCACCGCGGCTCGGCAAAGTGGGCCGCAAGGCGCCGGGCAAGGCCGCGAAGGAGGTGCACGCCGCGATCTTCGGCAGCTCGGACCCAAACCGGCTGATCGCCCTGGCGCACAGCTACCCCGGGTGGGCCGGGCTGTGCTACCTGATGGCGGGGCTGCTGAGCTACGCCCACGGCGGCCACCTGCGCGCCGCTGAACTGCTCCAGCGCGGGATGCTGACCAGGAACGAGGACGACGCGAACCTTTATGCCTCCGCCTATCTAAGCCGGGTTGTCACCCGGGTGACCGTGGCCGAGCGGGTCGAGGTTCCGGTTCTCTTCAGCGAGGAAGGGGTGTTCCTGGCGCTTTCCCACTCGTTGCGCGAGGCCGGCCAGACCGAGGCTGCCCTCGCGGCGCTGACCGGACTGCCGCCGTCGTTGCCCATGGCGCTGGCGCGGTGCTCGCTCGCCGCCGTCCTGGGGCGGCACGGGGACGTGGTGGAAGACACTGACGGGCTGCGCAACGGTGATGACCTCGCGGCGGCGCTGCTCCTGGTGCGGGCACGCTCGCTCCGGAAGCTTGGTGCCAACGCGTCCGCCCGGGCCGTCCTGCAGGAGGTCCTGCGCCGGCGCGGGACCGACTTCACACTCCGCAGCGATGCCCTGACGGACCGGGCGCTCCTGCTGCTGGACAACGGGCGGAAGGCGTTGAACCGGCTGGAGTGGCAACACCGCCAGCCCGTGGAACTGGAAACGGTCCGGGCCATCCGCAAGGACGCGGAGCTGCATGAGCTCTGGGACCGCGAATACGGCTGGACCGATGACGACTGAACCAGGGCAAAAGGTCCCGCGCCGGATACACAACCCTTGCCGGCCGCCGGAAACAGGGAGTAAAAACGACGCATGAGAGATGCCTCAACGCGCTGGATGCAGCACTACATCACAGCCTGGACGTCAAACGATCCGGAGGACATCAGGGCCCTCTTCACCGAGGACGCTGTGTACGCCACCCGCCCGGACGATCCCGAGCCGTGGACCGGGCGCGAGGAGATCGTGGAGCGCTGGATCGCCGCGCGGGATGAGCCGGGGGACTGGACGTTCGGGTGGAAACTCCTGGGGGTCGACGGCGGGCGGGCCTTCGTGCAGGGCCGCACCGAGTACCGAGGCAACAGCCGCAGCTACGACAACCTGTGGATCATCCAGCTGACAGGGGACGGCCGCGCCACGGCGTTCACCGAGTGGTACATGAAGCGCAAGTGACCTCAGCCGCGCGACAGGGCGTGGCCCAGGAACGGAACTAGCTGCTCGGACAGCAGCACAGCCCCCAGGGCCACCATGATGATGCCGCTGGCGAGCGTCACCCTCCGCGCCGCGCCCGGCCGGGAGTGCAGCAGTTTCCGTGCCAGCAACGCAACGCAGCTGTAGACCACTGCGACCAGCAGCACGAAGGTCAGGCCCAGGAGGCCGGACTGCACCGGCACCGGCAGCGACGCCTCCGGGCTGACAAACTGCGGCACCAGGGCCACGTAGAACAGCAGGCCCTTCGGGTTGATGCCGCTGGTGCCCATGCCCTGCAGGAAGGTCCGGAATTGGTTCCCCGGCGCCCGCGCCTCGGCGCTGCCGAAGCTCGCCCCGCGCCAGGATTGGATGGTAGTAAGTCCGAGCCAGAGGAGGTAGGCCGCGCCGGCCGCCGTCAGCCACCCCAGCACACCCGGGATCCCGGTGAGCAGGGCCGCCAGGCCCGCGACCAGAAGCACAGTGTGCAGCAGGTAGCCGCCGCAGAGTCCCGCGACCGCGGGCACGAAGCTGCGTTGCTTCAGCCCTGCGGTGATGGAATAGGCCCAGTCGACCCCGGGGGTGCAGGCAAGGGCGCCGGCGACCACCAGAAAGGCGAGGAAAAGCTGAGGGTTCATGGCGGTCTCCTGAGGGGCGGGTACAGGAAAAGTCTAGGAAAATTTCCGCCAGAAGTGTTCCCTCTTTTCGCGGTAAAACGCCGCCAGACGGTAAGATTATTGCGTGATTGACCACTTGGACAGAAGTATTTTGCGTCATCTCAAAGAGGACGGCCGCATGACGGCAACGGCGCTCGCCGCCAAGGTGGGACTGACCGTGGCTCCATGCCACCGGCGGCTCCGCGACCTGGAGGCATCCGGCGTCATCCGCGGCTACCGGGCGGACATCGATCCGGCCGCGGTGGGGCTCGGGTTCGAGGCGATCGTGTTCGTCACGCTCCGCCAGGTGGACCGGGCAACGATGGAGATTTTCGAGAACCGCGTGGCTGACAACCCCAACATCGTGGAGGCCCAGCGGCTGTTCGGTTCCCCCGACTACCTGCTTAAAGTCATCGCCGAGGACCTGCCCGCCTACCAGCGCTTCTACGACAGCGAGCTGACCTCGCTGCCCGGCGTCGAGCGGTTGACGTCAACGCTGGTCATGAAGAACCTGAAAACCAATACCGGGCCGCCGGTGTAGGCTGCGGCGGTGGTGTTTCCGGGACTGCCGGACAGGGCTGACCTGCACGATGATGACCTGGACGTCCTTCGAGCCGTCGTAGCGGAGGTCATAGCTCACGTTAAGGCCGGTGGCGGTGCCCGGGCCGAGGGCGAAGCTGCTCTTCCCCTCCGGCTGGCCGCTGATGGAGGCTATCCACGCTTCCGCAGCGCGGCTCTCGATGCCGTACCGCTGTACCCCGTCGCGAATCAGGGCGAAGTACTCGTCCCGGGTATCCGCGCTCAGGAAGTACGTGACCTGGCTGAAATCGGGCTGGGTGTCCGTGGTCAGAAAACGGATGCGGTCCGTCTGCCCCCGGATCTCGCCGCTCGGAGCGGCGACGGTGAGCGCGATCTTGCCCGCGCCATGGGTGCTGATTTCCGGACCGCCGGCGTCGTCCGTGACGCGCACCGCTGACTTGAGCAGCTCCCCGCCCCTCATGTCCAGTCGTGCCCTGCGGCTGCTTTCGATCTGCTGCACACCTGCAGCGTCGAGGGCGGAATATTCAGAGGATGCCGCAGTGTCCCCCTGGGACGGACCCGGCACGGAGGCAGAGCCGGAGGGCGGACCGGCCGGTTGGCAGCCCGTGACCAGGAGGCTTGAGCCCAGGGCCGCTGCGGCGAGGGCGGCAGCCCAAGGCCTGGCCCGGAGGTGCGTCATCCCCGGACCCCCTGGGCACTGCAGCGGCCGCCGCCGGCCAGGTCCCCGGCCTGTCGGCGCAGCCGGGCGGCATCCGCCCCGCAAAAGTTGTCCGCCATCTGTCCCCCGCTTTGGCTGTACCAGCTTGAATCCCCAGGTCAGCGTAGCCGCAATCCGGCGCAGGCAGCGATGGGGAGGACTCCCCGCCGGCGCGGCAGGAGAATCAGGAGCCCAGCAGCCCCGTTGTCCGGTAGGGAATGACCTCACGCAGGAACATGCTCGTGGAGGTCCGCACAATGCCGGGACAAAGCCGGATTTCCTCGGAGACGCGGTACAGGTCATCCGGGCTCTTCGCTACCACCCGGATCAGCAGGTCGGTCTCGCCGGCCGGGGCGTGGCATTCGAGCACCTCGGGGATGTTCCGCAGCGCGGCGATCGCCTCGTTCAGGTGGCTCTGGTCCAGTTCCGCACTCACCGAGGCCGCCACCCCCCGGCCCAGCGCCGAGGGCAGCACCCGGCTGCTGTTCGGCCGCAGGGCGCCCGACGCCGCCATCCGCTCCAGCCGGGACTGCACGGTGCCGCGCGCCAGGGCCAGCTTCTGGGCCAGCACCATGATCGGCAGCCGGGGATCCTCATCGAGGGCGAGGAGAATCCGCCTGTCCGTAGCGTCGAGTTCCTGCAATGTGACCACTTCCTGTACGTGATTCCTGCCTGAATTGATCAGTCCGACTAGTGTAATCCCTGCCTATTGTGCCAACTGTAGGACTTCTGTTGAAATAGTGACAACAAAGGGACACGGGCCACCGCCGGTTCCCACAGGCTACAAGCACCCCGGCACACCACCCGGACCTTGGATGAGGCTTCCCGCAAGGAACCCGCCCGCTGACTGACTCTTGTTCACACCATCGTCATTCCGCATAAAGCCCCGCAACCGCAGTGCCATGGCCCGGAGCAACGCCCCGGGCCCGGCACGGCAAGAGCCCCTGAGCCACCGACGTCGGTTTCCCCGAAGTCATCGGTAGCTGAGGGGCTCTTGTGTGTCCACCGCCCCCAAGGCAACGCGGGGTCACCTCGGGCCCATGTTCGGCCCCGACATGGGCCGGAGGTGACCCCGGGTTGCTATTGGAATGGCTCCGGCGCGGGCGGCGCATAGGCTGGTGCCATGACCTCTGCCGGCCGCTTCGCCCCCAGCCCTTCCGGCGAACTGCACGTCGGCAACCTCCGCACGGCCATCCTGGCCTGGCTCTTCGCCCGGTCCACCCGCAGGCAGTTCCTCATGCGCGTTGAGGACCTGGACCGCGCCCGGGCCGGCGCCGAGGCGGGGCAGCTCCGGGACCTGGCCGCGATCGGCGTGACCTGGGACGGCGGCGTCGTCCGCCAGACGGACCGCAGGCCCCTCTACGCGGAAGTGATCGCCCGGCTGACCGCCGCGGGACTGACGTACGAGTGCTTCTGCACCCGCCGCGAGATCCAGGAGGCGCCGTCTGCGCCGCACGCCCCGCAGGGAGCCTACCCGGGCACCTGCCGGGAGCTGTCCGCGGCGGAGCGTGAAGCCAGACGTGCCGTCCGCCCCGCGGCGATCCGGCTCCGGTCCGCCGTCACCGAGGCGAACGTCCAGGACGTGCTGAAAGGCAGTTACACCGGCGTGGTGGATGACTTTGTGCTCCGCCGCAACGACGGCGTGACCGCCTACAACCTCGCCGTCGTCGTGGACGACGCCGCCCAGGGCATCGACCAGGTGGTTCGCGGGGACGACCTGCTGCCCTCCACGCCGCGGCAGGTCTACCTCGCCTCGCTGCTGAATATGCCCGTTCCGGAATATGCCCACGTTCCGCTCGTGCTGAACGCCGACGGCGCCCGGCTGGCCAAGCGCGACGGCGCCGTCACGCTCGCGGACCTTTCGGCCGCCGGCATACCCGTCGGCCAGGTGCGCGACGCGCTGCTGGCATCCCTCGGGCTGCCGGCCGGGCCGCTGGAGCATGCCCTGGCCGTGTTTGACCCCACCGCACTGCCGCGGGAGCCGTGGGTCTGGCCCGGGATGGCCGGCCCGGACGCGTAGGCTTGAACCATGTCAGAACCAGAGTCCAGTGAAGCGCGCAGCCCGCAGCCGAGTTTTACCGTCGAGACAGCGAAAATCCTCGCCGAAGTGGCCCACAACCGCCAGAAGGACAAGCTCAAGCGCCCCTACCGGGAGCACGTGATCGCTGTCGGGGATGCCCTGGCGGACTTCGACGACGACATCCGGATTGCCGGCTATCTGCACGACATCGCCGAGGACACCCCGATGACCCGGCAGGCACTGCTGGACATGGGCGTCTCCGAGCGTGCCGTGGACATCATTGAGCGCGTGACCAAGCGCCTGCATGAGAACCCTGACGACTACCAGGCCGGTATCCGTTACATCGCCGAGGACCACGACGCCACCCTGGTGAAGATCGCGGATAACGCGCACAATTCCCTGCCCGAGCGCGTCAGGGCGTTGGCCGAGAAGTGGCCGGACAAGCCGCCGGTCACCCGCTATAACGAGGCCCGCCCGGTGCTTTATGCCGCAGTTCCGGTGGAGGAAACCCGGAAGATCCTGGCCCGGATCAACCCGTGGCTGCTGGAGGAGCTGGACGATCTGCTCGACGAGGCGGACGACACTGACTACGAAAACCTCTCCTATGACGATGCCCCGGAGGGCGAGTCGTCCGGGGCGGAACCGGCGGAAACCGCGGCCGTGGCCTCAGAGTCCCGGCCGCACCAGGACTGAGCCCCCGCCGGCCGCACCAGGGCTGAGCCCCCGCTGGCGGCAGCGGTTCCGTCCCCAACCCCGGGACCGCCGTCGCCCGCTCACAGCAACGCGGGGTCACATAGCGCCCATCCCGGGGCCCAACATGGGCGATATCTGACCCCGCGTTGCGGTTGGCAGGGACCGCGCCCGCCACAGCAGGCCGATGTAGGCGAGATCGAAGACGCTGCAGAGGATGCCGACGCCCAGGATCAGCGGCGAGTTGCCATACCAGCCGAACACAACGGTGGGTGCAAGGGTCCCGATCCACTTGGCCACCGCAATCAGCAGGGATTGGCCGCGGGATCCCCGGCGGGCAACAAACATGGCGATGAACAGCCCGGACATCAGCAGATTCTGCAGGAACGCCGCGTAGCGCGCAGCGTCGGTCCAGCCGAACTCGACCACGAACAGCAACTGAACTGCGAAGGACGTGGCGCCCAGCAGGAGCGCCCAGCCGATGAAGAGCGGCCGTGTCACCCAGGCCGGCAGCTCGGAACGGCCGAACCGGAGGAAGGTGTACACAATCACGACGTCGGCGAGTGCCCACGCGATGTTGAAGACCCCCTGGGCCGAGATTCCGGTCGCAACAGACCTCGCGGCATAGATGGTCTCCCAGGCGAAGTTGAGTCCGAGGGCCGCGGCCGGAATCGCGTAGCTTCGGTCCCTGAACCCGATCCGGATGCCATCAACGTAGACCGCGGTCCAGGCGAGGCCGCTCACAACCGTCAGGAACAGGATCATGGCTTCCTCTCTGGCTCACCACTCAAGCAACGCGGGGTCACATCCGGCCCATTCCGGGGTTCAACATGGGCGATATCTGACCCCGCGTTGCGGTGGGAGTTACACCCGGCCCAGGGCGTCGATGTCCTCGAGGAACTGCTCGTGGACCTCGTCGCTGACCGTGGTCCGCGTGTCGGCGATCGCGTCGAGGTAGTCCTGCGTCGCGGGACCCTTCCGGACCGCGTCGCGAATGGAGGCAGTGGGACTGGAAGCCAGCCCGCCGTCGTCGTACACGGCCTTCTCAAGCGCCCGCTGGGACGCGCTCCGGGCCGCGTATTCGATGTCCGCGGGGGAGAAGCCCTCGGTCCGGTCCACCAGCAGCTCCACGTCCACGTCGTCCACTACCGTCGCGGGAATGAAGCGCTGCCACATGGCCTCCCGGGCCTGGCGGTCGGGCAGGCCGATGGGGATGACATAGTCGAACCGGCCGTGGCGTAGGAACGCGGTATCCAGGGCACGGATGAAGTTGGTGGCGCAGACCAGCAAGCGGCCGGGCTGCTCGCGGAAGGCCGGGATGATCTTGAGGAGTTCGTTGGTGACGCCCTGCAGCGGCGACGGCGGTTCGCCGGACCGCTGGGAGGCGATCTCCTCCACCTCATCGATGAAGACGACGGCGTGCTCCAGCTCCGCGATCTCCAGGAACGTCTCACGCAGCGCACCCGCGAGGCCCTTGGGGTCGGAGGCCAGGCGGGAGGGGAAGACCTCCACGAAAGGCCATTCGAGGCGGGAGGCGATCGCCTTCGCGAAGGTGGTCTTCCCGGTGCCGGGAGGGCCGAAGAGGACGACGGCGCGCGGCGGGACCACACCGTATTCGTCCGCGAGGTCGGCCTCGGCCAGCGGCAGGACCAGGCGGCGTTCCAGCAGCTCCTTCTCGTTCCGCATGCCGGCGACGTTTTCCCAGAGGTCACGGGCCAGGATCCGGCCGCCGAGCTGGCTGAGGGGTTCCAGTTCCTGGCGCTGCACCGGGATCTTGCGTTCGAAATAGCGCAGGTTCTTCTTCAGGACGAAGCCGCGGCCCAGGAACGCCTCCACCCGGGTCTCGGATTCCGGCATGAGCGCGGAGAGCTTGTTCAGCCCGTGCGGGGCCATCCGGTTCTCGACGGCGGCCAGCAGCGAGGTGCCGATCCCACGGCCGCGGTACTCGGGGAGGGTCGCCAGGAACACGATCCAGCCCTGGTCGTGGGCGGCGCGTCCGACGGCGGCGCCCACGACCTGATCGCCCTGCACCGCGACCACGGCATGGTCCTTTTCGCAGGAGGCCAGCACCTCGGAGAGCGCGTAGACCGGCTCGACGTTGCTGGCCTTGAGGGTCTCCCAGAGGTGAAGGATGCCGTCAAGATCGGCGGAATGGAAATCCCTGATTCGCCAGTTGGTCATAAGGTGTCTCCCGGGTGGTTCGTCGCTGAGCCAGTGTGAATCCTTCCGTCGAGCATATGCGAACCGCCGCCCGGAGAGGTTGCGGGGACGTTGCGTTACGGGGAGGCGGAATGCCGAAAGGCTACTTCGGGTCTCCGCTGGCGCTCCCTGCGGGCCGGGCAGCCACGAGCGGATACGGGCCGGTGAAGCCGTCCCGGACGGCGGCGATTTCCAGGATGCGGTGCCGGCAGAGGCGCCAGCCGAGCATCAGGAGCGGCACGATGACCACGAGGGACGCGATGGTCCACGTTCCCACCGGCGAGTCGAATGCCATGAGGACCAGCACTGCCAGGAGGAAGGCCAGCGTGAGCCAGCCCGTGACAGGAGCACCAGGCATCCGGAAAGTCGGGCGGAGCAGCTCCCCGCGGGCCGCGAGCCGTGCGAGCTGCATCTGGCAGAGGACGATCATGGCCCACGTGCTGATGATGCCCAGCGATGCGACGTTCAGGACGATCTCGAAGGCCTCGGCCGGGACCAAGGCGTTCAGGATGACGCCCAGGAGGGCCACGCCGGCGGTCAGGGCGATGCCGCCGTAGGGGACGCCGGACTTGTTCATCCGGGCGGCGAATTTCGGCGCAGACCCCGAAACGGACATGGAACGCATGATCCGGCCGGTGGAGTAGAGGCCGGCGTTGAGCGAGGACAGTGCCGCGGTCAGGACCACGAGGTTCATGATGGCATCCACGCCCTCGATCCCGATGGAGCCGAAGAACGTCACGAACGGGCTTTCGCCGGCCTTGTAGGAGCTGTAAGGCAGCAGCAGCGAGAGCAGCACGAGCGAGCCGACGTAGAACACCGCGATACGGACGATCACCGTGTTGATGGCCCGCGGCATGATTTTTTCCGGGTTGTCCGTTTCGCCGGCGGCGGTGCCGATCAGCTCAATCGAGGCGTACGCGAACACGACACCCTGCATCACCACGATTGCGGGCAGCAGGCCGTTGGGGAACATGCCGCCGTTGTCCGCGATCAGGCTGAACCCGACCTCCTGGCCGGCGACGGGGGTGCCGAAGATGACGAAGTAGATGCCGACCACCAGGAAGGACGTAAGCGCCACCACCTTGATCAGGGCGAACCAGAATTCGAGCTCGCCGAAGACCTTGACGCTGATGAGGTTGAGGCCCAGGACCAGGATCAGGGCGGCCAGGGCCCAAGTCCACTGCGGTACATCCGCGATTGGCGCCCAGTACTTCTTGAAGAAGTTCATGTAGAGCGCGACGGCGGTGATGTCCACGATCGCCGTCATGGCCCAGTTCAGCCAGTACAGCCAGCCCGTGACGAACGCGGCCTTCTCGCCGAAGAATTCACGGGCGTAGGAGACGAACGAACCCGACGACGGCCGGTGCATCACGAGTTCGCCAAGGGCGCGCAGGATCATGAAGGCGAAGAATCCGCAGACGGCATAGCTGATGGCCAGGGCCGGGCCGGCGGTGGCGAGGCGGCCGCCGGCGCCCATGAACAGGCCGGTGCCGATGGCACCGCCGATCGCGATCATCTGGACCTGCCGGGGTTTGAGGCCCTTGTGGTAGCCCTGGTCCTCGGCGTGGAGCGCGGCCTCGGTGGCATGGGAGTGCGCCGGAATGGTGTGGTCGGTGACAGCCTGCCGCTGTGGGGCCTGTTGTTTTTGGGCGCGGGCAGTTTCGGGATACGTCATGGGAATCCTTTGGGTTCGAGGGTGCTTTACTTGCTCAAGTTGGCCAGGCGCTGCGGGCTGAGGAGGTCGGTGAGCTGCTCGGCGGTGAGCAGCCCGTGTCCAAGCACCAGCTCCGCGACACCCTTGCCGGTGGCGAGGGCTTCCTGCGCGATGGCCGTGGCCGTGGCGTAGCCCAGGTGCGGGTTGAGGGCGGTGACCAGCCCGATTGACTGTTCCACTGTGAGGCGGAGGTGTTCGGTGTTGGCGGTGATGCCCCGGACGCAGCGGGCCGTGAGGGTGCGGCAGGCGGCTTCCAGGTGGGAGATGCTCTTGTGGAGGCTGTGGACAATGATCGGTTCGAAAGCGTTGAGCTGCAGCTGACCGGCCTCGGCGGCCATGGTGATGGTGACGTCGTTGCCGATGACCTCGTAAGCCACCTGGCTGACCACTTCGGGGATGACCGGATTGATCTTGCCGGGCATGATCGAGGAGCCGGACTGCACGGCGGGGAGGTTGATCTCGCCGAACCCGGCGCGCGGTCCGGAGGAGAGCAGACGCAGGTCGTTGCAGATCTTGGACAGTTTCACGGCGACCCGCTTGAGCACGCCGGAGAGGTGCACGAAGGCGCCGACGTCCTGGGTGGCTTCGATCAGGTCCACTGCCGTGACGAGGGGCAGGCCCGTGATCTCCGCCAGGTGCCGGCAGGCGGCCTCGGCATATCCGGCCGGTGCGTTGAGGCCGGTGCCGATCGCGGTGGCGCCGAGGTTGATTTCGTGGATCAGCAGGTCGGCTTCGGCCAGGCGGAGCCGGTCCTCGCCGATCGTGACGGCGTAGGTGCCGAATTCCTGGCCGAGCGTCATAGGAACGGCGTCCTGCAGCTGGGTGCGGCCCATCTTCACCACCGTGCGGAATTCGAGCGCCTTGGCGGCGAAGGCGTCCTCGAGTTCGGTGAGGGCATCGAGGAGTTCCCTCGCGGCGAAGATCGTGCCGAGCTTGACCGCGGTGGGGTAGACGTCGTTGGTGGACTGGCTGAGGTTGACGTGGTCATTGGGGTGCAGCCGCGCGTAGTCGCCCTTCGGGTGTCCGAGGATTTCCAGGGCACGGTTGGCGATCACCTCGTTGGCGTTCATGTTCGACGACGTCCCGGCACCGCCTTGGATGACGTCCACGACGAACTGCTCGCTGAGCTTGCCGTTCATGACGTCCGTGCAGGCCTCCTCGATGGCCCGGGCGCGCCCGGCGTCGAGCAGCCCGAGCTCGTGGTTGGTGCGGGCGGCGGCCAGTTTCACGGCGGCCAGCCCACGGACAAGATACATGTTGGAGGCAAGGGGCTGGCCCGTGATGGGGAAGTTCTCCACGGCCCGGAGGGTGTGGACACCCCAGTAGGCGCCGGCGGGAACATCCCGGTCGCCCAGAAGGTCGTGTTCGGAGCGGAAGTCTGCGCGTTCGTCGAGCGATGTCATGGCGGTCCTTACGGGGCGTCGGGAGCGTTGGAGGTTTCGGAGGAAGGCAGGAAATCGGCGGCCTGCAGCAGCCCGACGGGCCGGCCGCCGCCCAGCACAGGTGCTGTGGCAAGGTGCGCCAGGGGCGAGGTGTCGACGTCGAGCGCTGCCAGAATCCGCACGGTGACGGGCATCCGGGCGCGGTCTCCGCCGTCGGAGATCTTCACGGCGACGGCGCGGCCGTCGGGCAGGCCTGCCAGCTGGACGCCCTCGAAGCCGTCCTTGGCCAGCAGCCCCGGGACCAGGCTCATCAGCGCCGTGACGTCGCGGTCCTCGCCCGCCACCATGACGGGGTGGCGGCGCATGGCGCGTGCGACGGCGGCTTCCGCGCTGCCGCCGGATCCGGCTGCCGCGGCCAGCCGCCCGAACGCGCGGGCCATGCCGCGCAGGGTGAGGGCGAAGAGCGGCGTGCCGCAGCCGTCAGTGGAGGTGCGCTCCGGTTCGTCGCCGGTCAGCTCCAGTACGGTCCCGGCCACGAGCTGCTGCAGCGGGTGCGCCGGGTCGAGGTAGCCCTGGACCGGCCAGCCGTTGATGACGCAGGTGGCGGCCATCGCGGCGTGCTTTCCGGAGCAGTTCTGCGCCAGGCGGGTGGCCTGCCCGCCGCCCCTGAGCCATTCCTCGCGCTCGCGGACTCCATAGGGGAGGTCAGTGCTGTTCTCGAGGTCGCCAGGGGTCAGTCCATGCAGGTCCAGGATGCGCAGCGCCCCGTCGCGGTGGGCCGCGGCGCCGGAGTGGCTGGCGGCGGCGAGGGCGAGGAGTTCCTCCGGGAGGTCCAGGCCGGCGCGGACCATGGCAACAGCCTGCAGGGGCTTGAGGGCGGAGCGCGGGTAGAACGGGGCGAGGGGCTCGCCGGCGGCCAGGAGGGTGCGGCCATCCGCCGCGGTGGCGATAGCGGAGCCGTAGTGGACGCTCTCGACGAGGCCGTCGCGGGTCTGGACCGCGAGCGGGGCGTGCTGCGGGAGTCGCTCCGGGGCCAGCGGCGTCGGGATGTGCACGAGGGCAGGAGAAATCATTGCGTCCTTTGGCGGTGGTGTGGGTAACTGGTCAAGCTGGCGGGGGTCAGGCGCCTGCAAGGGGGTTGAGGATCGAGTCAAGGGCAAGGCCAACGGCATGCAGGTGCTGGCTCATGGCGATGCGCGCTGTTGCCGCGTCGCCGGCTTCGATGGCGGCCAGGATGCGCCGGTGCTCCTCATCGGAGGCGTGCTGGCGGTCCGCCACCATGTTCAGGGTTTCGGACTGGTGGGCCAGGGCCTCCCGGATGTCCGCGACTACGTTTTCGAACACCTTGTTCCGGCTGGCCCTCGCGATCAGCGCGTGGAAGCTCGAGTCCAGGCCCACCCACACTTCGGGGTCGTCCTCGGCGGTCATCGCGGCGACGATGTCCCGCAGGCTGTCCAGTTCCTCCGGCGACCGCCGTTCCGCCGCCAGCCCGGCGGCAGGAACCTCGATGTGGGGACGTGCCTCGGTGAGGTCGCGTGCTGAGTATTGGCCAAGGACCAGGTCCTTGGCTACGCGGTCGGCGACGACAAAGGTGCCCCGCCCGGTCCTGGTGACGGTCAGCCCCAGGGCGGTGCAGGAACGCAACGCCTCGCGGACCACGGAGCGGCTCACGCCGTACTGCTGGGCGAGCGTGGCCTCGGAGCTCAGCTTGGCGCCGACGCCGAGCTTGCCGGACTCGATTTCGGAGCGGAGGACATTGAAGACTGCTTCGGCCGCGCCGAGGCGGGCGAGAGGCTGTCCTGCTGTCCGGCTGTCTGACAGGTTCACGCTTAAAATATGGCAGGGATCACACCGGGGTGTCAACTGTGACGGCGGCCCCGGGGCCCGGGGCCGCCGTCATCGTGGTGCTCTGAGGCCGGTCTACAGCGCGACGAGCAGGTCCTTCATGTCCTGGATCTCGCCCGTCTGGGAGGCCGCGATGTCCTTGCCCAGCTGGATGGCCGCCGCGTCCTGGCCGGAGCGGACCTCGGCGTTCGCCATCTCGACGGCGCCTTCGTGGTGGGCGATCATCTGGCTGAGGAACAGCCGGGCGGCCTCGGTGCGCTGGGCGGCGTTGAGCTTCTCGAGGTCGTCGTCGTTCATCATGCCGGTCATGGAGTGGCCGCCGGGCGCCTGGGTGGGTTCGTTCCAGTCGTTGAGCCAGCCGGTCATCTTCTCGATCTCGGGCGCCTGGGCTGCCTTGATCTTCGTTGCCAGCGCGGTGACCCTGGCATCGATGCCCTGCTTCTTCAGGATCATGTCGCTCATCTCCACGGCCTGGGCGTGGTGCGGAATCATGACCTGGGCAAACATCGCGTCCGAGCCGTTGTGGTCCGCGTCCCCGGCGGCGGGGACCGGGCTCGCCGCCATGGTGCTGTGGTCCATGCCGGGCATGCTGCTCCCGCCGGAAGCGGATCCGCTGGAGCAGCCCGCCAGCGCAATGACGGCGGCGAGGGTGGCGGAAATGGTGAGGGTCTTCTTCATGGAAAATCGTGTCCTTTGTGGATCCGGTGGCGGAACCGTTGGTCTGGGGGCACGCGGCCGCCTCTGGGAGGGGGGTGCGCCGGCGTCGTCACGGCACATGCCCAGTCCTACGTGCGGCTGATGGACAGATCCCGGGGAGTTGGTGTCCCGGGATGATAGCTGCGGCCCGGCGGCCGGGCTGCCAAGGCTGGCGTCCAGGATTGCATCGCCAGCGGCGTGGTCCCGGGCGGCGGGGCGCTCAGGGAAGCGCCCGCCGGGGAGGGCGTGCAGTCAACGTGAACCGCCGAGTTGTCGGCGCACCCGCCTGGGCAGACGCACGACGGCGGCACTTCAGTACCGCCGACGGTCACCGAGGCTGGCGTCACCGGGACGGGCGTCGCGGCGGCGGTCGGCGGCGCCGTCAGGACAGTGTTGTGGCTGGCGTGGCCGTCGTGGGCGGGTGCGGTTGTTGAGGCCGCAGAGTGCTCCGCCGCGGCTTGGCTGGCGCTGCCAGGATGCGGCTCCTGGGAGTGCATCCCATGGGAGCCGGACAAGATGTGCATGCCCAGGAAGCCGGCGAGCACAGCGAGAATTCCGGCCAGCAGCACGGCGCGGCGAAGAGCGGAGGCGGCCCCTGCCGGGCTGACTGCGGTCACGGTCCTCCCTTTCGCGCGCTCGGGGTGGTTTTCAGGCTACCGGTGTTCAACGAAACGTCCGGGCATTGTGTTCCAGCCACCCATGTCCGTCGGCCGTGAGCAGTTTGGCCGAGGCGGACAACTATGACAGTATCTGCGTATGAATGCAGATATGCAGGTTGAGGTCGACAGCCCCCACGTGGAGCTCGCCGTCGAGGTGTTCTCGATGCTGGCCGACAGCACACGGGTCCGGCTGATCCTCGCTTTGGGGGACGGGGAACTGCCGGTCAACGCGCTCGCCGAGAAAGTAGGGAAACCGGCGTCGGCCGTCTCGCAGCACCTGGCCAAGATGCGGCTGGGCGGCATGGTCGCCACGCGGCAGGAAGGCACCAGAGTCTTTTACCGGCTGCAGAATGACCACGCCCGCCAACTGGTGATGGACGCGATCCACCAGGCAGAGCACGCGCTCGGCACCGCCCCGGGGCACGGCGCATGAACCGCCCGTCGGACGCCGTGGACGAACACAGCAGCGGCGGCGCTCAGGAGCCCACCCACGACGTCGGCGCTGTCCACAAAGACCACCACCCGCATGACCACGGCCACGACCACCCGGACCGCCACGGCCATGACCACCCGCATGACCACGGCCATACACACGCCAAGGGTCTCAAGGGCTGGCTCCAGTCGGTCTTCGTCCCGCACTCGCACGACGCCGCGGACTCCATCGACGAGGCGCTCGAATCCAGCTCGCAGGGCATCCGCGCGGTCAAGGTCTCCCTGCTGGGGCTCGGCACCACCTCGCTCTTCCAGCTGGTGATCGTGCTGGTCAGCGGCTCGGTGGCGCTGCTGGCAGACACGGTGCACAACTTCTCCGACGCGCTGACTGCGGTCCCGCTCTGGATCGCGTTTCTGCTGGGCCGCCGCAAGGCCACCCGGACGTACACCTACGGTTTCGGCCGGGCCGAGGACCTCGCCGGGCTGTTCATCGTGGCAATGATCGCGCTCTCCGCGGTGGTGGCCGCCGTCGAATCCATCCGGCGCATCTTCGAACCCCAGCCCGTGCACAACCTTGGCTGGGTTCTCGCCGCCGGGCTGGTGGGCTTCGCAGGCAACGAACTCGTGGCGATCTACCGGATCCGCGTCGGCCGGCGGATCGGTTCCGCGGCTTTGGTGGCCGACGGCATCCACGCCAGGACGGACGGCTTTACCTCGCTGGCGGTTGTGGCGGGCGTCGTCGGCGTCTGGCTCGGCTTCCCGCTCGCGGACCCGATCGTGGGCCTGCTGATCTCCGCCGCCATCGTCGTCCTCCTCTGGGGCACGGTGCGCGACGTCGGACGGCGGCTGATGGACGGCGTCGACCCCGAGCTGACGGAACGGGTTGAGGCCGTGATCGCGGAACATGCCACAGCCGGTGGCGCCGCGCGGCTGCGCTGGTCCGGACACCGGCTGCACGTCGAGGTCACGGTGCCTGTGGCGACGGAGGCGCACCTCGTTGAACTCGCCTCCGTGACGTCCAATGTGGAACGCGGGATCCGGCGGGCATTGCCCCACGTCGGCTCGGTGACCGTCGTGCCCGGCTTCGCCGCCGACGGGGCGGCGAAGAGCGCCTAAATTCCCAGCGTGGCGAGACTCTGCTGCAGCGTCTCCGCCGAGTGGTGCAGCGAGGCGAGTTCCCCGTCGTCCATGGGGGTATCCAGGACCTGGCGGACCCCGTCGTGCCCCACGATGCTCGGCAGGGACAGCGCCACCCCGGTGATTCCGTACTCGCCGTCCAACACGGTGGACACCGGGAGGACCGCGTTTTCCCCGCGCATCAGGGCCTCCACGATGCGCGCGCCGGACAGCCCGATCGCGTAATTTGTGGCGCCTTTTCCGGCAATCACCTTGTAGGCGGCCTGCGTCACTTCGCGCGCGGTGTCGGCGAGGTAGTCGGACGTGAAGACGGGTTCCCCGTCGACCTTCCAGTTGCGGATCGGGACCGGGCCGATCGTTGCGCCGGACCAGATGGGGAATTCGGTGTCGCCGTGCTCGCCCACCATGCTGGCGTGGACGCTGGTGAGGGAGACGCCGGCCTTCCGCGCCAGCAGCCAGCGCAGCCGGGACGTATCGAGGACGGTGCCGGAGGAGAAGATGCGGGAGGACGGCAGGCCGGAGATCTTCTGGGCGGCGACGGTTAAGACGTCGCAGGGGTTGGTCACCAGGACGTAGACGGCGTCCGGGGCGTGCGTGAGGAGTTGCGGCATGAGCTGTTCGAGGATGCGGACGTTCGTGCCGGCCAGGTCCAGCCGTGTCTGGCCCGGCGCCTGTTTGGCCCCGGCAGTGATGACGACGACGTCGGCCCCTTCCGTTGCGGAAATATCCCCGCCGCCGATGACGGTTGCCGCAGCGGCGGCGAACTGGGTGCCATGGGCCAGGTCCAGCACCTCCGCCTCGGCCTTCGTTGCGTTGACGTCGAAGAGGGCCACGTTGCTGGCCGAGCCGCGGATCAGGGCGGCGTAGGCGAGGGAGGTGCCGACGCTTCCGGCGCCGACAATTGCGAGCTTAGATCCGCCACTCTGGGACATGGGCTTCTACTTTCCGGTCAGACGGCGGGTGGTGCGACAGTGCCGGCCGTTTCGCCGCCGTCGATCACAAATTCGGCGCCCGTGACAAACGAGGACTCGTCGCCGGCCAGGTACACGGCCAGGTCGGCGACCTCACTGGGTTGCCCGACCCGGTGCAGGGGGACATGTCCAGTGTCGAAAGTCATTCCGGCGGTCATGGGCGTCTCGATGACCCCCGGATGGACTGAGTTTACCCGGATGCCGAAGCCGCCAAGATCCAGAGCGGCGCTCTTGGTCAGGCCGCGGACCCCGAATTTCGACGCTGTGTATCCGGAGAGGTTCTCATAGCCCCGGAGGCCGGCAATCGAGGAGATGTTAATGATGGCGGCGGTGGCTGCACGTTTCATGGACGGCGCCGAAGCCTTGATCCCGTTGAAGACCCCGGTGAGGTTCACATCGATGATCCGGGCCCACTGCTCGTGCGGATATTCGTCGATCCGGCCGAAGTTCACCATGCCGGCATTGTTGACCAGGATACTGAGGCTGCCGAACGCGGTTACGGCCTCGCTCACCGCCGCGTCCCAGTCCGGCGGCTTCGTCACGTCCAGGTGGACATAGCGGACGCCGGTCCCGAGTTGGCGCGCCAGTTGCCGGCCGTCCTCGTCGAGGACATCGCCGACGACGACCCTGGCCCCTTCGTCCAGGAAGCGTTTGGCGATGGCTGCGCCGATTCCGCGGGCGCCGCCGCTGACCAGGGCCACTTTGCCGTCCAACCGTCCCATAGCTGAGTCCTTTTCGGCCGCGAGCCGCACGAGGGACACGTCGGTCCGGGCTCGTCTCCAGCTCACCAAGGACTGCCGGGCTTGGGCAGGGCCGTTGGACCCTAGGCGGGTCCGGTGCGCAATGGAATAGGAGCCGCCGTCGTGCGCGTTCTGAGCCGCCGGCTCAGAGGTGCTGGATGCCTGCCCGCTGCATGGCGTCCTTGTAGACCTCGACGTTCTTGCTCAGGAGTTCATCCTGCTTGGCGGCCGAGACGGCGAAGGCGCGGCCGCCCAGGGCCGTGGCCTTGTAGATCTTGACGCCGCGGTTCTTCAGGGAGGAGTGGTAGGTCTTCTCGAAGAGCGTCAGGAAGGCATGGGCATCAGCGCCGTGGGCGATGACGGCGGAGACGCGCTTATTGATCTTGAGGAACTGGCGGAACGGCCGCAGTCCGTCCGTCTTCTCCTGGACGTTCAGCGCCGAGGGCAGTTCGGGGTCGCGGACCCAAGGGTAGGCGTTCCACGGCATCACGTAGCGGGGGTCGAGTTCGACGGCCTCGTAGATGGAGGTGGCGCGGCGGGCGGTCTCGTCATCGTTGAAGTGGGAGACGAAGCCCGATTCGGTGCCCTTGCCCGGGGCGATGTGGAGGCTGACGATCCGGCACTCGTCCTCGTCGTGGACGGGATCGATGTAGGGGACGACCGACCCCGGCTTCTTTTCCATCAGTTCGTCGCAAAGCTGCGTTACGGCGGCGATGTTCGGTTCCTGCAGCAGGGTCTTCTTTTCGTCCCAGTCAATCGTCACGATTTCTCCCTCAGCGCTCGGCGTCCAGAATCAGGCGTCTGGTTCCACTCTACGCTTTTGGGCGCCGGGGCGTTTTTTCGGTCGCGCGGAAGAGGCGACGGACCCCTAGTCACGGGCGGACAGCCGGGCGTACGCTTAAAGCGCCTGCAGGTAACCATCTGGTTTAGCCGGGTCGTTCAGGACATGAAAATGTCCGAGCCATCTCATAGCGAGATCGCGAAGGTACCTGCAGGCCTCGCATTTAAAGGCGCAGGCCTTGCATTTAAAGGCGGCGCGCGTGGAGTTCCGCATTGCAGCCGAATCCGCAACGCCAACCTGGGTCAGGTGCGCTCACAACGGAGTGACCCCCGCCGCAGTTGAATCCGGTCGCCGCAGCGCGAGAATCCGCCCAAATCTCTGGCCCTTGCCGGCCGCCACGGGCATGATGGAACCGATCCCAGGTCCTCCGCCCCGCGCCCAACGCCCGCCGGGTCGTCCCCGAAAGCAGGCGAAGCGTGAATTCAGAAGCGATGGAACGGGCCCGTGAAGTTGAGGCGCAGCTGACGGATGAGGAACGTTTTTCACTCCTGATCAGCGTTATGGGTGCCAATGAGGTGCTCCAGGACAAGGATCCGCGCATCCCGGACGGCGTCCCGATGAGTGCCGGCTACACGCCCGGGATCGCGCGGCTGGGCATCCCCGCCCTGCTGATGAGCGACGCGAGCCTGGGCGTCACCAACCCGGGCTACCGGGAGGGCGACACCGCCACGGCGCTGCCGGCGTCGATCGCTCTGGGCGCCAGCTTCAACCCCGGGCTCGCCCGCAGATCCGGGCAGCTGGTGGGCCGGGAGGCCCGCAGCAAAGGGCTCAACGTCCAGCTCGCCGGCGGACTCAACCTGCACCGCGACCCGCGAAACGGCCGGAACTTTGAGTACCTCTCCGAGGACCCCTGGCTTACCGGAGTCCTCGGCGCGGAGTCGGTCAAGGGCATCCAGGGCGAGCAGGTCATCTCCACGGTCAAGCACTTTTCCCTGAACTGCAACGAGACCAACCGCCACTGGCTGGACGCCATCATCGACCCTGCCGCGCACCGGGAATCCGACCTGCTCGCCTTCGAAATCGCCATCGAGCGTGCCCGGCCCGGCGCGGTCATGACCGGCTACAACAAGATCAACGGCACCTACGCGGGCGGCAACGGCCCGCTGCTTCAGGGAATCCTGAAGGGCGCCTGGGGTTTCCCCGGCTGGGTGATGTCCGACTGGGGTGCGACGCCCAGCTGGGAGTTCGCGCTCCGGGGCCAGGACCAGGAATCCGGCGTGCAGATCGACGTGATGATGTGGGGGCAGGAGACCTTCACCGCCCCGCTGCGCGCGGCGTACGCGGCGGGTGAACTCCCCAAGGATCGCCTGTCCGAGATGGTGCAGCGCATCCTCTACGCCATCTTCGACGTCGGCATCGACCGCTGGGAGGGAACGCCCGACGTCGACCTCGCCGCCCATGCCGACATCGCCCTGGAGACCGCGCGGCAGGGGATTGTGCTGCTGAAGAACGACGGGGTGCTTCCGCTGGAGGCGCCCCCAGTTCCTGCCGCGCCCTTCAGGATCGCGGTCATCGGGGGACATGCCCAGCTCGGCGTACCCTCCGGCTGCGGCTCAAGCGCCGTCACCCCGCCTGGCGGCTACGCCGAGGTCCACTCCATCGGCGGCCCGGGCATTATGGGCAGCATGCGGAACCTGTACCTGCTGCCCTCCTCCCCGCTGGCGGAACTGCAGAAGCTGCTGCCCGACGCCGAAATTGAATACGACCCCGGGATGAGCCCGGCCGAGGCAGCGCTGCTGGCGCGCCGCTCCGACCTCGCCGTCGTTTTTGGCATCCGTGTGGAGGGCGAGGGCTACGACAACGCCGACCTGTCCCTGCCGTGGGGCCAGGACGCCGTGATCGAGGCGGTCGCGGGCGCCAACCCGAACACCGTGGTGGTCCTCGAGACCGGCAACCCCGTGGCGATGCCGTGGCTTCCTAAAGTCAGGGCGGTCCTGGCGGCCTGGTACCCCGGCCAGCGCGGCGGCCAGGCGATCGCTGAAATCCTCGCCGGTGTCACAAACCCGTCCGGGAAACTCCCGCTGACCTTCCCGACGGGCTTGGACCAGACGCCGCGGCCTGAGCTGCCGGGCCTCGGCACGCCGTGGGGTACCCCGACGGCGGTCAACTACAACGAGGGATCCGACGTCGGGTACCGCTGGTTTGCGAAGACCGGCCAGGAACCCCTGTTCCCCTTCGGCCACGGACTCAGCTACACCAGGTTCGGCTATGCGGACCTGGCAGTGCAGGACCGGGGCCGGGTGCTAGCCGAGTTCACCGTCACCAATGCGGGGCCGCGCCGCGGCGCGGATGTGCCCCAGCTCTACCTGCTCGAGGATCCTGCGGGGCCCCGGATGCGGCTGCTCGGCTTCGAACGCGTGGACCTGGAACCCGGCGAATCGCGGACCGTCTCGCTGGACGTTGATCCGCGGCTGCTGGCCTCCTACGACACCGGCCGCGGGCAGTGGCACACCCGTGGTGGCAGCTACCGCCTGGCGCTCGGGCACTCGGCCCGTGACTACACCATGGAGGCCGACGTGTCCCTGTCCGAGTCGTGGTTCGGGCGGTAGCCGGCCGGGTTACCCGGCAGTGTCTCAGGACGGAGAGCCGGGTACCGGCGGGGCCATGGATTGGTAGGTGTGGCCGGTGGGGGTGGTCACCTCGAGGGTGT
>NZ_JARUXE010000069.1 GCF_030433895.1 Arthrobacter sp. PsM3 | reverse complement strand
ACGGCTTGGCGCGGATCCGGGCGTGGGGCGGGTCAGCCGGCCCCACGCTTCATGCCAGGATGTGCGCCGCCGTCACGGCCGGTTCCTGCCTCTTCCACCTGTGGCTGGTGGCGGAGAACCAGCACACGCTGTGGCTGAACGCGGTGATGGTTGCCATGGTGGCCGTGTGCCTCCCGTGCACCGTGCACATCTGGCGGCACCTGCGCATCGGAGCCCTGCAACGGGTTATGCTCAGCGCCCTGGCCATGGCGGTCCTGCATGCCTTCCTGTTCCTGGGAGCCGGGCCCGCCGGCCACCACCACGCATCAGGGGCCGGGGCCGGGGCGGGAGGCCACGCCGCGGCCCTGTCCCTGGGGGTCATCGGGCTGGAAATTACGACGGCGCTGCTCGCCGCGACATTGGTTGCACGGCTGCGGAACCGGGGCCGGCGTGCCTCCGCTGCTTTGGCGGCGGCGTAGCGCGGCCGGGAAGGTGGCGCCGGCGCCGCAGCGGAGCGGGGTTTGCCTGGTTCACCAACCATGAGATGGGGGCTAACGGGACCGCCCAGGACCATGTGGCGGATGCCAGGAGCGCGAAGAGCGGTTCGAAGTCGTACCTGCTGGTGCCGTTGCTCATGGCGAGGATGCCGAGGCCGAGGTCGGGGTAGAGCCGCATGACGTTCCAGAATCCGCGCCGGCGCCGAAATGCTCCACCCAATGGCCCTGGGTCTGTGTCGGCCCGCGGAACCAGCCGGTTCCGTGGTCGAACGGCTTACCCGGCTGGTCAATGGTGCGCATGCGGCGGGCGGACTGGGGGGAGAGGATCCGGGTTTCGTCGAGGGACAGGTACGGGCCGTGACGGTCCCCGGCAATCCCTGCCGGCAGTAGCCCGCGCCACAGGGGTCCATGATCCGGGGCGACTTGAGGTAGCCGGTCGCCTTGTCCGCGCCTTCTTGATAGCGGAATCCGGTGTGTTCCATGCCGAGGGGTTGCAGGATGGCCTGGTGGACGTAGGCCTCGAACGGCATCCCGGCAGCAGCGGTGATGACCTCTGCGGCCGCCAGGTAGCCGACGTTGGAGCACCGGGCGCTGCGTCCGGCCGGATGGCGGTAGGCGCGTCGCCTGCCCGCCAGACGGCGGAGCAAGGCCTCGGGGTCCGGCGGCTCCGCGTCGGCGGGGTGCACCCAGCGAATGGGCAGCGGGTTGCCGAAACCGGCGGTGTGGTTGAGTAATTGGCCCACTGTCGGCGGCGGCGTCCGGGGTACCGGCAGGAAACTGACGTACTCGCTGACCGGGGCATCCGGATCGAGGGCCCTCGTCTACGAGCCGGACCGCAGCCGTCGCGGTGACGATCTTGGACATGGAGAACCAAAGATACGAGGTCGAGGCGGTCGCAGGCGTGCTGGCTGCACGGTCGGCCAGACCGTACCCGGCGGCCAGGAGCGGCCGCTCGCGATTTACCACCGCCACGGAGGCCAGGGATGCCGCCCCGGCTCATCATTGTGGTGACGGCCGCCGCCACGCCGCGCGGTGATCTGCCGGCCTCGATGCCTTCGCCCGGCTGGCCCGGGCCGGCGTCTTCACTCCCCATGGCGCTCCGCCGCCTCGGCCCCAATGTCGGAACTAGAGCGCTCCGACCCCGGCGCAAATCTACGCCTTTCCAGGATTCCTCTCCAGAGCAGGTTGTTGCCGGCCTGGCGCATGCTGTCTGTCCCGTTCTCTGGCGCGTGCCGCCGAAGCAGACGAGAATAGGCTCGTGGCAGCCCTCGCCGTGGCGGGGACGGCAACCCGATGAACGCCGCCGCCCGAAAGATCCAGCGCATCTATCTCACGCTGACGCTGGGCAATACCCTTGCGGCCTCCTTCATCTGGGGGATCAACACCCTCTTCCTGCTCGACGCCGGACTCAGTAACCTTGAGGCTTTTGCCGCGAACGCGTTCTTTACGGCCGGGATGGTGCTGTTTGAGGTGCCCACCGGAGTAGTCGCCGACGGTTGGGGGCGCCGCGTCTCCTTCCTGCTCGGCACCGCGACACTGGCCATATCCACGTATTTGTATTACCTGCTGTGGCAGCTTTCTGCGCCGTTCTGGTTGTGGGCGGCAGTGTCTGTTCTGCTCGGTCTGGGCTTCACCTTCTTCTCCGGGGCGGTGGAAGCCTGGCTCGTCGACGCGTTGCGCTTCTCCGGGTACGAAGGCGGCCTGGAGGCGGTGCTCGGGCGCGGGGTGATGGTATCGGGTATTGCAATGCTCTTAGGCTCGGTGGCTGGCGGCGTCATCGCGCAGGCCACCAATCTCGGTGTGCCGTTTCTGATTCGCGTGGGCGTCTTGTTGGCCATGTTCATCGTGGCCCTGCGGCTGATGCACGACGTCGGTTTCACGCCCGAACGCTCGGGCCGTCCGCTGCAGGCGACCCGGGCCGTTCTTGCCGCCTCGGTGGAGAACGGTTTGAAGAACCCTCCGGTACGCTACGTGATGCTGGCCGCTCCGTTCAGCGCCGGCGTCGGAATCTATGTGTTTTACGCCCTGCAGCCGTACCTGCTTGCGCTCTACGGCGACCCGCGGGCGTACTCCGTGGCCGGGCTGGCGGCGGCCATCGTGGCAGGGGCGGAGGTGGTCGGGGGGTGGCTGGCGCCCCGGATCCGGCGACTGGTCCGCAAACGCACGACTGTGTTGATCCTGAGTGTCGGGATCAGCGCGATGAACCTGCTTGTGCTCGGCTTCACCCGGTTGTTCTGGGTGGCCCTGGTTCTCCTGGCACTGTGGGCCCTCGTTGACGCAACAGGGATCCCAGTGCGGCAGTCCTACCTGAACGACATGATCGCCTCGAAGCAACGGGCAACGGTGCTCAGCTTCGACTCGCTCATGGGCTCAAGCGGGGGCGTGGTGGTGCAGCCGCTGCTCGGCCGGGCAGCCGATGTCTCCGGCTACGCTGCCTCACTGGCGATTGGGGGCGTTATCCAGCTGATCGCGGTGCCCTTCCTGCTGGCTAGCCGCCGGCAGCACCATCCGGCCGATCAGGCCAACGCCTCCACCGGGGCTGCGGATGCGGAATCCCGGCCGTCATAGGCACGGATTTCAGCGCGAAACAGCGGGCTCCGCGCGGTATTGACTCTCACGCCCCCAAGCCTACGATGGTGCGCATCAGCACCTTCGAGGTGGGAATTCGTGGTGTTCACCACCTGGGTGCTGGTAGGTTGACGGCCCGGGACGGGAGGCCCGGGCTTTGGCAGGGCGACGCCGGAAGCACCCAGGTTGCCGGCGGGCGTCTTTGCCCAGTGGATGGCGGCTGGGGGCTTCCAGGAACCTGAACACCGCTGATCAAGAGGGAGATACTAGTCATGCTGAAAGATCTCGAAATCATCGCCGTCCTCCCCGCAAAGGACATCGCCCGGGCCAGTACCTTCTACCGCGACGTGCTGGGACTTGAGCCCGCGGACGCCATGGACGAGGAGAACCTGATGTACCGCTGCGGTAAGGGGACTGCTTTCCTGCTGTACAAGACGGACAATGCGGGCACAGCGAAAAACACCCAGATGGGCTGGGGAACAGACAACCTGGAAGCCGAAGTGGAGGAGCTGCGCGGCCGCGGCGTCGTGTTCGAGGAGTACGACTTCCCGGGTCTGAAGACGGAGAACGGTATCGCCACGACCCCGGTTGGCAAGGCAGCGTGGTTCCTGGACAGTGAGGGCAACATCCTCAATCTCTTCCAGAGCCGGTAGCGCCGGTGCGGTGCAAGGCGCCGTCCCTGCATCATTGGGGGACTCTGCAGGGACGGCGTACTCCCCACGCTACCTTTGGCCGGCGGCGGGGCAGCCGGAGCAAGTGAAGTCTTAACGTTTTCCTAGCGCCGGGCCCGCCCATTCGTGGGTGACTTTGCCATGTCTGCCGGAAGTTACGCCGGTGCGGCAACGGCAAACAGTCCGGCGACACCCAACAGGTAGAGAACAAGGACTACGAGTGAGTCCAGGCCCATGCCCAGAATCTTGCGTTTTGGCCGGAAGATCAGCCCGAGCATGTAGACGAGCGTCAGAAGGATTGCGACAGCAGTGAGGTAGATGTCGGTGGCGTGCGCCTGCGGCAGAACGGGTTTGCCCGATATCAGCACAGCTGCGAGGAAAGCACGGGAAGAAAGGCGTTGCCGCCGAAAATGTCGCTGAAGGCCAGCTTGTAGTCGCCTTGTTTCACCGACGTCAGGCCGGTGGATATCTCCGGCAGGGCTGTTGCCAACGCGAGGAAGGTCGCGCCAAAAAGGACGCCGGAGAGCCCGATATGTCCTGCGATGGCATCACCGCTGCGTTCCAGTGCCACGCCCGCGCCGAGGGTCGCGGCTGCCGCGACCAGGAAGACCAGTATTGACCTGCCCGTGCGGGGTGACTTCTTGCCGCCTGGCCTGGGCGTCTTGCTATGCCCTTTAGGCTGGGCCTGGCTGTCAGGAGCGTGGCCCTGATCGTGCCAGGGGAGGGACTTCTGGGACCGTTGCACCAGGAAGAGGCCCAGTACCCAGATCAGCACGATCAGCACCGATGCGGGGGTGAGCCGGAACAGGACCAGGCCCGGCGGCATCTGGCTCCCCGCGACAACGACGCCGAGCACACCCACCACGGTGATGGCCTCGATAACCAGGGAAAGGGACCCGGCCCGGAAACTGAGAGGTTGGGTGCCCTTGTTCCCCAAGACATCCAGGACAACGAGGACTACGGTCTGGATGGCGATGCCGCCGAGGATATTGCCGACCGCTACTCCGACGTTGCCGGCCGAAGCGGCACTGAATGTGATGGCAATTTCCGGCAGGTTTGTCGCGATTGCCAAAAGAACCAGCCCGCCAATAGCGGAGCCAAGATGAAAGCGTGCATCAATCACATCTGTTTGTCTGGACAACTGGATTCCTGCCACCCAGACCACTGCCGCAGCAGCGGCGAAAATTAGCGCCAGGAGCCCCATCGGGAGAGATTCCACAACCATTCCTTTCCCTCGTGAGGTTCGGGGTCGCATCCGTGTGAGCTGCCGTAGGGATTTCGGACAGTCGCCCACCTGAAGAGTTCCTACAAGAAGTAGAGTTCGGCATGGCCCCATCACGCAAGCCACAAAAGCTATATATGTGGCGCCCGAACCGGACTGCCCCGGGCTCTGGACGGGAGCATCGCTGCGAAGGGGTTTTTCCGTGGCGCTACTGGCAGCGGCAGTGGACGGATGTGTGTGCGCTCATAAGTGCGGGGTTTGGGCTCTTCTGGTTTGGGGAACGGCGGCGTAGTGTCTGCCGCAGGGGCCGGCCGGGAGGGAACGGAATGGAGCTGGATGAGGTTCGGCTGCGGGGCGTGGTCGCCGAGGAGCTTCAGGATCTGGTGCTCGATAGTGCGGACGTTGAAGAGTTCCTCTATGAACTGTCCCGCTACGCCGCTGAGGCGCTGTCCCGGGAGGGTCGGCCCGTTCTGTGTGGGGTCACCGTGACGAGGCGGAAGAAACCTGCGGCGACGGCTGCGAGCGATCCCAAGGCGTTCGCGATGGATGAGGTCCAGAACGCAGTCGGAGACGGGCCATGCCTGGCAGCCATGCGGGAGCTGAAAACGATCTATGTTCGGGATCTGGCCCGGGACACCGAGTGGCCGGCGTTCTCACAGGCCGCCGCCAGCCGCGGATACCAGTCGATTCTGGGAGTTCCAGTCGAGTTAGAGGACCAGACACGGGCGGCGTTGAACCTCTATGCCGAGGACCCGTGCGCGTTTACTGTCGAGGACATTACGCAGGCTGAAAAACTCGCCCACCAGGCATCGAAAGCCCTGCGCCTCGCCCTCACAATTGGCCGTCTCCGCGACGCCCGCAACGACTTGGCCGCCGCGATGGAATCCCGCACGGTCATCGACATGGCCATGGGGGCGATCATGGTACAAAACCGGTGCTCACCCGAGCAGGCGTCCCGCAAATGATTGAAATCCAGAGCTCCGCCGACGGAACAAAAATCGCCTTCGAACGGACAGGTGAAGGGCCAGCACTGATCATCATCGGCGGTGCACTGAACAGCCGACGTTCGGCCGACATGCTGGTGGCTCGGCTGGCCCCGCACTTCACGGTCTACGCGTACGACCGTCGCGGGCGGGGCGAGAGCTCCGACACGCTTCCCTACAGCCCCGGCCGTGAAGTAGAGGATTTGAAGGCGCTGATCGCTGCGGCAGGCGACTCGGCCTACGCTTACGGCCACTCCTCGGGTGCCATCCTGACTCTCGAAGCAGCGGCTGCCGGAGCGGCCATCTCCAAACTGGCGGTCTACGAACCGCCATATCTGACCGGTCATGCCTCCGAGGAGCCCTGGGAGAATTTCAGGGACCGGGTCCAGGCGGCACTGAACGAGGGCGACCGGGAAGGCGCCGTGGAACTGTTCATCCGCCATACGGGCTCTGACTTCGATGAAGGCATCAAGACAATGCCGTGGTGGCCCGCGCTCCTCAGCGTCGCCCATACCCTGCCGTATGACCTCACCCTGACAAGCGACGGAACCGTCCCGGAGAGACTGTCGAACATTCAGGTCCCCGCGCTCGGAATCTACGGTGGTGCGAGCCCGTCCTGGGCCGGGACTGCCATCAATGCCGTCGCCGCAGCCGTTCCTGGCATGAAAAAAGTACAGCTGGAAGGCCAAAACCACGGAGTCTCCGACAAGGCTGTCGCACCGGTGCTGATCGAATTCTTCAACAGCGCTCCGGCTTAGGCTGTCATCCGGCATAGAGGCCCAGAGCAATGAGCAGCCCGATCACGGCCGGCCAGCGGTGTTTGGCATCGTTTTTCAGGTTGCAGTGTCAGACATCCGCCGAGTCTAGGCAAAGCAGCGGAGCATCTGGGCGCTCTCTGAGGGGCAGGCAGCCTTTTCGGCGCTTGAGGTCGGGGCGATGAGGAAAGCCTCCGCGCGAGTCCAGGACTCAAGCGCGGAGGCTCCGGCTCTCCAAGCTGGGGGGACTGGAGAGCCGGTCTCAGTCTACTAGCAGGCACGCCGTTGTGACATTTCCACGTATCACGTCCCGCTTGGGGGCTCTTCCGGGCGGAACGCGGGCTCTCCGACAAGGGCTAAGTCATCCGGGCCCGTCGCCTGGGGGCTCGACGCCGGAGGGCTCGACGCCGGCGGGGTGCGCAGCGACCGGCCGGTGATTCGCCGCGCCGCCGGGCTCCGCGGGAAGCCGCCCGGTCATAAACAGTGTCGCGATCACCAGCAACGCCGTCAGGGCCAGCGCCGTCCGCAGGGCCTCCAAGCGGGAGGCGGAGTTGACGGACATGATGGCATCCGCCGTCGCCTGGTCCACTCCCGCACTGTCCAGCGCGCCCTGAAGCTGGGTATCGGAAATGAACGAAACGCCGCCGGCCAGCTGGACCTTAGCCTGCTCCTGAACGGTGGCGGGAACGGCGGGATTGTCCTGGATGCCCGCAGCGAATGAAGCGCCCAGGGTGGCAATGAGTACCGAGCCGATCAGGGCAGTCCCCAGGGAGGCCCCGAGGTTGGCCGTAGTTAACGAGCCGGCTGCATAGATGACCAGGCCGAGGGCGAACGCCCGGCGGCGGCCCGGGATGGTCCCCACCTTCCCGCCAGTAATCATCAGCGACGCCATGACCAGGGTGTAGAGGGTGATGGCCGTCTGGATGCCGGTGATCGTCGTCCCCAGGTCGGCGGCCACCGTGGCCATCGAAACGTTCATCACCGAACTGTCGAGGGTCATCAGGAACTGGCTGCCGCCCAGCACCGCCAGGACCAGCCCGGAGGCAGTCCGTGCCGTTGCCGGTGCCCTGGTACTCATGGTTGCGGCCATTTGAGCGTGCCGGAAGTCCTTGCGCGCATGGAAGTCATGGTCCGCGCACGGGGATGGACTGTCACGAATGGTTCGTGTGCGGGCCCCGACGATCAGCGCGCCGGGATGCCGCCCGTGCCCGGCATCTTACTTTGGGGAGCCTTTCGGGCCTACAGTTGGGCTTCTAGAACCGTCGACAGGAGTGCCCCATGATTACCCTGCAGATCGAACATCGCGTCCGGGACTTCGGCATGTGGAGGAAGGCTTTCGACAGCGACCCACTGGACCGCGCAGCGTCGGGGGTGCGCTCCTACCGGATTTCGCGTCCGATCGACCAGGAGGACTACGTGATGCTGGAAATGGATTTCGATACGCAGGAGGCCGCCGTGGACTTCCTGGGCCGGCTGCAGAACGACACATGGAAAACCGGCGTGACGGCGCCGGCGATTGTCGGTGAGCCGTCGACCAGGATCATCGAGACGGTGTCCATCGAAATGGTGGACGCCCGGTAGGTGCTTGGCCAACCGTCCCCGAAGGCGGCCGGGCTCATTGCGGCCGGTTCGTCGGTGGGGGCGCCGAGCCGTGTGCGGACGGCAAAACCGGCGCAGAGAATGACGGCCACACCGCCGACGATGGTGGTCCAGGCCAGCTGCTCGCCGAGCAGGAGCCCGGCCCAGCAGATGCTCAGGACAGGCTGGATGAGTTGCACCTGGCCGACCTGCGTTATCGGGCCGACGGCCAGCCCGTGGTACCAGGCGAGCAAACCGAGAAACATGCTGACGACGCCGAGGTAGGCAAGGCGGCCCACTGCAGGGCCGTGCCCGAGGACGGCTGGTGGGAGATGGAGAGGGCCGTCAGCAACACCATCAGGGGAGAAGCGGGAACGAGGGCCAGGAGACTGTCTGCCAGGCGCCGAGTTCTCGCGCGAGCAGCCCCCTTCGGCGTAAAGGCTCGCGCCTCCTCGGCCAGGCGCTGGAACGCAACAAGGCTGACAAGCGGCGATATCACCGCAGGAAGGCGATACCACCGCAGGATAATCTGGACGTATGACTTCCGCAGCGCACTCCACCGTCAGCCTGGACGGCCGCCTCGACGCCCGCTTCGCCATGGAGCTGGAGGAAATGGCCATTCCCTGGCAGGCGGAGCCGGCCCCGGACCCGCGCCTTCTCGTGCTCAACGAGCCCCTGGCCACCAGGCTGGGCCTCGACCCCGACTACCTGCGGGGGCCTGACGGCCTACTCCTGCTGACCGGGAATCTGGTCCCCAGCGGCGCCACTCCTGTGGCCCAGGCATATGCCGGCCACCAGTTCGGCTCGTTGTCCCCCCGCCTCGGCGACGGGCGCGCGCTCCTGCTCGGTGAGATCACGGACGCGGAGGGCCACCTCCACGATGTCCACCTCAAGGGCTCCGGGCGCACACCGTTCGCCCGCGGGGGTGACGGCCTGGCCGTGGTCGGTCCGATGCTGCGGGAGTACATCGTGAGCGAAGCGATGCACGCCATGGGCATTCCCACCACACGTTCCCTGGCCGTGGTGGCGACGGGGCGCCCGGTTCTCCGCAACACCATGCTCCCCGGAGCGGTTCTCGCACGGGTCGCAAGCAGCCATCTGCGCGTGGGCAGCTTCCAGTACGCCCGGGCCACAGGCGACGCCAGCCTCCTGCGCCGCCTCGCCGATCACGCGATCAGCCGCCACTACCCCGGCGCCGCCGAGGCCAGGAACCCCTATCTCGCGCTGTTCCAGGCAGTGATAGGCGCACAGGCATCGCTGCTGGCCCAGTGGATGCTCGTGGGATTCGTTCACGGAGTCATGAACACCGACAACATGACAATCTCGGGCGAGACCATCGACTACGGACCCTGCGCCTTCCTTGACGCCTTCGACCCGGCCACGGTCTACAGCTCAATCGACGACACCGGACGCTACGCATACGGCAACCAGCCGGTCATGGCGGAATGGAATCTCACGAGGCTTGCCGAGTCCCTCCTGCCGCTCTTCCACGACGAGCAGGAGCAGGCGATCGCCCTCGCGCAGGAGGCCCTCGCCGGCTTCCGCCGGCAGTACAGCGCCGCCTGGTCTGCCGGCATGCGGACCAAACTCGGCCTGCCCGACCACCTCGACGAGGAGGTGACCTCTCCGCTGGTGGACGAATTGCTCGGCCTGCTCCAGGCCGGACAAGCTGACCACACCTCATTCTTCCGGAGCCTCGGTGCGGCCGCCCGCGGCAACCCTGACGCTGCCCGGAGCATGCTCACTGATCCGGCAGCGTTCGACGCGTGGGCCCGGCGATGGAGCGCCCTGGCACCCGACGCCGACACAATGGACCGGGTTAACCCGGTGTACATACCCCGCAACCACCTGGTCGAGGAGGCGCTCGCCGCCGCCACGGCCGGCGAGCTGGACCCGCTCCAGGGACTCCTGGACGCGGTGGGCAGCCCGTACGAGGAGCGCCCCGGACTGGAGCGGTATGCTTCCGCCGCGCCGGAAGACTTCGGTGCGTACCGGACGTTCTGCGGAACCTGAGGCCCGGCCGCCAGGCGGGCGGACCATCGGCCCGCTCCAGGATCAGGCTTCGTCCAGCCTCGTCAGGGACACTTGAAGGGGGCGCAGGACCGGCTCCCGCCATTCCGCCCATCAGGCAGTGGTTGTTTTTTGCCCTGATTAGACCGAACTCTGAGACCGGCCCCGTAGAGGCTCTGGAGGTTATGTGGCGTTGCTAGCAAGCGGAACGGTCTCGACGGCCGCCCCGCAAACAACCGCACGCCCGAGGCTGGACGGGCTCGATGTTCTTCGCGGCGCCGCCGTTGGTGCCGTGCTGCTGGGCCACTCCTGGCCCGCGATATTCCAGGGTGCGGGCATCGTCGGTGTCATTGTCTTTTTCGTGCTGAGCGGATACCTGATTACGGGCGTGCTGCTCAGGGACGTCGAACAGCACCGCAAGATCCGCTACGGCCGTTTTTACGCGCACCGCGCTTTCCGCCTGCTGCCGGCCCTCACCCTGTTCCTTGGTGTGTACGCCGTCGTTGAACTGACGGCCGACGTCCTGGGGGACCGGACCAAGGGACTCATCGGCTATACCCTTCTCGCCGGGTTCGGATACCTTAAAGACCTGCCGCTGCCCTTCGACGTCAGCCTGGCCATCGGACCGCTCTGGACGCTGGCGGTGGAAGAACAGTTCTATCTGGTCTGGCCGGCGCTGTTGGTGCTCGCCCTGCGGAAAAACCGCCAGGGGCGGCTGGTTGGCTGCTCTGCCGCCGTCGTCCTTTTCCTCATGACGGCGAGTGTCCTGGCGATGCTGGACTTCGCTCCGCACCTCCACTCCCTGGTCTACGCGTTGCCCACGACATGGGGCCTCGGCCTGATCGTCGGGTCGGCGCTGCGCCTCTACCGGGTCCACGTCTTCGGCCTGTTCGCCGGCCGCCGGCTCAGGCTGGTGGCACTGCTGGCGTCTTCCCTTCTCCTGGCTGGGCTGGGCTTCTTCCCCAAGGCCAACGAAACACCGTTCTTCTTCTTCGTCGGTGGCCCGCTGGCCATGGCGGCCGCGGCCGTCCTCGTGGTCCTGGCCGCTTCCCGAACCCGCGGGATGCTTCAGTGGACGCGCCCGGTACAGGTGCTCGGCACCGTTTCCTACGCCGTTTACCTCTGGAACTATCCCGTCATTCTCTGGCTCAATGGCGGGTCGACAGCCGACCTGCCCCCGCTGGTGGCGTGGTCGGCCATCCTGGCGACCCTCCTGGTGGCAGTCATCAGCTGGCACACCGTCGAACGACTGGGTCGCATCGCGCGTGACAGCTTCGACAAACACCAGTCCGCCCAGCGGCCGGCCGCGGTCAGTTAGCGCCAGCCGGTGCCCCTGCCGCCGCCTCAGCCTCGGTTGAGAAAGGGTCTTCCAGATCCGTGGTGGTCGCGCCTGAGTCATTCCGGTATCCCGCTGCTCCTGCCTTCCAGAGCGGTGGTTGCTGTACTCGAAAATATACCCTGCGGGGTATTATAACCACGGCCCGGATTTGTGCCATCCGCCGCGGCTGCGGGCGTCGGCGGTGTTGCAAGATACCCCCTAGGGTATTATTGTTGGTAGTAAGCCAACGGGGTCATCCCCACATCTTTACGAAGGAGAGCACATGCTTCTGGAACGCATCTACGATGAGGACCTCGCCCAGGCCAGCTACCTGATCGGCTGCCAGGCCAAGGGTGAAGCACTCGTTGTTGACCCCCGCCGCGACATCGCGGTCTACCAGGCACTGGCGGCAAAGAACGGCATGAAGATCGTGGCCGTCACCGAGACCCACATCCACGCCGATTACCTTTCCGGCACCCGCGAACTGGCGGCCGCTACCGGCGCGAAGATCTATGTCTCGGGCGAGGGTGGACCGGACTGGCAGTACGGCTTCCAAGGCGAGCGGCTGTTCGATGGCGACAAGATCACGCTGGGCAACATCAGCATCCAGGCGCTGCACACCCCCGGCCACACCCCGGAGCACCTGTCCTTCCTGGTGACCGACGGGGCGTTCAGTGACCACCCCGGCTACCTGCTCTCCGGTGACTTTGTGTTCTCCGGGGACCTGGGCCGGCCGGACCTGCTGGATGAGGCTGCCGGCGGGGTGGACACCCGTTTCGGCGGTGCCAAGCAGCTCTTCGCCAGCCTTAGGGACAAGTTCCTGACCCTGCCCGACTATGTCCAGGTCCACCCGGCCCACGGCGCCGGCAGCGCCTGCGGCAAGGCCCTGGGCGCGATCCCTTCCTCCACGGTCGGCTACGAACGGCTCTACGCCTGGTGGGCCCCGTACCTGGCCGCCAACGATGAGCAGGGCTTCG
>NZ_JARUXE010000068.1 GCF_030433895.1 Arthrobacter sp. PsM3 | reverse complement strand
CACACCGGGCTCCTGCTTGCCGTCCATGGAAACACACTATCGGGCACCTGCGACATTAAAAGCGGGCAGCAAACATGCGACAGAATAGCCCAATGAGCGAAGCCGGTGAATTCATAGACTTGGCGCTCCAGCGTGAGTCGTCGTGGAGCCGCGCCGAGGAAGCCGAGGCGAGGCGCGGCGGCGGTCACCGCTACTACGGGGCGTCCGTCGGCGCCGTGCGCGGAACGGTCCGCGACGCGCTCCGCCGCCATCCTGGCCTGACCCACGATGAAATCACTGCCCTAGGCTCCGAGTTATGGGAGGTGCCCGTCTTCGAACGCCGCCTCGCCGCCGTCGTCCTCCTCCAATCCAGCGTCGGTCTGCTGACCAACACGGACCTGACCCGGATCGAAGGCTTCGTGCGGAGCGCACGGGTGGGCGCGCTGGTCGATCCGCTCGCCATCGACGTCATCGGCCCCCTGATCGCAGGACTCGACGTCGTCGGCAGGGTCCGCGCTGACAGCGTCCTGGACCGGTGGGTGCGGGATCCCGATGGCTGGCTGCGCCGCGCAGCCCTGCTGTCCCCGCTGCGCGGGCTGCGCGCCGGCGCGGGGGAGTGGTCCCGGTTCGTGCGCCACGCCCGCGCGGTGCTGGCGGAGCCGAACCTGACGGAGGACGACGGCGCCGCGGCCGCCGCCGACGCGGTCTCGCTCGTGCTTGCCGAGATGGCCAGGCGCCGCCCGGAGCTGGAATTCTGACCGGGCGGCCCTGATCAGCGGGTATTCTCCTGGTGCGGCAGCCGCCGCTCCACTACGGCGTAGGCCTTTTCGTCGAAGAACTCCCAATCGGTGATCACCATAAAGCCGAGGGCGTCCACCCGGTCGTTCAGGACGTGCGCGTCGAAGCCGCCGTCGCGGGGCTCGGCGTCCCACGTGGACACGTGAACCGCCCCGTCTTCCAGCACCAGCAGTTCGGTGTTGACGTTGAAGTCCTCCTGCGGCTGATTGCTCAGCTGGCAGATGGCGACACAGTGCCTGATGCCTTTGGGGTTGTTCATGGTCGGGCCTCCGTTTCGGGGGAACGGTAATGGCATCATCCTATGCCCGGGGCCGGTAAGTCCGCCCGCATCCGGCAGGGGCGTTGTGCCCCGCGAAACCTACCCGGCGTTACCCCAATGTGACTTGTTGTAATCATTCCGTTACCGTTGTTGGGTGCCTGTTGTTTCCGAGACAGGCTCTCCCCTGCCGATTGCCTAACTCTGCCGCGGCGTGGGGATAACTCGCAGCAACGTCCGGCAGAGACGGGGAAACCACTTTTGACCCGCTGTTCTCCAGGGGTCTTGGGGTGAAGCCGCACGGCCCGCCATGATCGGGCCAGCGTGCGGCCGGGTGCCTCCCATCCGAATCCGACAGCTCACCTCGCAGGCATTGGGAGAGGCTCCTTTAATGACTTTCAGCAATACCCGTGCGCCCAAACGCGCCGACCTTCGCAGCAAACGCCGCACCGCCGGTACCATCGGCCGCCAGGCCGCAGTCCTCGTCGCCGCATCCGGAATGGTGCTTAGCGGCGCCATGGCCGCCAATGCAGCCGAAGCACCGGCCGAACGCGACTCGGCGCCGGCGTCGTCCGTTGACATCCAGGGCCAGGTCTCCGCGCCGGTCATGGCAGATTCCGCCGTCCAGATCACGTTCGAGCGCCCGGTCGTTGAAACTGCCCCGGCTCCCGTGGTCGAGGCGCCCAAGCCTGTAGCCGCTCCGACGGCCCCCGCCGCACCGGCCCCGGCAGCCCCTGCCGCCGCCAAGGCGACCGTGAAGGTTCAGGCCGCGCCGGCCCCCGCCGCTGCCCCGGCAGCCGGCGGAGTCAACGCCACCCTGCTGTCCATGGCGTACGGCCAGATCGGCATCACGCAGGACTGCACCGCCATGGTGGAGAAGGCCCTGAACGCTGCCGGCATCCCGGTCGGGGACATCGGACCGCAGGCCTTCCTGCAGTACGGAAAGGTAGTCGCTGACCCCCAGCCCGGCGACATCATCGTCCAGTCCGGCCACGTCGCCATCTACGCCGGCAACGGCCAGGCCATCAGCGGCGGCATGAACGGCGTCAACGCCACCATGGCGCACCCGCTGTCCTGGCTCACCGCCACCGGACCAGTGACGTTCGTCCGCGCCGGCTAGCAGCACCGCCAACAGCGCACAGAAGGCCGGTCGATCGGTTGCCTCGGGGCAGCGGATCACCGGCCTTCTGTGCGCCCGGCGTCCGGCTCCACCGCGTACCGCAGCAGCACCACGCCGTTGCCGAAGGTCCGGCTCTCCAGCAGCCGGATCGGCGTCAGCGCCTCCGCCTCCTGGAACAAGGGCTTGCCCCGGCCCACAAGGACCGGGTGCACATAGATCCGGTACTCATCGATCAGGCCGAGCCGCCGGAAAGCCGCCGCGAGATCGGCCCCGCCCAGCGCCAGGTCACCGCCGGGCTGGTCCTTGAGCCTGACAATGTCCTCTGCAACGACGTCGCGCACCACCTCGGTGTTCCAGTCCGCCTTCGCCAGGGTCCTGGAGTAGACGATCTTCGGCATGTCCCGCCAGACCCCCGCGAACTCGGCTATCGGCGCGGGGGCCGAGGGGTCCCGGTCCGCCGTCGGCCAGTATCCGGCCATCAGCTCATAGGTGACACGGCCGTCCAGGAAGCCGCCCATGGCGCGGAGCTCGTCGTTGAAGTGTTTGTGCAGTTCCTCGTCGACCCGGTGCCAGCCCAGGTCCCGCCCCGGGCCCTCCATGTATCCGTCCAGGGACACCTGCATCATCAGGATGATCTTGCGCATGCGGGGCTCCTTCTCTGGGCTGCCGGGGTTCCAGCGTACGCCGCGCACCGCGGCTGTGGCAGGAGAGGGAAGGCCCGACGTCGGGCGGCAGCATCTTGCCGAAACGCACCTCCCGCCGGCCGTAAACGGGCCGAGCAGGACGGGATCGGCAGCATCTTGCCGAAAGTGGCGTATCGCGGCACTATAGGAGGACCGGATGCTATAACCGGCAGCATCCCGCCGACTGGAGCCGACAACTATGGAGTCGATCACTGTGGAGCCGATAAATGGGTGACGTGGTGTCCATCGGGGCCAGCATCCGGAGCGCCCGCAAGGACGCCGGGATCACGCAGGAGGACCTCGCCCACCTCGCCGGGGTTTCGGTGCGCACGGTGCGGGCGATCGAGACCGGCACCGGCAATCCCTCGCTGCAGGCCGTGGCGGCCGTAAGCGGTGTCCTGGGCCTGCGGCTGACAGCTCGCTGATGGCCGCCGAACTGCAGGAGCTGAAGTTCGTTCGTGCCGCGGACGTCTACAAGGGCGGCACCCTTGCCGGTCACCTCAGCAGGACCGGCTTCGGCGGGGTCCGGTTCAGCTACACCATGGACTACCTCGCCGACGGCGGTCCGGCCGTGGCGGTCTCCCTCCCCCTGTCCGGGGATGCCGTGGAGAATCCGGGGGGTGCGCTTCCGGCGTTCTTCGCCGGGCTGCTTCCGGAGGGCCACCGGCTCACAGTTTTGAAGAACGCGACCAAGACCAGTCTTGACGATGAACTGACCCTGCTGCTGGCCGTGGGTGCAGATGTCCCCGGCGACGTCCAGGTGGTCCCGGCCGGCGAACCCCCGCTGGAACCGCCCACACTCGCCGATACCTCGAGGCCTGAGACGCTGGACTTCTCCATTCTGGTCAACGCCGTGGATCTCCACGGTCTGCCTGGAGTCCAGCGCAAGACCAGTGCCTCGATGCTGACCACACCACTGGCCGTGAAGGGGCACCGCTACCTGCTCAAACTGGACCCGCCGGAGCATCCCCACCTCGTGGAGAACGAGGCGGTGCACCTGCAGGCTGCCAAAGCGCTGAAGATTCCGGTGGCCAAGTGCTCTGTCATCCACGACCGGAACGGCTTGCGTGGGCTGCTGGTGGAAAGGTTCGACCGGGTCAAAGGCCCCGCCGGGACATGGGTCCGGCTGCCGCTGGAGGACGGGACCCAGGTTCTGGGCCTGCCGCCCGCTTCCAAGTACGGCGTGAGCTCCGAGGATGTGGCCATGGCGCTCGCGGCCACATGCACCGCCCCCTTGCTCGCCAGCCGCAACCTGTACCTGCAATTCGTCTTTGCCTGGCTGACCGGCAACGGAGACCTGCACGCCAAGAACCTTGCGGTGTTGGGCAGCCCGCGCGGGTTCGTGATGGCCCCGGTGTTCGATGTCCCGTGCACTCTCCTGTACGGGGACGAAACCCTCGCGCTGCCGGTCTGCGGCAAGACGCGACACCTCAAGGCCAGGCACTGGGCGGAGTTTGCCGGTTCACTGGGCCTGCCGCAGCGGGCCGCCGCCGCGGCGAACCGGACGGCGCTCGCCGCGGCCGCCGCGGTCCGGCTTGAGGACCTGCCCTTCACGGGTTCTCCGCTGCACGGGGCGCAGCGGGAACTCCGCTTCCGGCGGCGGGAACTGGCGGCCTGATACACGGACCGGCGTGCGCGGCCTCATCCCAGCGGCGGTCCTAGCGGGGGGTCAGCGTCTTCCACAAGTACAGCATCCTCAACGGGTCTCCCACGAGGTTACCGGCAAGGTCACCGCCGGGCTCTTCTGACGTGGACCTGTTCCCCAAACGGGGACAGAACCGTACGCTGAAGCATGGAGGTGAATGCCATGAAAGCAGCCCAGGGAGACCGCATTATCATCCGTGGCACCACGGTCGAGTCAGCGGACCGCCACGGGGAAATCCTGGAGGTCAAGGGGGCGGACGGTGCCCCGCCGTATCACGTCAGGTTCGACGACGGCCACGAGACGATTCTGTTCCCCGGCGGCGATTTCGTCGTCGACAGCAGCAAGACCGCCTGATCCGACTAGAAGCCCGACGAACTGCCCGAGCCGGAGAAGCTGCCGCCGCTGGCGCCGTAGCCGGTGCTGCTGCCGCCTCCGCCGCGGGCGCTGCTGACACTGCTGACGCCGGTGTTGAAACCGGAATTGAAGGTGGGCACGGAGAAGAAGTAATAGGCGGGGTAGACCGTGCCCAGGATGCTGGGCTCGTAGGTGCGCCCGTACTTGGACTTGCTTCCGGCCTGCGCGCTCTCCATCTCCTGGCGCATCAGCGAGGCTTCCTTCTCGTTCTTGGCGTATCCGTCGATGACCGTATCGGCGTGGTTCTTGAGCAGCTCGGACAGGTGGGTGCGGGCATCGCGCAGCCGGTCAAGGGCGGTCTCCGGCGTGATCGTGCCGTCCGAGAGTTCCGCGGTCCACTGTTCGATGTCCCGGTGGCTCTGATCACGGAAGGAGCGCAGTGCCGCCGCGGTCGCTGAGTCGCCCTGGGCGTTGCGCTTGCTGAGCATCTGCTCGATCGCGGCCAGGTCGGCGCGGAAGGGGGCCAGTTGCCGGTCCCAGGCAGGCGCCCACGCGGAGCCACGGTTGAGCAGGGCGTTGGTGTCCGCGATGACGTCGTCGAGGGCATCCAGCTCGGCGGCGGCGTCCGCGTAGCTCCGGACCAACTTCAGGTTCGGGCGCCTGCTGAGGTCCCGGGCGGAGAGGGCATGGACCTGGTTAGAGAGGCCGGTCGCGGTGTTGTACTTCGCCATGAAGGTCCGGTGCTTCTCCAGCACGGTACTTCCGTAGCGGGAGGCTTCCGGGATGGTGCTGGCGTTGAGCTCGGTGACCTGGAGGTCCAGGCTGACGTTGGAGTAGCTGACCTCGCCGCGGGCGAGTTCCTTGCGGCTGCTGACCCGGGTCCGCCAGCGCACGATCAGCCACGCCGCGGCGCCCGCGACGGCGGCCGCCACGGTGGTCCATGCCGTGACGAGGAAGGCTGTGGAACGGTACCACGGCTGGTTGATCAGTTCGGCGCCGCGCTGGATTCCGGCAATAGTGCCATCCGTCCACTGCGCATCGCGAAGGAGGTCCTTGGATGCGTTCTGGATGTCCTCGCGTTGTTGCAGCGAGACTTTCCGGTCCTCACCCATGTACGTCCCGACGTGCCGGCCCACAGGGTCCAGAGCGAAGATGAACAGCCCGTTCGCCCACTTCTGCCCGTCCTCGCTGATCCACTCCGGATGCTCGGCCCGGGCGAAGCGCAGGACCTCCTCGTTGAGGTTGTCCGAGGCCGAGCCGTTGTAGGTGTAAACGGCCACCTTGGTGGGCTGGTAGAAGTCCATCGCCCGCACGGCCGGCAGGAGCTTGTTCTGGTCCAGCACCCCGGCCCGGTCCGCCACGACGACGTCGACCGGCGTGACAGCGACTGCCGCCGGCCCCGAGCCCACCAGCCCGATGGCCACCAGCAGGAGGAGGCCCAGGATTTTCCGCACGAATCTCATTTCCCGAGCGTAATGCCTGCCGGGGGGAAGCGTCGACGGACCCGCGCCGCCCGGGCAGGCTGTTTCCGTCCACGCCGCTCTGGCCCCCGTCGTCGCCCCGCTCATTGTCCGGGGCGTCCGACGGCGGAGAAACCGCAGGTCAGCGGGGAATGGGGCCTAAAGACACCATGACGGCCCGCCCTGCCTGCCACATACTGACCTCATGAGTCCAGCGTCGCAGGAACCCGAGCCGAACGAACCAAAGCCGGCAAGCGGACCGCCCGGACCGCCGGCGGCAGAACCGGCCGCAGCTCAGCACCGGCCGGACCGGACGCTGCTCGCCATCCTCGCAGCCATCACCGTCCTGGTGATTGTCGCCCTGATTGTCGTGTTCACCCGGGGCGAGCCGGCACCCCTGGACGCGGCGACCCCGGCCGGTGTCGTCCAGCGCTATTCCGCCGCCGTGATCGCCGGAGACGAGACGGCCGCGGCCGCCTACCTCACGGATGCAGCCAAGACCCGCTGCAGCACCGACATGCCACGCACGGGAGCGGACAGCCTCCGCGTCACGCTGGTCTCAACGACCGAGCGACCGGAGTCCGCAGACGTCAGGGTGCTGATGACCGTCTCCGAGGGCGGCGGCCCGTTTGGCAGCGCCGAGTATCAGATGGAGGACTCCTTTGACCTGGTCAAGGCCGGCGACAAGTGGCTGATCGACAGAGCCCCGTGGCAGCTCACGGTGTGCCAGAACACAGCGGTGAAGCGATGAGTGCGGCATCCGCCGCGGGCTCGGCCCAGCGGACCGTCCGCCGCCTGATCACCTACCTCCTGCTGTTCGCCCTGGTGGTGATCGCAGCCATCGGCCTCAGCGGCCTTCTGGAACGGCTTCTGGTGGCAGGCACAACACTGGCGACGGGTGATATTGCCGGGCTGGCGCGCTCGCTGGCCTTCGCACTGATCGGCGGACCCCTCGCGGCGGTCCTCTGGTGGGTTGTCTGGCGGCGCCTGGGTGATGAAACGGAACGCGCGTCGGTCGGCTGGGGCCTGTATATGACCGGGGTTTACGTGCTCTCCTTGATCCTGGCTACGACCAACCTGCTGAGTACCCTGACCACCCTCATCGGCGGGCGGTCGCTGCAGTGGCGTCCTTCCCTGGCCACCGGCCTGGTGTGGGCAGCTGTCTGGGTCTGGCACCGCTGGATGTGGCGCCATCCCCGGAAGCGGCCGCTGGATCTGACGGACGTCCCCACGGTTCTCGGCAGCTACATCGGGCTGGTGATGGGGGTCAGCGGCGCAATCACAGCCCTGTCCATCCTGCTGGATGCCGCTCTCCGGGGGGCCATGGCCGCCGGGATGGTGGGCAAGTCCTGGTGGATTTCCGCGCTGCAGTCCCTCGTCTGGGCCGTGGGCGGAGGCCTGGTCTGGTGGTGGCACTGGAAACACGACGGCGGCCGGCTGCTGCGCACCGATCTCGCCAGCGTCGTCCTCATGCTCGTCGGGGTCCTCGGCGCCGGGGTGCTGACACTCGGCGGTGCCGGAGTGACGGTGTTCACGCTGCTGCGGCTCGCTTTCGACCGCACCGAACCGACGGAGCAGTTGCTTGAACCGCTGGCGACGGCGGTTGCCGCGGCCGCTGTCGGCTCACTCGTCTGGGCTTACCACCGCGCGCTGGCCCGCGGAAGTTCCGAAGGCGTCCGGCAGGGAAGCCGGCTGATCACCTCCGGCGTCGCACTGGTTGCCGCTGCCTCCGGCGTCGGCGTGATCGTCAATGCCGTCCTCGCCATGGCGGCCACCCCGTTCGTGGGATCCGGGATTCGCACGCTCCTGCTCGGCGGCATCAGCTCGCTCCTGGTTGGAGGCCCCGTCTGGTGGGTTGCGTGGAAGCCGCTCCGACGGACGCCCGCGGCGACGCCTGGCGCTGCCGGCGATTCCGGGCGCTGGCAGAACGCCCGGCGGGTTTACCTGGTGGTGGTGTTCGGCCTCAGTGCCGTGGTTGCCGTCGTCACCCTCCTGGTCATCGGGTACCGGGTGTTCGAGTTCTTCCTGGGCGACCTCTCGGGCGGCAGCGTGGTGGAGAGGATCCGGGCCCCGCTCGGCCTGCTCGTTGCCACCGGGCTTGTGGCCGGCTACCACTTTGCGGTGTGGCGCGATGAGCGTGCCGCCGGCGCGGCGGCAGGACCAGCCCGGAAGCGGACCATCGGGCACGTCGTGCTGGTGACCGGCACCGATCCGGCGCCGCTGCACCGGGTCATCGAGGACGTCACCGGGGCCGGCGTGACCGTCTGGCGGCGGGCCGACGTCGGAGCTCTTCCTGTTCCTGTTGCCGTTCCTGGGACTGGGACTGTGCCAGGGGCTGGCGCCGGTGCCGACGCCGGACAGCTGGCCGGCCGGCTGGCGGCGGAGCTCGAGGGTGTGACCGGAGCACGGGTGCTCGTGACGGTCAGCCCTGACGGCAGGATCGATGTGATTCCGCTGCTGGGCTAAGGAGCCCGGCGGCGGCCCCTACTCGAAGTCGAAGGTGCTCTTGTAGTTCCGCACCGCATTGGTGACCGTGGGGAAGAAATGGTCCGGGCCAAAGCGGCTGCTGACGCCAAACTGGATCAGACGGTCCTTGATGGGACCCTTCATCTCGGCGAACACGAGGCTGATTCCGCGTTTCGCCAGCTCGTCGTCCAGTGCCACGAGGTCGTCCAGCGCGGTGGTGTCCAGGCCGGTGATGGCCTCCGATGCCACGATCACCCACCGCACCGGTTCAGGGGCGCCGGCCACGAGGTTCCTGATGTGTTCGGTGAAGACGGCGCCGTTGGCGAAGAACAGCGGCGCGTCGAAACGGGCGATCACGAGTCCCGGGACGCGCTGGCCCTCGGGGTGCCGGCTCAGGTCGTGGTACCCGGGGACGTCCCCCACACTGCCCAGTTCGGTGCGGTAGGGGTCCAGGGCGCGGCTCACGAAGGCGATCAAGGACAGGCCGATGGCCACCACGATGCCTTCAAGCACGCCGACAAACGCGACGCCCAGGAAGGTGGCCACCAGCAAAGCGGCCTCGATCCGGCTCATCCTGAGCAGCCGGAGAAGAGTCTTCAGGTCAAGGATGGACGTGGCGGCAACAATCACGACGCCGGCCAGCACGCTGGAAGGCAGGAAGGTGGTCACCCCGGGTGCGATGAGCATAAACGCCACCACGAGGACGGCGGCAACGACTCCGCCCAGCGGACTCTTGGCGCCGGCCTCGAGGGCGATAGGCGTGCGCGAGGTGCTGCCGGAAATCGGAAATCCACTGAAGAGTCCGCTGGCCATGTTCGCAACGCCGAGGGCACCCATTTCCTGGTTCCCGTCCACCTGCCCGCCTTTCCGGGCGGCCAGGCTTTTGGAGAGCACGGAGGTGTCCGCGAAGGCAATCAGGGCGATGCCGGCCGCCGGGCCGAGCAGGGCGAGGACCTCGTCGAGGCTGACTCCGCCGATGGCGGGCACTGGCAGGCCGCGGGGCAGTGCGCCCACGGTGGGAAGAGCCGTCGTGAGGTTAAGGACGGCGGTCAGCGCCGTGGCTGCCACGACGGCGATCAGCACGCCGGGAAGTTTCCACGGCAGGAAACGGCAGACGACGATCACGGCGATGGTGCCCGCGCCGAACAGCAGGGCGAGGGGATTGGTGGCTCCCTGGGAGACCGCCCGTGCGGTGGCGGTCGCGCTGTCGACGAGTGAGCCGCCGGTTGCCGTGATGCCGAGGAGTTTGGGCAACTGGCTGAGCATGATGGCGACGGCGATGCCGTTGAGGTAGCCGACTCGGATGGGTTTGGACAGCAGCCCGGTGACGAAACCCAGTTTGAAGACCCTGCCGGCCAGGAGCAGTCCGCCGATCAGCAGCGCCAGGACACCGGCGAGGGCCACCGCGTGGTCCGGATTCTTGCCGGCCAGGGGCAGGATGGCGGCGGCGATCATCGGTGCCAGGCTGGAGTCCGGGCCGATGATCAGGACCCGGGAGGGCCCGAAGACGGCGTAGGCGAGCAACGGGATGACCGAGGCGTAGAGGCCCGTAACGGCCGGCAGCCCGGCGGCTTCGGCGTAGGCCATGCCGGCCGGAATGAGGAACGCGCTGAGGGCCGCGCCGGCGGTCAGATCAGATTTGAGCCAGGGCCGCTGGTAGTCCCGCACCATGCGCAGACCGGGCGGGGCTTTTAGTCCCCACGTTCCGCGCACGGTGGCCCTGGCTACGCAGCAGGGGACGCGGAACCGGCCGCCGGAGCGTCCTGGCCGTACTCCGCCGAAATGAGGATGGGGAGGTGGTCGGAGGCGCCACGCGGGAGGGTTTCGACACTCTCGATGTTGAGGCCCTGCGACGTGGCGAAGTCGAAGTGGCCCTTGAAGACCTTGTACCGCGTGTAGGTCCGGCGGTCGCTGAGCGTCAGGTCGTAGCCTGCATCCTTCATCTCTTCGGTGAGGTATTTGGTGAAGAACGGATAGTTGAAGTCACCGACCATCAGTGACATCAGGCCGCCGCCCATGCTCAGCAGTTCCGCGTGCGCGGCGTGGATCTGGTTGCGGCGCAGTGAGTTTGACGCCGTGAGGGGGGCCGCGTGGAAGGAGGCGATGACCAGGTCGTGGTCCGTCTCATTGTCAATCACCCGGGTGCCTATGAGCCGCTCGTGGGCGGGTGACAGGACGCGGTCATGCAGTGACTTCTTCAGGGCAAAGGTCTTCGTTTCGCCCGCCGTGAAGCGGTCCTTGCGGTAGTAGATCGCCAGGCCCAGCCGGTTGCCCTTGGTGGAATCAGCCAGGTGCAGATCGCCAATGGTGTCCGGGATGTCGTTGGTGTCGCACTCCTGGAGGCACAAGGCATCAATCTCAAAATCGCGGACCAGATCAACCAGCTCACCGCTGGCATGGTGCTTACGCAGGTTGTAGCTGATGACTCGAATCAGGGGAGCACCTCTTCGGTGGGTAGTCGTGGAAGGTCTGATTCCGAGTCTACCCAGTCTGGCGAAGCCGGTGGGAATTGAGACCGCGCGCCCGCCCGGAAGTACGGAATCATTGGGCTGGCCCGGACGTTGACCCGGTAGTGCGCGGCCGCGGCCGCGCTTTTGCATGCACTTCCCGGCAAGGAGCAGGAGACACCACCATGGCGAAAGCAATGTGGAACGGCGCGGTCATTGCGGAGAGCGACAACACGGTCATGGTTGAGGGAAACCATTACTTCCCCCGCTCCTCGGTAAACGCCGAGTACCTGGAGGACAGCAGCCACAGCAGTGTCTGCCCCTGGAAAGGCGAGGCCGGCTATTACAGCCTCGTGGTCGACGGCCAGCGGAACCAGGATGCGGCCTGGTTCTACGCCGAGCCGAAGGCCGATGCCGGGCACATCAAGGGCCACTTTGCCTTCTGGCGCGGAGTCCGCGTGGAAGCCTGAACGCAGGCACCATAGGGCCCCGGGGAAGCGATAGTGTGTTCTGGAATCACCAGCCACGCGAAAGGGCAAACCTTGACTGCTGTACTACCGGTGCTTGCCGAGGGAGATTACTACTACGAGGTGCTGGGCAACGGGCGTTTCCGCTCCACCATCCACGCCCAGGGAGCCTGGAATGTGCACGAGCAGCATATGGCCCCCGCCTCAGGAATCATGGCCGACTGCCTGGCCCGCCACGAGCCGCGCGACGACATGCGGATGGCGCGCCTGAGCTACGAGATTCTTGGCTTGATACCCGGCGGAGAGTTCGACGTCGTCACCACCACCCTTCGCCCCGGCCGGACGATCGAACTGGTGCAGGCCGAGCTGACCGCCGGCGGCCGCACCGCGATCCGCGCCACGGCCTGGCGGATGATCACCTCCGATACCTCGGCCATCGCGGCCTTTGAGGATCCGGTGATCCCCGTGCCGGAGGAGTGTGAACCGTACGACGCCGCGAGTGTGTGGCCGGGCGGTTACATCGCGTCACTGACGATGAAGATTGCCGACGGGCACCGCGCCGGTTCGGGGACGGTCTGGCTGCACACCGAATACCCCCTGACGGACCGGAACGACAGCAGTGACCTGGCCCGGCTGGTTGGCCTGGTGGACACCGCCAACGGGATCGCCGCCCGCGTCCCGCCGGGGAAAGGCAGCTACTCGTTCCCCAACCTGGACCTCCAGATCCACATGTACCGGAAGCCCGAAGGGGAGTGGCTTGGGCTGGACAACGAGGTCTCCTTCGGCACGGACGGGATCGGCCTGACCTCGACCGTGCTGCACGACCTCAACGGCCCGTTCGGCCGGGCCGAGCAAATCCTGACGCTCCGGAAGTCCTAAGGGCCGGAAGCCCGGCGGCGGGACCCCCCCCGGGGGGGGGGGGCG
>NZ_JARUXE010000067.1 GCF_030433895.1 Arthrobacter sp. PsM3 | reverse complement strand
CTAACCCGCATGCTGCCCTGAGATCACTGCCGAGGCCACGAAATTTTCGCGTCAGGGTCTCTTTTGGTACTGGTTTGCTTGGTCGCCACCAATTCAAAGAGGCCCTGACCTCTTTCCCGCCGCACCACGCCGCACCGGCAACGGCCTACCCCGCGGCGTCAGTCTCAGGCCGCCCTAACCATGCTGATCTGCGAAGGGCCGGTTTTCACCCACGGCCAGGACGCCTTCGGGGTCACCGCCATGAGGTTCGCCGCGTAGTGCGTGCGGCAGCGTTGCCAGGCGGCCCCGGGCAGGGTCGCGCCGATCGCGGCGACCAGCCCGGCGTGGGCGTCGGCGGTTACCAGCTTCACCCCGGTCAGGCCGCGGGCGGTCAGGTCGCGGAAGAAGCCCAGCCAGCCGGCCCCGTCCTCGGCGGAGGAGGCCTGGATGCCCAGGACCTCGCGGTGGCCGTCGGCGTTGACGCCGGTGGCGACCATGGCATGGACGTTGACGACGCGCCCGCCTTCGCGGACTTTCAGGACCAGGGCGTCGGCGGCGACGAACGTGTAGGGGCCGGCGTCCAGCGGGCGAGTGCGGAACGCCTCGACCTGGGCGTCGAGGTCGGCGGCCATCACCGAGACCTGGGACTTCGATAACCGGGTGATCCCGAGGGATTCGACGAGTTTCTCCATCCGCCGGGTGGAGACCCCGAGCAGGTAGCAGGTCGCGACCACGGTCGTCAGTGCGGCCTCGGCCCGGCGGCGGCGCTCCAGCAGCCAGTCCGGGAAGTAGGACCCCTGCCGGAGCTTGGGGATGGCGACGTCCAGAGTTCCGGTGCGGGTGTCGAAGTCCCGGTGCCGGTACCCGTTCCGGGAGTTACTGCGGGCCTCGGAACGGGCACCGTATTCGGCGCCGCAGACAGCGTCCGCTTCTGCGCTCATCAGCGCGTTGATAAAGGTCGTGAGCATGGATCGCATCAGATCCGGAAACCTGCTCGAGCTGCTCGGACAGGAAATGGGCAGGATCGATAATATGGGGTGCGGTCATCGCGTGGTAACTCCTTGAGAGAAGACTTTGGTCGGTCTTTCCAAGAATCACGCGATGGCCACCTCACGTTCGGGAACAACACGCCCGGGGCCGGGCCGTTACACCACGCTAATGGGCACTACCCTGTCCAGCTTAAAGAACAGGCCGGCCTCGCGAATCTACTACGACCGGAAACGCGGGGAAGGAAAGTCACATAAACAGGCGCTCATCGCCCTCGCCCGGAGCCGCACCAACGTCCTCTGGGCCATGCTCCACGACCACGCCATCTACCAGGAACCAATGCCAGGGATCAGCGCTCAAGCTGCTTGACAGAAGTATTTAGATTCCCAATGCCATGGCACTGAGCTACCGATCACTTCTGCAGGCCTGTCCCGGATCATGACCATGTCTGGATAGCGCTTAGTCCGGTGCTCCTTCCGCCCGTGTGGCTGGCGACCGGTCCGTCCGGTCCTCAACGAGACAGTAGGGTCCACGGCCAGATCTAGGCTTCCGCGCCCGTACAGGGCCTGATAGACGGTCTCAGGCACGATGTGCATTTCCGGTTGTCCCGGGAAATCATCGCGTAGACGGTTGCTGATCTGCCGGGGGCTCCAGCGTGGTTCCAGGTGTTCGCGCACGAACTCCCGCCGCTCCGGGTCGCCGGCGATCGTCCCTGTCCGCTGACGGTAATTGCCGGAGGGTTCATGCATGTTTCCTGCGGAACTCCCTGCTCACGGTCAATGGACTCCGCCCGAGCCCCACTGCAATCGCACGGATGCTGCGCCGGGCATGCAACAGGTACGCGATCGTAATCCGTTCCGACTCAGAGAGAAATCGGGCGGAGATCACGGCCGGCCTCTGATGGGAAATGGGAGCGTACTTCTTGATGTCTCCGGACTTCAGAACGACCGTGTGGCCGTGCCGCCATCGGTTGCCGGAACTACGGCTGATACCCACGATCCGGCACGCTTCGGAATTGCCCATTCCCTGTTTCATCAGCTGATCATCGTGAGACCGTGCAGCGTTCTTCAGAGGGGCGCCCCGGGACTTCCTCGGCCTTTTCGTATCTACCAATTCCAACTCCCAATCACTCAGGTGCTGCAACGACTGCCAGACGCCAAGCCCACGAAACGGCTCAACTTTCGACCGGCACTGAGCGGTGCGCACAGTGGCATCGAACAGCTGTCCGTGGGGAAGCTCACCTCGGCGGACATGTGCCCGGGGGAGTGCCGTAACGGACCGCAGGGAGACTCCGGCGTTGACCAGCGCGTTGCGCAGGTATAGCGACGCTGGTGCGGGGTGATGTTCGAGCCTGGCGGCGCCTGCGGCGCGGTTGAGGTCGGCGCGGACCGCGTTTTGAACAAGTCGCCGACGGTTTTGGATGAACAGCCGCGGGACTGCGCCCAGACAGACCCTCCTTGCCAGCAGGCCCCCGCGTGCGGGCCGGAATCATCCGGGTCATGATGAGTCGGCAGTGCGGACCGGCCAGCACTATGGGCAGGGATCGCTCGCTCCCTGCCCATAGTGAATCTGGCCCCCGGCTCATCACTGATCTTGTCAGCGCGATCCGACCGTGCATCCTCGGGCCGGACCCGTAACATATTCTCCCTGAACACCCCGCGAACCGGACCAGTGCACCCGCTCAGCGATCACCGTAGCCAGGCATCCGTGGGCTGCACGGAAAATTGTGCCAGCCTACGAAGGCGAAATCAATCGATCTCAGCGGCCGCCGGACTTTGAATACGGGTATACCTTCGGCGGTCGCAGATACTCTCCTGAAAGGACGCTGGTGTCAAAGTCATCAGGATGACTGGCCGCTTTAGCTGTCCGGAGACCGGTCGTATTCGGTCCTTCGCCTGGCTCTTCACTTCTGTAGTAGCTGTATGCGTAGGCATCCGGGCCCTTGGCAGGCAAGCGATTAAGCACTATGCCCAGGAGATTTGCACCCACCATGGAGAGAGCGTTGATAGATTTCTGTAGGTCCTGATTCCGCAGTTTGTTCGAGCCTACAATCAACACCACGCCGCCGACGTTCTGCGACAGCACCGCGGCATCCGTCACGGGCAACAACGGGGGCGCGTCGATAACTACCGTGTCGAATGCGAGCTCAAGCTGAGCGATCAACGTCCGCATTGCGTCAGATCCAAGCAACTCACTCGGGTTTGGCGGGATTTGGCCGGAGGTCAGTACGTAAAGTTCGTCATTTCCCCAAGGCTGAAGCAAACCGTTTACATCGGCTTCCCCAACGAGTGCGGTGGTCAGCCCGGCATTTCTGTCCAGGCCCAAATACTCGTGAACCATCGGTCGACGTAGATCGGCGTCGACTAGACATACAGTTTGGCCTGCCTGGGCTAAGGCAATTGCGAGGTTAGTGGCCGTCGTGCTCTTACCTTCTCCGGGTAGCGAAGACGTGACTAGCACCGACTTTGCCTGGCCCGTTACGTTAGCGAACTGGAGATTTGTGCGGAGTTGGCGAAACGACTCCGCCCGCGGGCTCTGATGCGCAGTCTGAGTCAAGAGCGGCTTTCTCGTTGCGTCCTGGTCGAAGGAGATGCCGCCAAGCAATGGTGCATCGGTCAATTGTCGAAGGTCGGACTCTCCTCGAATTCTGTTGTCGAGCGTTGATCGCAGCACAGAGACACCGACTGATATTGCAAAACCGACAAAAAGTCCCACCAGGAGGTTAAGTTTCGTATTAGGTGCTGAGGGGGATGTCGGAGCTTCCGCGGGGGCGATAACAGAAAGGCTGACTGGCGAGGAACCGCCAGTTTTTGGCTTCTCAAGCGTGTCGACAGTCCTGATCAGGCTGTCGGAAATTGCCTGGGCGATAGCAGCCGCCTGAACGGCCGACCCGTCTGAAACCGTGATCTTGATCAGAACAGTGTTTAGGTCAGTGGTGGCCGTGACGCGTTTAGCTAGATCATCTGCTGTACTTTGGAGGCCGAGACGGTCTATTGCGGGTTGAAGGACTATGGGCGTCGTGGCGGTCTTGACATAAGATTGCACACGGGCTTGGCTGAAACTATTGCCCTGCTGCAGATCACTGATCGAACCGGAACTCTGAATCGCAACGAACAGTTGAGTTTCTGCGGTGTAGGTCGGCTGGATGAGCACAGAAGCAGCGCCTCCACCGAGTAGACCCGTCATGGTGAGAGCAGCGATAAAGATCCAATGGCGCCGTAAAATCCTAAGGTAGTCGCTTAGATCCAATGTGGGGTCCCCCTGTGTCATGAACTGCGACTCGCCTAGTGGCGCGCCACTAGAACGCTCGTGTGCCTGTAGTCCATGCAATCATAGCGACTTATGTTGGCCCACCAGTTACGACGATGCAACCTGACTCGTGACTGGCATCACTATCTGCCGGCGTAATACGATAGCTGGCTCGGTCTCGTGGCCGGGGCCGGGTTGCTGGCCGTAGACTTAGTCTTCAACAATGGTCCTGATGGCCGACAAGTTGAAGAAAGTCCGACGCCATGTCGCCGCCCAAGGGACTGCCCCCGGTTCTGTTGGCCGAGTCAACAGAAGTCGGGCCAGTCCCCAAGTTGCATTCGGTCGGCTTTCAAAGGTGTGACTAACCTGCTATCGCGTATCCAAGTCCTCAAAAACCAAAAACGTCTGCGTGTCCAGCACGCCCGGCATGGACTGCAACTGGTCGAAGATGACCCGGCGCAGATCGACGTTGTCCACGGCGCGTACCAGCAGGATGACGTCGAAGTCCCCGCCCACCAGGGCGATGTGGTGCACCTCCGGGATGGCGCGGAGCAGTTCCCGCAGCTCCCGCCAGGAATGCTGCCGGACCTTGAGGGTCACATACGCGGATGACTTCAGTCCGGCCTTGATCGGGTCCACCAGCACCGTGAACTTGGTCAGGACCCCCTCGCCGGTCAGCCGGGCGATACGCGTGTAGGCGTGGGCGCGCGAGATATGGACGTTCTCCGCGACCTGAGTGATGGACATGCGGCCGTCCCGGGTCAGCTCGGCAATGATGTTCCGGTCCACGTCGTCCAGGGGCACCGCCGTTTGGTCCGCGTCGCCCTCTGCCATTTGTCCACACCCCCTGCCGGTAATCCAGCTCACACTTACGATTTGTCTTCCAGAATAGGCCAGATTTCTGGACTTTTCCACGATTGCCGTAGGAGGTGGATACGAAACAGCATCCAGCGCCATACTGGGATGTAATAGTGGCTACAGAAGGACGGACCAATGACGATCTCCGCAGACCACACTGCGCAGGACCCGGATACGAACCCCCCGGCGTCGAACGCGGCAGCGCCGGGCCCGGTGCCGGAAGACGCCGCCAGCGGAGCGGTGCGGAAATTCGGCATCACGGTCGAGGACTACATGCTGCCCGCGCGGCACCAGATTCAGATGGTGGGCCCGGACGGCACCCTGAACCCGCACACTGAGCAGGGCTCCCAGCCTGGCCACGAATATGCCCTCCCCGGCGACGAGGAACTGATGGCCGCCTACGAGCAGCTCGTCATCGGACGCCGCGTCAACGACCAGAACTCCGCGCTGGTCCGGCAGGGCCGGATGGCCGTTTACCCCTCCAGCCACGGCCAGGAGGCCTGCCAGGTCGCCGCCGCGCTCTGCCTGTCCGAGGGCGACTGGATGTTTCCCACCTACCGCGACTCCGTGGCCATAATGGCCCGCGGCATCGATCCCGTCCAGACCATGACGCTCTTCCGCGGCGACTGGCACGGCGGCTACAATCCGGCCGAGCACAAGGTGGGCATCCAGTGCACCCCGTTGACCACGCAGCTGCTGCACGGCGTCGGGGTCGCCCATGCCGCCAAGCTCCGCGGCGAGGACACCGTTGTTCTGGCCATGTGCGGCGACGGCGCCACGAGCGAGGGCGACTTCCACGAGGCGCTGAACTTCGCGGCCGTGTTCCACCTTCCCGTGGTCTTCTTCGTCCAGAACAACCAGTACGCGATCTCCGTGCCGCTGGCGCACCAGTCCGTCGCGCCGTCCCTCGCCCACAAGGCCGTGGGCTACGGCATGGCCGGCGAACGCGTGGATGGCAACGACACCGTCGCCCTCCTCGCCGTCCTGGGCCGCGCAGTCCGGCTCGCCCGGGAAGGTTCCGGACCGCTGCTGGTCGAAGCGCACACCTACCGCATGCAGGCCCACACCAACGCCGACGACGCCACCCGGTACCGCCAGGACAGCGAAGTCGCGGAATGGGTAGCCAAGGACCCGCTGAGCCGGATGAAGACCTACCTGACCGGCCGCGGGCTGCTCGACGGCCGCCGCGCCGCCGCCATCGCAGAGAAGGCCGAGGCGGTGGCCAGCCAGCTCCGCGAGGGGCTTAGCGAGGACGTCCTGGTGGACCCGCAGGACCTCTTCAAGTACGTCTTCTCCACCCCCACTCCGCAGCTGAAGGAACAGTCCGCTATGCTCGCCGACGAGCTCGCCCGGGAAGAGGCCGCGAAATGAGCCCCACCATGACTACCTCGTCCGAGGCCAACGGCAACGTCAGCGCCGCCACCGCCCAAGCCGCTGCCAAAGCAGCAGCCACCGCCGAGCAAACGGGACCGCAGGCCGTCACCCTGGCCAAGGCGCTGAACACCGCCATGTCCGACGCCATGCACGCGGACCCCTCGGTCCTGGTTTTCGGCGAGGACGTCGGCATGCTCGGCGGGGTCTTCCGGATCACGGACGGGCTCACCAAGACCTTCGGGAAGGCCCGCTGCTTCGACACCCCGCTCGCCGAGTCAGGGATTGTCGGTATGGCCGTCGGCATGGCCATGAACGGCATGCGCCCGGTCATCGAGATGCAGTTCGACGCCTTCGCCTACCCGGCCTTCGAACAGATCGTCAGCCACGTCGCCAAAATGCACAACCGCACAAAGGGCGCCGTCAAATTGCCGATGGTCATCCGGGTGCCCTACGCCGGCGGCATCGGGGGAGTGGAGCACCACTGCGACTCCTCCGAGGCCTACTACGCGCACACGGCCGGCCTGAAGGTTTTCACCCCGGCCACCGTGGCGGACGGCTACCGGATGCTGCGCGAAGCGATCGACTCCGATGATCCCGTGATGTTCATGGAGCCGAAGAAGCTCTACTGGTCCAAGGACCAGGTGGACCTGGCGGCGCTGCGCGCCGAGCATGCCGCCAACATCGAGGGCGGGACCTCCTCGGAGGGACGCGCCGTTGTCGCCCGTCCCGGCACGGACGCGACACTGATCGCGTACGGACCCTCCGTCCCGACGGCCCTCGCCGCTGCTGCTGCGGCCGCAGAGGAGGGCCGCTCGCTGGAAGTGATCGATGTCCGCTCGATCGTGCCGTTCGACGACGAGACAGTCTGCGCGTCGGTCCGCAAGACCGGCCGCGCCGTGGTCATCGCGGAGGCGCACGGCTTTGCCTCTGTGGCCTCCGAGATTGTGGCCCGGGTCCAGGAACGCTGTTTCCACCACCTGGCCGCGCCGATCCGCCGCGTCACGGGCTTCGATGTCCCGTACCCGGCGCCGAAGCTCGAACACTACTACCTGCCCGGCGTGGACCGCATCCTCGACGCCGTTGACGACCTCCAGTGGGAAGACTGATCATGAGTGAACCGAAAGTATTCCTCCTCCCGGACCTCGGCGAAGGCCTCACCGAAGCCGAACTCGTGAACTGGCTGGTGGCCGTGGGCGACGAAATCCGCGTCGACCAGCCGATCGCCGAGGTTGAGACCGCCAAGTCCATGGTCGAGGTGCCCTCCCCGTACGCCGGCACCGTCGCCGCGCTGCACGGCGAACCCGGCCAGACCCTCGACGTCGGCAAGCCGCTGATCTCCGTGACACCGGTCGGTGCCGCAGCGGAGGCGCCTGCAGGCACTCCGGTGACTGAGCCTGCCGAAACCGAAGACGACACTGCCGCGGAGGTCTACCGTGAGGAGGAGAAGGCCGGATCCGGCAACGTCTTGATCGGCTACGGGACCCCGGGCGGACACGGCGTTGCCCGGCGCACCCGGCCCCGCAAGGCGTCCGCGGCAGTGACTGCCGGGGCCCCAGCTGCCGCCGCGCAGGTGTCGGCGGCCGAGAAGGCTGCAGATGACCTGATGCTGATGCGGACCCGGGTCCCCGGGAAGATCGGGGCCGTCATTTCCCCGCTGGTCCGGCGGATGGCACGTGACCACGGGGTGGATCTGGGCGAACTCCGGGGATCCGGGGCCAGCGGGCTCATCATGCGGCGCGATGTTGAGGCGGTCATCAAGCCCCTGGTGGCTGAGCGGCCTTCGGCGCCGGCTCCGGCCGCGGCCAACGGTGAGATCGATGCCCGCACCGGGCTGGGCATCACCGGGCGCACAGCTGTCCGCGGCGTGCGCAAGGCCGTGGCCGCGAACATGACGCGCAGCCGCTCGGAAATCCCCGAGGCCACCGTCTGGGTGGACGTGGACGCCACGGCCCTCGTGGAACTGCGGGCCGCGCTGAAGAAGGCGGACCCGCACCACGCCCCGGGGATACTGGCCTTCATCGCCCGCTTCGTGACCGCCGGCCTGAGGAAGTTCCCTGAGCTGAACACCCGGATCGTGACCACCGAGGACCCTGCCGGTGGCGCCGCGCAGGAGATCGTGGCGTTCGACGGCGTCAATCTGGGCTTTGCGGCGCAGACCGACCGCGGCCTGATGGTCCCCTCCGTGCGCAACGCGGAAAAGCTCAGCGCCCGTGAGCTGGACGCCGAGATCCGAAGGCTGACCGCCGTCGTCCGCGACGGCAAGGCGAGCCCCGCGGAACTGGGCAGCGGAACCTTCACGCTGAACAACTACGGGATCTTCGGGGTGGACGGTTCTGCCGCGATCATCAACCACCCCGAGGTGGGCATCCTCGGGGTCGGACGGATCATCGACAAGCCCTGGGTGGTCAATGGCGAACTCGCCGTCCGTAAGGTGACCGAGCTGACTCTCACCTTCGACCACCGCGTCTGCGACGGGGGCACCGCCGGCGGTTTCCTGCGCTTTGTGGCGGACGCGATCGAGAACCCGGGGTCCGTGCTGGCGGATTTGTAGCGATGGTTTCATCGCCCTGTGCCACTTTCCTTAATTCTTGAATTTCCGGCTGAAGTTGATCAACGAGGCAACAGCCGTGCGCGCCGTATGATGCTTTGTCCCGGGTACGATTTGCTCATGACAACAGTTGCCATCCCTTTTGTGCGCACCGAGGCTAGCCAGAATCCAAATCTTCGCGTCAGAGACGGTGGCGATCCAGCCGAACCCTACATGCGCGCCATGACGGTGGCTTTCGCCTCAGTCCGCCGATGGAACCCCGACGCCGACCTGCATCTGATATCGAACGCGGCACCTGAAGAAGATCATCACCGCGAACTCAGACGGCTTGGTGTTGAATACAAGCTCGTGCCCTTCGCCCACCGGCCGCCAGTCGGCTTTGCCGCCAGATTCGAGGCATCCCTCTACCTGCTGGACGCGCTTGGCTCCCTCGAAGCGGATACAACGCTTTTAATCGACCCAGATGTGCTCTGCGTGAATAGCATGGATGCACTACTGTCCCATGTGGCCGACCACGCAGCCGCGCTGGACATGCAGTTCCCTGAGGACGAAGATATCAACGGTCTGACAAGGACCCAAGCCGCCGCTCTGCACGCAGCGCTCGGAGAATCCGTCACTCTCCCGCTGCACTATGGTGGAGAAGCATACGTGGTTCCCTTGGCCTTGGCTCCGGCGATAATGGCGCGGTGCGAATCCGCCTGGACTTTGGCCCTGAGTCGTAATCTTGAAGGCCTCACCAAGTTCACGACTGAGGAGCACGTGCTAAGTTACGCGCTCCGTGGCGTTCCCTTGAAGACTTTGAATGACCATATTCGAAGGATCTGGACAACGCACACGTTTAGGCAAGTTGACGGGTTAGAAGGCCAATTGACTCTGTGGCATTTGCCCGCCGAGAAAGACCGCGGGTTCAACGCACTGTACGGACCTGCGACCGATTTCGGGTCTTGGTTCTGGCTTGCCGATCGAGGTGAGTTTCTTGACCGATGTGGGCGTGCGATGGGTTTTCATCACCGCACGCCCAGTCGGCTCGCCAAGGACATCGCCGGTTCGGTTGTGTCACGGGCCAGACACCTAGGGGCATGCAGGAGAGCACATCCTTGACGCTGAGGGGTGTCAAGGATGTGAGACAGTCGCGTAGTTTCTTTAAGGGTAGGCATCAGCGGGAGGCGTCGGGTTTTCTGTCCTGAAGTTGGCCAACGTCGGCGTTCTACTCCTGACCAACGCAGTAGAGATATGTTAACGTTGTTCTTTGGTGAAGAGCGCCGAAACTCTTCTCTCATAGAGTCGTTCTCCCCCTCCAGCTAACGCTGCCGCCCTTCAACGCTTTCTATTTCGCAAGACCAGCAGGGTCATCCGGTTCGCCATCGCCCTCCGGTTCGCAGACGCACCCAACTTAGCCGATGCCTCGGGGGGTTTCCTGTCGGCCCAATCGCCCGCGAGTATGCGCGAGTATGAGGGGAGGCGTGTCCCAGCCAAAGCCGTCCGGCAACACAGAAGGAGGCCAGAGCTGATGCCGCCCCCGCGGAGGCCGGGAGTCCGGCGGCCGAAGGTCCGGCATCGCATCGGCTGCCGCTGAGGCGGTGCCGGGGGATGGGGTGGTAGACCCGGTTGGGGAAGCGCCCGCTGTGGCTGAGGCGTCTCCTCCGCGCCAACGGGCTGGGTGTGTTCACCATCATCGTGCCAGGCCAGACGCTGAAGCTCTCCGGCCCCCGCTTGAAGTGCCCTCGCCCGCAGCCCCCGCACCTGCAGCCCAGGGCGTCCCGGTTCCTCGGTGCTAGCCGTTCGCGCGATATTTTTGCCGGTTCGGACGGCCAGAACATGGTGGACAGCTGCATCGGCCCGATCCACTGGACCCCGAGAGATGCTTTTGCGCTGTTCATGACCGAACATGACCTTTGCGGAGGCTGGGCGTGCTTCTCCGGGATAGGCGTGGGGGAGACTGTGAATATCGCCGGCCATGGCATCTACACAGCCACGGGCCGCGGGCAAGTTCCCCAGTACGGAACTACAAACTATGTTGCTGCCCAGTTCGGCGGCTTGGCTCGGGCGATGCCTGTAGACGTGCATCCACGGCCCCAATCAGATGCTTCTGATCGCTTTGAACCACAGGCGCCAGTGGCCACACGCGTCGTGCAGTCCGGCCTGTCGCGGATATCGGTGCACCGACGGAGTTTCCTGCCAGCTTGCGGCCGGCTCTGGCGGGTAGAATCGTGGGCAGAACATCGCACCAACGATCGCGGCGGAACAGTGCCGGAACCCGGAGATTTAATGTCACGATGGCTCGAGGTTGGCCCGGACAACTATGTCCTGACCACCCAGGGATTCCTGCTCAATACCGGCCTGGTGGTCGGTACCAAACGTGCCATGGTGATCGACACCGGCAGCGGTCCCCGGCAGGGACGCGAAATCCTGGCCGCCGTGCGGGAGAAGACCCAGTTGCCGATCGTCGTCGTCAACACGCACGCCCACCACGACCACTTCTTCGGCAACGCCGTATTCGCCGACGACGGTGTCACGGAGTTCTGGGCGCACGAGAACTGCGCCGCGGAAATCGAGGACACCGGAGACGGGCAGCGCCGCTTCGTGGCAGCGGCGGAGCCGGAGATGGCGGGCGGCGAAGGCATCGATGTGGCACTGGTGGTTCCGAACGCGATCGTAAGGGACCAGCCGGTCCTGGTGGACCTAGGCGGCCAGACCGCCACGCTGTTCTACTTGGGGCGCGGCCACACCGACGGCGACCTGCTCGTGGGGACAGGCACTACCCTCTATGCCGGGGACCTCGTGGAGCAGGGCTCGCACCCGTCCTTCGAGGACTCCTACCCCGAGGACTGGGCCAACGCGCTCCGGCACCTCTCGGCGCTGCGGCACCGCTATGAATTCCTCATTCCCGGGCACGGTGAACCCTGCAGCGATCAGTTCGTCAAGACCATGGCCAGCACCATGACCACCGCTGTGCGCCAGGCCACTCAGGCGACGCGGGAGACTCCGGATGATGCCACCAAGGCCATCCCGATCCTGCCCTACGGTCCGGAGCAGTCCCGCTGGTTCATCAAGCGGCTGCAGGAGACCCGGGCACACCACTGATGTTGCGGAAATCCTGCGGAAAGGCCGCGGAAGCCTTCGGCGCGCTGAGTGGGCATCATCAGTAGCCTTTCTGTATGATCTTTGAGAGCCTGATCTCCAGGGTTCAGCCCCGCTAGCGGTCAGCACGCCCGGAGAACGGGGATTCCGGCCGCGCATCTATGATGCTGCTAAGGGACGTCTCACGTGTGACACCTCACCGCTATTTACATGCATTACGGGTTCTCCTTAGGCGGCCCGTTTCTGCTTGCCGCCATTTTCAACAAGATCTTTTGCTGCAGGTGCAAGATGCACCCATCCGCCTTTCAACGTCAGGTTCCCTAGTTTTGGCCTATAACGACATTAACCCCCACCGCACCAAGCCCAAATGGTTGGCGTACGTGGGCCTTGCTCTCCTTGCGCTCGCGACAATTGCGGTTGTGGTGCTCGCCCTTCACCGCTGAACGGACCGTTCGCACGGCAAATGCGGGTCCTCGAAGTTCACCCGCGGACGTCGCTTCCGTCTGCAGACACCAGCTAGTTCGTACGAGATTCGGGTACGAAGTCCCATGTGAAGTCTGACCATGGTTCGTAGACTTGGCCCTAATCCGGACTCTCCCGGGGTTTCTCCCCGGATTCCGGATCGCCCGCTTGGGCGTGCCGGCACACGAGTGCGGCAACCCCGGCGCCCTAAAATAATGAGGCTGTGGTCAAGCCTCCGGTTATCCGCAACTCGTGGAATCGGGCTGATGCAGATGGCACGGAACAAGTACAGGAATCCGAAAAACCTCCGGTTCGAAACAAAGAAGCGAACCCTGCTGATGGCCGCCGTCGCCTTCGTGGCCGCGTGCATCTTGGCAGTCATCCTGACGGTAGAACCGCCCCCGGGATTCAGCGTTACGGCGGACGACCAGAGACCTTCTGCCACGGGGATGGCGACCGCGACGGCAACCTACTCGGCTTCAGAACCGGCGCCTGCCCCGGCTTCAGAACCGGCGCCTGCCCCGGCTTCAGAACCGGCGCCTGCCCCGGCTTC
>NZ_JARUXE010000066.1 GCF_030433895.1 Arthrobacter sp. PsM3 | reverse complement strand
CCCTCGCCGCACTGAAGAAGTACGACTTCCCGGCGTCGAACACCTCCTTCGACGCCGCCTTCAAGCAGTAGCTCACCGGTCCGGGACCCGCTGTGACCAATACGGCGGGGGGCTAAGGCGACATCAGAAACCAGAAAGGACTCCACAGATGGATCCAGAAGAAGCACCGTTGCGCATCGGCATCCTGGGAGCATCCCGCGTCAGCCCGACATCCATCATTGAACCTGCCAGGCTGACAGGTGCGCGGCTGGTGGCCGTCGCAGCCCGCGACCGGGACCGGGCCCAGGACTTCGCCGATCGGTACGGCGTCGAACGGGTACTCGGCTCCTACGAAGACCTTGTCAATGACCCCGAGATCGAAGCGGTCTACAACCCGCTGGCCAACTCGCTGCACGCACGATGGAACCTGGCGGCCATCGCCGCGGGAAAACACGTCCTGTCGGAGAAACCGTTCGCCGCAAACGCAGCAGAAGCAAGAGAAGTGCGGGACGCAGGCAAACGCGCGGGCGTCAAGGTCGTCGACGGCTTCCACTATCTCTACCACCCTGTCACGAAGAGACTCCACGAACTGGTCGCCTCCGGGGAACTCGGCGAACTCCAGCGTGTGGAAACCATGGTGATGATTCCGCCCCCGCCACCCGAAGACCCCCGGTGGTCACTCCCACTCGCGGGCGGAGCGCTCATGGACCTGGGCTGCTACGGCCTCCACGCCATCCGGGCCATGGCCCCCCTGGCAGGAGGGATTCCCACCCTCATCAACGCCCGGGGAGCCGAACGGACCGGCCTGCCCGGAGTGGACGAATGGGTTGACGCTGACCTCGTCTATCCCTCCGGAATCACCGCAACGGCACGATGCAATATGAACGGGACCCGGGCCGAAATGACCTACCGCGCCATAGGAAGCAAGGGACAAGCCACCGTGGCAAACTTCATCCTCCCTCATACCAATGACAGCCTTGAGGTGAAAACAACCGACGGCCAACGCATCGAGCACCCGGGCACCCGATCCTCCTACACCTATCAGCTGGACGCTTTCGCCGCCCTGATCCGGCACGGAATCCCCATGGCCACAGACAGCGACGACGCCGTCCAAACCATGGAACTAATCGACCAATGCTACAAAGCCATCGGACTGGAACCCCGTACCGGCACCCGAAACGAGGCAAACGCCCACGAACGCTAAGAGAATCCTTTGACGGTCCGCAACGATCACGCAATTGACGTCGCAAACGAGAGCCGGAATGACGAGCGATTACGTCATCATAAATCGGGATCGAACTGTTCGTCGGTGCCGCTCACCTCGGATACGCACGCCGCGGCTCCGCGTTCGTACATGGCGGGCGCAGGGACGAAGGACGCCGTCGTCGACAAGCCCCACCAGGCAATCCGGCCTACATGGCGGTTTGGAGCGCAGGCATTCTGCTGTACCGGCGGAGCGCTACATCGGAATTTGAGGTTTGGAAAGCCCATATGGCGAACCGTTCTGGGCCCATATGGATGCTCGCCCCTGGTCCATTCCCAAGGGCGAATTCCTCAAAGACGAGGACCCGATGGTGGCAGTGCAGCGTGAGCTCTACGAGGAAATAGGCACCCCGGCACCTCAGGCCGACTTCGTCCAGCTGGGCTCCTTCCGGCAACCCTCGGGCAAGGTCTTCACGGTTTTCGCGGCGGAGTCGGTCTTTGAACCCGAGCGAAGCGAAACCGGCCAGTGTCGAGTGCCAGATCAGGAAGGGACCGGCCATAGCTGTCGTTGGCCTTCCATAAGAACAGAGTAGAGAAACAGTCGGATCAGGATGCTTCGTTGCCCTCGTAGGACGCAAGGGTGCGCCGCTCCATCCGATTCAGAGTAGGACACCGTTAGCAGCAAGCGGATTTCTGGAGATCTGGCCTGCAAGCCTACAAGGTTGCAAGCCAGATCATCCGAAACTCTTTCGCCCCTGCCGAACCGAAGAGGGTAGATATGAAAAAGCGGATGCTTGGCCGTAGGGGACTGTCAGTGACATCAGTGGGCATCGGAATTGGCGGCGCAATGGATGCGTACTCGGGACAGTTGGATTTCGGGCCCGGTACAGAAACCTCCTTGGCAACCCTTCAGCGGGTCCTGGAAGGTCCTTTCAACTTCATTGATGCCAGTTAGGTGTGTCAAGGATGTGAGACAGTCGGTTGGTTTTTTCGGGTGTTTAGGCGGCGGCTTGGAGCCTGGTGGTGTCGGTCTTGAAGCGGGCCATGGCGGTGGCTGGCGGCAGTCCGTCATTGTTGCTGTGGGGTCGCCAGCGGTTGTAGAAGACCTCGATGTAGCGCATGACCCCGCGCCGGGCTGCCTGCCTCGTGGTGAAGCTGTGGTGATGGTAGAACTCATTCTTCAGGGACGAGAACGCCGATTCCGCGACGGCATTGTCCCAGCACACCCCCGTCTCTCCCATCGACTGACGGATCTGGTTCCCCCGGCACCAGGCCCCCATTTCGCGGGACGTGTATTGGGTGCCGCGGTCGCTATGGAAGATCGCGTCGGGCTGCAGGTGTCCACGGTCCCTGGCCATCGTCAGCGCACCGGTCGTGAGGGAGGCGCGCATATGGTCAGCCATGGCCCAGCCGACGATCATGCGGGTGCACAGGTCGATGACGGTGGCCAGATACAGCCAGCCTTCATCGGTGCGCAGATAGGTGATGTCTCCGACGAGCCTGGTCCCGGGAGCTGCTGAGGTGAAGTCCCGGCCGATGAGATCGGCAAAGACCTTGTCCGGATCCGAGGGGATCGTGGTGCGTTTGAATGCGCGCATCCGTTTCGCGGCCCACCCGTTCTCCGCCATGATGGCGGCGACGGTGCCGACGGAGACCTCGATGCCGGCTGCGGCCAGCTTCGTGTGGACCATCCGGTGTCCGAAGATCCCGTCCGAGGAATCGAACATCGTCTTCACCTGCTCTGTGAGCTCCAAATGCCGGATTGCCGTCGGGGATTCCTCCGCGTCCAGCCAGCGGTAATACGAGGCCCTGAAAATGCCCAGCCGGCGGCACATCCACTCGATGGGAAACTGCGCGTCCTTCGCCTGAACGAGACGGTAGAGATCCTCTACCGTTGTTCTTTGGCGAAGAACGCGGAAACTTTTTTTAGAAAATCGTTCTCCCGTTCGACCTCGCGCAGCCGGGCTTCCAGTGCCTTGTACTTCGCGGTATCCACCGGCTCATCGGGCTTGCCACCCGCCCCGGCTGCAGCATCACGGTGCAGCTGCACCCACCGCTTCAGCGCCGTAACGGAGACGCCGACTTCCGGGGCGACGGACATGGGTGACCGGCCGGAAGAAATCACAAGATCCACGGCATCGGCTTTGAATTCATCGGAATAGGTTGGTCGAGCTGGCATGAGCACAATCCTTTCAAACTGTGTCTCACATCAGTAGTACACCTCAAAGTTGGAGCGGGAGGTCCACGGGTCTAACAAAACGGACCTTCCGCTGACCGCCGAGGACGGTGGGCAGGTCGCTATCGAGGTGAAGCTGAGCCACGTCTTGAGCACGAATCAGCAGGAGGGACATTGGGGCCTTCCGGTAGAACCAGGCTCGTCCCTGCGGGAACTCAGCATGGACGATCAGCTTTTGGACTTGGGCCGACGAGTCTCCTGAAAGGTTCGGCTACTTGGACGAGTAGCGGTAACGCGATCTGCGCAGCGCGTCAGGACTGTCCCGTAGACGGTTCCCCAGGGAGGAAGTCTGGGAAACCACCGATTGGCGTGATCGATGCGACAGTGGCGTATGGCATCAGCGAGGTTTGGACTTGTACGCCAGGCGCATTATGGCCATGGAGGCGGCAAGCATCGACAGAACCGAGATGCCAACGACAAGGTACATCGCGACGCGTGACATTCCGTAACGAGTGAGTAACGCCTGAGGCCTATGCTTTTCTCTACCTGGGGGGATCTTCGAATTCGAGGCGACCAGTATTCAACGCCGTTCCTGAATCTCCGAGGAACGGGAGTATAAGAAATTTGAGGTAAACCATGGGCGAGCTCACTCGGTTTCGGCTGATACGCAACCTCGAAAATGTCTGCCGGGACGGCCTTAGAGTGGAGGTTCCGTCGGGTGGTCGGAAGTCCGAATTCGCATCGAATTTGGCCCGCGGTGAGGGTCAAAGCGATGAGAATTATGCCGAAATGCTGCACGCGGCCATTCTCGCGGCCGAGGCTCAAGGTAGCTTCAGCCCCGACATTGATTCCACCCGGCGAGCGTGGAGGGTCATTGAAAATTTGACAAATTGGTTCCAATGCCACCGCCACGCAACATTTGACGAATTAGTGGTATGGCTTATCGATTTACTTAAATTGCAAGACTTCGGGGAAGTGCCGAGAGGTAAGGTGTTCGCTACCATTGTTGCGGTTGGCAGTTGGCAGAAATTGCTGGAGCTCTTGGAAGACCGCCTGCTAATGCGAATCGCCTCAGTAAGTCTCGATGTTCTCAAGTCCGGCAATGTGGCCGTTTCCCAAATAGATGCAGATGGTGTCAATACCGCTCTGGCAGAGTTGAGAGTGGCGTCATTGGTAGAGGCACTATACAAGGATCCTCAGACCGTGACGCCGAAATCCTTGGATGACCGTCTGACATGTCCGGTCGCTCTACCGTGCCCACCCTTCCCGTTACTGGACGTGCCCCGACTTGCTGGCCCTCCCGTAGTCGCTGACCTCTACGTCGTCCGCGATGAATGGTCAGAATACGTTGCAGGTGAATTCGCCTTTATTGAGAACGTCATGCCTGGAGAGGAACGAGAGCGGTCCCTGCGGACGACCAACCGAACCCAAGTTGTAACAGAGACTGAGACTACCGATGTCCGGCGCACCCGTCAGGAGACTTACGAATCCGAACGCACCACGCAGGCTGAGGAGTCCAGCAAGCAGACGACTCTGGAGATCGGCGTCCAATTCAAGAACGACCTTACACTCAAGTACGGGGCGGTCGAGAACAATACACAGATTGGCGCATCACTCTCGTTCAGCCGGACGGATGCCAACCGTCGGGCAACAGAGATAGCTCGGGAAGCAGGACGTCGTGCCACAGAGGAAACAGAGAAAATAGTCCGCGAATTGCGGCGAGAAACCAGAGAAACCACGGTTCGCGAGCTTGATGCTCACCGATTGTCGAACCCTACCGACAAGGGGGTCCATGGTGTCTATCGCTGGATCGAGCGGATTCAGCGTTACCAGCTTTTCGTCTATCCCCACCGACTTCAGCTGGAGTTTTATTTGCCGGAACCGGGCAAGTTCCTCCGGGAATTGTTTGACAGCCGGCTAACCAGGACTGCATCCACAGCAGTTCCTCCACCACTGTTCCTGACCGAGGATGGCACCCAAGGCGGCACGCCTGTCGTTCCAGAAGGCATCAAGAGAGATGACTACCTGCGCATCGGTGCAGCGCTCGGCGTCACAGGACTTCCGGCTCCGCCTGACGCCGAAAGGATCGTCGCCGAAGCCTTATCAGTCAGTGCGGGCGAACGAAATAAGGAAAAGGACTCCTGGGACGACCTGCCGTTTCCTCCTGTGGCATCTGGGACGAAGGAGATTACTCTGCCCGACGGTTACCAAGCGGTGGCATGGAGTGCCTCTGCGGCTGCGGCGCCGGAGCTAGCTAAGTGGAAGGACTACACGGACTGGAACGATACTGGAGACGGCGTAGACCAGAAGATCGGCTATCACTCAATCGTAGGTTCCGTCACTGTAGGCGCATCTAACGTACTCATCCGCAACAAGGTGATGGTTGAGCTACCGCTACTCCCGCCAATTACTGTATTCAACACGGTGCACGTTGGGCGTACGGATTACCGTGATCGGTGGCTTGCAGAAAATGCGTTTTGGGTCGATAAGGACGGGGCAAAAGTTACCGAGACTCCGTTTAACAAGCCGCTGTCTGGAAAGCTCAGTTTCGGGGCCACCCTCGGCGGTTCGTACAGCGGCACCCTATCGATTTCACTGCGCTGTGTCCCTTCGGAGGAGTCCATGGCTCGCTGGTCCTCCGAGGTGTACAGCATGTTCCGGGCTGCAGTAATGGCTAGGGAATCACAGATCGCGACTGCCACTATCCTCAACCGCGGTGACAATGAGGACGCCGTCCGCCGCAACCTCTCCCCGTCGGTGCGAAACGTGCTAATCCGCCAAGACCTGAAACGGCAGATCTTGGAGTGCCTATTGGGGACACGCTTCAGTGGGTATGACGATGCGCCCGATTCGGTAGATCCAAACAAAGTGACCCGACCACTCCCAGACTTTGACGCCGCGCTTCAACATGCGGCCCTAGTGCGATTCTACGAGCAGTCATTCGAATGGGAAAACCTGATGCATGTGCTCTACCCAAGTTATTGGGCCTCCTCGCAGAACTGGAATCGAGCGGTCTCGTTGGATTCAAGCGACCTGGAACTCGTCGAATTCCTAGAAGCGGGTGGAGCACGTGTTCTCGTGCCCGCCCGCCCGGGATTCGAAGCCGCCGTTTACTCATTTCTGGAGACGGGCATGATCATCCCCGGCGGGACCTTATGTGGCGGAGCCAGCGATTCGTCCATGTCGGTCGCAGAAGAGATCATGGCAATGACCAAACCACCTGCGGACGGCATTCCCGGTGAATCCTGGGAGGCACCCGTGCCAACGGCCATGCTCTGGCTCGACACTGGCATCAAATTTCCGGCTAAGAATTCGAATCCGACACTTGGGAAGAAGTGAGGCATGTCGGACCGCTATATTTCCTTTGCAGAGGAGTATCTAAGAGCCACCGTACCGCCGCCGATCCCCCCGGACCAGATTCGTTGTCTGGCCCTCGAGGGCGGTGGAGGTAAGGGCAACGCATACCTCGGGGCCTTGTATGCTTTAGACAATCTCGGGGTGCTGAACCAGCTAGAGACGGTAGCGGGATCATCCGCCGGGGCAATTACAGCTCTCACGCTGTCCTTGGGAATGCGACCCGCTGAAATTTACACATTTCTCGACTCAACTGACTTCGCTTCATTCTTCGACGACGTCTCTGATAGTCGCCCCACACAGGGCGCCCCCTATTCACGAGCCAGCGCTGGGGAACAGCTTTCACGCCGTACCGTAGCGGCAGGTATTCGGTCCAAGCTGGTCGGCCCTTTCCTCATTGCTGGCCTTTACCAGGCAGCCAGACGTGCGTTTCAATCTCTTCAGAAGTCCGCATTGGAGGCAGTCCTAGCTGTCCAATTTCGTGTGGAGGACATCGCACACGAGATCAATAGGCTATATATGGGCCCAGGAGCGGGTGCACCACCCCTGCCGGAACAGGCCGCAACTGACAAAGAGCCGACGCTGACACTGCAGCAGAAGCTGCTCGCTAAGCTCGCGGACTCGTGGCCCGAGTATGGGACATCACTTGCATGGGACATGGGCCTATTTTCAGGCGAGACCGCTCGGGACACGTTTGCGGGCCTGATTGGCGCTCATTATGGCAAACAGAAGTCTGGTCCTGATCCAGTCCCTTCGAGCGACGCCACAGCATTTGGCCGCTCTGTCACGTTCGCCGCACTCGACGCCTACTGCACGACTATGAGGCTTCCGAAGTTACGGGTCACTGGCTCTGAGTTATGTTCGACTCAGTCGATGATCTTCTCCGGTACCACGACGCCGAATTTCCCCGTAGCGGATGCCGTTCGGATATCCATGGGCCTGCCTATCGCCTACAAGCCGTACACGATCCAGTCGACGAACGACGGCATGCCACCGTGCGGCGTCTACGTGGACGGCGGTGTCTACAGCAACCTCCCGCTGAATGCGTTTTCCGATCAAGAAGCTACTACAGCCATAGGATTGAGGTTGGAGGTGGACAAAGCCCAACCGATCTATGGGTTCCTTGGATTCCTCGGTGCGATACTCAAGGGCGCGGTTCTTGCTGGGGAATCAACCATCACCACGGAGCGCTCCAAGCGCTGCATCCGGCTCGACACCGCGCCGTTGGAGACGCTCGGGTTTGAGGTTAGTGCCGAGACGTTGAAGAGCGTCACCGCGCGTTCCCAGCTGACCACAATGCTCTACTTCGGGAGGGGCGACGCATACGCTCCAGTCGACTTCACCACTGGGAGTCCTCTTCAGGGTCAAGCTGCAACGGCCGCGTCCAAGATGGCCTGGGCTGATCTCGAAAAGTCAATCAAGGACCGGCAGGAAGCTGCCGGGTGCGTTTTCCAGTCCTAGCATCCGTTGAGAACTGGATCGCCAGCATCAACGAACGGAATGGTGTACGGTCACGTGCTCACCGCAGCGAGTACGTCTGATGAATTAGTCACTATTTTCGGCGATCCCGTCATGATGCACGGAGGGGCAGACTACTTGAATCTAAGCCAGAAGGAATCACAGGAGGTCGAACACGATCCTTCGAATCGATAGGGAAGGCTTCACTCCTAGGTTTTCCCGGAGATGAGTTTCATAGTTCTTGTATGAGCGGAGGGCGCACAGATCATTCCCTTGCGCGCGTTCGGTCACGATCACGAGCGCCACAGCACTTTCATATAGCGGTTCGATTTCCAACGCCGCTTCTGCCGCTCCAACGCCAGTTCGTAGTCGTGTGTTGCCAAGAAGCTACGAGCGATGATCTGGAGGGCGCGCAACCGAACATGGGTCAGGCGGGCTTGCTCAGGGAGGACCCAGTCGTCGTACCAACCGGGGAGTAGCTCGGCACGCCTTAGAGTGTCCACACTGTTACGCGACCGCTCGGCAGGCCGGCCAGCCAGAACGCCCTGAATCTGCTCCTGCAACTGATGAAGGTCAATTCGTACGGAGCCGTTTAGAGCCAGCGCTGGACCACGGTCAACTAAGAGGCCGGGGATGTTCCTTCTAATTTGGTGGACACTCACACGCAGATTAGCCAAGGCCTTTGGCTCGGGACTTTCGGGCCATAGTAAGCCCACAAGGTAACTTCGAGGCCGATTACCTTGGATTGCCAGAGCCGCGATAAGCCTCTGCTCCCGGGATGAAACGCGTATGAGATTATCGCCAGAACTCAGCTCCCAGGATGAGAAGAGATTCAACCTCAAGCAGCCGTTATCAACTCCACCCATGATTCCCCCAAATCGGCACATCGTTGGGGCCGAGAGCAACCTTTTACTAACGAGCATCCGTAGTAACGCCGCCTGTGTCAATGATTGCATTCCCAGCGAGCCGCGATGAGGAAATCTCGCTGTTGATGCACCATACCCGAAGTCAAGCAGCCGATGCCCTCGTGGTCAAAAAGGAATTGCTGAAGCATCGCTCCCATTGTTTACGCTGGCCTCACTCAAGGCCGGATCACGTCGAGGACTCAGAGGATTGGTTTGAAGGCCCGGTGCGCAGCGACGGCGGGTAAAGGCACCTGGATATTTTTCGTCCTGGAAACGTGGATACGGCGTTTAGCCTGGTCCAAGAGCCCGTCAACACAATCTCATGTTGGAGCTTCCCAGTGTGTCCTGGCCGTTAAACTCGCGACTGCCCGCTGCCGCGAGTAAGCCCCGCGTCGTCACTATCGAGTGACAAAGACGTCGGGACCGGGAGGATTCCCCCCGACCGCGATTTGGAGGAGTCGGTGACGGTCCCCGCCCGCGCCCGACGTGGGAGGTGCCGAGCCCCAGGACTAGCTCCGTGCCGAAAAGCGTGGTTGTCGGCCCGTACTGGCTCGTCGAGATCAATGACTGGAAGCATCGCTGCTTCCGAGTCAATTTGACTTCTGCGCCACCAGACACCGATCACACGTTGGGAGGGACGATTTTGATGTAGTTCAGCCCCGCCTGGCACCCACGTGATGTCCGAGGATTACCCCTACTACTCCTGTCACCGGGGACAAAACGGCTCCCACAACTTGGGCTGCGTTATTGGCTCCGTTGTCTGCAGCGACCACGATCCATACGATCACAACTGCTGATACAAGAAGCATTGCGATTGTGCCGACCAGGAACTTGATGTTCACCGGCGGAGGTTCCTTGATTTGTGAGTTGGAGAAGGTGGCGATTGACGAGTTTCTCATTGTTATCTCGATTCGTTGATCTATTGACGTTTTGATGAAGATATCCCGTCGGGGAGATCGTTGCTGCATTGCCATGTCCAGTGGCAAACTGCCTGCTACCTGCGGGCGTCTCCGCGCTATTTTTGTCATACCTCCGGTGACTCCTATTTCGGATGATTCGATCAACTTTTCCTTCCGAAATTGCATCTAGTGTCTAGCCACTGAGGCAATGATCGATCGTATGCGTTACTTCTGCGTTATTGCGCCCCGAAGAACACCTAAACCCAGCGATGTGCTTGGCTGGGATAACCAGCAGATGACCGACCCGGGTCCGTGCCCTGCGAGACGCGCCATAGCGCGACAGCCAAGGTTGAGTGTGAACGATGTCTAGCCGTCGCGCTGATCGTGTTAATAGGGGCGATCGATGAGCGTGGCCGATGACGGGGTTGCGGTCATCGCCGACCCCACGCCGAACCACTGTTCGGCGCCATGCTCCAGGCCACATGGCGGGCAAAGCTCCCTTGGGCGGAGGGGACTGCCCCCGGATTTGTAGGCTCCTTGACCTAGACGATATGAAGTGAGAGCTTCCGGGTCGTGGCCCCGTCCGGGACCGGCCATTATCGCCGGAGCGGTCCCTCAGCGCCGGCTTTGGTGTGATCGGTTGCGGTCTGCGTGGTGGGCGGGCGCTGCGCGGCCTGATCCCTGGCGGTGATGTCCTGTATCCGGACGGGGCCAGGTAACGGCAAAGGGGCCGGGGCCTTCTGTTTCACAGGGTCCGTGGGTTGCCATTAACGGCTCCCTTGGCCTGACGGTTCGTCGGGGGTGCAATGGTAGTGCCACATGTGATTCTTGGGAGGTCCCGGCTATGTTTGAGCATACTTTTATTGGTCTGGATGTTCACGCGGTCAACGTGATTGGCCATGCATTGAACCCGGATACCGGTGAAATCGGCGTCCACACGTTGGCCGCTGACCCGGCCGTGGTCCTGGAGTGGGTCCGCCGGTTCGAGCCGCCGGTCAAGGTCGTCTACGAGTCGGAGCCGACCGGGTTCGTCCTGGCCCGTTGTCTGCGGGCGGCCGGCATTGACTGCGTCGTCGCGGCGTCCTCGAAACTGCTGCGAGCATCCGGGGGCCGGGTGAAAAACGACCGGCGTGACGCCCGGGTGCTGGCTGAGATGCTCGCCGTGGGCTCGGTGACCGAAGTGCGGATTCCGGACCCGGACGAAGAAGCGCTGCGGGACCTGTCCCGGTTGCGTTCCGGCACGGCCAAAGACCTCGCTCACGCCCGCCAGCACGTGAACGCCTGCTTGCTTCGCCACGGCATCCGCTATCCCAAGGAGACCCGGCGGACGAGGGAACACAGCCTGTGGCTGCACCGCCAGCACTTTGATGAACCGGCGCTGCAGTTCACCTACGAGGCCGATGTCGAGCAGGCGGAGCTGCTCGCCGTGCACCTCAAGAGAATCAAAGAGCAGGTCGCCGCCACCGCCGCGGCCTGCCGCTACACCCCGGCGATTGAGGCGTTGATGTGTCTGCGCGGGATCCAGGTCACGACCGCGTTCGGGCTGGCCGTGGAGATCGGGGACTGGACCCGCTTCACGGGTTCGTCCATCGGGTCCTATCTCGGGCTGGTGCCCAGTGAGAACTCCTCCGGCCAGTCCCGCCACCAGAGCCCCATCACCAAAGCCGGGAACACCTACGCCCGCAAACTCCTCATCGAAGCCGCCTGGCAGCACCGGCGCCCCTACGCCCGGCCCGGGGAACGGCTGATGCGCCAGTTCGACCGTGTGGCCCCGGCAACCCGGATCCGCGCCCTCGAATGCAACCACCGGCTCAACCGCAAGTGGGAAGTCTTCGATGAGCGCCATAAAATGTCCGTCAAGGCCAACACCGCGATCGCCCGTGAGCTCGCCGGCTGGTGCTGGTCCCTGGCCGCCCCACTCCAGCAAGGAGAACGTATGAACGCGGCCTGACCCAGATCGTGCCCACGGGCGTGATGCAAGTGCGATGGCAGCATGCGGAGCTAACTCGAGAGCTCGCTATGAGCAGACGGACCCAACCGTCGACGCTCGATCCTAATGATTATGGCAGTTTGAGTGGGGACCGGTTCTGCAGTCTGAGTTGGGCCCACTTCGCGGCTCGCCGGTTGATGAATCGCAGTTTCAGTTGAGCCCACACCACGGTTGATTCCATCAGAGGTTTTTCCCACGGTGGAAGGCAGTGATGGAGTCGAGAGTGGAGCTATTCGCGAGGATCCGCCGGGATGCCAGGGTCAAGGGCTCATCTATCCGCTGCCTCGCCCGGGAGCACCGGGTCTCCCGGAGAACGGTCCGACAGGCACTGGCCGCGGCGGAACCACCGGTGCGCAGGGTTCCTGCCCGGGAGGCACCGAAACTGGGTCCGCTCAAAGGCGGCATTGATGCGATGCTGCTGGCTGACCTGGATGCTCCGCGGAAGCAACGCCATACCGCTCAACGGATTTTTGATCGCCTGGTCGACGAGCATCAGGCCATGATTTCGTACTCCACCGTTCGCCAGTACGTGAAGGCCCGCAAGACCGCTATCGCCGTCGAGGCGGGGCACGCCCCAGTGGAGGTGTTCGTGCCTCAGGAACACGCGCCCGGTGCGGAGGCTGAGGTGGATTTCGGTGATGTGTGGGTGGACGTGGCCGGCGTCCGAACCCGGTGCTACATGTTCGCCTTCAGGCTCTCGAACTCGGGGAAATCCGTTCACCGCGTGTACCCGACCTGCGCGCAGGAAGCATTCCTGGAAGTCCATATCGAAGCGTTCACCGCTTTGGGTGGTGTCCCGAGCAGGCACATCCGCTATGACAACCTCACCTCGGCCGTCACGAAAATCGTCTACGGGGCAGGCCGGCAACGCGTCGAGAAGGAACGCTGGGTCCTCTTCAAATCCCACTACAGTTTCGATGCCTTCTACTGCGAACCCGGCCTCAAGGGCGCCCACGAGAAAGGAGGGATCGAAGGCGAAGTCGGACGGTTCCGAAGGAACTTCCTCACCCCGGTCCCGGCGGTAGAGGCCTGGCGGAGCTGAACGACAAGCTGAGGGTTTGGGATGGAGCGGAGGACCGGCGCAGGATCTCCCAGCGGCTCCGGACCATCGGGCAAGACTTCGCCGCCGAACAACCCTTCCTGGCGCCGCTGCCGGCAGAGGGCTTCGATCCCGGCCTGGTCCTGACACCGCGGGTCGACCGCTCTTCGCTCATCACCGTCCGGTCGACCAAGTATTCGGTGCCGGTACGGTTCATTAACCGCAAGGTCCGGGTCTCCCTGCAAGCCACGCAGGTGAGGATCTTCGACGGCCGGACCCTGATCATGATGCTCGTTGATGGTCGCTGATTAGTGGCCGCGGCTGATGGGCGGCTGTTTTCTGTTTTCGGGCAGTCCGGTGTGGCCTGTTGGTTCGCCTGGGTTGGCGCCGGTTCCACTTCCGGTGATCGTG
>NZ_JARUXE010000065.1 GCF_030433895.1 Arthrobacter sp. PsM3 | reverse complement strand
TGGCCCCCATCACCGCAAGGCCGGTGACACCGATGTGTGCTGACATCAAAACTCCAATTCATTTCTGTGCAACTAGTGCAGTTCGTCCCGCGCGGAAGGCGGGACCCATCTTCTTGGGATCAGTGGCTGTCAATAAACCATATGTATTTCCGCGGGGAGCTGGAAAGCCGTGCCCACGTGGCGGAATATGGCGCGTCACAAACAGTCTATGATTTCCGGTGCCCCCTCCGCCGGTCCTTGCCGAAACGACGGCTGGAACGGGGTCAGCCGCACTATGCTTACGACTATGTCAACCAGCCTCCACCACCGTGCGATCGAGCACCTCGGCACCCGCATCGTCGCCGGCGAACTCCCGGCCGGCCACATCATGCTGGCCGAGCACCTCGAGGACGAACTCAAAGTGTCCCGTTCGGTGGTCCGCGAGGCGGTGCGTGTCCTTCAGTCGCTCGGCCTCGTCGAGACGACGAAACGTGTGGGTATCCGGGTGCTGCCGGCCCACCGCTGGAACCCCTTCGACCCGCAGGTGATCCGCTGGCGCCTCGCCGGGGAGGGCCGTGGCGCGCAGCTGCGCTCCCTCGCGGAGCTGCGCACCGCCGTCGAGCCCGTGGCCGCCGAACTGGCTGCCGCCAACGCCCCCGAGGAGATCCGCCGCGAACTCGTGGAGGTGTCGCACGCGATGCGCGACGCCGGGCAGGCCGGGGACGTGCCGAGGTTCCTGGAGCTGGACATCCATTTCCATTCCCTGCTGCTGACCGGCTCCGGAAACGAAATGTTTGCCAACATGGTGGGCCAGGTGGCTGAGACGCTGACCGGGCGCACCGTGCACGGCCTGATGCCGGACCACCCTCGGGCGACGGCGCTGCAGTGGCACGTGGACCTGGCCGAGGCGATCGCCAGCGGCAACCCCGAGGCAGCCCGCGGCGCCTCGGACCGGATCATGCGGGAGACCATTTCGGAAATGGAACCCGAGTGGAAGGACCAGCCCAGGGTGTTCGTCCCGGTGCAGCGGTCCTAGGACCGCAGGCAGCGCCGGGCCTGCGGCGCAGCTCACGGCCTGCCACTCAGTCTTCAGAGGGCGGCCGGAAGTCCAGCAGCACCTTGCCGGACACGGCGGCGTTCCGGGCCACTTCGAAGGCCTCCAGCCCCTGGTCCAGCGTGAACGTATGGGTGACCACCGGGTCCACGAACAGCGACCCGTCCGCGAGGGCGCCCACGACCTCGTCGATTTCGTCGTTGAAACGGAAAGAACCCAGCAGCTCCAGTTCGCGTGTAATCGCCAGCGAGATCAGGACCGGCTGCGGGCCGGAGGGCAGGAGCCCCACCATCACTACCTTTCCGCCCCGGGCGGCACCCTGGACCGCGGACGCCAGCCCGTGATGGCTGCCGGAGGACTCGATGACGATGTCCGCCTCCACCGCCGCGATGGCCTCCGCATCACCGCCTTTGAGGATTTCGTCCGCGCCCACGGCCCGGGCTATCTCCAGCGGCATGGTGTGCATGTCCACTGCCACGATCCACTCCGCCCCCGCGCGTTTGAGCACAGCCACGGCCAGGGCGCCAATGGGGCCGCAGCCGATCACGAGTGCCGTTTTTCCCGCCACGTCGCCGGCACGCGAGACTGCATGCCACGCGACGCTGGCCGGTTCCACCAGCGCGGCCGTCCTCAGCCCCAGGCCTTCGGGCAGGGGACGCAGCATCCGGGCCGGAAGGGTGGCATACCGGGTGAAGGCCCCGTCGGTGTGCGGGAAGCGTGCGGCGCTGCCCAGGTAGGTGCAGCCCGGGGACAGGTTCGGACGGTCCGCGGGATACCCGGCGGCGCCCGGGCCGGGTGTGGCGGGATGCACGGCGACAGCTGTGCCCGGCCCCGGCCCGGTGCCGTCGGCGGCGGCGACGAGCACGGTTCCCACAATCTCGTGGCCCAGGATCATGGGCTGCCGGAGGACCGACTCACCGGCCGCGCCATGCATCCAGTAGTGCAGGTCCGAACCGCAGATGCCGCCGAATGCGACTTCGACCACCGCTTCATCGGGAGCCGGCGCGGACACGGGCACATCCTCAATCCTGAGGTCGCCCGCCGCGTGGGCCACCACCGCAGCCGCTGCTGCCGGCAGTTCCGGGACGCCCCCGGCCATCAGACCACCGCCCATCAGACCACCACCGTCATTCCACCGTCGATGAAAATGGTCTGGCCGTTGACGAAATCCGAGCCGGCGGATGAAAGCCACACCGCCGGGCCGGCCAGGTCCTGCACTGTCCCCCACCGGTTCGCCGGGGTCCGGCCCAGGATCCAGGCGTTGAACTCCTCATCATCCACGAGGTTCTGCGTCATTTCGGTGTGGATGTAGCCCGGTGCAATGCCGTTGATCTGCAGCCCGGATCCGGCCCACTCCGCCGTCATTGCCCGGGTCAGGTTCCGGAGGCCGCCCTTGGCCGCAACGTAGGGGGCGATGGTGGGCCGGGCGAGGTCCGTCTGCACCGAACAGATGTTGATGATCTTGCCCCGGCCGCGGGGAATCATGTGCCGCGCGGCGGCACGCCCCACGAGGAACGCACTGGTCAAATCCGTGGAGATCACCCGGTCCCAGTCCGCGACATCGAGCTCAAGCATCGGGACACGGTGCTGGATGCCGGCGTTGTTGACCAGGATTTCCAGCGGGCCCACGTTCTCTTCCACCCAGGCCACGCCCCGGGCTGCCTCGTCATCGCTGGTGACGTCGAAGGCGCAGCTGTGGACCCGCCCGGGCGGGTAGTCCGCAGCCAAAGCAGCTTCCGCGGCCTTGAGCCGTTCGGCGTTGATGCCGTTGAGCACCACCGTGGCGCCGGCGTCGGCCAGCGCTCGGGCCAGGGCATTGCCGATCCCCCGGCTGGAGCCGGTGACCAGGGCGGTCCGGCCAGTCAGGTCAAATAGTCCACTCATGGTTCGCTGTTCCTCAATTCGTCGGGGCTGCGGTGATGTCGCTGAGATTGGAGATGGTCTGGCGGACGACCGCGAGGTCCTGGTCGCCCAGCCCCTGGCGCACCAGCTCCGCATACAGCCCGGCGCCGGCCTCCGCCATCGGTACCGCTGATTTGACGGCGGCGGCGCTTTCCAGCACAAAGGAAAGGTCCTTGTGCATGAACTTGGCGGGGCCGGTGGGGTCGTAGTTCTTGGCGGCGAGCCGCGGCCCCACCTTGTCCAGGACACTGCTGCCGGCCAGGCCGCCCGCGAGCACCTCGTAGAGTGCCGCCACGTCCAGGCCGGAGCGTTCGGCGAGCTCCGCGGCTTCGGCGAGCGCCGCCGTCGTGGTTCCCACGATGAGCTGGTTGCACGCCTTGGCAAGCGATCCCGACCCCAACGGTCCGAGTCTGCGCACCGTACGGCCCATCGCACTGAAAAGCGGCAGGAGCCGCTGGAAGTCCCTTTCGCTTGCACCGGCCATGATGGCCAGCGTCCCGTCGACGGCGCCTTGGGTCCCGCCGCTGACGGGAGCATCGACGACGACGGCGTTTCCGCCGCTCCCCCAGGCCACCCTGGCGCCGAAGTCCTGCACCGCGGCCGGCGAGACGCTGCTCATGACGACCACGGTGGTCCCGGGCGCCGGCAGTTCCGCGGTCCAGCCGGCCAGGAGTCCAGCGGCCGCCTCCTCGATGTGGGACAGATCCGGAAGCATAAAAATGATGACCGGCGTGTCGCGGAGCTCTTCGACCGCGGCCGCCCGGGCGCCGCCGAGGGCCTCGAACCGCTCAAGGGCCGCCGGGGACCGGTTCCAGGCCGTGACGGCCCAGCCGGCTTTCAGGAGGTTCGCCGCCATCGGCGAACCCATCAGGCCCAGGCCCACAAAGCCGGCTTTCTTCCGGTCCCAATCCATGCTGCCTCACTTCGTTGTGGTTTTCTCTCCAAATCTGTTCAGTATCCTAGCCTCCATTCAGTATGATGAACACCATGACGCCTAAAACCACCGTCGCGATCGCAGTCCCGCTCGAAGCAGAGCTGGTGGAGCGCATCCGCGCAGTAGATCCCTCCGTAACCGTCCTCTACGAACCCGAGCTGTTGCCGCCGGAACGCTTTCCTGCTGACCACTCCGGGGATCCGGCCTTCCGCCGCACCCCGGAGCAGGAGGAACGCTACTGGGACATGCTCAACAAGGCGCAGGTCCTGTATGGGTTCCCCAACGAGAGCCCGGGGGGACTTGCACGGATTGCCGGCAGCAACCCCCGCCTCGAGTGGATCCATGCCATGGCCGCCGGCGCCGGTGGCGCCGTGAAGTCGTCGGGGCTCGATGCCGGGACACTGCAGAAGTTCAAGGTGACCACCTCCGCCGGCGTTCACGCGCTGCCGCTCGCCGAGTTCGCCGCGCTGGGGATCCTCAACGGCTTCAAGCGCAGCGCGGAACTGGCCCAGGACCAGGCGGCCAGGATCTGGCCAGAGCTGCGCACTCCCACGCGGCTGGTCAACGGCTCCCATCTGGTGGTCACCGGGCTCGGCGAGATCGGGCTTGAGACGGCCCGGATCGCCCGTGCGCTGGGAATGACGGTCAGCGGCACCAAGCGGTCCGTTGAGCCCATCGACGGCATCGAGGAAGTCGCGGGCAACGATGGCCTCGCCAACCTGCTGGCCACGGCGGACGCCGTCGTGAACACGCTGCCCGGCACGCCGTCCACCGAGAGGCTCTTCAGCCGCGAGGTATTTGCGGCGATGAAGCCAGGGACAATTCTGGTGAACGTGGGGCGCGGCACGGTTGTGGATGAGGAGGCCTTGCTGGAGGCACTCGACAACGGCCAGGTCTCGTACGCATGCCTCGACGTGTTTGCCGTCGAGCCGCTCCCGCAGGACAGCCCGCTGTGGAACCACCCCCGGGTGATGGTGTCCCCGCACACCTCGGCCCTGAGCGCGGCCGAGAACCGGCTGATCGCGGAACGCTTCTGCGGCAACCTGCGCACCTTCCTCGACGGCGGAGAGCTCCCCCACGTCGTGGACACGGTTCACTTCTACTAGGTCTTCCAACAGGCCTCTCCACCGGGCCATCCGCCGGGTCCCGCGGCCCGGGCCTGAGGTCCGGGCCTGCCGCCGGGTCCCGCGGTCCCGCGGTCCCGCGGCCCGGGCCTGAGGTCCGGGCCGGGTGGCCAGTTCCGCACCCATAAGGGCGGACCCTCCGAAACGAACTGCAACCCCAAGAATTTGGATTCGAAAAGGGAATCTGGCTTTCGGAGGTGCAGTTCAAACGGCGGGGCCGCCCTTTCTGTGTAGGTGTGCGGGAGGAATGGCGACCCGGTTCGTCCCCTGCAACGCGCTGGCCGCCCTGCAACGCGCTGGCCGCCCTGCGACGCGGTGGCCGCCCTGCGACGCGGTGGTCGCTCTGCGACGTGCTGGCCGCCCTGCGACTCGCTGCTTGCCCGGCGCCCCGGTATTCCCGCGTCACCTGGAATGTGGTGCGTCATCAGGCATTCTCCGCGTCACCATGCCACTCCGGAGCCCACGATTTCCGTCCCGCGACGCGGCTTCTTCCCCGCGACGCGACTCGTTCTCGACGACCTCCGGCCTACTCGGCGCCCCGGAAATCCCATGTCGCCCGACAATTCCCGCCTCACAGGGCATTTGCAGCGTCGCAAAGTCAGTCCTGCGCCTGTGCAATTCCCGCATCCCCAAGCGTCTCTGCATCCATCCGCACACCAGGCACGCCCCGAAACGCACGAAGGCCGCGGCCCTTCCTTAGGGGAAGGACCGCGGCCTTGGACGCCGGCAGGTTGCGGCTGGGCGCCAGGGAGCGCCTAGCTGGCGTCCTCCGTCAGGAGGAGGTCGCGCCCCACGGTTTCCGGGGTGAAGAATGTGGTGACAAAGGAAATGGCAGCCAGAACCAGTGAGTAGATAGCGAGCACCAGCCAGGAATGATCAGTGGCGGCCAGGAGTGCGGCGCCCACCAGCGGCACCAGTCCGCCGGCGAAGACCGCGGAGAGTTCCCGGCTCATGGCCACGCCGGTGAACCGGTACTGGGAACCGAAGAGTTCGGGCAGGAGCGGGCACTGCGGCCCGAGCATGGACTGAACGCCCAGGGCGATGCCCACCACCATGACTATCCAGACGAGGGTGACATTGCCCAGCGTCACCAGGTAGAACGCCGGCAGTGCGATAAGGGCCTGGAAGAGCGCACCGTAGCGGTAGACGGGTACGCGTCCGAACCGGTCAGACAGCGCACCGAAAGTCACCACCATGACGGCGGCGAAGCCGGCGGCAATAAGCAGGCCCACCGGGCCAATGAACTTGTCCCCCGGGAAAACCCCGTCCTTTGACGCCATGAAGGCGATAAGCAGGGCGGAGTAGATCGAGGAATTGCCGTTCTCGCCCATCCGCAGGCCGATGCCGATCAGCACGTTCTTCTTGGAGTGCTTCCAGAGCTGGCCCAGGGGGTTTTTGGCCACACTCTTGTGCTTTTCCAGCTCCTGAAAGACCGGTGTTTCCTTGAGCCGCAGCCGAATGAAGATGGCCACCGCAATCAGGATCACGCTGGCAAGGAACGGCACTCGCCACAGCCAGCCCTCCAGGACGGCCTTGTCCGCCATGGCTATCAGGGCAAACGTTCCGGCGCCCAGGAGGGTACCGAGCTGGATCCCGACAAAGGGCAGCGAGGCGAAGAAGCCCCGGCGGCGCCGCGGTGCGACTTCGGAAATCAGCGTGGTGGCGCCCGCCTGCTCAGCTCCGGCGCCCAGTCCCTGAAGGATGCGCAGCGTCACCAGGAGTACGGCTCCCAGCATGCCTGCCTGTTCAAACGTCGGCAGCAGCCCGATGGCAAAGCTTGCCGTGCCCATCAGACCGATCGTGAGGATGAGAACCAGCTTGCGGCCGAACCTGTCGCCGATGTGGCCGAAGATCATTCCGCCGAAGGGCCGGGCCGCAAACCCCACTCCGTAGGTGGCAAATGATGCGATCAGGGCACCGTCGTCGCCAAGAGGTTTGAAGAAGAGCGGGCCAAAGATCAGGGCCGAGGCCAGGCCGTAAATGTAGAAATCGTAGTACTCCAGAGCGGAGCCCACGGAGCTGGCAAGAGTTGCCCTTCGCAGCTGTTCCGGATCGACGACGGCGCCGTCCGCTTCGGCCAGCGGTGTATTAGTACTAGTTGTCACAAGCACTCCCTCAAGAACACTCCAGACCCCCGTTGGCCTGGTGGGATATGACCAACCCTCACAAGGGTCGATCACCATGTTGAACAGCGTACAGCAGACTGATCAATTGGCCTATGACTAATCAGATTTATTTTCCGGACACGTACTCTCGTTGGCGCCGGCCGGCGCTACCCATGGGATTACCCAGGGACCGGGCCAGCTCCTTGAGCTCTTTCACCATCAACGCGCCCTGCTCCTCCGAGTAGGTCGCCTTCAGCGCGGTGACAGACAAGCCCAGACTGGGACCGTGCGCCCCACGGGTGGGCACCGAGACGGCCAGGCATACGACCCCCGTGGTTGATTCCTCATCCTCGAAGGCATATCCCTTTTCCCGAATGACGGCGAGCTGGGCCTTTAGCTCGGCCCCGGTGCGCAGGGACTTCGGAGTCAGGACCGGCAGCTGTGCGTCATCAGGGAACATCCCTGCCACGTCATGGTCGTGAAGCCGCGCAATGAGTGCCTTGCCAACGGCGCAAAGGGACACCGGCATCCTGTCCCCGATGTTCGAGGTGAGGCGGACCGCGGGATGACCTTCGTACCGGGCCAGGTAGATGACGTTACTTCCATCGAGCATGGCGATGCGGACCGTTTCGCCGGAAAGGGTAGGCGCCTGTTCGCAGAACCGGTAGAACTCCTGGACCTCGTCAAGCCTGCTCAGGTATGCCGCGCCCAGCTCAACCAGCTTCCGTCCGAGCGTGAATTCGGCACCTTGGCGGTTGATGAGCCTTGCCTCCTCGAGCGCAAGCAGGAGGTTCGAGGTCGAGGATTTGGGGATGCCCAGTTCCCTGGCGAGGTCGCTCAGCGTCAGTCGCCCGGTGGCAGAGGAGGCCAGCGCCTCCAGCACAGCAGCGGCACGGGTGACCGCCGGCGCGGGTGAGGCGCTCCCCGGTCCGTCAGTGGTGCGGGAAACTCGGGAATCGGCCATGATTCTCCTTCACGGATCGCGCGTATGGCGACGGCGCCATACATTCGGTGCTGTTCAGTCAGTTGAACACTAACCATCATAGTGTGAAGGCGCACGGAACCGCGCCCTCAGGGGACTGCCACTCGATAGGGGAACGGGATACGTATGAGCGGCGGCGGGAGCCGCCCGCCATCAGGCCACGGCCACCACGGGATTCGTAAGCTCGCCGATGCCTTCGATATGACAAGTGACGGTGTCGCCAGGGACTAGCCGCGCGCATTCGGCCGGGAAGCCCGTCAGTACAAGATCGCCAGGATACAGCGTCATAAAGGACGTCAAGTACACGAGGATTTCGTCCACCCCCCAGCCGAGGTCAGCGGAGCTCGCCGTTTTGAGCTCAACGCCGTTGTGCTCGATCCCGATGACCAGGTCGGCGTCGTTCAGTCCCGCTACAATCCAGGGGCCTGCCGGCGTGAACGTATCTTGGCTTTTGGCGCTAGTCCACAATTCGTCCGACTTCTGCAGGTCCCGGGCGGAGACATCATTGCCAATGGTGAAACCCAGAACTGCTGTCCGAGCGTTCCTGAGCGTCAGCCCCCGGACTTTGCTTCCGATGACGATTGTCAGTTCCGCTTCCGGTTCAACACGGCCGACACCTGGCCCCAGTTCTATTCCATCTCCCGGGCCGACCACACTGGTTGCAGCCTTGAGGAAGGCCCGGGGCGGGAGATTGCGGCCGGACGGGCCGGTGTTGTGCGCCATCCCCAAGACGTTGGCCGGGACGCTTGGTGACAGGAAAATGAACGAGCCCTCCTCAACCGTGTCGCCCGTTCCCCAACCACTGCGCGGGACGCTCCCGGCGTTCGCCGGGGAACCCGGGAACGGCGAGTCGATCACCGTCCAAACCCTTCCGGCATCGCTGTCGAAGTCCGGGGCGACGTTGGCGACGAAAAAGTGCTCGGCCTTGGAAACGTGCAAGAGCGGGCGGACCCGGGCCATTCGACGGGTACTCGTGGCGTTCATGAAGACATCCTAGGCCGCGCGCCGCGGCACGGACGGAATGAGTCAGTCCAGGCCACTCATACGCGGCCGCCCATGCTGGCAGTTACGCCAGCGAATAGGGAATTCTGCCGCTTCGAATTTTCGCCCACTGTTTCACATTTCCGAAAATTCACGGTATATTCATTACAGGCTTTCCACCGCGGCATCCCCCAATAGTCGCGGTGGAAAGCCTTTCCAATGCCCCGGCACGTCCGGCCCGCGATGCCGCGCCTACGCCGCGTCCGCAACGGCCTCCCGCAGCCGCCAGCCGCCGCCCAGGCCGTCACGGATGATTTCCATCGTGGTGAGGGCAGAACCCGAATTCCGTCCCAGTCTTGCCTGGATCTGCCAGACCTCGACGTCGACGCGGCTCAGCCCCTTGGGCATCCGGCGCTCCGCCTCCCACCAGCTCACCCGCTCGAACCAGCGGACCGGCTCCGCACCGATGATCCATTCGCGGCCGCCGCGCACAACTGCCCGGGGCCTGCCATCCGGACCAGATTTCACCATGATGTGTTCCATGCCGCCACAGTAGGTCGGGGCTGCGACATTTTGGCGGGGTGGCTGACAGGGATCCGGATTCTGCCGGCAGAACCGGTCCATGCTAGAGCCGGGAGAGCGTCTCCTGCTGCTCGGAGCTGTTGCCCGGCCCGTTGACACCGGAGTCGGCTTTGCGCAGGCCGACCAGCGGCCGCAACCGCTTCTCCAGGGGACGTTCGACGAGCGTGTAGAGGAGCGCCGACAGAGCGATGGATACGGCCAGGACGCCCAGGGACACGCCAACACGCTGGTGCAGGCGAAGCGGGTGCAGCATCAATGCCGCCCGGATAACCAGTTCGTGGATGAGGTACAGGGCAAACGACCACTCCCCCAGCCGGACCATCACAGGCGTGCTGGATAGTCCGGCGCCTCCGGCAAGGTCGCGCTTGGCAAAACCCGCCACCAGGGCAGTGATGCCGGGAATCATCAGAAGGGTTGCAGTTTCTGGTCGGAAGATAGACGGGACCAACGGAACAATAGCCTCCCACAGCACGAAGGATCCACCCGCGATGAGCGCCCCGGTCGTGGCTCCGAACTTTGGCCGCCACCCCTTGCGGAATGCGAACGCCAGGCACACGCCGATGGCGAAGTCCACCATCCTGAATGCCGGCAGGATGTACAGAAGATCCCCCCACGGCGCAGCATTCGAGAAGGTGAACAGGACCGAGTAGGCGACAGCAGCAGTGCCGAAGATCGCGGCCGCTGCGCCCAGAACCGCTTGGATGTTGAAACGGGACAGCCACGCGGCGAGAAGGGGGAAGCACAGGTAGAAGAACGCCTCGGCCGACAGCGACCATGAGACCCCATTGAAGGCGTTGGCCCATTCCTGATTCCACGCGTGAACCAGCAGCAATACGGCCGGAAGCCGATCAAAGGACACGGCGCCGTCGTTGACGGATAAATAGGCAGCGGCCAGCAGTGTTGTCAGTGCATGGAGAGGCCAAATCCTGACCAGTCTGCGCCAGTAGAACACGCGCTTGCCGGTCGTTGGCCGGTAGGACCAGGCAAGAACGAAGCCGGACAGCACGAAGAAAAACGCAACGCCCGTATACCCGAGCACTATGAAGCGTGATATTTCCGGAATCAAGAACGCCGAAATGTGGTACAAAACTACGATCAGCGCGGCGATGAACCGCAGCCCGGTCAACGAGTTCAAGCGCATTTCCGACACTGGCGAGCTCATGGGGCTTCCTAGCGTCAGGGATTGAGGTCAATGGCGGCCGAAGTATGCAAAACCCCGCCGTGCGGGATTTTCAACCTGCACGGCGGGGTCTTCTTGGGTGGGTCCTACCGGGATCGAACCGATGACATCCACGGTGTAAACGTGGCGCTCTACCAGCTGAGCTAAAGACCCAAACTGCTGGTTCCAAGCCTCAGCGCTTGAACCAACGAACAGCTACTGTACCGGATGCAGCGGGCAGAACGCCAATCCGGCTCAGAGCGGAGGGAGTTCGTCGGCGAGCCAGGTGAGCGCCTCGCTGACGCCGGCGTCGAGCTTGACCGCGGCCAGCTCATCCCCGCGGGTCTGGCCGCGGTTGATGATCACAACGGGCTTCCCATGTTTGGCAGCGTGTCGGGCAAACCGCAGGCCGCTCATCACCGTCAGTGAGGATCCGGCAACGAGGAGGGCGCCGGCCTCGTCCACCATGGCGTACGAGCGTTCCACCCGGTCTTTCGGGACGTTCTCGCCGAAGTAGACGAAATCAGGTTTGAGAGTGCCGCCGCAGGCCGGGCAGTGGGCCACGACAAAACTCTCGATCAGGGCAGCGTCCTCGACGGTGGCGTCGGCGTCCGGAGCCATTTCGACTACGCCGCCTGAGAGCGCCCGTTCCAGAAAGCCGGGGTTGAGCTCTTCCAGCACCCCCGCCAGCAGTGTCCGGCTGTAACGCCGGTGGCAGGCGAGGCAGACCACCTGGTCGAAGCGGCCGTGCAAGTCCACCACATTGACACTTCCGGCGTCCTCGTGGAGCCGGTCCACGTTCTGGGTGATGAGTCCGGTGAGCAGGCCGCGGTGCTCCAGCCGGGCGACGGCGGCGTGGCCGTCATTGGGATCCGCCCGGCGCAGGTGGGACCAGCCAATGTGGTTCCGGGCCCAGTAGCGGCGCCGGTTGTCCGCCTCGCCGATGAATTCCTGGTACGTCATGGGAGCCCGGGGGGAGGCGCCCGGCCCGCGGTAGTCCGGGATGCCCGAGTCGGTGCTCAGTCCGGCACCGGTCAACAGGGCGAATCGCTCCCCCGCGAGAACGTCATGGATTTCCTGCAGGACCGCAAGCTCGTCCCGGGCCGGCGTCCCGGCGGGGACCGGGGGCAGGCTGGCAAACCCAGTCATGCCGATACCTGGCCGCCGCGTCCTCACCGTGTCAGCTCCGGCCGAGTCCTGCCAGGGCGGAGCGGTACTCGGCGAAATCCCGGGCCTGGCCGCGGGGGTTCACCACCACGTAGCGGACAGTGCCGTTCGCGTCGATGATGAAGGTTCCGCGCCTGGCCATGCCGCTTGCGGGGTCAAACACCCCGTATTGCTCGGCGACGGCCCCATGCGGCCAGAAGTCCGCCAGCAGGTCGAAGGCATAGCCTTCCTTCTCCGCGTAGGCCCGCTGGGCGAACTTGCTGTCCACCGAGATCCCCAGCACGACGGCGTCGGCACCCTCAAACAAGGCCAGGTTGTCCCGGATTTCGCACAGCTCACCCGTGCAGATGCCGGAGAAGGCGAACGGGAAAAACACCAGCACGACGTTCCGGCCGCGGAGCTCCGAAAGCGCCACGGGTTCGCCAAACTGGTTCAGCAGCTCGAAGTCGGGAGCAACATCGCCAACTGCCGGCACAGCGTATGCCCCGGCTGCCTCATCCCCGATGATGCGGACGGCGCCGGCTTGGGTCACTTGTTCTTCCGTGTGACCCGGGTGGCGCTCCAGTCCTTGGAGACGCCGGCAGAGGTAGTGTAGTGCAGCCCTGCGGTGGGTGCGGCATCCTGGATGTCCGCTGGTGAAACGTAGCCCACCCGGCCGGACTTCGGGGTCAGCACCCAGATCACGCCGCCCTCAGCCAGGGTGGTCAGCGAGTCAACCAGGGTGTCAACGAGGTCACCGTCGCCGGAACGCCACCAAAGAATGACGGCATCTACTACTTCGTGGTCGTCCTCATCGAAGAGTTCCGAGCCGGTGAGATCTTCGATGTCGTCGCGCAAGTCGAAGTCGACGTCGTCGTCATAACCGAATTCCTGAATCAGGTCACCGGTTTTGAAACCCAGTTTTTCCGCCACATTTACCGAAGTGGCGGCGTCGGCCTCGCTCACGTGTTGCTCCTATGCTTGGTGTTTTCAAAAGCTCTAGTGATTTCCATTACTCCAAGCCAACACCCTTTGCGCCTGCGCTTCAAGCTGTTGGCCCCGCGATCCGCCATATTCTGCGTCACACACGGCGATCCGAGCACCGCCGGGCGGTGCGTCGTCACACAACCAGTATGCCGGTCAAATACGACTGGACCCCCACGGGACAGCTACGCATCCCCGAGATGTGAGAGCTAGAGTGGCTGATGACGACTACGCCCGCGAGGGCAAACGCCCCGCCGACACCGGCGGGAGTAGTTGTGATTGGACCTTGCCCGGCGCACATGACCGGGCAGTTGTAACCGATATGTCGCACACGTCGCGTTCACGCCAGGCAGTTACCCTGCCGGAGCTGAGGGTGCCGATGAATGCGCTCAAAGAGAGGTTGGACGTGGCTGCAGGAGAAGAGACCTCCCATATCCTCAGCGGGTTGACTAACCAGCTGCCTGATCGTGATCCGGAAGAGACCGCCGAGTGGCTGGAGTCCCTGG
>NZ_JARUXE010000064.1 GCF_030433895.1 Arthrobacter sp. PsM3 | reverse complement strand
CCCCCCCCCCCCCCCCCCCGGGCCCGGGGGACGGGCTGAAACTCGTCGACGGGGCGCCGGACACTCCCTTCCTGATCGGCCTTACCTCCGGCACCACATCCGTCCCCAAGGCCTTTACCCGCTCGCGGCGTTCCTGGCGGCTGTCCTTCGACGCGTCGGTCGAATTTTTTGGCCTGGCCGCGGATGACAGGACCCTGGCGCCCGGGCCCCTCGCGGCCAGCCTGAACCTCTACGCCCTGGCAGAGTGCCTGTACGCCGGCTCGGAATTCCACACCCTGGCCCGCTTCGATGTCGGCGACGCGCACGCCGCGGTCAGCCACGACGGCATCACCCGGCTGGTCCTCGTGCCCACAATGCTCCGTCTCCTCAGCGAACGGGGTCTAAGCGGCGGGGTCGACGCCTCGGGCATCCGGAGCATCATCTGCGCCGGTTCAAAGCTCGACGCCCGGACCCTGGAAGCCGCCCGCCGATGGGCACCCAACGCGACCATCTTCGAGTACTACGGCGCCTCGGAACTCAGCTTCGTCTCCGGCGCTGGCCTCCCGCCGGGCCAGCCGCCGGAGCAGCGCGGCACCGGCATCGGGAAGCCGTTTCCCGGCGTCGACATCCGCATCCTCGACGACGACGGCGCCCAGCTGCCCGACGGCACGGACGGCAACATCTGCGTTCGCAGCGGAATGGTCAGCGACGGCTACCTCTGGGGCGACGACGGCCGGGCCCTGCAGAGCTTCGACGGCTGGCACACCGTAGGGGACCAGGGCTACCTCGAGGGCGGGATCCTGCACATGCTGGGCCGCCGCTCGGACATGATCATCACCGCAGGCACCAACGTCTACCCGCATGAGGTCGAGCTGGCTTTAGCCTCCGTCCCCGGCGTGGCCGCCGCCGTCGCCGCAGGCCGCGCGGACGATCTCCGCGGCCAGAAGGTCATCGCCGGTATTGTCCCCTCGCACGGCGGATTGACCGCCACCCAGCTGAAGGCCGGGGTCGAGGACGTGCTGGCCCGCAACAAGCGGCCCATGGAATACTTCGTCCTGGCCGGGCTTCCGCTGACGGACCGCGGCAAGCTCAGCCGGGAACTGCTGCTCGACTGGATTGACCGCAACGACCCCCGGGTCCGGCGCCTTGTCTGAGCGGCAGCCCTGGGCCCTGCCCGGGGACCGGCAGCCGGTCATCATCGCCGCACGCCGGACCCCGATCTGCCGCGCCCACGGTGCGCTCAAGTCCGTGCCCGCCCACGGGCTGCTCGCCCCCGTGCTCCGCGAACTCCTCACCGAACTTCGCAGCGGGGACGGCGTGCCCCCGGTGTCCGTGACGGACGTGGTGATTGGCAACGCCGTCGGCGGCGGCGGCAACGTGGCCCGGCTCGCCGCCCTCGAAGCCGGGCTGCCCGTCAGCGTCCCCGGCCTGACCGTGGACCGACAGTGCGGCTCTGGACTGGACGCGATCGTGCTGGCCTCCAGGCTCGTGGCCGCCGGGGGCGATGGCCTGTACCTGGCTGGCGGAGTGGAGAGCATCAGCACCGCACCAATGCGCGCCCGCCGGGACACGGACGGGGTCCCGGCATTCTTCGCCCGCGCGCAGTTCTCACCCCTGGCCCTCGGGGATCCGGACATGGGGGTCGCCGCCGAAAATGTGGCCACCCGCTGCGGGATCAGCCGGGAGCGGCAAGACGGGTTCGCGCTGCGCAGCCACCGGCGCGCCCTCGCTTCCGCCGCCGCAGGGTTCTTCGATGCCGAAATCGTCCCGCTCCGCGGCGGTCCCGGTTCGGACGGTCCACCCGTAGTCAGTGCCGACGACGGGGCCGGCCTGGTCAGCGCCGACGACGGGCCGCGCCGCGGCCTCACCGGGGCCGTGCTCGCCCGTTTTCCTCCCGTGTTTGCCGCGGGCGGCACGGTGACCGCAGGGAACTCCTGCTTCGACGCGGACGGCGCCGCCGCCGTCGTGATCACCACGGTCGAGCGCGCCCGCGCGCTGGGCGCCCGCGACGGCCTCCTGGTGCGGGGCACGGACACGGCGGGCGTGGATCCGCAACTGCTCGGCATCGGGGCGGCCGCCGCCGCGGAACGCCTGCTGGAACGCTGTGGCATGACAGCCGCGGAGCTTGGGCTGGTGGAGTTCAACGAGGCGTTCGCGTCCCAGACCCTTGCATGCCTGGACCGGCTCGGCATCCCCGCGGAACGCGCCAACCTCGACGGCGGCGCCCTGGCCCTGGGGCACGCCTACGGGGCGTCCGGCGCGGTGCTCGTCACCCGGCTGCTGGCGCAGGCCCGCCGCAGCCCGGTCGCCGGCCAGCTGGCCCTGGCAATGATCAGCATCGCCGGGGGAATGGGCACGGCCGCGCTGCTGGAGTACCAGATCCTGTCCTAGCAGCCCTTACGCCGGGGGAGCGGGGGACATGCCCAGTGCCGGGCTCGTCCCCCGGTGGACATGCCCATTCCTGGGCTCAGCCAGTGGACATAGTGGGATTATGTCCCGTGGCCCGGGTCACGGGAGGGCATGTCCCCCGGGGCCGGCTGGCTGCGTGGGCTTCTCGGCCTCGGGCTGGGTCTTGGCTCCGGGACCGGACTGTGTGTCGGTCTCGGCCTCGCCCAGGCCGCGCGCGGCGAGGGCGTCGCCGGTCTGCCGGGCGAAAGCCACGGTGGTGATGAAGACCGGGAGGATCAGGGCGCGGGGGTTGCGTTCCAGGCCGCGGGCCCGGGCGGAATCCCGGACGTCGCTGTACGCACCGGCGATGAACGGGATGCTGCGCAGCATAATGGCAATCGTCAGCGCGAAGCGCTCCGGATCCGCGCCGAAGCGCCGGAACGGCCGCGCAAGGGAAGCCACCCCGTCGAGCAGCCGCTGCACCGGCGTGGTGGCGGTGAGGATCGACGCCGCAACAATGCAGACCAGCACGTTGAGCACAATCCGCGCCGCGGTGGGTCCGCCGAGCTGCCACCACTGGAACAGCCCGATCATCGCCAGGACCGGCAGCACGGGCCGCACCGCCCGGACCAGCCGCCGCAGGCCCGCCCCGCTGATCAGGAACAGGGCGCACATCACGGCCAGGGCTGCGGCCGCGGCGGCCCAGTCCACGATCAGGAAGGACGCCATGCCGCAGCCGAGGACGAGCAGGAACTTCAGCCACAGCGGCGCGCGGTGCAGCGGGGAGGTGCCCGGCACGTAGTTGGCCAGCAGGAATCCGTGGCCGCTCACGGGCGCTCCGGATGCAGCTGCACCGGCTGCAGATTCTCCGGGGCCGGCCGGTGCCCGGCTGCGCCGGAGGCAGGGAGCCCCGCCGCGCAGAGCGCCCGGTAGTGTTCGACGGCGGCGGCCGGGGCGCCGTCGAACACCACCGTGCCGGCGTCGACCACGAGGACCCGGTCCAGGTCCAGGGCGAGCTCAAGGTCGTGGGTGGAGAGGATGACCTGCTGGCTGAGCCCGGCCAGGGTCCGGCGCAGTAGTTCCCGGTTGCGCAGGTCCAGCAGGGTGGACGGCTCGTCCAAGACCAGCACTTCGGGGTCCACAGCTAGGACGGCGGCGAGGGCAAGGAGCTGGCGCTCCCCGCCGGAAAGCTCGTAGATGCTCTGATCGGCCAGTGCCAGCAGCCCGAAACGGTCCAGTGTCGCCTCCGCCTGGCGGCTGCGTTCCCGGCCGTTCCGGACAGACCGCCGGAGCGACAGTTCCACGTCCTCCCGCCCGGTCGGCATCACCAGCTGGGACAGCGGATCCGTGAAGACGAAGCCGACGCGCCGTCGGACCTCCCGCACCGCCCGGACCGTGTCCCACCTGTCCACCGTGACGGTGCCGCTGCTGGGCGCCACGAGCCCGTTGAGGAGCCGCAGCAGGGTGGACTTGCCGGAACCGTTGGCCCCGATCACGCCGATACGCTGCTCGGTGAGCCGCAGGGTCAGCGCCGCCAGCAGCGTCTTGGGCGCGTGGCGGCCGTCGACCGCCACCCGCACCGCAGCCCGGTCCAGCACGATGGTGCTCACGGCCGGTGATCCACCTTGGCGTCGGCGGTGTGTGTGGCGGCCGCCGGGGCGACAGCCGCTCCGGTCCGGACCCGGCGGATCAGCAGATCCGGAAACGCCTTGTGCAGCGCCAGCGCAACGGTCACGGCGAGTGCGTTCTTGATCACATCCCCGGGGTAAAAGACCAGGTCTGCGAGGAACGCCTTGGAGAAGTCCAGCTTCGCGTTGACCATCATGCCGAGGATGCCGAGGCCGTGGACGAAGATGATGCTGCTCAGCATCGCCGCGGCGAAAAGCAGGACCGCGCGGAGCTTGCCGGGACGTCCCGCGGTGCGGCGCAGCACGACGACGGTCAGCCAGCCCACGGCCGCGGCCGCACCCACGAAGCCGATAATGTAGCCCGCCGACGGACCGGCCAGGACGCCGAGCCCGCTGCGCCCGCCGCTGAAGATCGGCAGCCCGGCAAGTCCGAGGAGCACATAGAGCCCGACGGCGGCGAAGGCCCTGCCGGGGCCCAGGGCCAGGCCCGTGAGGATCACGGCGAGCGTCTGCACCGTGATGGGGACCCCCATCCCGCCCACCGGAATGGCGGCAATCAGGGCGGATCCGGCCACGAGCGCGGCGAAGACGGCGATCAGCCCCAGGTCGGTGGCGTTCCAGTGGCTCCGCTGCCGGGCGGGGGTGGCGGCAAGGGTGCCGTCGGTCTTCGTCATGGGAGTTCCAATCGCAAGTAAGTGGGGGACTGCTTCTGATTTCGACTCTACGAGCATGGGGGGAGACGTTTTTTGTAGGTGCCCTACTAAGCAGGGCAGCCCCAGCTGGAGGCCCACACCAAAGGCGCCCGGGCGGGCCCCGGCACTGTCCGGGCCGCGCCGCCGTCGTCCGTCGTTTCCCGCCAGCGGTGGGCGCTTGTCATGAGGCGGATGCTGGACCGGTAGACTTGGAGAGGCCGTTCTCTCGGCCACACTGCCCCGGCCCCCTCCAGATTCCACCGTTGTGCCGCGGCGTTCCCTGTTGTGAAAGGCCTTAGCTGCATTGATTACCGTCCAGGATCTCGAACTGCGCGCCGGCGCCCGCCTCCTTATGGACCAGGTGAGCTTCCGGATCGACAAGGGAGACAAGATCGGCCTTGTGGGCCGTAACGGTGCAGGCAAGACCACACTGACCCGGGTGCTCGCGGGCGAAGGCCTGCCCGCCGGCGGCAAGGTCACGCGCAGCGGCGAGATCGGCTACCTGCCGCAGGATCCCCGGACCCCGGACATGGAGCAGCTGGCCCGTGACCGGATCCTGTCCGCCCGGGGCCTGGACATCGCCGTCAACAAGCTCAAGCAGACCCATGAGGACATGGCCAGCGACGACGCCGAGGTCCAGCGCAAGGCGATGAACCGCTACGACCGGCTCGAGTCCGAGTTCCTGGCCGCCGGCGGCTACGCGGCCGAGGCCGAGGCCGCGGCGATCTGCTCTAACCTGGCGCTCCCGGACCGTCTGCTGAACCAGCCGCTCAAGACCCTTTCCGGTGGTCAGCGCCGCCGTGTGGAGCTGGCCCGGATCCTGTATTCGGACGCCGAAACGATGCTCCTCGATGAGCCCACCAACCACCTCGACGCGGACTCCATCACATGGCTCCGGGAATTCCTGCGGAACCACCAGGGCGGTCTGATCGTAATCAGCCACGACACCGAGCTTCTGGAAGCCACCGTCAACAAGGTGTTCCTGCTGGATCCCAACCGCGCCCAGATCGACTTCTACAACATGGACTGGAAGCGCTACCTCCAGCAGCGCGAAACGGACGAGAAGGCCCGCAAGCGGGAGCGCGCCAACGCGGAGAAGAAGGCCCAGGTCCTCTTTGACCAGGCCAACAAGATGCGCGCCAAGGCCACCAAGGCCGTCGCCGCGCAGAACATGGCCAAGCGTGCCGAGCGCCTGCTTGGCGGACTCGAGGCCGTGCGTGCGACCGACCGCGTGGCTGCCCTGCGCTTCCCGGATCCGTCACCCTGCGGCAAGACCCCGCTCACCGCGGACGGACTCAGCAAGTCCTTTGGCTCGCTGGAGATCTTCACCGACGTGGACCTGGCCATCGACCGCGGCTCCAAGGTGGTCATCCTGGGCCTCAACGGCGCCGGCAAGACCACCCTCCTGCGCATGCTGGCCGGCGTTGACAAGCCGGACACCGGCGAGGTCGTAGCGGGCCACGGCCTGAAGGTGGGCTACTACGCCCAGGAGCACGAGACGCTGGACGTGGACCGCACCGTGCTGCAGAACATGCGCTCCTCCGCCCCGGACATGAACGACGCGGAAGTCCGCAACATCCTGGGCTCGTTCCTGTTCTCGGGCGACGACGTCGACAAGCCCGCCGGTGTGCTGTCCGGCGGGGAGAAGACCAGACTGGCCCTTGCGACCATCGTGGCTTCGAGCGCGAATGTGCTGCTCCTCGACGAGCCCACAAACAACCTCGACCCGGCCAGCCGCGCCGAAATCCTCGGGGCCCTGAGCAACTACACGGGCGCCGTCGTGCTCGTGAGCCACGACGAAGGCGCCGTCGCCGCACTGAACCCCGAGCGCGTCGTGCTGCTGCCCGACGGCATCGAGGATCACTGGAACGAAGACTACCTGGACCTGATTACGCTGGCCTAGTACACCTTGGCTGCCCACGCCACCCGCGCGGACGCCGCCCTCTTCGCTAGCGAACGGGCATCTCCACTGCGCCTGTGATCCGGCGCAGCTCCTCGTAGCTGATGGAGAACATCGAGTGGTGGTCTCCTGCTCCGGCCCAGAGGACCTCGTGGAATTTCAGGGACTCGTCCAGCAGGGTCTTGATCTTTTCCGGATGCCCGACCGGGGCCACGCCGCCTATCTCCTGGCCGGTGTGTTCCAGGACGAACCCGGGGGAGGCACTGCGGATCTTTCCGGTGCCCAGCTGAGCGGCGACCTTCCGCACGTCGACCCTCGCGGCGCCGCTGGCCAGGATCAGCAGCGGTGCGCCCCCGACGTCGAACACGAGGCTGTTGGTGATCGCGGCAACGCCGCAGCCCAGGGCGGCGGCCGCCGCAGCCGCCGTCGGGACTTTTGAGTCAAGGACCGTCACGGTGTCTGCCGCGCCAAGGGCGGAGAGCGCGCGCTTCACCCGGACCACTGGCTCCGAAAACAGTGTGGCCATCCCTCAGAACCCCTGGGCGTCCAGGATGGCGTCTTCTTCTTCCTCGGCGGTCGCGTTCTTCCGCAGACGGGGAACCGGGCGGCGGCGGGCCACCGGGCCGCTGGAGTGCATGAAGCCGCCGTCGGTCTCTGCCGTCTCGGCGTCTTCGGCGTCAATGGCAGCGTTTCGCGCCTGCTGACGGGCCGCGTAACCGAAGCCGATGAACATCAGCACCCCGAAGGCGAACCATTGCAGCGAGTAGGACAGGTGGGTGCCCTCATCGGTGGTCGGCTTGGGGAACGGGAAGGGCATGTCTGCCGCCGCCGGGCTCTCGGACGCGAGCTGGGCGTAGGCGCCGGTCAGCAGGGGGTAGCCCAGCTGGCCGGAATAGGCGGCAAGGTCGATCGAGGCCAGCTGGCCGTCCGGGGCGCCGCGCTGAAGCGCAGGCTCGGCCGGTTTGAGCCGGGCAACAACGGTCACCTGGCCCTGCGGGGGAGCGGGAACCGAATCGGGGCTGCCCGGATTGTTGTTGCCGATCGGCAGCCAGCCGCGGTCGATGACGACGGTCTCGCCCGATTCCACCCGGAAGGGAACCACGACTTCGTAGCCGGGCTGACCGTTGAGCGGCCGGTTGCGGACGATACGCTGCCCGGCGACGTCGTAACTGCCCTTGAGTTCCACCTGGGTCCACTCCCGTTCCGCCGCCAGCGAGCGGAACTGGTCCTTGACCATGGCAAAGGGGACGGGCGTGGCCGAATAGTTGGAGGTGACGCGGTTGATCTCGGCCAGCGTCTCGGCGCGGCGGTCCATCTGCCAGCGGCCCAGTCCGACGCAGGCGGCCGCGAAGACCGCGGCCAGCACCAGGTAGCCGAGCCACTTCCTGGAAAAGAGAAAACGGTACATTCAGCTTGCCCTGCCTGCCGGGTCCAATGCCACGGTGTCCTTCCAGAGCCCGCGGGTCTGCAGATAGTCCTCGAGCCAGGCCCGGTGCTCTCCACAGGCCAGCCAGATCTTGCGTCGTTCGGGGGTGTGGATCTTTGGGTTGTTCCAGAGCAGCTGCCATTCGGCGCCGCTCCGGCACGCTTTGCGGGAGCAGAGAGCTTCCGCCGGTCCGGCTGAGCCGCCGTTCCCGGTAAGGTCAAGAAGGTTCATGATGCTGCCCGTCTGTGGTCGCCATCGTCGTCGTGTCCGCCCGGGGCGCCGCGCTCTTCCGTCGGGACGTCGTCATCCTCGACGAGTTCGCCCTGCAGCAGCGTCAGCGACGGGTCGTCCGACACCGTCTCAGCCGTGTCGCCGGGTTCGGCAGCCGGCGCATCGATCTGCGCCAGCGGTGCGTAATCCAGCAGCGAGTCGGCGTGGACTTCCGCCTTGTCACTGCCGTTGGCGATGACGACGGCAAACCAGGGCAGGAACACGGCCCCGATCACCGGGAGGATCTTCAGCCAGCCATCCACCACAAAAATCAGGATCAGGCACACCATGCGGATCCCCATCGCCACGGCGTACTTGATCATCCGCTGGCGTATCTCTTCGGAGTGTGCGGCGGAGGCGTCCGTAATGCTGTGAACCTCGGAATCACCGGAGGGTAGGTCCGGGTTCCCGGGCACAGGTACACCGGGTCTGTTTTTGAGTGTCAAGGCTGTCAGATCACGCTCCCAAAGCTTAAAGCAATTCTCTCACCATCGGCAGAGCCGCCCAAACGGGGCGGTGCCGGGCGCTAAGATCGGAGGCAGGAAAAATCCCGCCCACAGCGCGGCGCCGTCCCGCCGCAGAATTCCGGAGCTCCACCATGACTGAAACAGCAACCACCGGCCGCAGTGTTCTGATCACCGGCGGAAACCGCGGAATCGGCCTCGCCATCGCCGAAGCCTTCCTCGCCAACGGCGACAAGGTGGCCGTCACCTTCCGCAGCGAATCGGCGCTCCCCGAGGGCATCCTTGGCGTCAAAGCCGACGTCACGGACGAGGCCTCCGTAGACGCCGCATTCACTCAAGTGGAAGCTGCCCATGGCGCAGTCGAGGTACTGGTGGCGAACGCCGGCATCACCAAGGACACCCTTCTGATGCGGATGAGCGAGGATGATTTCACCTCGGTCATCGACACCAACCTCACCGGTGCCTTCCGTGTGATCAAACGGGCGTCCAAGGGCATGATCCGGGCCCGCAAGGGCCGCGTGGTGCTGATTTCCTCCGTCTCCGGCCTCTATGGTGCGCCCGGCCAGATCAACTACTCGGCATCCAAGGCCGGGCTCGTCGGCATCGCACGCTCCCTGACCCGCGAACTGGGTTCCCGCGGCATTACCGCGAACGTGGTGGCTCCCGGCTTCATCAACACCGACATGACGGCAGAACTGCCCGAAGCAACCCAGAAGGACTACCTGTCGAAGGTTCCTGCCGCCCGCTTCGCGGAAGCCTCGGAGGTCGCCAACGTGGTCCGCTGGATCGCGAGCGACGAAGCCGCCTACATCTCCGGCGCCGTCATCCCCGTCGACGGCGGCCTCGGCATGGGTCACTAGCAAACGGGACCTCCACCGTTCCCGTCTAAGACTGGGCATCAACGATTCAATTCGCTGCCGTCGGGCATCCTGCGGGATCCCGAATACCCGGCATTGCTCCAGCGTGCCAAAGTTGCCACAAACCAATTGGCGGACACATCAGGCCCTGGTAGCACCAGGGCGGTGCTACTACCGCGCTGCGACGGCGTGCAGGCGTTGTTCAGGCGAAGTGGCTCAGGAAGGATTCCGGGGCTGGGTCCAGGAGGGACTCTGTCCAGCCCTGGTCGTCCGGGTCTTCCGGCTCGTTGGCGGATAACTCGTGCTCGACTATGAATAGGTACCAGTCCGGGACGGGGTCCTCGGGCAATTCCTGGTCGGGGTCCGGGCCGGGGTCCAGGCCGAAGGGCCCGGCGGGCGGCGGCTCCGGGTGATGGCCCGGATCCGTCGGCGGGCCGTGGTTCAGGCCTGTGTCCAGGCCCGCGTCGGGATCCAAGTCCGTGCCCGCGTCCGTGTCTGTGTCTGTGAACGTGAATGTCTTCGTGTTCGCGCCTGTGGCTGTGGTCAGCAGGCCGTCGGGCCAGTGGGGTGGTTCCCAGTCCTGTTCTTCGCTGGGGTAGTACCGGCCTGTTGGTGAGGTCCATCCGGGTGGTTTGTCTTTACTGGCCCCGGAGGGTGTCCACCCCGAGCCGTGTTTGAGCCGGTGGTGTTTCGGGCAGGGCTGTCCGAGGTTGGAGATCCCGGTGGTCCCTCCGTCGGCCCAGGCCAGGAGATGGTCCGCGTCGTTATCCAGCGAGGCGTTGTTGCAGCCCGGGAACGGGCACTTCCCGTCGCGCAGGCGCAACCACCGCCGCTGGGCTTTCGTGAGGCGGTAGCGGGTCCGGCCGATTTCCAGCGGCGCCCCGTCCCGCGGGTCGGTCAGGACCCGGTAAAAGGACCCGGCACCGTCCGCGATGAGGCGCCGGGCCATCGAGGGCGGGATCGGCCCGTACCCGTCCAGGACCGCCGGCTCCCCGCTCACACCCAGCAGGGACAGGACCGGGACCGTGACCAGGACCTGCGCCCGCGGCGACGGCACACCCCCGCACCCGGCCATCAGGCCCCCGACCTCAAACACGCCCGTGCTCCCGGCACCGGTGCCGCTGTCGACCGTGCCGCCCGCGCTCCCGGGGCTCCCGGTGATGCCGGCGGCGGTGCCGCTCAGAAGCAAGGTAGCGGCGATGTCGGCGCGCAGCTGGGCCAGCGTCCGTGCCTCGCCGGGGCCCTGCAGGGCCCGGGCAGCGGCGGTGGTCCGGTCCCAGATCCCCGCGGCGGTACCGGCCGGCAGATACGCCGAGAACCAGGCCATCCCGTCCCGGTCCGGGAGGAACTCCACCCGCCGGTCCGCGGCACACTTGGTGTGACGTTGTTCGATGCTGGCGGGGTGGTGGCGTTCGCGCCAAACACGGGCTTTGGTCCGGAACCGTCCCGGGACGAGGTCCCCGGCCGGACACCCCCGGGCCGGGTTCGGTGCGTCGGGGTCCAGGAAGTGCGCCTCCAGCCCGGCCGCGGCGGCCCGGTCCAGGTTGGTGGTTTCATCGACCATGACCCGGGCGTGCTGCCAGGAAATCGTCCCGGCCTGCAGCGCCGCCAGGGTCAGAGGCAACGAGCTTGTCAGCTCCTCGGCCACGCCCAGGAACGCGTCCGCGGTCCGTTCGCTGACTGTCAGGACACCGGCGACCTCGGCGGTCATGGCCATCTCCTGGACGGTGTGGCCGTGCGGGGACACCCCCGGGGACGCCAGGGCCCTGGTGGCCTGCACGTACTCCGCGGCCAGCCGCACCTTCAACGCCGCCACACCCGCCTCCAACCGGGCCACCCCGGCCAACGCATCCAGGCAATCATCCGCCAGATCCCGCAACGGATCGATCCCCCGGAACGGATCCGTGTCCCGGACGGCCACCGCATCCCGCAGCGGATCAGCGTCCCGCAGGGCGTCGGGATCCCGGAGCGGGCCGGCGCCGATGAAGGCAGCAAGCGCAGCAGCAGTCGCCGCGACGGCCGCCATGGCCGCCCTGCTCTCCACACTCCAGGATGTGCTGCTTTCCATGCCTTCAGAATAGAAGGAGGCACCGACAAAATTTCGGCATCGGCCGAGTGGCGGTGTGACGCCGAAACTGACCACCCCCCCCGAGGAAAGCCAGTCTGCAAAAGACGGGCGTCCGGGTCGTTGTGCCCCAAAGCTCAGGTTCCCCCGCTGCCGACCACGGCGGGGTCCGCATATCCTGTCCGACCACCCTGGTACGGCACACCATGGGACTTTTTGCCCTTAGCGCCACCGACTCCCGGGTGTGTAATGGGGCTACAACCCCTGACCACACGAAGGCAGGGGCATGGATCCGGGAGGACAATCATGGCTGAACTTAACAAGTGGGTGCCGTCGGACGTGTTGGAGCCGATCAAGCGTTTCCTCGACGGCGACCTGACAATGACACCGTCCATCAAAGTCGAGCAGTTCGTCGACGGCACCACGTTGGTGGTGCGCGCTGAGGTTCCGGGGATCGATCCGGACAAGGACGTCGACGTTTCCGTCAGTGAGGGCATGCTTCACATCAGGGCTGAACGCGAGGAGAAATCCGAGCATAAGAGCAAGGACGGCTACCGCTCGGAGTTCCGCTATGGCTCCTTCACGCGCAGTGTTGCACTGCCGCCCGGTGCCAAGGAAGAGGACATCACCGCCACGTACAAGGACGGCGTTCTTGAGGTGCGCGCGCCGGCACCGGTGACTGCCCCGGACACTACGGCCAAAAAAATCAGGATCGACCACACGTAGCAACAGACGCCCCCGGGCGGGCGGACAGAACCGGTCCGTCCGCCCCGTGATGTCGCCTAGCGGGGCGCCCGCCACCCGCCCCGGGCGCCCGAACCAGTGTCAGTCCGCTGCCGCGCGGGCTTCACGCAGCCATTCGGCAACCTCGGCGTCGAGCTCCTCTTCGTTGTGAAGCTCCAGATGGTGCATCCACAGGCCGGGGGAGGGATTCACCACCTCCTTGAACCTGGCGGAGTCGATGCGCCGCGGCAAGGCAATCGACAGCACGGCGGGCACTTCGGAAGCCAGATAGCGGCCGGGCCACCAGACGTACGCGTAGCCGCGCCTGCCACGGAAGGCCACCTGGCTTTTCGTTGCCCGGGTCGCCGGCGGGGTGGACGCCGCCAGCATCCTCTCCACCGCCCGGAACAGTTCCAGGCCGCGGGGGGAGCCGCTGAAGACCAGCTCCGGGGTGGATTCCTTGCTCACGCCCCGCGGCAACGCGTCTCGTGACACACAGCCTCCCGGCGACTGCCGCGCGGACCTTCCATGCCGGCGAGCGTACCCCCGCTGGCCGGGCCGCCACTAGGCTGCCGTGGCTTCTTTGTGGAACACGAACAACGGAAAACCACTGCGCCGCTGGCATGATGGACTGCAGACCCACCGTTTTTGGACGTTTGGAACAAAGGAGCTCGTATGGGACTGCTGGACAACAAGACCGCAATCGTGACCGGTTCATCGAGGGGCATCGGCGCTGAAGTCGCCAAGTTCCTCGCCGCCGAGGGCGCCGCCGTCGTCGTCAACTACCGCCAGAAGGCACCCCGCGCCAACAAGGTTGTGGCGGAGATCGAGGCGGCCGGCGGCCGTGCCGCTGCCGTCGGGGCCGACCTCACCACCCAGGAAGGCGTCCAGGCCCTGGCCAGCGCCGCGATGGAGAACTTCGGCTCGCTCGACGTCCTGGTCCTCAACGCCTCCGGCGGGATGGAATCCGGCATGGCGGAGGACTACGCGCTCAAGCTCAACCGCGACGCGCAGGTCAACATGCTCAACGCTGCCGTGCCGCTGATGCCCGAGGGCTCCCGCGTGGTCTTCGTGACGAGCCACCAGGCCCACTTCATCAACACGGTGCCCACCATGGAGAACTACGAGCCGGTGGCACGCAGCAAGCGCGCCGGGGAGGACGCACTCCGCGAACTCATTCCGAACCTTGCCGAGAAGGGCATCTCCCTGGTCGTCGTCTCCGGCGACATGATTGAGGGCACCGTCACCGCCACCCTGCTGGACCGCTCCAACCCGGGCGCCATCGAGGCCCGCCGCGCCGAGGCCGGACGCTTGTACTCGGTCAAGGAGTTCGCCGCGGAGGTCGCCAAGATGGTTACCGCCGACGTCGAGAGCGGCCACACCGAGTACGTCGGCGGCGCGGACTACTTCGATAAGAGCAACAACTAAGCGTCAGCGGTATCGACGGATCACACGGAAGGCCGGGGCGGTTGCCC
>NZ_JARUXE010000063.1 GCF_030433895.1 Arthrobacter sp. PsM3 | reverse complement strand
ACGCGGCGCGGCTTCTCCAGCGAGTCGACGAGCTCCTGCAGGGTCTCCGTGCGGACGAAGTCGCCGTCCGTGCCATGCTTCTCCAGCAGGGCATCGGTCTTCTCGACGGACCGGTTGTGCAGGGCAACGGTGAACCCGTTCCGGGCCAGGTTGCGGGCGAGGTTGGCCCCCATCACCGCAAGGCCGGTGACACCGATGTGTGCTGACATCAAAACTCCCAAATTAGTTGGTCCCGCAGTGGAGGAATGTAGCCCTTCAATCCAGGGCGCCTTCGCCAAAGACTCGAGGCTGAAAAATCGTTGCCGCCAGGGTCAAGTTACCCCAGTGGCCTAATGGCCCCGGCCGACGACGAGGGCCGCCCTACGGACCCACTTCTCATTGGCCTATTCCTCGTCAAGAAACCGTAGCGGCGGCAGACTCGCCGTGTATTGACGGGGTGACGCCGCCCACCAAGCGGCACAGCCTGCCCGCCAAGTGTCCACATTCTCGCGTGCACCGCCCATTATGACGACGCCATCTTCAACGTTCGCGCGAGATCCGCCGGAGGTGTAGACACCATCCCTCTCGGTGATGTCCGGATACGGCTGATGCAGTTGGCCGAGGTCTGAGAACAGATACATGGGACGCTGATCGGTCACGGCGGCCAGCGCGTTCTCCGCCGTGTCTACCCCGGTGAGCACCAGTGCAGTGGCCATACCGGCGCGGTTCCCGCCGAGGATATCTGTGTCAAGTCGGTCCCCGACCACCAGCGCCTCCTGGACGCCAAGGTGATTCGCCGCCGTCATGAACAGTTGCGCCTCGGGCTTGCCTGCCACTACTGGGGCTCTGCCCGTGGCGGCACTCACTGCGGCAACGAGTGTGCCGTTCCCGGGTGCGATTCCGCGCTCCTGAGGAAAGGACATATCCGTGTTCGTGGCTACCCAGACGGCGCCCCCCGCCACCGCAAACGCGGCTTCTGCCAGGTCTTTCCAGCCGAGCGTGGGTTCGAAACCCTGTATAACCGCATCCGGAAGGGGGTCGGCGGTGGTCACGGGGATCAATCCCTGCTCCGCGACATGCCGGGCAAGAACAGCGCTGCCCGTGACGAGTACCGTGGCTCCCGCAGGCACCCGCCCGGCCAGCAGTTCCGCACCTGCGAGCGCGGAACCAAAGACCTGCTCAGCTGTTGCCGGCAATCCCAGTGCCCGGAGGTGGGCAGCTACCTCGGCAGAGGACCGGGACGCGTTGTTGGTTACGTAGGCCAGTGCGACGCCGATGGCTCCGAGCTTTTCAAGCGCTTCGCTGGCACCGGGGATTGCCGACGGACCTGCGTAGACCACGCCGTCAAGATCGGAGAGCACTGCCCCATAACGTTGGGCCAGTGCTTCCGCACCAGTTCCTGGGGTGGCATCTGGCCCGTCAGAGGAGCTGACGCCCTGGACAGTCTCCCTTCCGACACTCCGGCTCAGCGCGGCGTCCTCAACGTCACCGAGGGACAGGTCCAGCCTCCCGTCGGAGAGCTCGCTCGGTGGGAAGGTCATACTCATTTGAATTTACCCTTCTGCTGCTACTCGCCGGCACCGTCTCCGGCTGGCGGTGTTGGCAGCTGCTCGACCGAGCAGCGCCCTTACCACTGTGAAGTTCGTACCCGGGGTGGCTGCCCGGACTTAGTTCCTTCTCCGCTGCTGACCTTAGGCAGGTCGCGGAGTGGAGCATGGCTGCACCTATAAGGGGCTAGGTGTTCGTCGCTGGCCGTCGGCGACCTGCCTATCGGACGGGAGTATCCGCCCTGTGATCTGGTTGGTCAGCGGTTGTTGCGAAGGCATTTACCCCCTACGGCCGGGGTTTGCAGGCTGATGTCGTGCTGATTCCTTGTTCTTGGCAAAGCCCACTCATGATCATCTGTCGGGCCCGGGGTGTGCACCCCGGGCCCGGAGCGGGCAGAGTTCTGTGTCAGGGAACAAAAATTACAAAGAACTTTCTAATCCGTTCTTGGATCTCCCAAGTTCCTCGCCAGCCGATGGGAAAGACGGCTGCAGTTCCGGCCTCCACAGTGACCGGTTTACCGCCATCCTCAGTGATGACCATTCGGCCTTCAAGGACGTGAATCACCTCACCGCGCTCTAAAAATTCCCACCGAGAAAGGCCTGGTTCAGCCTCCCAGACTCCAGAGAGAATGCGAGAGTCATCGCTTGTAAAGGGAATAGTGATTCTCGTAGGGATGTCGTCGCTCAGTACCTCGGCGAGGGGCGGGCCGAGTAGGGATTCGTCTAGCTCCCCTTCGAAAAGTTCGCTGGGCTGGAAGGTTATGCTCATCTGGATATGCCTTTCTGCTGCTACTCGCCGGATGGCCTCTGGCGGGCTGGTCGTCATGACCGCGGCTCGATTGAGCAGCGGTGGTCAATCGTCAATGGGATACCGCGCAGGCCCGCCCCTTCGAGTTCATCCCATTGTTCGAGGTCGCGTTTGGTCGACTCTGCGATCAACGGCGGGTGACCCGCCCCTCGCCGGGCAAACACGTGAAAAAGGCAGGTTGCTGTACGGGCGCAAATGGGACTACCAGCCATTGCCCGCCATAGAATTCCACGTACGAATCCGAGGGGCACCCTGCATAGGCTTCTTCTCGTGTCATGTCGATCTGTCTTTCTCGGTTGGTCATGTATTACTGGGAAGGGAAGTACTTCTCCTCTTCCGCGAGGTGGGCTTGGCATCCATCCTCCTGTCATTTGCAGGCAGGGGAAACGCTAATTTGGAATGGTTTTAGCCACCCCTTTGGATAGGTATCCCCGTAAATCTCCGTACGACCGGCTGGAACAGGTCAGCTTTCCCTGCCGAAGTGGCTGCCACGATGAACTAACGCGGCGCGGCGGGCGGGGGTAGTTCAACCGGATCCCAGATAAGGAATCTGATCGTCTGACGGTTCGGTGCCGATCAGATCGGACAGCCCACAGGCCTAACTTGGATGAACAAGGTGTGATTGAGTGGAGCATGGCTGCACCCATAGAGGACTACGCATTGCTATCGGATCTTCAAACCGGGCCTCTCATATCCCGGGATGGCAGCGTGGACTGGCTCTGTTTCCCGCGCTTCGACTCGCCGTCCATGTTTAGCAGCATCTTAGGCACCGATGACCATGGCCGGTGGCTGTTGGCCCCCAGCGAGCCAGGCGCTGTCGTTGTCGATCGACACTACATAGACTCAACATTCGTGCTCCAAACCACATGGAAGACTGGTGACGGAAACGTCCTAGTTACCGATTTCATGCCGCTGGGGGATAACGGCTCGTCCCTGGTCCGCCGTGTTACCGGGCTGGAAGGCAGCGTTGAAATGCGTCAGGAACTTCGGATCCGCCCAGGATATTCAACGGTCTCACCTTGGGCGAGTCGTGTACGCGACAATACGCAGACGGCGGCACCGGTCCTGTTGGCCATGGCCGGTCCGGATGCTCTCGCACTGAGAGGACCTCATCTTCCACAAGCACATCAGCACGGGCACGAGGGAAAGTTCCTCATTTCTAAGGGCGAGCAGGTTGATTTCGAGCTAACGTGGTTCCCCTCGCACCGCCCCCTGCCAGCAGCGATTGACGTTGATGTCGCTCTTGAAGAAGCCACTGAGTATTGGAGCCGCTGGGGAAGCCACTGCCGGCAAGATGGCGTCTATGGGGGTGCGGTTAAACGTTCGTTGTTGGTACTCCGGGCTCTTACGCATTATGAAACGGGGGGGATTGTTGCAGCGCCCACGACGTCCCTCCCCGAGGATTTCGGTGGATCACGGAACTGGGACTACCGATACTGCTGGTTGCGGGATGCGGCCCTGACACTGGAATCGATGCTGACCCACGGCTATGAAACAGAGGCGCTTCAATGGCGCGACTGGCTCCTTCGGGCACTCGCCGGCGATCCCGAGCAGATGCAGATTATGTACGGCATTGGGGGAGAACGGGAACTCCCTGAACGCGAGCTCCATCACCTCCCTGGCTATGCGAATTCCAGGCCTGTGCGCGTTGGAAATGCGGCAGTATCGCAGTTCCAGGCTGATGTTGTCGGCGAAGTGATGGTTGCATTGGAAAGACTACGCATGGCCGGAGGTAAAGAAGACCACTTCTCTTGGGCCCTTCAGCGGGCACTTTTGGGGTTCGTCGAAAAACACTTCGACGACAAGGACTTCGGCCTTTGGGAGATGCGCGGCGACGCGCAGTACTTCACCCACTCCCGAGTAATGATGTGGGCCGCTTTCAACAGCGGGATCCGGGCGGTACGGATTCACGGTTTACCTGGAAATGCTGAGAAGTGGGAGTACCTCCGAGAGCGGTTGCGTGAAGAGATAATGCGCGAGGGATTCGACCAAAGGATTGACTCCTTTACGCAGACATATGGCGGAAGGCAAACAGACGCGGCGCTACTGGTCATGCCACAGGTCGGCTTTCTCCCCTACAACGACAAGCACATGCTGAGCACAGTCACACGGCTCGAAGAAGAACTCCTTACCGACGACGGCCTTCTCCTGCGCTATCGAACAGAAAGTGGCGTCGACGGCCTGGCACCGGGTGAACATCCTTTCCTCGCATGCTCTTTCTGGCTCGTGGAGCAGTACGCGCGCACAGGTAGACAAGTCGAGGCAAAGACCCTTATGGATAAGCTCGTGGGGCTTGCCAACGAGCTCGGTCTGCTTAGCGAAGAGTACGCAACGAACGAAAAGCGGATGGCCGGGAACTTCCCCCAAGCATTCTCACACTTAACCCTGGTCAGGGCGGCAGACGCTATGCACGGGGTTGACCGCCTCAGTCTGGCCGTCGACGCTGTAGTTTAGTGCCAGGGCGTCGGAGGAGCCTCGATTGAAGTAGCCAGCAGTGTGGTCACCTGCTCAGGCGTCGAACATGGGTGCACTCAGCCTTCTCCGGATGTTGGTCCCAACGCTGGCTCCGTCCGTCCTCTAGCAACTCGCCCGGCCTTCCATCGCGGACGACGCCTGTGCATGCTCGCGGCGCGGGATCCGCCCGGCGGCTTTCGCCGGCTGCCGCTGATGGCTGCATGCTTTCAAGGCTTCGCCCATGAACACGCGGTTCTGCTCCCTGGTCACGGCCGTGAGCAGCAGCGCGGCGTCATTGCCCAATTCCATTGAGAAGGCAGCGTCAGAGGCGTTACGGGGAGTCGTTGGTGCATGAGACTTTGAAACCACGGTTGACGAGCTGCTCAGTGGCACTGACGAGTTCTACGGCATGGGGCAGGAGCGTGTCCTCTGCTGCCATGACTTAGAGGTTGGCCCATTCCGTTTCGAGGGACTCGCAGGCCAGCTCCGCCGTCAAGACGGCATTTCTTGCGAGGAAGCAGCCGGCAGTGTTCGAGAGGACCTGACGTTATTGGCCACGAGCAGCAGTATAAAAAGGGAACCTGTTTCGGCGGGCCAGTAGCGGCGCATGCCTACTGTGGTCAGTCAGCTCCGCGCCGGGGGCCAGGACCGCGCGGCACCGAGTCCGTCAAGCGCTCCATCTGTGCCCGAGATGGGCCGGGAGCTCAATTCCATGCCGATGACCAGGCAGTCGGAGTCTAGTCAGCGCAGTTGTTCGGTCCTCATCCGCACCATCCTGGATTACCATCACGAGCTCGATGTCATCGTCCACAGAAATCGAGGTGGTGCCAATGACTGCACGGCACCACCTCGGAGTAAAAGCCTTCGCTATAACGCTTGCCAACCAGATCACAGGCGGGCCGTTTTCTCAACGGGCAGGCCACCGACGGCCGGCAGGCGGGTGTAGCAGTAGCGCGTATTAGATTTCGAAGTATCGGAAGGAGTGTGACTCCAGACCCTCGGGGTTGGGTCCGTAGATGGTGACCATGCGTGCGTAGACCGGTGCCCAGTACCGGCCTAGCTGTCCGGGGTTTACACGTGCCGAATCGCCCGGCCTCAAGATGACAGTCTTGCCTTCGCTGGCAATGTGGAGCTCGCCTTCCAGAACGAAGTTCGTCTCGGTGTGGGGGTGGAAGTCTTCCCAGCCACAGGAGTTCAGTTCCCACTCGGAGAGTATGAAATCATCCCAGCCGCCTACTGGATCGGCGTTGATGAACCTGCAGTGCAATCGTTGCCATTCATCCTTCATAGGCGTCATGGCCTTCATTGGCCAAAAGTCGATTTTTTCCCCGGTCTTGGGTGCCGGGGGCTGAGAGGTGATGGGAGTGGGAGTGGCCATTTTTTGACCCCTTTCTTCAGCGCGTCATCTGCTATGCGGAATGCTCCTGTGATCCGGGGAGAGCGCGTCATCGCGATCTGGGTCCCGCCGCTGTCCACTTTGACAGGGACGCGCGTTCAAGTCAATCGTCCAAAAGAATGGGTAGGATCCAACATCCCTATCGGCCTGATTGAGGAAAAGTCTTCTTGAACGATTGACTTGCACGCTTGTTCATGTCATCTTTTTTGTACGAGCAAACGTGAGAAGCATCACAGTACCAAGGCTCGTGCCTGCGCCCGAAAGGCCTCTAGGAAACTAGGGAATATCGACTTTGTGATGATCCCCGAGCCCCCACGGGGCTACCAACTTGATCTTCAAGGCAGTTCTGCCTGCATCCCAGACCACCAGGTCTTTCCCCATTCAAAGGAGAATCATGGAAACCACACTCGTAGGAACACTCAGTAAAGCTGGATCCATCCACAAGGTAGAAGGCGGCTATATCGGGCTGCCGTCCATGAACGAACCTGGAACGGTCGCTGCGATCGGCGACTCCCTCCACAACCCGGAGGGGTCCGTCATGAGCGCCGGATTCTTCGAACTGAAGGCTTCCGAACCGTTGGTGTACACGTACACCTACGACGAGATGAAGGTCGTCGTGCAGGGCGAGTTCATCCTTACCGACCAGTCGACAGGAGAAGTCACACACGCAAAAGAGCGCGACGTGCTGTTCTTCCCCAAGGGCACAACGGTCAAGTTTGAGACCCCTGAGTACGCTCTAGGGTTCTTCACCGGCGACCGCAATTTCGCCCCCTAGACCCAACAACTCGGGTCGGTTCCATGCCGTCGCCTCCAGGCGCCGGTGGAACCGGGCGTCTAACGTGCGGCATTGACGGGGCCCGCCGGCTAAGGCGGTTTGCCGTAAAGACTTTTTCGGACCTGAGATGCCTGACTGAAGGGTCAGGGGTCGGATCATCTCCTGTCTTGGGAGCACCACTCCGGGCGAGCTGGCAAGGATGGCGCCACCCTCCCGCATTCTCTAACCGCTTTCTCGGCATACGGGCGTGGGCGTTGCACTGGCCGCACCCGGACTGAGACACGTAGCCCAATAAAAGCGCCGCATACCGGCGTCCTAAAAGATCTTTTTGTAGAGGAGAACACCATGGTATTACGAGTCGGAATCATTGGTGCCGGACCCAGCGGACTGGCACAACTGCGGGCGTTTGAATCAGCACGTCAGAAAGGCGCCTCGATCCCCGAAATCATGTGCTTCGAGAAGCAAGGCGATTGGGGCGGACAGTGGAACAGCAGCTGGCGGATCGGGCTGGATGGGCACGGTGAGCCGGTGCACTCCAGCATGTACCGCCACCTATGGTCAAACGGGCCCAAGGAGTGCCTGGAGTTCTCGGACTACTCCTTTGACGAGCACTTCGGCCGTCCGATTTCCTCATTCCCGCCTCGCGAGGTCCTCTTCGATTACATCAAGGGCCGCGTGGAAAAGTCAGACGTCCGCAAGTACGTCCAGTTCAATACGGTTGCCCGCCACACTAGCTACAACGAGGCCACGCAGGAATTCACGCTGACGGTTGAGGACCTCAAAACCAACCTCACGGAAACCCATGTATTCGACAAGCTGGTCGTGGCCACCGGCCACTTCCATGTTCCCGCCATCCCCGAGTTCAAGGGCATCAAAACCTTCCCGGGCGAGGTTCTGCACGCCCACGATTTCCGCGGTGCCGAGCGCTTTTACGGCAAGAAGCTGCTCATGATCGGCAGCAGCTATTCCGCTGAGGACATCGGCATGCAGTCCCACAAGATGGGCGCCGCGTCCATCACCCTCAGCTACCGCACGGCCCCCATGGGTTATCACTGGCCGGAGAACACGGTGGAGCGCCCGCTGGTCACCCACTTTCAGGGCCGCACGGCCTACTTTAGTGACGGCACACACGATGACTTTGACGCCGTCGTTCTTTGCACCGGGTACCAGCACAAATACCCGTATCTGCCCAGCGAGCTGTCGCTGAAGTCACCGAACGTGCTGTACCCCGGCAACCTCTACAAGGGCGTGGTGTGGCAGCAGAACGAAAACCTGTTCTATCTGGGTGCCCAGGACCAGTACTACACGTTCAACATGTTCGACGCGCAGGCATGGTTTGCCCGCGATGTGATGACCGGAAAGATCGACCTCCCGCCCCTCGCTGAGCGCGACGCGGACATCCAGCTCTGGCTCGAGCGCCAAGCCGCACTGTCCGATCACGACGCAGAAGCCGATTTCCAGACGGACTATCTGCGGGAACTCATCGGAGCTACAGATTACCCGCCCTTTGATCTCGACGCCGTCTGCCAGTTGTTCAAGGACTGGATGCACCACAAACACGATGACATCCTCGGGTACCGCGATATGCTCCACCGTTCAGTGGTCACCGGTACCCTGGCGACTCAGCACCACACCCGCTGGATCAACGCAATGGATGACTCCATGGAGCGATACCTGCACGGCACCTCCCAGAATCTGGACAACATGACACCCGATAATCTCACCGAGACCGTAGCCGCCGGGTAACGAAGGACCCGTACGTGGCTGTTCGGGTACCCCCGGCCGTGACAGGCCGCCGACTGGTTCTACCAGACGGCGGCCTGCCACACCCATGAACCAGCGGGTCTACCTACACCCCATCACTTTGGTGGCGGACATCGACACCGACAACACCATGCAGCCGATTGGTCGCGCCTGAAGTCAGACGAACCTGTCGCAGTCTCTGACGACCTCTACTCCACCGGCACGTCTAGGTCGAAGATGTAGCACCAAGTTAAGGGAAGACCCCACAAAAATATGACGCCTCATCCCCCACTAAACTGACGCGAAGGTATGTGCCCGCTAGAAAACTAGCAATCCAGCCGGCCGCTGCGATCGTCTCGGTGCCGGCGCGGCCTCCAACGCAATATGCGTTCCTTCCAGCACGAACAGAAGTTCAGATCAGGCGTTCCAGACAGTGCTAAACCTTTCACTCTCCAAGCAATACTCTTAGGAGGTGTCCTAGGAGGGCCAAAAATCGCAAGACTGGAGAGTGAGCTATGCGGGTGTCCGCAAAAGATCGAAAAGAACAGCTGATATCAGCAACTGTGGAACTGATGAGGCGTGAGGGTGTTCAGTCCGTAACCATGCGGGCCATTGCTAAAGAGGCTAATGCCCCCTTGGCTACTGCGCATTATTGCTTCAGCGGTAAAGAAGAGCTCATGGAGGCGGCCGCTGAGGCCTGGCTGAAGAACCTAAGCAGTTTTTCCGGTGACATCCCGGTCCACGTGGGCCTCCGTAAGGCGGTGGAACAAGTAGCCCAAGGCTACTGGCGGGCGCTGGAAGAAGAGCCGGCAAGTCTCCTTGCTGAGATCGAACTGATTTTGTGGGCAACACGCAATGCCCCCGTCAGCCCGCTGGCCGCGAAGATCTATCCTGCCTACGAGGTGGAGCTTGGAAATCTGTTCTCCTCCGCGATCCAGAACAATGGTGACAAGTGCCTCATCGGCGTCCCCGACCTCGTAAGGTCTTTCCTTATGATTTACGACGGAGCGGCCCTTCAATACTTGACTGACCCCACAGCGACCGATCACCGCGCCTTGTTCTTCATGACGCTTGATGCACTGCTGACCAGGGCCGGCGTCTAAAACTCGTCTGCCGTCAACCGTGCCACGCGGAGAGATAAACGGCCGAAATGATCTCGCTTTCAGGAGCGGATTAGGCAGCATTTTAAGTTCCGAACAGCCCGAGGATATCCGACAAACGGTTGGCGCTTGCTCAACAGTTGGTAACCGTGAGCTGGATCGACTTCGCCAACGGGTCGACAAGGTCGCACTTACGCCGTCGACGGGATCAGCACATTCGTGGCTTCCCATGGGAAGGCACAAGCCAGCTTTGCTGTCTGCATCTCCGGCTCGAGCGGCGAACTGTCAGCAGACGCTTGGGACATTCCGCTGCGGACGTCGACCAGTCTGCCGCTGCAGAAGAACGTCCTGAACCGTCGGCTGGCTCACCAGCAAGAACTTGCGCCTTGCCATCACGCCCTGGATCGAACGGACTTACCACCTCCGGCGACGGCAAAGACGGCCGGGCCAACTCACGCCTATCGACTAATAGACAATCAACCGGACCACGCTCACAGCGGCCGGCCCGGGCGCCATGCGCGCTTCGGGCGAATCGACGGCGTCGACTCTGCGCCCGCTATCGCCGACGGCGGCAGGGAGGCGCAATGGGGTCGGATTTCTGTCACCACCGCGTTGTCAGTGGATACTGCGGCCCTTGGATACAGCGGGGCACCCCGTGTCACTAAAGCCACACTCGACGCGTGAAGGTCCGGGCCCATCATAAAGGGTGGTTTAAACCATCCTGAATTAGCGTTTCACCTATCCGCAAATGACAGGACGATTGGATGTAACGCCATCTCTGTAGGAGGAGACCCGCTTTTGGAAAGGCAGCCCGGTGCTACAAACCTCAGATTCTTGTTTTGATGCCTGGATGGGCCGGGAGGCCCTCGCCGAGGCCATGATTCCGGTGATCGGCCGGCTTTACCGCGAGAATAACGTGGTGACCAGCATCCATGGCCGGAGCCTGATCAACAAGTCCACCATGAACATCTTCAAGGCGCACCGCTTCGCCCGCAGGATCAGCAATGACGAACTGCTCCTGGAGGAGACCGCTCCCCTCTTGAACGTTCTGGCAGGGCTGGAACTCGGAGCGGCAGCGATCGACGTTGCCCGGCTGAGCCAGAAGTTTAAGGAAGATGGCGGTGACGCTACCCTGGAGGATTTTCTCCGCCAGGAGCTCGCAGAGATCGTGGGCAAACGCGGCAACAACGACCGCACCAGCACAGATGTCGTGCTCTACGGCTTTGGCCGCATCGGCCGGCTCCTGGCCCGCGTCCTGATCGAAAAGGCCGGTGGCGGGCACGGCCTGCGCTTGCGGGCCATCGTAGTGCGGAAGGGGTCGGACAACGACCTCTCCAAACGTGCCAGCCTCCTGCGCCGCGACTCGGTCCATGGCTCTTTTGAGGGCACCATTCGTGTTGACGAGGAAGCCGACACCATCACCGCCAACGGTGTGCAGCTCCAGGTCATCTACTCCGACAATCCGGCCGCCATCGACTACACCGCCTACGGCATCCACGACGCCCTGGTGGTGGACAACACCGGCCGCTGGCGCGACGCCGAAGGCCTATCGCAGCACCTGCAGAGCAAGGGCGTTGCCCGCGTCCTCCTGACGGCCCCCGGCGAGGGCGAACTGAAGAACATCGTTCACGGCATCAACCACCACACGATCGAGGACACTGACCAGATCGTGTCGGCAGCCTCCTGCACCACCAACGCCATCACCCCGGTGTTGAAGGCCATCAACGACAAGTTCGGCGTCATCCACGGCCATGTGGAAACGGTGCACTCCTTCACTAACGACCAAAACCTGATCGACAACTTCCACAAGGGCGACCGCCGCGGACGCTCGGCCGCGCTGAACATGGTCATCACCGAAACCGGTGCCGCAAAGGCCGTAGCCAAAGCGTTGCCCGAGCTGCTCGGCAAGCTCACCGGCAGCTCCATCCGTGTCCCCACACCGGACGTTTCGCTGGCCATCCTCAACGTGAGCCTGGAAAACGGCACCACAAAGGAGGAAGTCAATGACTACCTCCGGGAGATGTCCCTCCACTCGGACCTGCGCAAGCAGATCGACTACATCGACTCACCCGAAGTGGTGTCCACCGACTTCGTCGGTTCACGCCGTACCGGCATCGTGGATGGCCTCGCCACCGTTTCCACCGGGAAGAACCTGGTCCTGTACGTCTGGTACGACAACGAGTTCGGCTACAGCTGCCAGGTGGTCCGGGTCATGGAGGAAATGGCCGGTGTGAACCGGCCGTCCTTCCCCGCAACAGGAGTGGTTGAGGAGGCCCTGTCGGTGCTTGCAGCCTTTGGATCCGCCTAGGGTTCTCCCCCACCCTGGATATCTAGGGAATAGATCAACGAAACGAAGAGGCAGAAGCAGTTGAACTGTTATGTCAGAGCGACACGATCCGGGTAACTAACTCCTTGCGCCATGCCCTTATCCTCTTCCCAGAATTTGAGCCGAGACATGAAAATTGGAATTCTCACCAGCGGAGGCGACTGCCCCGGACTGAACGCCGTGATCCGCGGGGCGGTCCTTAAGGGCATCGCCATCCACGGCCACGAATTTGTCGGGTTCCTAGACGGCTGGCGGGGGGTGGTTGAAGGCGACATCATCGATATCCCCCGCACAATGGTCCGCGGAATCGCCAAACAGGGCGGAACTATCCTGGGTACGTCCCGCACCAACCCCTTCGAAAATGGCGGTGGACCGGATGTCATCAAGGCCAACTTGGAACGCTTAGGCATCGACGCCATCATCGCCATCGGCGGCGAAGGGACCCTGGCCGCCGCGAAGCGCCTCACCGACGCCGGCCTCAAGGTCGTGGGTGTGCCCAAGACCGTGGACAACGACCTCGACGCCACCGACTACACGTTCGGCTTCGACACGGCCGTGCAAATCGCCACCGAGGCCATCGACCGACTCCGCACCACCGCAGAATCCCACCACCGGTGCATGATCGCCGAGGTTATGGGCCGCGATGTGGGTTGGATTGCCCTCCATGCAGGCATGGCCGCCGGCGCCCACGCCATCCTGATCCCGGAGCAGAAGGTGAGCATTGAGCAGATCACCCTGTGGGTGAAGGAAGCCCACGCCCGCGGCCGTGCACCTCTGGTGGTGGTGGCGGAGGGATTTGTTCCGGAGCACATGGAGTCCCCGCACTCCGAACGCGGGCTGGACACCTTTGGCCGGCCGCGGCTGGGCGGAATCGCGGACCAGCTAGCCCCCGAGCTTGAGGCCCGTACCGGCGTCGAGACCCGCGCCACCATCCTGGGGCACATCCAGCGCGGCGGCGTTCCCTCTGCCTTCGACCGCGTCCTGGCAACGCGCCTGGGCATGGCGGCGATCGACTCCGTGGTGGAGGGCCGCTGGGGCACCATGGTGGCTCTGAAGGGCACCAATATTGAGCATGTGAGCTTTGAGATGGCCCTGGGCCAGCTGAAGGTTGTTCCCCAGAACCGCTACGACGAAGCCGCGGTTCTGTTCGGCTGAGCCGGGCACTCCCCCTTGGCCGGTCATGTGTCTGTCTTCAGCGGGAGCTAGACCAGGGCTACCAGAAACACCCATAGCCACAACCGCACGTTGGACAGCGCCAGAATGCGGTCTCGGTTCAGACGCCCTCTTCTTGTTTCCGCGCTGCCCTGTCGAGAGCTTCCAACACCCGCGCGTTGTCTGCCGCGTCGCTTAGATCGTAGCGGAGCGGCGTACCGCCCAGGACGCTGTCGGCGAAGTGTTCGCCCATGCGTACGAAGTGGTTTGCGCCCTTTACCGCGTGATAGGTAGTGTCCTGCCCGAAGTGATGCTCCTCTAAGACAGAATCCTCCTCCATGAGTCCAAAAGGATTGTCGAGGTAGAGTCGCCCCGCGGTCCCCGTGATTTCCAAAAAGTTGCGGCGCTCGAGGTTCAGTCCGGTATCAAAAAGCGCGGTTGCGTTGCCGGGAAAGCGCAGCATGCCGGCAATGCTGACCTCAATTCGACCGCTGTCGTTGGCGTCGCGGTAGTTACCAAAGGCTGCAACTCGAGCGGGTTCCTGGGCCGTGACCATCCGGCTCACGTTGACGCAGTAGCACCCCGTATCGAAAAGTGCGCCGCCGCCGAGCCCCGTGTAACAGCGGATGTTGTCGTCTCCGCCCGCATCGAAAGAGTGACCAACATGGACAAATGTCAATTTGCCCACCACACGAGCCTCGAGCAGCTCTCGCAGCTTCTCGAAACGCGGGTGAAAACGGTACGCGAAGCCCTCTAAGACTTTAAGACCGGTCGCATCGGCCTTGCGCGCAATCTCCTCGCACTCGGCGGCGCTCATCGCCAAAGGCTTTTCACAGAGGACGTGCTTGCCTGCATCCAAGGATTTTAGAATCCACTCGAGGTGGAGCGCGTTCGGCAGCGGAATGTAGACAGCGTCGATGTCCGGGGAAGCGAGCAGCGCCTCATATGATTCAAATACCCCTGAGATACCGTGCTTGTTGGCGAACTCTCTGGCCCTCTCCTTGGTGCGGGAAGCGATACCTACTACTTCACCGTTCTTCGTTCCCTGCAACGCCGGAATTGTCTTGCGTACGATGCGGGCGCCTCCCAGAACGCCCCAACGCAGTTTATTTCTCATGAAATACTCCTTTTAGCAGGCTGCCCAGAAGGCTCTGCCACGGGCCGAATTCTGCGGACGAGCCATCATCAGGTTCTTGCGGAACTCCTCCGACATCCCTAGAACGTCTTGCCGGTGGAGC
>NZ_JARUXE010000062.1 GCF_030433895.1 Arthrobacter sp. PsM3 | reverse complement strand
GGCCACCTGTGAAAGGTGACCGGCCGCCGTCGTTGGTTCAGCCCGTTGGTTGAGCCAGCGGTCGGATAGCTGCCTGCTACCTGGCGGCTTCCAGCAGTTCGGCGCGGACGGTCCTGGTGGCGCTGACCAGGTTGCGCAGGGACTCTTCGGTCTCGGCGTAGCCGCGGGTCTTCAGGCCGCAGTCCGGGTTGACCCAGAGCTGGCGGGACGGGACGTGCTTGACGGCGGTGCTGAGCAGTTCGGTGACTTCCTGCTCGCCCGGGACGCGCGGCGAGTGGATGTCGTAGACGCCCGGGCCCACGCCGCGGCCGAAGCCGTGGGACTCGAGGTCGTGGACGACCTCCATCCGGGAGCGCGCGGCCTCGATCGAGGTGACGTCGGCGTCGAGGCCGTCGATTGCGTCGATGATGGCGCCGAACTCCGAGTAGCACAGGTGGGTGTGGACCTGGGTGGCGTCCCCGGCGCCGGCGGTGGCGAGGCGGAAGGACTTCACCGACCAGTCCAGGTACGCGGCCTGGTCGGCCTTGCGCAGCGGCAGGAGTTCGCGCAGGGCGGGCTCGTCGACCTGGATGATCTTGATGCCGGCGGCTTCGAGGTCGGCGATTTCGTCGCGGAGCGCGAGGGCCACCTGGTTGGCGGTCTCGCCGAGGGGCTGGTCGTCGCGCACGAAGGACCACGCCAGGATGGTGACCGGGCCGGTGAGCATGCCCTTCATCGGCCTGCTGGTGAGGGACTGCGCGTACTTGGCCCATTCCACCGTGATGGGGGCGCTGCGGGTGACGTCGCCCCACAGGATCGAGGGCCGGGTGCAGCGTGAGCCGTAGGACTGGACCCAGCCGTGCACCGTGACGTCGAAGCCTTCGAGGTTCTCGGCGAAGTACTGGACCATGTCGTTGCGCTCGGGCTCGCCGTGGACCAGGACGTCGAAGCCAAGGTCTTCCTGGAGCTCCACGACGCGCTTGATCTCGTCCTTCATCAGCTGTTCGTACTGTTCGGTGCTGAGGTCCCCGCGGTTGGCGCGGGCACGGGCGGTGCGGATTTCACCGGTCTGCGGGAACGAGCCGATGGTGGTGGTGGGCAGCGGCGGCAGGTGCAGGGCCTTGGTCTGCGCGGCTTCGCGGACCGCGTAGTCCGAGCGGTTGAAGTCCGCGTCGGTCAGGGCGGCGGTGCGGGCCCGGACGTCGGCGCGGCGGACGCCTTCCGCGGTGGCGCGGTCGGCGATGATGCGGGTGGCCTCGTCGATGGCCGGCTGGACATCCCTTGACTGAACACCAGTTGCCGGGTCGGTCAGCAGGCCGGCGAGGGTGACTACCTCGGTGGTCTTCTGGTCGGCGAAGGCGAGCCAGCTGCGCAGCTGCGCGGAGAGCTGTACTTCCTCCTCGACGTCGTGCGGGACGTGCGCGGTGGTGGTGGAGGTGCTGACGGCAAGCGTGGCGACGGACTTTTTCAGCTCGGCGATTGTCTCCGCGGAGGCGGCGAGGTCGTTGCGCCAGATGTTGTGGCCGTCCACGACGCCGGCGACGAGGGTCGTCTCGCCCAGGGCGGCGAGGGCCGCGGCGGAGGGAACTTCGCCCTTGAAGACGTCCAGATGCAGGGCGTCGATGCCGGTCGCCGCGAGGGTGCCCAGCTGGCCGTTGAGCGCGCCGTAGGGGGTGGCGACGAACAGCTGCGGGCGGCTGGCTGCGGCGGAGAGGACCTCGTAGGAGCGGGCGACGGCGGCCTGGATTTCCCCGGCCGGGATGTCCTGGTCCACCACGAGGGCGGGCTCGTCGAGCTGGATCCAGCTCGCGCCGGCGGCGGCCAGCTTCTCCAGCAGTGCGGTGTAGACCGGCAGGATGTCCTCGAGGCGGGACAGGGGGCTGAAGCCGGCCGGGGCGTCGTCGGAGGCCTTGCTCAGCAGCAGGAAGGTGACCGGGCCAACGATGTACGGGCGGGTTTCCACGCCGTTGGCGAGGGCGTACTCGAATTCCTCGACGATGCGGTTGGAGGCCAGCGAGAAGCTGGTGTCCGGGCCGATTTCCGGGACGAGGTAGTGGTAGTTGGTGTCGAACCACTTGGTCATTTCCAGCGGCTGCTGGTCCTTGGTTCCGCGGGCCAGGGTGAAGTAGCCGTCGATGTCGAGCTGGCCTTCGGCGTTCAGGAGGTTGCCGAAGCGGGCGGGTACGGCCCCGAGGTGGGCGGCGGCGTCGAGCACCTGGTCGTAGTAGGAGAAGGTGCCGGGGACGGCTGCGGCTTCGGTGAGGCCCAGACCCTGGAGGCGCCGGGCGGTGCCGAGCTGGATGTCCTTGGCGGCGGCGTCCAGGGCGGCGGCGTCGAGCTTGCCGGCCCAGTAGGCCTCCACGGCCTTCTTGAGCTCGCGGCGGCGGCCGATGCGCGGGTAGCCCAGGATCGAGGCGGACGGGAACGGAGTGGGGTGGAGCGTGTTGTTTGCAGTCATGGGAAGTCCTAAGCGTTGGTGGTGTGGTGCGGAGGGAAGTTGTGGGGCGCTGCAGGCGCCGTCAGCTGGCGAGCTGGCGGCGGCCGGCCGAGCGCCGGTGGTTGCGGCGCGGCCGGGGCAGCGCCAGCTTGTCCAGCACGTCGAGGGCCGCGGTGTGTTCGTTGAAGGTGTAGAGGTGCAGTCCGGGGGCGCCGGCGTCCAGGGCTGCGTTGGCCAGGTCCACGGTGGCGCTGACCCCGATGCGGGTGCGCTCGGTGTCGCTGTCCGCGGCGGCGAGCCGTGCCATCAGTGCCGGGTCCGGCTCGACGCCGGTCAGCTCGCCGAGGCGGGTGACCCGGCGGATGCTGGTGAGCGGCATGACGCCGGGGATGATCGGGATGGTGACTCCGGCCCGGCGGGCCCGGGTCAGCAGGTCCGCGTACTGCTCGGTGTGGAAGAAGACCTGGGTGATCGCGAAATCGGCGCCGGAGCGCTGCTTGGCGAGCAGCACCTCGACGTCGTGCGCAACGCTCGGGGATTCCGGGTGCCGGGTGGGGTACGCGGCGACGCCGACGGCCACCTTCCCGGCGCACAGCAGGGCGGAGCGGCGCTGTTCGACGCGGCGGATGAGCTCGATCAGGTCCTGGGCGTAGCGCAGCGATCCCTCGGGAGGAACGCCGCCGTCCTTGGGCTGGTCGCCGCGCAGGGCCAGGATGCCCCGCACGCCGACGTCGAGCAGTTCACCAATGATCTCGGCGAGCTCCTCCGGGGAGTTGCCCACGCAGGTCAGGTGGGCCAGCGGCCGCAGCGTGGTTTCCTGGACGAGGCGGTTGATGAGTTCGACGGCGGTGTTCCGGTTGGAGCCGCTGGCGCCGTACGTCACCGACACGTAGTCCGGGTCCGTGGCTTCCAGCTCGCCGATGGTCCTCCAGAGCGATTCCGCGGCTGCGGGCGACCGCGGCGGGAACAGCTCATAGGACAGCGCAACGGGGGCCATGCCAACAAGATTTGGGTGGATGTCAATAAGGCTGGGTGGAGACATTTGCGTCCTTGGCTGTGAACACCAACAGCTCTGCCCAAAAACGGGTGCCGTCGGTGAATTGAGTTTGGGGAACACGGAGGGAACTCCAGCAGGACGCAGCCGCGACTGTTACGCCTGATACGAAGTTGTCCGTGAGCAAATGTCAGGCCCACATGGGGGCACCCACACCCTCCTGGGCCGCCGTGGGGCTGGCCTTCAGCGGAGGATCGCTGACACGTTACTGAGGTAACTTGGATAGAACTCTACGGGGCACCCGGAGGGCGGACAAGTCCGCTCCCGAATTAAGACGCACCTTTACGGCATATTTCGGTCCCGGATGGAAGATTCTTCGCCCGGGACGTCACCAGGGCTTGCCCGTGAGCGGTCCGGCGTTGCTGCCGTTGAGATACTCCTCCCGCTGCTGGCCGTGGTTGCGCTCCAGCTGGGCTGACTTTCCGGACTCCCGGAGCTGCTCCAGCTGCGCCTGCATCGGGCCGGCCGGCCCCGAGCTGCCCTGCTCTGCCGTGCCGGGTGCGGGTCCGGTGCCGCCGCTGGCGTCGGGCTGGTTGCGCAGACGCCCGATTCTTTCCGCCAGCCGCTGCGCGGAGGCCTGGAGGCTGTCCCCCGCCTCGTGGTCGGTGCTGTTGGACCCGAAGCAGTCCTCGGAAGCTGCCGTGACCACGGCCAGAGCCTCTTCAAACAGGCGGACACCGTGGTCAGGGCCGGCCAGGCCGGCGCCGCCCAGCCGCTCGATGCTCAGCGCCAGGTTGGCCTGTACCCGGCACTCGTCGGCCGGCGGGGCGCCAGCGAGGGCCGCTTCGAACGCGGTGCGTGCCCCGGCGAAGTCGCCGCGGAGCGCCAGGGCGTCCCCGGCCGCGAAGGGTGCCTTGTGCGGTTCCAGGAAGTTCGCGAAGCCCAGGACCGAGGCAGCCGTGCCCACCGCCGGGGCGTCAGCCCGGGCAAAAGCAGCACTGGCCTGGCCGGAGAACCAGGCCGCGCCGAGCAGTTTCGTGGCCAATACGAGGGCCAGCAGCACGGGAAGCGCGGACCACAGCAGCAGCCGGCGTCGACGACTCATGCGCCAGGCCTTCGTCCGGGGGCCGGTGATCCCAGCGGGGACGCAAGGCGGACGGGCCGGAGCTCCCTGAGCCGGCCGGACACCAGAAGGGTTTCGCGCAGTGCCAGCAGGAACGCGGCGAAAGCCGGAAGCCAGTAGAGTTCCGTCCTGCCGTCAAGGGATTCCCCGGTGCGTTCCAGCGTGCCGGGCGTGGCTTTCTGAAGCATTGGAGCGGTGGCGTCCCCGGCCGCGCGGTGCACATAGGGCACGGCGAGCTGGCGGGCGATGTCCCGCAGTTGGTCCTCGTCGAGGCGGGAGACGGCAGCCGTGCCGGTGGCCGGGTCCTGGATATACGTCTCCGCCGGCCGGGTGGGATCCCCGTTGTTCTCCTTCATCCGGCCGCCATCCCGTGTGCCGTAGCCAAGGACTGCGCCGCCGCTGATCAGGGAGCCGTCAATCCCCAGGGCCTGGGGCGGGGCTGCACTGGTCTGCTCGCCGTCACCAAAGTAGAACACCAGCCGGGGGCGTTCCGGGTGGCTGTCCCGTGCCGCCGCGAGCCGTTCGGCGAGGACCGTGCGGGCCGCGCTGACACTGCTGCCCGTCGAGTACGCGGTGACCTGGGGTCCCAGCACAGACACCGCGGTATCCAGTGCGGAAGTGTCCGCCGTCAGGGGCATCCGCACTGCGGCGCCGGAATCGAAGCTGAGGAGCGAGTATCGGGCCCCGGCGAGGTCCTCGGCGATCGCCCGGATGTCCTTCCGGACGCCGTCGAGCCGTGGCACTCCGGTTCCCCGGCGTCCGGCTCCCTGCCCTCCGCCGGGGGCGTGGTCTTCGGCGACGATGCTGCTGCTGGTGTCCACCACGAAGAACACGTTCAGCCCGGTGGCAGCAGCCTGGGCGGTGCCGCCCGGGACACCGGGCCGGGCGGCGGCGAGCAGGAGCAGCAGTACGAGGCCGCCGCGGAAGAGCCGGTCACGGAGTTCTGCCGGTGCCGGACGGGAACGGGCGAGGACCCAGCCCAGGCCTGCGACGGCCGCGGCGGCGATCGGGCCCATGATCCACCAGGGCAGTACCGGGTTGAACGTCATCGTTTGGTCCCCCCTGATGCCCCGGCGAGGACCAGCCCCGCCAGCAGCGCCACGGCGAGCGGAATTTCGGCGCGGTCGGAGACGACGGCCCGGGGCGCGCCCTGGATTGCCGCGGCCTGGGTTGCCTCGACCCCGGCGACAATGGCGGGAACCGCGTCGGGGCTGTCGAGGGCATAGTAGCCGCCGCCGCTGCCCTCCGCGACGCTGCGCAGCCGGCCGCCGGGCTGTCCCGGCCCGGGGCCGACGTCGTAGTCGCCGGGGTTCAGGGCGTAGATCCGGACGTCCCGGTCTTTGGCCAGGGCGCCGGCGTCCGCGAGCGTGACCAGCGGTGCGCCGGACAGGAAGTTGTCCGTGGCCAGGATGACCGAGCGGGAGCGGCGCCCGCCGTCGTCCGCGTCCTGCGCGGCCGGGAAACCCTGGAGGCAGGACGCCAGGCCGTCGCCGATCAGCGAGGAACCCTCGCCGTTCCACGTCCCGTCGAGGAAGCCGGCGCTGCCGGTTCCGTCGAAGGCGCTCTGCGCCTGCTGCAGCTGTTCGCGCACGTAGCCGTAGTCGTCGGTCAGCGGGAAGACCTGCACGGCGCTGCTGTCGAAGACCGTGAGGCCGATGCGCTCGCCGTTGAATTGCTGGGCGAGCCGGCCGAATACCTCCACCACGGCGGCATCGGCGCTGTTCATCGAGCCGGAGGCGTCCAGGCACAGGATGATGTCCCGTTGATGCTGTTCGGGCCGGACGGTGCTGCGCTCGGCCGGGCGGGCCGCGGCAACGACGGCGGCCACCATCAGTACCGTGCCGGCGGCGGCAAGGAACCGGAGCCGGTTACGGTGCTGCCGCAGGGCCGTCTGGTATTCCGGCAGCCCCGTGAGGCGGTCACTGTGGGCGACCGGACGGCGCCGGGCGCCGCCGGCCCGGCGCCGCTGCCCGAAGAACCAGGCCACGGGGACCGCCGCGGCGGCGGCCGGCAGGATCCACCAGAACATCAGTTCCATGACCGGACCACCTCCCTCGCGGTCCTGGCTGCGTCCGGAACGCCCGGCGCCGGCAGGGCGGCGAATTCCGCCGGGTACATCGCTGCGATGGCGTCCGCCGCGGCCGGGAGGCCGCGGGTCGGTTGATTCCCGGCCGGTGGGCCCTCCGCCCGGAGCTCGGCCAGGGTCATCCGCGTCGCGTCCACTCCGGAGGCATCACGGACAAAGCTGCGGATCAGCAGGCTCAGCTCCTGGTGCGAGGAACGGCTGGTGCGGGTGCCCGCCGCGGCCTCACGGTCCACGGCGTCGATCCGCTGCAGGTAGTCACGCCGGAGCCGGTCCAGATCCGGCGCGGCGAAGGGCACTGGCCGCGCAGCGTCCTGTGCCGCGGGCCGCCGGCGGGTGCTCAGGAAGACAAAGGCATACCAGGCTGCGACGAGCACCAGCAGTCCCAGGGCCGTCCAGGGGAACCAGCCGCTGTAGCCCAGCGGCCCGAAGAAGTCACCGTCCACAGAAGTCACCGAAGTCACCGTCCGCGCCGGTGCCGTTCCAGCAGGCTGAAGACGGCGGGAATCACGTCGTCGCTGCTGCCGGCGTCGGCCTCGGCAATCCCCAGCCGGCGCAGCATGGACTGCCGCACGGTGTCCCGTTCGTCCCGGGCGCGCGCGTAGGCGGCGGCGACGCCGGCGGAGTCCGCCAGCCCGCCAGGCAGGAGTCCGGACCGCGTTCCCGCACGCCTGCCGGAAGCATCGACCTCGAAAGAGTCTTCGCGGGCTCCGCCCCCGAGCAGGTCGGCGTCCCTGACGGTCAGCCACAGGACCTCATGCTGGGCGCGAAGACGTCGGAGCAACCGGTCCGTTTCCGCATCCGGCAGGAACTCGTCGGCGACCACAAGCAGCACCATCCGCCGGGAGAAGTTGCGGGCAAGGTAGTCCAGCTGGGATTCGATCCGGCTCGTCCCGGCGGCCAGCGAGGTGTTGTCGTGGACTTCGCGGAGCAGTCGCTCCAGGTGCGCTTCGCCCGCCTTCGCCGGCAGAGCCCGGGATCCGCCGGAGTCGCCGCAGACCAGCCCGACGGCGTCGCCGTGGCGGTGAGCAAGGTAGCCCACCACCCCCAGGGCGAGGACGGCGATGTCCTTCTTCGGCTCGCCGTCCCGGGACGCGGCGGCCATGTTGCGGCCGGTGTCCGTGACCAGCAGCAGCGTTTGCCGGCGGACCGCGAGATAGCGGCGGACCAGAGGGGAGCCATGCCGTGCGGTTGCCTTCCAGTCCATGTCGCGGACCTCGTCGCCGGGCACATAGGCGCGGAGGTCATCGAAGTCCAGGCTGCGGCCGTGGAAGGCCGAGCCGTAGTGGCCCGCGAGGATGCCGCGGGCCTTGCGGTGCGAGTGGATCGACAGCTTCGACTTCACGCGGTGGAGGAGGGCCGCCATCATCAGGGCGTCTGGACGGCAGCGACGATGGCGTCGATCACGGTCTCCACCGGGACCTGCTCGGCGACGGCCTCGAAGCCGAGGATCAGCCGGTGGCGCAGGACGCGGTGGGCGAGCGATTTAACGTCCTCCGGGATCACGTGGTCCCGTCCGTTCAGCAGGGCCACTGCCCGTGCCGCCTGGCTGAAGGCGATGCTGGCGCGGGGGCTGGCGCCGAACTCGATGAAACCGGCCAGCCGGGCGTCAATGTGCTCGGCGGCGTTGCGGGTGATGAACGCCAGGCCGACGATGTAGCGGACGATCGCGGGGTCGATGTAGACCCGCCGGACAATCTCCTGCAGTTCGCTGATGGACTCAAGCGAGGCCGCCGCGGGAGGTTTCTGCTCCGGGGTGAACACGCCGGCGTCGATCCGGCGGATGATCTCCGCCTCTTCGGCCGGAGTGGGGTAGTCCAGCACGTCCTTGAGCATGAAGCGGTCCATCTGGGCTTCGGGCAGCAGGTACGTGCCTTCCTGCTCGATGGGGTTCTGCGTGGCGAGCACCAGGAACGGGCTGGGCAGCGGGTGGACTACTCCCCCGATCGAGGTCTGGCGTTCCTGCATGGCCTCGAGCATGGCACTTTGGGTTTTCGCGCTGGAGCGGTTGATCTCGTCCAGGAGGACGATGTTGGCGTGGACCGGGCCAAGCAACGTCACGAAGGTGCCCTTGGCGGCGTCGTAAAGCTGGGTCCCGACGATGTCGCTCGGGAGCAGGTCCGGGGTGCACTGGATCCGCCGGAAGTCTGCGCTGATGGCCTCCGCAACGGTCTGGGCGGCGGTAGTCTTCGCCAGCCCGGGGACGCTTTCCAGCAGGATGTGCCCCCCGGTCATAAGCCCGACCAGGAGGGATTCGCGGAGCCTGGCCTGACCCACCACCTTGGCGTCGAAGCTGCGGGAGACGGCCGCCAGGGTCTGCTGCGCCCGGGCCAGTTCTGCCGGCTCAATTCGAACGGCAGCCATAGTCTGAAGCACGTGGAGTCCCCCTGGTAGCTTGTCAGTGGCGTCGGCCCGCCTTGCGCGGCCGCCAACGGCCATCCTATCCAAGCCTGCGCCGGAACTTCCGGCAATGGGGAGCCCTCCCCATCGCGCCCGCGCAGGACTATCCTTTTGCCATGATCCAGCTTCCAGCCAGCTACCAGGAGTACCTCGCCGGCAAGAGCGAGAGTTTCATCAACACGGTCCGGCCCATTCTGATGCAGTCTGCGGCGGACAAGACGCACGGTGTCCGGGTGGTGGTTCACCCGCATGACCACCAGGCGCATCTGGACGGGACGATCCCCTTCGGCACCGTCGTCGAGGACATCGACTGAGGCCACCGACTGAGGCCAGCGACTGAGGCCACCGACCCTGGCCACCGCCGCCGCCGGCAGACCCGGGCCCCCAGCCGGCTTTAGCTCCCCAGCAGGAGGCGCTGCGAGCGGGGCGCCAGTGTGTGTTCCAGCACGAGGCAGGCGGCGCCGACCGCGCCGACATCCTCGCCCACACCGGTGCCGACCACTTCGATCTCATGGATCTTCCGGGTGGCGCTGCCGTCGCGGACCAGTTCCGGGATCCGTTCGAGGTAGCGCCCCGAGAGGCAGGTCCAGAACGGCCCGCCAAAGACCACGCGGTCCACGTCCAGGGCGTTGGTGACGGTCGAGACGGCGCGGGCAACCAGCACGGCGGAGTGGTCGATGATCTTTATTGCCCTGGCGTCGCCGGCGCCGGCGGCGGCACACAGTGCGACGAAGCTCTCCTGGAGGGCTGGGCCGGTCACTTCCGCGAGAGGTCCGTCCAGCACCCCGGCTTCGACGGCCTGGGCCACCAACGCCTGGGGGATGCAGGTGGACTTGATGCAGCCGCGCAGTCCGCAGTCGCAGGGCGCGCCGTCCGGATCAACGATGATGTGCCCGATTTCACCGGCGTTCCCCGACGTGCCGCGCACCACCTCGTCGTTGAGCACGATTCCGCAGCCGATTCCGGTGCCCATGTACATAAAGATGAAGCTGCCCGCGCCGCTGGGGCCGCCCGCCCAGGTCTCAGCCACGGCGGCACTGGTCACGTCCTTGTCCACGATCGTGGACAGGCCGGTGGCCGCGGCCAGGGCATCGCGGAGCGGCACACGGTCCCAGCCGAGCAGGAGCGGAGGGTCGACGACGGTGCCCTCCTCGAGGTCGATCGGTCCGGGCGAGGCGATCCCCAAGCCGGCGATTCTGGCCGGGTCGACGCCGGAATCCGAGATAATCTGCTTGATTTCGGCGGCGATGGTCTCGATGACGGCCCCGGCATCGGTGCCTGCCGGGGTCTTGATCCGGGAATGCTTGACCACCGCCCCGACCAGGTCCAGCACCACGAACGTGGTCACGGCCGGATCCAGATGAACGCCCACGGCGTACATTCCGGAGGAATTGAGCCGGAGCATGGTCCGTGGTTTACCCGGTCCGGTGCCTTCCTTGCCGGCCTCATAGATGAGGTCCTGGTCCAGCAGGCGGCGGGAGATGTTGGAGATCGTCTGCGGGGACAGCCCGACGATCTGGGCCAGCTCGACCCGGCTCAGGCCGGCGGGGGAACGCCTGATGGCGTCGAGGATCACCGTGAGGTTAAAGTCCCCCATTCGGGGCAAATTGGTTCCGCGCCTCGGCGAGGGCTGGCGGATCTCAGTCACTGATACCCCTAAACGTTTTGGCTGCGCAATGCTTATGTCAGAATCGTACGTTACGCCCCTGTGACCGCACACACGCCGGCTTCATAGTTCAGCGGGTCTTCGGGTGCTTGCCGTCACGGTGAATTTGGGGTTCCTGCCCACCTCACGGGTCGGGCCGATCAGGCGCTGCAGCGCGGGCTGGTAATGCAGGTGGCTGTTGAACACCGTCCAGAGCTCCCCGCCGGGCGCGAGGACCCGTCCGGCCGCCTCAATGAGTTTAAGGCCGGCCCCGGCATGCACCGCCGCGCCGACGTGGAAAGGCGGGTTAAGCAGGATCAGGTCGGCGTCACCGGCCGGCAGCAGGCCCATGGCATCGTCCTGGAGGACGGTGATCTGCGCGTCCAGGCCGTTGGCTTCCGCCGTCGCCCTGGCGGAGTCGACAGCGGCCGCGGACTGGTCGGTGGCAGTGACCCGGGAGCCCGGATTGCGGCGGGCGTACATGGCCGCGAGGATCCCGGTGCCGCAGCCCAGGTCGATAGCGTGCCGTGCCGGCGGCATCTGGGGCAGGAACTCCAGCAGGAACCGGGTGCCGATGTCCAGCCCGGTGCCGGCAAAAACAGCGCCGCGGGCGCACACGGTCAGTCCCAGTTCAGTGTTGTCTACGGCGGCGGGGAACGGCGGGGCGCCGGTGGCCGGCCGGGGGCGGCGGGCCAGCAGTATCCGGGACTTTTGCCGGGCCCGCTGCGGCTGGACCTCGCTGAAGTGCCGCTCGAGCACGGCATTCATGCCCAGGCTCATGTGTTTGACCCGGCCGCCGGCCAGCACCACGACGTCGGGGTGGGCGTGCCGGGCGATGGCGTCGGCGATCTCCTCCAGCTCCGCCAGGGACTTGGGCAGCTGGACGAGCACCAGGGTGGCTCCGGCCAGGAGCCCGGCGCCGAGCGGGAACTGTTCGAAGCCGCCGGCGACACCCAGCCTGCCGGCGTTGTGGCGGAGGGCACGCTCGCCGGTGATGAGGTCCTGGTGCACACGGACCGGGTGGGTCAAAGTGTTGGCGGAGTCCGGGGTGGCCCCGGCGGGACTGGCTGCGTCGGCGGGACCGGCGGTGCCGGGGCGGCCGGCGGCGCGGAGGGCAAGGGCCCCGAGGGTCAGCGCGCCGTAACGGTCCCCCACAATGGCGAGCCGGCTGCCGGGGCGGAGGAAGCCGGTAGCGGGCAGCTCCCCGGCGGTGTCCAGGAGGAGCTTGTCCGTGGCGTCCCAGGCCTGCAGGTTGGCCGCCTCCACATCCGGGAACCGGCCCAGCCGGGAGAAGAGGGATTCAAGATCGTTGTCCGCCACGCGCGAGCTGCCGCCTTTAATGAGTCAGGGTGTCCGGGCCTGGAGGTTGCGGACCCCTGCCAATTTATCCTGTTCCAGCAATTTATCCTGCTCCCGCAGAAATTGCAGGATCCCCGCGACAGCCGTCCGGCCGGCCCGGGTGGCGCCGATCGTGGACGACGACGGCCCGTAGCCCACCAGCTGGACCCGCGTTTCCGCGGCCACCCGGGTGCCGGCCATGGCGATTCCGCCGCCTGCGCCGCGCAGGTTCAGCGGGGCGAGGTGGTCGAGCTCGGCCCGGAAGCCCGTGGCCCAGAGGATCACGTCGGCTGCGAGGAAGCTGCCGTCGGCCAGCCGCACTCCCCCGGGCTCGATGGCGCTGAACATGGGCTGGCGCTCCAGTACGCCGCGGGCGGCGGCCGCGCGCAGTGCCGGGGTCCAAATCAGGCCGGTGGCGGCGACGACGCTCTGCGGCGGGAGTCCCTGCCGCACGCGTTCCTCGACGAGGGCGACGGCGTCGTGCCCGGCCTTCCGGTCGAAGGCGGCGTCCCGCCAGACGGGTTCCCGGCGGGTAAACCAGCTGGTGCTGGCGACGCGGGAGATTTCGTCGAGCAGCCCGACGGCGGAGATATCGCCGCCGACCACAATCACGTGCCGGCCGCGGAATTCGTCGGCGGAGACGTAGTCCGCGACGTGCAGCTGCCGCCCGCGGAAGCCGGCCTGGCCCGGGTAGATTGGCCAGAACGGCCGGGTCCAGGTGCCGGTGGCGTTGATGATGGCCCGGGCGGACCAGTCGCCGCGGGAGGTGGTGATCCGCAGCCGGCCGCCCGGGTTTTTGTCCTCCGGGGCGACGGTCCGGACCCTGACGGGTCGTTCGATGGCCGGCGCGAGTTGGTCTTCGTAGCCCCCGAAGTAGCGGGTGAGGAAGCTTGAGCTGGCTTCCTTCGGGTCGACGTCGGGTTGCGGGATGCCGGGCAGGTCGCTGATGCCGTTCACAGTGGCCATCAGGAGGCTCTTCCAGCGGTGGCGCCAGGCCCCGCCGGGGCCGTCCTCGGCGTCGAGGACGATGTAGCGGTAGGCCGGATCCCGTTCTTCGGGGCCCGTCCCGGCCGGGGCAAAGCCCCGGCGCTGCAGGTGGTAGGCGGCGGAGAGCCCGGCCTGGCCGGCGCCGATGACGACGACGTCGGCGGACCGGATCCCGCCCTCAATCCCGGCGGACATGTCGGTCAGATCTTCTTGACCACGCTGGATTTCAGCTGCATGGGACCGACGCCGTCGACTTTGCAGTCGATGTCATGGTCTCCGACGCCGTCGACCAGCCGGATACCACGGACCTTGGTGCCGACCTTGATCACCGTGGAGCTGCCCTTGATTTTGAGGTCTTTGATGACCGTGACAGTGTCCCCGTCGGCGAGGATGTTGCCGACGGCGTCCTTGATCGGCTTTGGTTCCTGGTCGCCGGACTCTGCCTCCAGGACCGGCGACCACTCATGCGCGCACTCCGGGCAGACCAGGAGCGCCCCCATCTCGTAGGTGTATTCGCTGGAGCATTCGGGGCACGGGGGCAGGGTCTCATTCACGCCCCCAATATTAGTCGAGCGGCAAGGCCGGGGCCCGCGGAGCTGCATTGCTAAGCTGGCCTCTCCCCAGCGAAGGCGGCGCCTCATGGCCGACACCCCGGTTCACTCCCACCACGACGGTTCCAGGCTGCGCCGTGGCCGGCGGACCGCGGGCCGGCTGCTGCTGGGCGGGTTCCTGGTCCTGGCCGGCGTCAGCCACCTCAGCTGGAACCGGGAGGCCTTCTATGCGCAGGTGCCGCCCTGGCTGCCGCTGGACAGGGACTTCGTCGTGGTCGCGTCCGGGCTGGTGGAGATCGTCCTCGGCGTGGGCCTGCTGCTGCTCAGGCGGCGCCGGGTGGCCCTCGGCTGGATTGTTGCCGGCTTCTTCGTGGCGGTCTTCCCGGGCAACATCTCGCAGTTCGCCACGGGTACCAATTCGTTTGGCCTCAATTCGGACCTGAGCCGTGGAATCCGCCTGCTCTTCCAGCCGCTGCTGGTGCTGTGGGCCCTGTGGTCCACAGGCGCGTGGCAGGCCTGGCGGGAGAGCCGGCGAACCGGCCAGTGATCCGCTGCGTGCCCGCACGTGAACCGCTGCCCGGGCGGCGGGGCTCCGCAAAATTCCCGCAACAATACTCGCAACAAAAAAGGAGGCCCTGCTCAATGAGCAGGGCCTCTTCGGTGGAGCTGAGGGGACTCGAACCCCTGACCCCCTGCATGCCATGCAGGTGCGCTACCAGCTGCGCCACAGCCCCGAACTTGCCGGGAAAAACCGTCCTGTGAAGGACCGGATTCCCTGAAGCAACCTGTTTATCTTAAACCACAATTCCGGTTCACGCGAATCGGCGCGCCGGTCCGGGATAAAAGCCTCGGGACACCGGCTTTTCCCGGCGTTTGGCTCCGGATCGAGAAAAATCCGCCGGAATCTTTCGATTCCGGCGGATTATCCGGTGGAGCTGAGGGGACTCGAACCCCTGACCCCCTGCATGCCATGCAGGTGCGC
>NZ_JARUXE010000061.1 GCF_030433895.1 Arthrobacter sp. PsM3 | reverse complement strand
TCGCACCGCTGTCCATGGCCAACGCCTACGCCACCTTCGCGGCAAACGGAGTGCATTGCGACCCGGTCGCCCTGGACTCGGTCACCGGCCCGCACGGCCGGAACTACCCAGTGCCCGGGGCGGACTGCCGGCAGGCCATCGACCCGGATGTCGCCGCCGGAGTCACCTACGCCCTGAAAAACGTGCTGACCAAAGGCTCCGGCTACAACATTCCGGTCAACAAGAGCTATGACATCTTCGCCAAAACCGGCACCACCGACGGAAACACCATGACCTGGACCGTCGGTGCCACCTCGGGGATATCCACGGCCTCATGGTTCGGCAGCTACCAGGGCATCGGGCCCCGCTGGGTCAACCAGAACATCACCATCAACGGAAAGTACTATGCCGCCGTCGACGGCGCCGACATTGCCGGCGGCCAATGGGGACGCCTGATGAACGCCGCGGCACCGCAGTTCTCCACCGCACCCTTTGCCCTGCCGCCAGCCTCCATGCTGGGACGATGAGGCCGGTCGGCACAGCCACCACCCGATAATCAAGGCGTCGCAGCTGCTGACGCGCCCACGGCGTAAGAATCAGGCCAGTTGAAGTGCTCTGAGAGTCTGTCAGGACTTAGTTGCCCCCGCGTGCGAGACCAGTCCGCGCGCTCAGGAGAGTTCCCTGAGCCTCAATTGCCAACAAGCAGCTTTGAACCGTCGGGGCGCAGTTCCCCGGTCGGCGAAACATGTCGGTAGAGGGTCTGTCGGCTGACCCCGAGTTCGGTGCAGAGATCACTGACCTTCGTGCCGGGCTTTCCCATCGAGGCCATGGCAAGACGGAGCTTCGCGGGCGTCATCTTGTACGGCCGCCCGCCGTTCCGTCCGCGGGCACGGGCGGAAGCCAGGCCGGCAATGGTGCGCTCGGAGATGAGCTCGCGTTCAAACTCTGCCAGGGCGGCGAAGATCCCGAACACGAGCTTGCCCGAGGCCGTGGTGGTGTCGATGGCAGCGCCCTCGCCGGTGAGGACCTTTAGCCCGATGCCGCGTTCGGTCAGGTTGTGGACGGTGTTCACCAGGTGGCGCAGGTCCCGGCCCAACCGGTCCAGCTTCCACACCAAAAGGGTGTCACCGGCATTCAAGCCCTTCAGGCAGGCCGCCAGTTGGGGGCGGTCGTCCTTCTTCCCCGAGGCATGGTCCTCGTAGAGCTTCAACGGGTCGACGCCCGCGGCCAGCAGTGCGTCGCGCTGCAGGTCCGTGGTCTGAGACCCGTCCGCCTTGGAGACGCGCATGTATCCGACGAGCACCGCAGTTCCCCTCTGTCATTTATACGTTCGTTTAAGTGACAGCGTGATTCCGAACCGGGCTGAAATCAAAATATGTCACTTAACTAGTCATTTATTCTAAGTCATGCAAAGGGTCACTGTTTCTAAGTATGTGACAGAATGCGCGTGAAGTGCGCACGCGGCTTCTGAAAGTCACACGGGGCGCTGACATGGCGCTACTGACACAACCGCTGTCGATATGGCAGGATCGAATCACTGTTAGGGCATACCGACCTAGGGCCCGTAGCAGATTACTTATTGGTGGCCTTCCTAGGGGGCTGAGCATCGTGGCAGGTCCGCGACCTGAACGCTCAAGGTAACTACTGAAGGGGCCCTTCCGAAGCAAGATCGGAGCCCGAGGCCACCTTCAGCGAACTTCTTGCTTCACGGCGGCACTAGGCAACCACCTATTCAAAGCTGAAAGCAGGAGCTCCCATGACCCACGAAATACTGTCCCTATCCCTCGGCCTAGCCGTCGTCGAGTGCGCAAAACGATTGATGCCGTTTATTCTTTGCCTGGCCGTGCTTGCCAAGACGGGAAAGACGAAGGACTTTCAGGACATAGCCGCCGTCTTTAGCTCCTCCCGGCGGCGACCGTAGTACGAGCGGATCATCCCCACGTGCTCGCATAGGGTGGTCAAAAACGCCCAGTCCAGCGTTCTGACCAAGATTGATTACGGAGCCGAGTTTTGAGCTGCCGGGCGCTGGCACTTGCCCCTGACATAGCCCGCTACTCATACGCACCGCATTCACCACTGCAAATACGGTCGTTATTGAGGTAGTGGGCCGGTTCTCCCCCAGCAAGTCCTTGCAGGCGTGCCCTATCCGATGAGCATCTTATGACGGTACCGTCAGCCCACGAAGCTGGCGCTGGGCTGGCGCCCAGCGTGCCCTATCCAGAAATATCACGGTACGACAAGATGATGGGACGGTGCCCAGGTTGGTTCGCGTCGTGGGCCTGCCTACCGGTTGGGCCATCGGATAGATCAATCAGGTGGGAGGCGTTTTATGCCGAATGTTGTGGTAGGTCTCGCGGAGGCGATCGAGGCCCTGCGGTCGCAGTTGATGCAGGCGGCCGCCGCCGGCGACGGCCAGGTTATGCGGTTTTCTATCGAGCCGGTCGAACTGACGGTACAGCTGGCCGTTACCAAGGACGCGGACGGCAAGATTGGGTGGGAGATTTTCGGGGTCGGTGGTGGGTATGAAAGGGTCGCCACCCAGACGCTGACCCTGAAACTGGCGCCGCTGTGGGAACGGGAGGATGGGACTCTGACCCCCGACTTCGCCATCGCCTCACCGGCTTTCCCAGAAGATACCGTAGGTCCCCATGAATGACCCTCCTTATGCTTGAGCTACCGGAAACCTAATGACGCCGACCATCACGGACTGGAAGGGCGTCCCAAAGGACCGCGTGGTCATGGTCATAGCTACGTTCACCGATGGCCGCCAGCAGTCGGGCTCTGGCTTCCTAGTCGGGGGCCGGCTTGTCCTGACGGCCGAGCACTGCACCCGCGACATACTCAAGATGAAGCAGCTATCGTCGTTGCGCGTCATCCGATCCAGTGACGGTGCACCCGCACCCGTCATTGGGGTGGTAGCATCTCAAGGCTTGGACGTAGCTGTCCTGCGGCTTGGAGATGATGCCCCTTGGGACGCACTGCTGCCCGCGGTGGCGTTCGCCCGTGTGGAACGCCACTACTCGGGGATGCTGCAAAACTGTGAGGCGATCGGATACCCCCTATTCCAGCGTGACGCTGAAAAAGGCACCAGGGATACCGGTGAGGTTCACGGGACGATCTACCAGACCGATGAGGCAGAGTCTGGCCGGCTTTTGATACGCGAGACCCGGGTCCACCCCGAACCTATTGCCGACTGGAGAACGCCGAAGGAAACAGAGCGTAAAGCTGCGCGGCCGTCACCTTGGGGCGGTTTCTCGGGGGCTCTACTCTTCCACGCCGGTCTCGCAATCGGGGTGGTGGTCGAACACCACCACCGGCAGGGTGATTCTGCTCTAAAGGCCATGACATTCGACAGGATAGCCCGGGATGCGTTCACCGACCCCGCTGTTCGCGGGGTTGCGGACGCACTCGGGCTGCCCGGCCCGGAGCACCTGATGTGGGCGGCCGCAGAACCGGTGGAACCCTTGGCCGGGCTGGTGGAGCTGCTCGACGGCGATGACCTGCCCCAGGTCAGGGATCTTAACCCCTACCGCATGGGCGCCACCCCAACCTGGTACGGCAACCGGGACAGCTCCGGAGTGCAGGATCCCTACGTGCCTCGCACGCACGGTGACCTGGACGTCCGACTGCGGGAGAAACTTGTTTCTGGACGGATGGTAGTGCTCGTAGGCCCGTCCAAGGCCGGCAAGACCCGCACCGCCTTCGAAGCCATCCGTTCACAGTGGCCCGAGGGCCGCCTGCTCGCCCCGGCTCCACCGGCTCTGCACGCCTTGGCAAAACATCCCCGCTTGCAGACTGGCACCGACGAAATCATAGTGTGGCTTGATGACCTGCAGGAATATCTGATTAGCCAGGCCCCCCTTACTCCGGCCCTGCTGACATCTCTGCTGAAACGGCCCGGACCAACCATGGTGCTCGCCACGCTACGTAGTGAGGAACGGGCGCGTCTGGCCCTTGACGACGGGGAATTTACACGTGATGTACGCCGACTGTTGGAAGACGCCACGCAGCTGGATTTGAGACCGACCAGCGAGGACCCGATAGAGCAAAAGGCGGCCCGAGATGCTTACCCGGGGGAGGATCTTTCCGAGTTCGGGCTAGCTGAGCAGCTGGCCGGCGCTCCAGCCCTGCTGCGACAATACCGCGACGCCCGGGATAGCAAACCTGTTTTTCACAAGGTCATTCAGGTGGCCATCGACTGGACCCGGGTCGGCATGCCCGGACCGGTCCCAGTGAAGGACTTGGCCGCCTTGGCCTTGAATGAATTGCGCGCGGAACGTCCGGAGATCCGGCCCACAGCAAAGTCAGTCCTCAAGCAAATTGCCGCGGCAGCCACTCCGCCCAAAGGTGCGGGCCGGGTAGCTACTCTCCGGCCAGATCTGCTGCCGGACGGGACACTAGGCTACAGCCCGTTCTCCTACCTGCTCGCTGCAGATGACGGGCAGATAGGTGCATCCCGTCCGATTCCAGCGGGCTTCTGGGACGAAGCCCTGAAGATTGCAGATCCTGACGCCGCATATGCCGTAAGCCAGGCAGCGCGCCGGCGTCAGAACAGCGGCGCCGCCATCCGCGCTTTGAAGCTGGCCGCCGACGCCGGCCACGTCGAAGCGATGTACCTGCTCGGAACCTTGCTTCAGACAGATCTGGATCCGCCAGATCTTGAAGGCGCCCGGTACTGGTACGAAAAAGCAGCCAACGCCGGTCACACCAGCGCGATGCTGAACCTAGGGGTCCAGCTGGCGCACTACCTAGACCCGCCAGATTTTGAAGGCTTCCGGTACTGGTCGGGGAAGGCAGCCGATGCCGGGGAATCATGGGCGATGATGAACTTGGGGTCCCACTGGGCCGCCCATGGTGACCACTTGGCCCATCAGACCGACGTGCCGGACTTTGAGAAGGCCCGGTACTGGTACGAAAGGGCAGCCAACGCTGGAAATACCAGCGGGATGGACAGTCTCGGGACCCTGCTCGCTGAGGAGGTCGATCCCCCAGACCTGAACGGCGCCCTGTACTGGTACGAGAAGGCTGCCGAAGCTGGCAACTCTGATGCGATGTGCAGCCTCGCTGACCTACTCGCTGATGAGGTCGACCCCCCAGACCTGAACGGCGCCCTGAACTGGTACAAAAAGGCTGCCGAAGCCGGAAACTCTGATGCGATGTTTAGCCTCGGAGCCCTAGCCTATAACTCGGATCCGCGTGACATCGACGAAGCCCGATACTGGTTAAAGAAAGCCGCCCACGCAGGAAACAGCAATGGAATGGGCGGTCTCGGTTACCTGCTCGGCTATCACCAGGACCCGCCTGACAATGCCGGATCCCGATACTGGTTGGAGAAAGCCGCGGACGCAGGAAACACCGCGGCGATGAATTTGGTTGCGACAGCGTTGGCCCGCGTTGGTGATGCGGGAGGAGCCCGAGCCCTATGGGAGAGGATCACTGCTGAAAGCGCGCTGCACACTCCGGATACCGACTTGAAACAAGCCGCGCTGTCACTGGCCGCGTTGGACGCCTTCGATGGCAACTGCGACGGCTCTATTGAGTTCCTCGATCTGGCCGGTACGCACGGCGCCCCGTCCGCGTCGACCTACGCGGCGACACTGTCCTCAGTTCAAGACATCCGAGACGCCGCTCTCCTCAGGCTGAGCGGCTTACCCGAGGATTCTGACGCACTGAATTTCCTAGGCATCGACCGGTATCTCTCTGGAGAACGGGCCCAGGCCCGGCAGTATTGGGCGCGGTCTTCCCAACTTGGTGACACCGTCGCACCCCTGCTGTTGCACCTAATCGATAACCCACCCCAGTCGACGCGATCCTGAGCAGGCATACTATGTCAACACTCTATCCACGGTCTGTCTTCGGCAAGGACCGGGGTATACCATCCCGCGAAATAGCGATGCGACAACGCCGCCATTTGACGCCGAAGTCATACATTTTTGGAGGCCGGACGCGCCGGTCAGAACGATGATTTTAGACCTTTGCATAGAGGTTTCCATCTTGAACATGCGAACCGAGGAAAGTGGCACACCTGACAAAAGATCGTCATGGTTGCGTGCACCAGTGCCATATCTTTTAGGCTCTAGGCATGAGTAGCAAGTGGAGCTGGATCTTCGGAATCCTAACGGCTTCCGCATTTTTTCTGACCCTTTTGATTTGGGCGCCCAGTCAGCAGCCCACCGGCCGCGACTTGTCAGTACTCGCGATAGGCGCGGCCCTTGGTGCCACGTCGGCTGCACTGATCGCTACGTTCATCTTTCATGCACATCCCCGAACGAAGCGGGAACCGGATGTAAGCACAACCTCCGCCTCCACGGCAAGGCCAGGCCCCGTGCGAGGGGCGACAATAGCAGTCCCAGGGCGGACAGTACACGGGAAACTCACAGCCAGCTTGAATATCGAGACCGGCTCACACCTCGTCCGGTGGAGATCCAACAATCGGGTAACTGGCCGGTTAGATCCGGCCGTAGAAGGTGATGGATGGGTGGTCCTTTATGGCAATAACCTTCAGCAGCAGCGATTCACATCGCCCGAGGGTGAACGGCTCGGCGCCGCAGAATCGGTGACGCAAGGCATGGAGATGATAGAAGCCAGAGCGAGCAGAATTAGCTAGGCATGTTTTGCAGGCCGGAGCACAGCCAAAGACCGGCCCTCTGGGTGCACGCGGTCAAGCAGCGAGGGGCGCCCATTACCCGAAAATCAATCTAGATCACGCCCCTGGCCACTCACCTCAATTCAATCGGCTAAGGAAGGAAACCGGGTCGCTTTCCTGTCGAACCTGGCGGCATACTCGCTGTCGCAAAGCACGACGTTTTCGGAGGCCCGCCGATCGCAGCTCAGAAATGGCCGTTATTGGTGCTTCCTCCGGCGACGTCCGAGCAAAGGAAACCGGAGCCTGGACGAGCCGCTCCCCCACCGCTGGACAAGAGTGCCTTCAAAAACGGTCGTTTATGACGCAACCTCTAGGGGCCGGGGACAGCGAAGGCGACTAAGTCTTAGGAGTCCGTGACCTGTCGTCAGGAAGACACGAGGTCTGGCCCCTAGCCGTTTCCCTGAATCAGAGGCAATAGTCTGGGCAGAGATAAAGCCGAATTTATAGTTGGGGATAAAGCGCAGTGCCTTCTGAGCGTTCTGGTACCTACGACCTAGTGGATCTACCGGACCCCGGACCTGATACCTACTCGCTAGGCGTTTCGGGTCCTACACTGCTCCCTCGCCAGTACATTGCATTCTTCTCGCCATCAGACTGGGAGGAGTTCGTCTACGAGTGGGCTCGCGCCCTCGAAGGTTACCTTCACGTCCAAATCCCAGGAGGAAGCGGCGACCGCGGCCTGGATGTCGTTGGACTACTGACGGATGCCGGTACTGACGGGCAATGGGATTGCTTTCAGTGCAAGCACTATAACCGAGCGTTGAGGCCCGGCGACGCCTATCCGGAAATGTACAAAGTGATTGCTGGCGTCACGGACGGGGTTTATACCCTTCCGCGACGATACCGATTTCTAGCCCCCCATGGCTGCGGTCCAACACTCACGAGGCTGCTCAGTTCACCGTCCAAACTCAAAGAGGGCTTCCTTAGTTGGCTGGAGGGAAGTTCTAGTCCTCTTCATGATGCCGAATCCCACATGCAGGCGCGCATTCGTGCCACTGCTCAGGGAACCGATTACAGCCTCTTCAAGGCTGAGGACCTGGAGGACGTTTTAGTTGTGCACCGGCGTTCACCCAACCACGTACTTCGATTCGGGACCCGACCCATCACCCGAGCACGGGAGTTGGCGCAAACCCCCTCAGAGGTGGATCTGAGCCGTGAGGCTGTGTATGTCAAGAAGTTGGTAGAGGTCTATAACGAGCGACATGGAACAGCCTGGAAAACTGAAGCGGAGATCTCGGATGCTTCGTCTCGCGAACACTTCAAACGTGCACGCGAAGCCTTTTTCAGCGCCGAAGACCTGCGAGGGAGTGCAAGAGATCAAGTGCCGGCGGCTGTGTTCAGCGACCTACAACAAGACATGTATGACGGCGTTGTGGACATCGAGCAGATGGATCATCCCAACGGAATGAGCCGACTCTCCAAAGTCACCGAGAAAGCATCAACGGTCCCGTTGGATTCGAGCCCACTAATCAGGATCATCCGTCCGCGTGACCGCACGGGACTTTGCCACCAGTTAGCCAACGATGACCGACTCAACTGGATAGGGCAGGACTCTTAGCATGCTCCTCTTCAACGGGCCTGTAGAGGTCGGGATCCGAACGGTGATACTCCTTAACGCCGTGTTTCCTCAATCACTCGATCTGAATCGGATCACCATCTTGGACCACTGGACACTACACAGTGGCATGTTCAGTGATCTCCCCAGCGTCCATCCAGATCGAACCAACTCACTCGGCGAACTCGGGTTGAAGAGGGGGACTATCGAGCAGGGTCTTCAACTAATGCGTAGCGCTGGCATGGTCTCCTTCATTGCGTCCGCAGAGGGAATTTCCTATCGCGCAACGGAAGAAGCTGCGGGCTTTCTTGGCCTCATGGAGGCCCCTCTGGTCGCTGCGCTAGGGACACGCGCCGAATGGGCAGCAAATCACTTCGCCGAACTCACTGACACGCAGGCCCACCAGTGGATGCTCGCACCACTGCACAATGCCGAAGACCCAGGAAATGGAAACGTATGGCCCCCCCACGCATGAAGCTCCGGCACCTCACCTTCCTTGGGCGAGGTGTGGATCCGGCAAGTATCGACTTCAATGATCGCCTTACCGCGATAGTAGGGCCTTCTGACACCGGCAAGTCATTCATTCTCGACAGCATCAACTATGCGCTGGGTGGCAAGGAACTCCGCAGCATCCCCGAAGTCGAGGGCTACACCCATCTGCTGCTGGGTTTTCGTGTCGACGGAACAACAGCCACGTTGCTTCGCCCGCTCAACGGCGGAAAATTCGAACTTTATAACAGTGACCTGCGGGACTTTCCCACATCACCTGCGGACCGAGTGCTCAAACCAGTACACAACGCCGACAAGGAGGACAACCTCTCTAATTATCTGCTCACGGAACTAGGCTTCGCTGGCCGCAGAGTCCGAACGAATGCCAAAAATACAACCCGCGGTTTGAGCTTCCGGGACCTTGTTCAGCTATGTGTGATCTCCGAGGGAAGCATTCAGGCACAGGCGGCGCCGGCCCTCACTGGGCAGCGTATAAGTGCGACTGTCGAAAAATCAGTGCTAAAGCTACTGCTAGAGGACGAGGACGACTCTGACCTGGTTGAGGCTCCATCCCAGGCCGAAGAAACGCTGAGCCGCAGCAAATCTGCACTTCTTGATCAGATTGTGGCGAAGCTTTCCAGAGAGATCCCTGATCTGCCCAGCGATGCCACCCAACAGCTCCTACGTCTGAATGCCTCAATTACCGAGCACTACGATTCCATCGAAGGGACGGTCGCGGAACGCGATGCGGTTCTCAATGACCGCGAAACCATCAGGGCTGAACTGTCACGACATGAGGATAGGTTCACAGAACTTGAGGAGCTCTCGGCCCGATTTGGCCTGTTGAGTAGCCAATACCACTCTGACATTCAGCGTCTCGAGATGGTTGCAGAGGGTGGCACCCTTCTAGGCCTGTTCGAGCCCGAGATTTGCATGTTGTGCGGGGCGCAGAAAGAACACCAGCAGCACGGCCCAGGTGACGTTTCCGGAGCAGAAATGCTTAGGGAGGCAGCAGTCGCAGAGATGGCAAAAACCGCGGGACTGTTGCTCGATCTTGAAGCAACAATCGAGTCAATGGCTTCCGAGAAGCGGGACATTCAGCAAACGATCTACGCCGCCAGGCAAGCCGTTGGAGAACTGGGGGTCAGGGTTTCCGAGCTTGATAGAACTTTGTCGCCAAAAAAGAAAGACCTTCACGAGCTCAATGCCGCCAAGAGCAAAATCGAGCGCGCGCTTTCGGCGCAGGAGCAAATACGAAGCGTTGAGAGCCTGCGTAGCACGATCGAACTCGATGCGATGAAGCCAGCTAGTAGTGGAGGGTCAGTTAACGATGAAGAGAAGCGTGAACTTGCAGCCTTGATCGCTGAGATCCTGAACAGCTGGGGTATGGCAGGAACCAATACAGCACGCTTGGATGAGAAAGCTGAGTTGATCGTAGATGGTCGCCCCCGGAGCTCAAGGGGAAAAGGCACCAGGGCGCTACTTCACTCCGCGTTCTCACTCGCACTGGCTACCTACTGTATGCGCAGAGAACAGCCACATCCCGGCTTCGTTGTCCTCGATTCTCCCCTGGTCACCTACCGACAGCCGGATCCCGGTGAAGACGAAGCCATCCCCGCTTCCGTCTCCGATTCCTTCTACCGCTATCTGGCAACGGAGTTCGAAGGCCAAGCAATCGTCCTAGAAAACCAGGATCCCCCCGCGGACGTATCTGGAGACACAACCATCATCACGTTCACAAAGAGGGAGGGCGGCCAGGGAAGATACGGAATGTTCCCAATCGCTCCGGGACGGCCGTAAACCTGCAACTAAACGACGACAGGGCCGGCACTGTGTGTGCCGGCCCTGTCTGGGTTTCCCTCTGCAAAGGAAATCTGTGGTTCAGCTTAGCTGAATGGTTTGTGGTGCTGCCGCGGGCCGGGTACCTCGTTGTTCCTGGTCCCGCGGGTGGTGGTGCTGCCGGTCGCGTGGTCGCGGTGAATGGCGGTCCGTCGCTGGTGAGTGGCTGCTGTGGTTCGCCCTGGGCGGCGGACCGCCCCACATCCGGGAGGTTCCCGGCCCTTCACGGGGTGAGTGACCGGACGGCTGTATTGGGGGATCCAGCCGCCCGGCACACTTTCAGGCTACTCCGCTTCGGCGGTGTGGTTATCGATGATGATCTGCTCCACGGCGCTGGCCGTGTAACCCCAGATGGTGAGCTGGTTCAGGTAGTGGAAATGCCGCTTCTCGGCGCTCCGCCATGAGTCCTTCTGGATGGTCTTTTCATACCCTGCGCAGATCAGGGCGATGAGGGAGAACTCGGGCCGTGCGGTGGTTTTGGCGGTGTGGTCCCGCAACGGGTTCCATCCCCACCGGTCGGTGTCCTCCCCGGTCTTGGTGCTGATCATTTCGGTGGCGACCTTGCCGTCGTAGCCGCTGGCGGTTTCGGGGTCGTGGGTGATGGCGTGGACGGTGAAGTACTGCCAGCCCTTCGGCGCGGTCTTCCGGGACAGCAGGGTCTTCACGAACTCCCGCCTGACCTTGGTGGCGCTTTCCATCTCGCGGTTATTGGCTATCAGGGTCTTCCGCTCGGCTTTCTGTTCCTCGGTCATCGGGCCTTTCTGGGCCTGCGTGTCGCCGTCGTAGCGTTCGTACTTCGGGGTGAAGCCCAGGTCCTTCCAGCCGGTGATGACGGGCTGGGCGTTGTGCTGGCCCCGGTAGTCGGTGCTGATCAGGTAGGCGTTGGCGTCCTCGTCGGTGGCCGGTTCCCCGTCGGCCCGTTTCGCGGCCGAGACGTACAGGTTCTCTTCGTTGGCGTAGTGCCCGGCGTCCTCGACGATGGTCTTGCCCTCCGCCTCGAGCTCGGCGATGAGTGCGGCGAGGGCGGCGGCGCGGTCGCGGCGGTCCCGGAGCATCTGCGCGACGTGCAGGAGCTGATCGGGTTCGTCCGCGATCACGGACTCCAATTCCTCCGTGGCGTCCTGGTTCCCTTCAAATTCGGCCATGATGAGTGCTTCGTCGATGCTGTATCCCTTGCCCAGGGCGGCGGATCCGGCGTTCGAGGATTTGGCTTTCAGCGCCCCTTCCACGGTGGTCTTGGTCCGTCCGGTTTTCTTGGCGATCGCGGCGGCTGAGACGCCGATCAGGGACAGCTGGTGGTAGGCGTCGGCCTCGTCCGCTTCGGTCAGTTCGGCGCGCTGGATGTTCTCCACGACCTGGGTCACGATCCGTTCGGCTTCCTCGGGGGACTCGATGATCATCACCGGGATGCTGGCGCGTCCGGCTTCAACGGCGGCGCGGGTGCGGCGCTGTCCCATCAGGACGTGCACCACGCCGTCGTCCTTGCGGTGGGCGATCACCGGTTCCATCACGCCGTGCTCTGTGATGCTGGCAATGAAATCGGCGGTCAAGGCGGCGTCTTTGCGGACGTTGATGTCCACGGTCAGGGTGGCCGGGTCGAGCATTTCGAGGGTGGGTGTGGTGTTCATGGTGTTGCTCCTTTTGCAGAGGATTTCGGTGGGTGGGGCGGCTCAGGTGACCGGCCAGCTTCCCCTCTCCCCCGTTGTTTTTTGGTTGCTGGCAAGCTCGCTTGCTCGGCGGCCGACGGAGCCCTGTCTACCCGCAGGGCAAGGTGAAGGAAATTCCCTCAAGGAAATCAGCGACGCAGGAGCGCCGGAGGGACATTTCCTGCACCGCAGGCCCCGACGAAGGAGGGGCTAGACGGGGTGGAGCGGACGCCTAGAATCCGAAGGACAGCAACCAAAAGACGTCGTAGACAAGACAGGGCCAGGGCGGGCAGGAGCCCTGCGACGGCACACCCTGGACCCAACAGCCGGCCGCGCCAGCGGACGCCCCAAAGGGGTGCGAGCCCTGCGAACATGCCCCTGGCTTCGTCTCCCCTGGATCCGCCCATGCCGGCCCCGCCCTGTGTCTGGCCGGCCCGCTGGCTGTTCCACCGGCGGCCTTCCCGGAAATGGCGGTCCGCCGCCGGTGACCAGCGACGGCAGCCAACCACCGGCGGCGGACCGCCCGAACCTTTCGGCAGGTCCTGGTGCTTTGGTGAGGAGGGAGGTACCTTGCCGGGCGGTGGTTCCGCCCGGCAAGGTTTCAGCAGGTTTAGGCGACGTTGGCCATGTACGGCATCCGGTAGCGGGACGGGAGTTCCGCGGCGGCTTCGGGCAGGTCGTCCGGGCCGTGGGCCTGTCCATTCTTCCAGTGGAAGAACGCCTGCTCGGTGATCGCGTCCCATTGGCGGGCCTTGGTCCGGTAGAACGTGCAGCTCACGTCACCCTCGCAGTAGGTGGCGACGCCGAACAGGTTCCCGATGCCGTCGGCGGTCCGGGTCGCGGCGACCATGACGTAGGGCCAGTTACCAAGGTCCCAGCCGTCGCTGCCCCAGCTGGGGATGACGGCCCAACCGTGTTCGCCGATGAGTTCCATCCAGTCGTAGCCGCCGTTCTCGTGGTAGTCGCCCAGCGCGGTTACGCCGTCGATGGTTTCCCCGGTGTCCTGGGTGGTCACCGTCTTGGTGGTTATTGCGTTCATGGTGTTGCTCCTTTTGCAGAGGATTCCGGTGGGTGGGGCGGCTCAGGTGACCGGCCAGCTTCCCCTCTCCCCCGTTGTTTTTTGGTTGCTGGCAAGCTCGCTTGCTCGGCGGCCGACGGAGCCCTGTCTACCCGCAGGGCAAGGTGAAGGAAATTCCCTCAAGGAAATCAGCGACGCAGGAGCGCCGGAGGGACATTTCCTGCACCGCAGGCCCCGACGAAGGAGGGGCTAGACGGGGTGGAGCGGACGCCTAGAATCCGGAGGACAGCAACCAAAAGACGTCGTAGACAAGACAGGGCCAGGGCGGGCCGGAGCCCTGCGACGGGCAGCACTGGACCCCACAGCCGGCCGCGCCAGCGGACGCCCGAATGGGTGCGAGCCCTGCGAGCATGCCCTTCCTGAGTAGGGTGAGGGCATGACTGAGCCGGCTCCGCGTACTAACCACCCGGTCCGTGCGGGGCGCGGTGCTGGGCTGGATTCTCCGCGGGTCCTGCGGGTCCTGGCTGTGGTGTTCACAGTTGCCGCAGCGGGGGCGCTGGCGCTGGTCGTCGTCGATCTTGTGATTGCCCGGCCGGCAGCGGGCGACGCCTTCATCACCGTCCTAAATGCCCTGGCGGCGTTCCTGTTGTGGCGGCGGTCTTTGGAAAAAGCGCGGACATGAGGAAAGGCCGGCACTCAGGTGCCGGCCTTTCCGGGTTTTCCCTCTGCAGAGGAAATTTGGGTGGGCAGCGTCTCGCTGCCTGGTGGTCAGAGGTTGTGGTGTTCCTGGGCCCAGCCGATATTCGCGGGCCCGGTTGGTTCCCCGGCGGTGAGCAGACGAATTTCGATGACGTCTTCAGCCAGGCTGGGCTCGGCAGCCGGCTTGTCGTCGTCGGTCAGGATGTATTCGGTTCCCATGCTCACGCTTCCCTGGTCGGTGCAGTGTTCCTGGGGTTCACTGTAGCCGTGGTTTCTACACGTCAGCTGGGTTCCTGGCTGCGCCCGCGCGAGCGTCCGGCGGCCGGCGGAGCGAAGCGGGGGAGGCCGCCCCGCCACGAAGAAAAGGCCGGGCCGGGATCATTGGCTGATCCCGACCCGGCCCTTATCCACTTAGTTGTTGTGCCGCTGGTAGGAGGTTTCCGGGTCGCGGGCGACGTCTGCCACTGAGCCGCGGTTGATCAGTTCCAGCAGTAGCCCTGCCAGCCGGAACCCGGGCGCGTCCGTGTCCGCATGCTTGAGGTACCGGCCCGCCTGGGTGCCGTTGCCTTTGAGCCATTCCAGCCACCCCATCAGAGTCAGCATCGGTGCGCGCTGGCCCGCCGGGACTGCCTTCATCAGCTCGAACGCGATGGCCTGGGCCCGATCCACCCGGTACCAGTCCGGGCGTCCGGTGAAGGTCCCGAGGATCACGTCGGCGAAGTTGCCGTTCTGGGTGGTGATGGTCTCGCGGAACAGGAAGTCCCGGACCATCTTGTGCTGGAACGCTCCCGCGATGCTCCGGGCCGTCTCGCCGTCCGGGGTCCCGGTGCTGTCCAGCACGGCCGCCCACGCCGCGCATGCTTCCTCAATGTCCGCTTCGGTGCCCTCGGGTGCTTCCACCGGCATGGCCCACGTGCCCAGCAGGGCGGGGTTGTAGACGTCGATGTCCGTGGCGCTCCCGAAGAAGGTAAACGCCGCGTTGGCGTGGCTGTCGCTGATCTGCTCCAGCGGGTGCTCCCCGTCCGTGCCGAACTCCATCCAGTGAGTGGAGGTCACGAGCCAGACGTTCCGCACGGGCATCCGGGCGGCGGCCAGCGCGGACACCAACGCGGCGACGTGCGCGGCGTAGGGGTAGCTGTCCTGGTTCTCATCGGCGTAGACGACAACGTAGGACGCCGTGGCCTTGTCATCGTTGGCGGCGTGGCTGGTCAGCGTCTGCGCGTAATTGCCCGGCTCGACGTGTTCGGGCGCGTCCACCCGCAGCGTCGCGCCGAGGGCACCGGCATGGGCGGTGAGAACCACGAACGATTCCGAGGGCGTGATCCCGAGCAGGTGCGGGATGGTTGCCAGCAGGTCAGCGGGACCGGAGAGGTTGATCTTTTCAATCATGGTGTTGCTCCTTTTGCAGAGGATTCCGGTGGGTGGGGCGGCTCAGGTGACCGGCCAGCTTCCCCTCTCCCCCGTTGTTTT
>NZ_JARUXE010000060.1 GCF_030433895.1 Arthrobacter sp. PsM3 | reverse complement strand
CCTTGACCGCGGCCTTCACCTCGGCGGCGAAGTCCTCGTTCTCCCAATTCCGCCGCGCGAAGCCCACCAGGGCAAAGCTCGGCGGCAGCAGCCCCCGATTGGCCAGGTCGTACACGGCCGGCATGAGTTTCTTACGGGCAAGGTCCCCCGTGACCCCGAACAGAACCAGCGACGACGGTCCCGCAATACGGTTCAGGCGCCGGTCCCGCGGATCCCGCAAAGGATTACGGCCCCGGCCCGCGGACGACCGGCCGCTGTTGAATTTCTCTGGCATGGTTGCTTGGGTGCCTTAGCTTTCGGAGGAGGGGACTGCCTGGCCGGCCAGCCTGGAGATGATCTCCTGCAGCTGCCGGACGCCGGCTGCGCGGTCCGTGAGATGCAGGCGCAGGACCGGGCGTCCGTGGTCGGAGAGGACCTGCGCGTCGCCGGCGGCCTGGGCCGAGATCAGTTCCCCGAAGCTGAACGGACGGTCCGGGATGGCCAGGTCGGTGGCGGCCGCGGCCGTCACCTGCAGGAAGACACCGATCGCGGGTCCGCCCTTGTGGAACTGGCCGGTGGAGTGCAGGAAGCGCGGACCCCAGCCGAAGGTCACGGGGCGGCCGCTGAGCGCTGCCAACTGGTCCCGGACACCTTCGAACGGTGCGTAGGCGAGCCGGTCGAAGTAGGCCTGAACGCTCAGGTAGCTGTCCGGGCGCAGCTCGCCCAGCAGGGCTGTGACAGCCCCGGCCGCGGTGGTGGCACCGGCCAGCCAGTCACCGCCGCGGACCTCGATGGCGCCGTCGGTAAACGCGGCCGGCGTCGGTTCCGGCTGCGCGTCGAGCAGGCCGCGGGCGGCCACCTTGGCGGCTTCGACGTCGGGCTGGTCATAGGGGTTGATGCCGAGCAGGCGGCCGGCCACGGCGGTGGCGAACTCCCACGTCATCATCTGGGTGGGCAGCCCGCCGGCGATTGCGACCTCGTTTTCGCCGAGTTCGACGTCGGCGTCCGCCGCGACGAGGCGGACCACCAGGACGTCGGGGGCGCCGAGGGTGGCCTCCGGGGAGGAGGGCCCGGCGACGACCGGCAGGACGCCGGTGCCGAGCTTCCCGGTGGATTCGGCGATGAGCTGTTCGGCCCAGTCCGCAAAGCCCTTGATGCCGGAGCCGTCCTCGGCGATGACGATCTTGTCGCGCAGCGGGCTGGTGCCGCCCAGCGCCGCACCGAGGGCGAGGCCGATGTTCTCCTCGCCGTCCTCGTTGAGGACCTCGGCGGCTTCCTCCGCTTCGTCCAGGAACGTCTGGATGTCAACGCCGGCCAGGCCGCAGGGCACCATCCCGAACGCGGTGAGCGCCGAGTAGCGTCCGCCGACGTGGGGGTCGGCGTTGAACACGGCGCGGTAGCCGGCCTCGCGGGAGGCCTTGTCCAGCGGGGACCCCGGATCGGTGACGATGATGATCCGGCTTTTCGCGTCGAGCCCGGCCTCGGTGAAGGCGTGCTCGAAAATCCGGCGCTGGGAATCGGTCTCCAGGGTGGAACCGGACTTTGAGGACACCACGATGGCGGTTTCGGCCAGCCGGTCCGCGACGGCGGCGGCGACCTGTTCCGGGTCGGTGCTGTCCAGTACTGTCAGCTCGACGCCGGCGGTTCCGGCGATGACCTCGGGTGCCAGCGAGGAGCCGCCCATGCCGCAGAGGACAATCCGGCTGACGCCCTCGGCGCGCAGCGCGTCGCGGAGTGCCAGGATGTCCGCGACCAGCGGCTGGGAGACGGTGGCCGCCTCGACCCAGCCGAGCCGGACGGAAGCCTCGGCCTCGGCGTCGGGACCCCACAGGGTGGCGTCCTTGGCGAAGATCCGGGTGGCGACTTTGTCTTCCAGCAGGGCGGGCAGGTGCTGTTCGTGGGCCAGGCGGGCGGCGCCGGTGGCGTCGTAGCTGAGAGTGGTCATGGGGACTAGGCGTCCTTCCGTGCGGCGGAGAGGGCAACCTCGACGTCGGCGAGGAGTTCCTTCCAGCTGGCCACGAACTTGTCGAGGCCTTCGGATTCGAGGACGGCGACGACCTCGTTGTAGGAGATGCCGAGGGCATCGAGGGCGTTCAGCGTGGCGTTGGCGTCGTCATAGCCGCGGCTGATCGTGTTGCCCGTGACGGTGCCGTGGTCGAACGTGGCGTCGAGGGTCTTTTCCGGCATGGTGTTCACGACGCCGGGGGCGACGAGTTCGGTGACGTAGAGGGTGTCCGGGTAGGCCGGGTCCTTGACGCCGGTGGAGGCCCAGAGCGGGCGCTGCGGGAGGGCGCCGGCGTCGGCCAGGACGGCCCAGCGTTCGGTGGAGAAGAGTTCCTCATAGACCTGGTAGGCCAGGCGGGCGTTCGCCACGCCGGCTTTGCCCTTGAGGGCGCGGGCCTCGTCGGTGCCGATCACGTCGAGGCGCTTGTCGATTTCGGAGTCCACGCGGGAGACGAAGAAGGACGCGACCGAGTGGATCCGGGAGAGGTCGTGGCCGTTGTCCCTGGCCTGCTCGAGGCCGGACTGGAAGGCGTTGATGACGGCGCGGTAGCGCTCGAGGGAGAAGATCAGCGTGACGTTGACGCTGATGCCGGCCGCGAGGGTGGCGGTGATGGCTTCCAGGCCCTCGAGGGTGGCGGGGATCTTGATCAGGACGTTGTCCTTGTTGACCTGGGCATAGAGTTCCTTGGCCTCGGTGATGGTGCCGGCGGTGTCCCAGGCCAGGCGGGGGTCAACCTCGATCGAGACGCGGCCGTCGACTCCCTTGGTGGCTGCTGCCACCGGGGCGAAGAGGTCGCAGGCGTCGGCGACGTCGGTGGTGGTGATCGCGAAGACGGTCTCCTCGACGCTGGCGCCGGCGGCGGCCTTGGCGGCGATGATGGCGTCGTAGTCGTGCCCGGTGGTGATGGCTGCGTGGAAGATGGACGGGTTGGTGGTGACACCGACGACGTTCTTCTCCTCGATCAGCTTGCGCAGGGTGCCGGTGTCGAGGCGGCCGCGGGAGAGGTCATCGAGCCAGATGGAGACGCCGGCGTCGGAGAGCTGTTGCGTGGGGGTGGTCATGTGTGACTCCTGAAGTCTGGGGCCGCCGCCGCGATTCTGGGGCGGCGGCCCGGTTAAGCGTGGGGTGGGGGTCAGGCCGGGAGGCCTGCGAGGGATTCCTTGGCCGCGGCGGCGACTGCCTCCGCGGTGATGCCAAATTCCTGGAACAGGCGCTTGTAATCCGCTGAGGCGCCGAAGTGCTCGAGGCTGATGGAACGGCCGGCGTCGCCGACGAATTCGCGCCAGCCCAGGGCTAGTCCGGCTTCGACGGACACCCGTGCCTTCACGGCCGCCGGGAGCACCGCTTCGCGGTAGGCGGGGTCCTGCTTGTTGAACCACTCCACGCACGGCATGGAGACGACGCGGGTGGGGATGCCGTCGGCCTGGAGGGCCTCGCGGGCCTGCACGGCCAGCTGGACCTCCGAGCCGGTGCCGATCAGGATGACCTGCGCCGCGGCGGTCCTGCCGTCCCGGGAGGCTTCGGCCAGGACGTACCCGCCCTTGGCGACGCCGGCGGTGGAACCGAAGGTGTCGGCTTCGGCGTCGGACGTTCCGCGGGCGTAGGTGGGGATATTCTGGCGGGTCAGCACGATACCGGCGGGGTTGGCGTGGTTTTCGAGCATGACCTTCCAGGCGGCCGCGACCTCGTTCGCGTCGCCCGGTCGGACCACGTCCAGGCCCGGGATGGCGCGGAGGGCGGCGAGCTGCTCCACCGGCTGGTGGGTCGGGCCGTCTTCGCCGAGGCCGATCGAGTCGTGCGTCCAGACGTACAGCGACGGGACCCCCATGAGGGCGCCGAGCCGGATCGCCGGGCGCTGGTAGTCGCTGAAGATCAGGAAGGTGCCGGAGAACGCGCGGGTGCGGCCGTGCAGGGAAATGCCGTTGACGATCGACGCTGCGGCGTGCTCGCGGATGCCGAAGTGCAGCACTCGGCCGTACGGGTTGCCCTTCCAGGCGTCCGTGGAGCGGGATACCGGGATGAAGGAGGGAGAGCCCTCGATCGTGGTGTTGTTGGACTCGGCGAGGTCGGCGGAACCGCCCCAGAGCTCCGGCATGACCGGGCCGATCGCGTTCAGGACCTTGCCGGACGCGGCGCGGGTCGAGACGTCCTTGCCGGCTTCGAACACCGGCAGGGCGGCGTCGAGTTCGGCCGGGAGCTTGCGGGCCTCGATGCGCTCCAGCAGGGCCGCACCCTCGGGGTTTGACGACTGCCAGGCTTCGAAGGTCTCCTGCCAGGCGCTGCGGGCGGCCGCGCCGCGGTCCACGGCTTCCCGGGCGTGGGCCAGGACGTCGTCGTCGACCTGGAAGGAACGCTCGGGGTCGAATCCGAGGACCTTCTTCAGGGCCGCGACTTCCTCGGCGCCCAGGGCGGAGCCGTGGATCTTGCCGGTATTCTGCTTCTTGGGGGCCGGGTAGCCGATGATGGTGCGCAGCGAGATGATGGACGGCTTGCCCGTCTCGGCCCGGGCGGCCACCAGGGCTGCGTGCAGTTCGGCCACGTCCTCCTTGTATTCCCCGGTACGGGTCCAGTCCACGCGCTGGGTGTGCCAGCCGTAGGCCTCGTAGCGGGCCAGTACGTCCTCGGTGAAGGCGATGTCGGTGTCGTCCTCGATCGAGATGTGGTTCTCGTCGTAGATCACCACAAGGTTGCCGAGCTCCTGGTGCCCGGCGAGCGAGGACGCCTCGGACGTCACGCCTTCCTGCAGGTCTCCGTCGGAGGCAATGACCCAGATGGTGTGGTCGAACGGGCTGGCGCCCGCGGCGGCGTCGAACAGCCCGCGCATCCGGCGCTGGGAGTACGCGAAGCCGACGGCGGAGGCCAGGCCCTGGCCCAGCGGGCCGGTGGTGATTTCCACGCCGGCGGTGTGCTTGTACTCCGGGTGACCCGGGGTCAGCGAACCCCAGGTCCGCAGCGCCTGAAGGTCCTTCAGTTCCAGGCCGTAGCCGGAGAGGAACAGCTGGATGTACAGCGTCAGGGAGGTGTGGCCGGGGGAAAGGACGAACCGGTCCCGTCCCAGCCAGTCGGGGTTCTTCGGGTCGTGCCGCATCAGCTTCTGGAAGAGAAGGTAAGCGGCCGGAGCCAGGCTCATCGCCGTGCCGGGGTGGCCGTTACCGACCTTCTCCACAGCATCGGCGGCCAGCACACGGACCGTGTCCACGGCGCGCTGGTCCAAACTGGTCCATGACAGTTCTTGCTCTTCCAAATGTGGCACGAAAACCGGGCCCCTCTCTGTGCTGACGGCGGGTGGTATGGTCAGTCCCGTCCGGGGCACAGTTCGGTGCCCGCTGCGGTACGTACCAGCCGTTCACCATCGAAACGTTGATCTAGCATTCAGTCGCGTGTGCAAATGCACGTCTGCAGTCACTGCAGGCAGATACCGCAGACAACCGGACGGCCGTTTTGGCCGTGGCCCGTGCGCGCTGATCTGCAGACAGCTTAGCCCCATTCCACCGCCCGGGTGCGGTATATCTCACCAAATGGACCGGTTTTGTCGCTTATATGAATCACCGGCGCCCGCGGCCGCGGTGAAGCCGCGTTAACCTGTTCGAATCATGGGCGCCCGGCGGTCCCATCCGGCGGCCATATCTGCCGGGCCGGTGCGCCTGTGCCTGCGCGGTATGATGGGTCGTGGCTACCAACGGGGGCGGGGACACGCCTGTGCGCTGCGCGCGGACCCCTCCGAGATGCACCCCGCGTTGCGGAACCAGCCGGACTGAACAGCCAGACAGAACAGAGTGACTGCCACCGTGAGCACAACAGATACGCCGCTGAACGCTTTCCCCACCCGCGGAAGCATCGGCTTTGCCCGTAAAGCCAAGGCCTATCTGGCGCTCACGAAACCCCGCGTCATCGAACTCCTGCTGGTCAGCACCCTGCCGACCATGATCTATGCGCAACGCGGCTTCCCCTCGATCGGCCTGATCCTGGCCACGCTCGTGGGCGGCGCCTTTGCCGCCGGCAGCGCGGGCTCCTTCAACTGCTACATTGACCGCGACATCGACAAGCTTATGCACCGCACCGAGAACCGGCCCCTGGTCACGGGCGAGGTCACGCCGCGCGAGGCGCTGGTCTTCTCCTGGCTCCTCGGCGCGGCAGCGATCGCGATCCTGTGGTTCGGGGCCAACCCGCTCGCGGCGTGGCTGGGCGTCGGCGCGATTGTCTTCTACGTGGTCATCTACACCATGATCCTCAAGCGCCGCACGGCGCAGAACATCGTCTGGGGCGGGGCGGCCGGCTGCTTCCCGGTGCTGATCGCCTGGGCCGCGGTGACCAACACGGTTCAGTGGCCCGCCGTTGTGCTCTTTATGATCATCTTCCTGTGGACCCCGCCGCACTACTGGCCGCTGTCCATGCGCTACGGCGAGGACTACCGCAACGCCAATGTGCCGATGCTCGGCGCGATCGCCGGGGCCAAGGTGGTCTCGGTCCAGGTGGTCCTGTACGCGTGGGCCATGGTGGCCTGCTCGCTGCTGCTGGTGCCGGCCGGCGGCGCCGGCTGGGTCTACACCGTGACCGCGGTGCTCGCCGGTGCGTGGTTCCTCTACGAATCGCATGCGCTGTACAGCCGGGCGCAGGCCGGCGACGTGTCCAACAAGGTCGCCATGAAGGTCTTCCACGGCTCGATCAGCTACCTGACCATGCTCTTCATCGCCCTGGCCATCGACCCGTTTGTCGGCTCCGCCATCATGGCCGGTTAGGCACCACCCCTTCCCACCTCCAGCAACACAGCAACGCGGGGTCACATACGGCCCATCCAGAGCTTCAGGATGGGCGGTAAGTGACCCCGCGTTTGTTTGTGTGGGGAGGGCTACTCGACGCGTTGCTTGTTTCGGGGGGCTACTTGACCGGGCTGCTGCAGGCCAGGTCGGTGGCGTTCGTGGCATCAGCACACTGCGAGCAACGCCCCCTCACAGCAACGCGGGGTCACATACGGCCCATCCAGAGCTTCAGGATGGGCGGTAAGTGACCCCGCGTTGGTTTGTGTGGGGAGGGCTACTCGACCGGGCTGCTGCGGGCCAGGTCGGCGGCGTTCGTGGCAGCGCTCATCAGCAGTGCCGCCGCCAGCATGTGCGCCGCGACCAGGAGCGCCGGGATGCCGTTGTAGTACTGCGTGAAGCCAATGACGGCCTGCAGCACCGTAACGCCCAGGAGCATCAGGACGGCGGTGCGGAACGGCCCCGCAATCCGGCCGCGGATCACGAGGTACACGGCGAGCAGCGCCCCGGCCGCCACCAGGTACGCCGGGACCGCGTGGATGTGCGCGAACAGGTCCCAGTCCAGGTCGTTGCGCGGGGCATCGGCGTCGCCCGCGTGGGGGCCGGCGCCCGTGACGACGACACCCAGGCAGACGGCCACGGCGGAGAACAGCGCCACGGCGCTCATCAGCGGGCCGGCGATGCCCGGCAGGGGGGCAAGTTCAGCCACCCGGAATTTCCCTGTCCGGCCGTAGGCGCGGTTGACCAGCAGGGTGGCCAGGACCACAAGGGCCATCGAGACCAGGAAGTGCAGGCCCACCACCCAGGGGTTCAGCTGGGTCAGCACGGTAATGCCCCCGATGACGGCCTGCGCCGGGATGCTGGCGAGCAGGCCCAGGGCCAGCAGGAAGAGGTCGCGGCGCTCCTTGCGGAGGTTCCACAGGTACACCAGCATCGCGACGGCGACGGCGGCCAGCGCGAAGGTCAGCAGGCGGTTGCCGAATTCGATGATGCCGTGGATCCCCATTTCCGGGGTGTTCACCAGGGACGAATCCGTGCAGCGCGGCCAGGTGGGGCAGCCCAGGCCGGAGGCGGTGAGGCGGACGGCGCCGCCGGTGACGATCAGGATGGTCTGTCCGATCAGGGACAGGACCGCCAGCCGCTGCACCGTCTTGTTGACGGTGACGGGCAGCCAGGCGACGTTCCGGGAAACGGTCCGGGGAGGGCGGGAGTCCGTGCTCACAGTTTTCTCAATTCCATTTGAACCAACGGGTTGCTGCGCCGCCGGCGATGGCCGTCCAGAGCAGCAGGACAAGGACCGGGCCGGGGCTGACGCTGCCGGCCAGGAAGGCTTCCCTCAGGGCTTGCCCCAGGGCGCCGGAGGGGAGCAAGTGCACGATGGCCTGCAGCAGGGCGGGCAGCCGTTCGGCCGGGATCACGATCCCGCCGAGGGCGCCCAGCAGGATCCACAGCAGGTTGGTGATCGCGAGGGTCGCTTCCGGCCGGACGGTGCCCGCGACGAGCAGGCCGAGTGCGGTGAAGGCCGCGGCGCCGAGGACCAGCAGGGCCAGCCCCGGGGCCCAGCCCAGCGGGTCCGGCTGCCAGCCCAGGATCAGGGCAACGGCCGTGACCACCAGCACCTGCAGGGCCAGCACGGCGAGGACCGCGAGGATCTTTCCGGCGATCAGCCCGGTGCGGCCCAGGGGGGTGGTGGACAGGAAGCGCAGGACGCCGTAGCGGCGGTCAAAGCCGGTGGAGATGCCTTGGCCGGTGAACGCGGTGGACATGGCACACAGCGCCAGGATGCCCGGCACGGCGACATTGATCCGGCTGGCACCGAACCCGTCCAGCAGGGGCATCACCGTCAGGCCCACCATGGCCAGCAGCGGCAGCACAATCGCGAGGATCAGCTGTTCGCCGTTCCGGAGCATTGTGATGGTCTCGTACTTGCCCTGCAGCACGATGCGCCGCAGCAGCGGAGCCGGTGCGCTGCCGAGGGGGCGGCCCTGCCGGCCGCTGCCGGGCAGCGCGTTCCCGACGGCGGCAGTGTGGCGGGTCATCGGATCTCCCTTCCGGAGATGTCAAGGAAGACGTCCTCAAGGCTGCGGGCCTCAAGGCTCAGCGAGCGGGGCATGATTCCCCGGGCGGCCCACCAGGCGGTGATCGCCGCGAGGTCAGCGGCGGTCAGTGCGCCGGTGGCGGCGTAGCTGCCCGCCCGGGCTTCGGTGACGTCGACGCCGTCGGGCAGCACCCCGGTGAAATCCAGGCCGGGTTCGGTCTCGAACAGGAGGGTCCGGATGTGCTGTTCCCCGGCGTCCGGCGGCAGGGGGTGCTGCAGGAGCTGCGCGACCGTCCCTTCGGCGACATTGCGGCCGGCGTCGATGATGTACACGTAGTCGGCGAGGCGCTGGGCGTCATCCATCAGGTGCGTGGTCAGGATGATCCCCATCCCGCGGTTCCGGAGTTCGGAGATGAGTTCGAACACGAGCTGGCGTGACTGCGGGTCCAGTCCGGCGCTCGGCTCGTCCAGGAAGAGCACCTCGGGGTTGCCCGCGAGCGCGGCCGCCAGCGCGAGCCGCTGTTTCTGCCCGCCGGAGAGCCGCCGCACGGAGGTCCGGCTGAAGCTGTCGATGCCGAGGCGTTCAATGAGTTCCCCCACCGGCCAGGGGTCCGCGTACATGCCGGCAATATGCTTGAGCAGGGGGATGGGCCGGGCCGACGGCGGCAGGCCGCCATCCTGCAGCATCACGCCGACGCGGGCGCGCAGTGCTGCCCCGGCGGTGTCCGGGTCCTCTCCTAGCAGGCTGATGCTGCCGTGGGTGCGTTTCTGCAGTCCCTGGGCGCATTCGATGGTGGTGGTCTTGCCGGCGCCGTTGGCTCCGAGCAGGGCCGTGACCTGGCCGGGTTCGGCGACGAGGGAAAGCCCGCTGACCACCCGCAGCATCTTGCCGTCGAGGGTGGGCAGTGGGCCAACGTCCTTGACTAGCCCGCTGATGGACAGGACGGGGGATTCGGGAGATCGCACCACAGCATTCTACGGGATGTAGTACGCCCCGATCCGGCCGGCGGCCGACGGCGGCCCGGGGGCTGTCCCCTTCGGCCCCGGGCCGCCGCGTGACGGGGGATAGCCATGCCTTACTGGATCGGGGGACTAAATTAGGACATCATTGTGTTGTGTATTCAATGAGACCCACCAGTTCTGTCGCCCTTGCGGGGCGCGGTCGCTCACGCGCCGCGGCTGACGCTGTGTCCGGGCCGGCGGGATCCGTTGCAGCCCGGGCCGCGGCCGCGTTCCCGGCAGTTGACGCCGAGGAGCGCACCCGGGACCGCGTGTTGAACGCGGTGCTGGAACACGGTCCCATCAGCGCCGCGGAACTTGGCGATCTGCTGGGCTTCACCCCGGCCGCCGTCCGCCGCCACCTGGACCAGCTCTCCCGCAACGGGGTCATCGAGATTAAGCGCGCAGCCCGTGCCGGCGCCGGGGCGGGGCGTCCCGCCCGCCGCTATGTCCTCAGCTCCCAGGGCCAGTCCAGCCTCGGAAACGACTACTTGGACATCGCCACCCTCGCCCTGCAGCGCCTCGGTGAAATCGCCGGCCCCGAAGCCGTGCGGCAGTTCGCCGTCGAACGCTTCGGTGAGATGGAACGCCGCTACGCGCCGGAAATTGACGCCGCGGGCCCGGAGATCACCGCCCGGGCGCAGGCGCTGTCCGAGGCGCTGAGCCGGGACGGCTTCGTGGCCTCCACGGCGTCGATCGAGGCCAGGGCACCCCTGCCGGCGGCGCTCTCCAGCGTCCAGCTCTGCCAGGGACACTGCCCCATCCAGCAACTCGCCGCGCAGTTCCCGGTGTTCTGCGACGTCGAGACGGACGTGTTCTCCCGGCTCGTCGGCGTCGACGTCCGCCGGCTCTCCACGCTGGCTCGCGGCGGCCACGTCTGCACCACCCACATACCTACAGGCCGTCCGGCGGCCAGGGGGCCTCACGGCCCCGCGACCACCCCGGGCAACCTGGACGAAGTATCCAACCATCTGCAAGAAAGGCCGTGATGACGGACCAACTATCAGAGAAGAAGGTTGCTGAATCCACTGTGATCTCGGAGATTCTGGAAAAGAATCCCGAGCTCCACGGAATCGGAACCTATGAGTACGGCTGGTCCGACAAGAACGACGTCGGCGCCAACGCCCGCCGTGGCATCAACGAGGACGTCGTCCGCGACATTTCGGCAAAGAAAAGCGAGCCGGAATGGATGCTGGACCTGCGCCTCAAGGGCCTGAAGTACTTCGACCGCAAGCCCATGCCGACCTGGGGCGCTGACCTCTCCGGCATCGACTTCGACAACATCAAGTACTTCGTGCGGTCCACCGAAAAGCAGGCCAACAGCTGGGAAGACCTCCCCGAGGACATCCGGAACACGTACGAGAAGCTGGGCATCCCGGAAGCCGAGCGCAGCCGCCTCGTCTCCGGTGTCGCGGCCCAGTACGAGTCCGAGGTTGTCTACCACCAGATCCGCGAGGACCTGGAACAGCAGGGCGTCATCTTCCTGGACACCGACACCGCGCTGCGCGAGCACCCGGAGATCTTCCAGGAGTACTTCGGCACCATCATCCCGGTGGGCGACAACAAGTTCGCGTCGCTGAACACGGCCGTGTGGTCCGGCGGCTCCTTCGTATACGTGCCCAAGGGCGTCCACGTCGACATCCCGCTGCAGGCCTACTTCCGCATCAACACGGAAAACATGGGCCAGTTCGAGCGCACGCTGATCATCGCGGACGAGGACTCCTACGTCCACTACATCGAAGGCTGCACCGCGCCGATCTACACCTCGGACTCGCTGCACTCGGCCGTCGTGGAAATCGTCGTGAAGAAGGGCGCCCGCGTCCGCTACACGACCATCCAGAACTGGTCCACCAACGTGTACAACTTGGTCACCAAGCGCGCCATCTGCGAAGAAAACGCGACGATGGAGTGGATCGACGGGAACATCGGCTCCAAGGTCACCATGAAGTACCCGGCCGTCTACCTCGTCGGCGAGGGCGCCAAGGGCGAGACCCTGTCCATCGCGTTCGCGGGCGAAGGCCAGCACCAGGACACCGGCTCCAAGATGGTCCACATCGCGCCGAACACCAAGAGCTCGATCGTGTCCAAGTCCGTGGCCCGCGGCGGCGGCCGTGCCGCCTACCGCGGCCTGGTCCAGGTCCGCGAAGGCGCCAAGCACTCCGCCAACACGGTCCGCTGTGACGCCCTCCTGGTGGACACCATCAGCCGCTCGGACACCTACCCGTACATCGACATCCGCGAGGATGACGTCACAATGGGTCACGAGGCCACGGTCTCGCGCGTCAGCGAAGAGCAGCTGTTCTACCTGATGTCCCGCGGCATGCGCGAAGACGAGGCCATGGCGATGATCGTCCGCGGCTTCATCGAGCCGATTGCCCGTGAACTGCCGATGGAATACGCCCTCGAGCTGAACCGACTGATTGAACTGCAGATGGAAGGATCGGTCGGTTAATGACTGACATCACTACTGAAAAGGCCCGCATCGGCGCGCCCTCCCAGCCGTTCATCAACGGCTTCACGGAGGAAGGCGAAAGCCTTTCACCGGTCAACGCCGCGGCGTCGAAGTCCCCGCTGGCCGGCGAGGCCGTGAAGCGGCACTCGCACGGCGGCGGCGTCGGCATTCCGGACAGCTCACGCGCCGGGCGCCTCACGTCCTACAAGCTGGCGGACTTCAAGCCGCTCACCGGCATGGAGGAGGACTGGCGGTTCACCCCGCTCAAGCGTCTCCGCGGCCTGCACACCGAGGTCCTCAACGGCGCCGCCCCGACCGTGAGCGTCACCGCTCCGGACAGCGTCACCGTGGAGACCGTCGGCCGTGACGACCGCCGGATCGGCTCGGCAGCCATCCCCGAGGACCGCGTCTCCGCGAACGCCTGGGAGAACTTCACCGAGGCCACCGTCATCACGGTCCCGGCCGAGGTCCAGGTCGACGGCGAGGTCAGCGTCCTGCTGACGGGCCAGGGCACCGGAGCCTCCGCACAGCATGTCGTGATCATCGCGGAGAAGTTCTCCAAGTCCGTTGTGGTCCTGGACCACCAGGGCACTGCCGTCGTGGCGGAGAACATCGAGATCCTCGTGGAGGACGGCGCGCAGCTGACCGTCATCTCGCTCCAGGAATGGAACGACGACGCCGTGCACGCCTCCTCGCAGCAGGCCAGGCTGGGCCGCGACGCCAAGTTCAAGCACATCGTCGTCAGCCTCGGCGGCGACCTCGTGCGCGTCACCCCGTCGGCACGCTTCACCGGCCCGGGCGCCGAAGTGGAACTGTTCGGGCTGTACTTCGCCGACGCCGGCCAGCACCTTGAGCAGCGCCTCTTCGTGGACCACTCGGTCGCCAACTGCAAGTCCAACGTCCTGTACAAGGGCGCCCTGCAGGGCCGCAACGCACACACCGTCTGGGTGGGCGACGTCCTGATCCGCAAGGAAGCAGAAGGCACCGACACCTACGAGGCCAACCGCAACCTGGTACTCACCGACGGCGCCCGCGCGGACTCCGTGCCGAACCTGGAGATCGAGACCGGCCTGATCGCCGGCGCCGGCCACGCCAGCGCCACCGGCCGCTTCGATGACCAGCACCTGTTCTACCTGATGGCCCGCGGCATTCCGGAAGAGGTGGCCCGCCGTCTGGTGGTCCGCGGCTTCCTGAACGAGATCATCCAGCAGATCAAGGTTCCGGCCATCGAAGAGCGCCTCACGGCCGCCGTCGAACGCGAACTCGCGGCAACGAACCACTAGTGCACGGCACCAGAGAACACGGAAACCACCAATGACTGAACAGCCAAAGGGCGAGCTGGTCTGCAACGCCAGCGAGATCCAACTCAAGCAGGCGCTGCGGATCCTGATCGATGACTACCCCGTCGCGATCGTCAAGGACTCGATGGGCGAAATCCACGCCATCGGCGACACCTGCTCGCACGCGGACATCTCCCTCTCCGAAGGAGAAGTGGAAGGCTGCAAGATCGAATGCTGGGGCCACGGGTCCCAGTTCGACCTGCGCAGCGGCGAGCCGCTGCAGCTGCCCGCCTATGACCCTGTTCCCGTCTTTGCGGTCACCGTCCTGGATGACGAGGTCTACGTGGACTTCACCAACGTCCTGAACGGCGCCGAGGCTCCAAACTTCAGCTGACTGCCCGGGCACCACAGCCGCCAGCAGCCAGCAGCCAGCAGCCAGCCTTAGAAAACTTATCGACCAGAAACCGCACCGTGCCGGAGGGCACGGTGCAGAGGAGAACAAGACACATGTCGACTCTTGAGATCAAGGACCTGCACGTCAGCATTGACACCGAGCAGGGCACCAAGGAAATCCTGAAGGGCGTCAGCCTGACCATCAGGACCGGCGAGACGCACGCCATCATGGGACCGAACGGTTCCGGCAAGTCCACCCTGGCGTCCACCATCGCCGGGCACCCCCGCTACAACGTCACCTCCGGCACCATCACCCTGGACGGCGAGGACGTCCTCGCGATGACCGTCGACGAGCGTGCCCGCGCCGGCCTTTTCCTGGCCATGCAGTACCCCGTCGAGGTTCCCGGCGTCAGCATGACGAACTTCCTGCGGACCGCCAAGACGGCCATCGACGGCGAAGCACCCAAGCTGCGGACCTGGACCAAGGACGTCAAGGCCGCCATGGCCCAGCTGCGCATCGACGCCGACTTCACCCAGCGCAACGTCAACGAGGGCTTCTCCGGCGGCGAGAAGAAGCGCGTCGAGATCCTCCAGCTGGAGCTCTTCAAGCCGAAGTTCGCCATCCTGGACGAGACCGACTCCGGCCTCGACGTCGACGCACTCAAGGTTGTCTCCGAGGGCGTCAACCGCGCCCACGCCGAGGGCAACATGGGCACCCTTCTCATCACGCACTACACCCGGATCCTGCGCTACATCAAGCCGGAATTCGTCCACGTGTTCGTGGATGGCCAGGTTGTCGAAGAAGGCGGCCCGGAGCTCGCGGACCGCCTTGAAGAAGAAGGCTACGACCGCTACGCCACCGGCGCCGGGGCAGCCACCATCGCTGCCGCTTCGGCTGCAGCACAGGCCTAGTTAGGACTTCATCATGACCGAACTCAATGTGGCCCGTACCAGCCTCGAGGATATCGAAGAGGCACTCATGGATGTGATCGACCCGGAACTGGGCGTGAACATCGTTGACCTGGGGCTGCTGTACGGGCTGAAATATTCAGACGACGACGGCGCCCTGCTGATCGACATGACGCTCACCACCGCCGCCTGCCCGCTCACTGATGTGATCGAGGAGCAGGTCGGCAAGGCCTTGGACGGGGTCGTCGACGAATGGCGCCTCAACTGGGTGTGGATGCCGCCGTGGGGCCCGGAACGGATTACCGAGGACGGCCGCGACCAGATGCGCGCGCTCGGCTTCAACATCTGATTACCCATTGCGTCCCTGACGCGAAACGACGACGGCGGGCCCACCTCTGGGAGGTGGGCCCGCCGTCGTCGTTCCGGGTGGCATCCGCTGCTCCGCATTCTGCACTTACGGGCCGCCAAACGGCTGTTGCGGAACAGCCGAGGGGCTGTCAGGGGGTGGCGACGCCGAAGGTGTCGCACTGGTTGATGTCGCCGCTCGTGTAGCCCTGGTAGAACCACTTCTGCCGCTGCGCGCTGGAACCGTGCGTCCAGGACTCGGGTGAGACCCGGCCTGTCGCGGCCTTCTGGATCCGGTCATCGCCGACCGCCGAGGCAGCGGACAGGGCATCCTGCAGATCCTGTTGCTTCAGCGGATCAAGGAACGGCAACCCGGTCTTGGGATCCTTCTGCGTGGTGGCGTAACGGACCCAGAGCCCGGCGTAGCAGTCAGCCTGGAGCTCCACACGGACGCCCCCTGATTCGGGTCCCTGGGGATCCTGCTGGGCCCGGTCCAGGTTTCCGAGGAGGTTCTGGACGTGGTGGCCGAACTCGTGGGCGACCACGTACTCCTGAGCGAGAGGTCCGCCGGAGGAGCCGAAACGGTCCACGAGTTCCTGGAAGAAGCCGGGGTCGAAGTACGCGGTGGTGTCCGTGGGGCAGTAGAACGGCCCCACTTCAGACGTCGCGGCGCCGCAGCCGGTGTTGGTGCCGCCCGTGAAGATCACCGTTTTCGGCTGCGGGTACTGCTTGTTGTACTGGGCGAGGTAGGCCGGCCAGAACGCGTTCAGGCTGTTGACCGTGCCGACGATCCGGCAGTCCAGCCGGGCGTCCGCGTCGGCTCCGCTGACGCAGGCCGGGTCAGTGCCCTGGCTCTGCGACCCGGGATCCTGCGTGGTGCCGCCCAGGCCTTCGAGGAGGCCCGGATTGATGCCGAGCAGGGCCGCGATAAGCAGGATGATGCCGCCGCCGATCCCGCCCCCGACTTTGACCCCGCGGCCCATGCCGCGCCGGTCCTGGACCTGGGAAGGGTCCAGTTGGACGTTGTCATTGAAACTCATGCTGTCACAATATCGCGTACCCGCGTCCCGGCCGCCCAGGGCCGGTAAAGTTGATCTGATGCCTTTTCTCGACAGACTCCAGCGTTGGGCCGATGAGCGCCCCGACGGGACCGCCGTCGTCGTGGCCGGGCAACGCCTGAGCTGGGAAGAACTGCGGGACGCGGCCGCCCGGCAGCTGCCCGGGACGCCCGCCGTGAGCGTGCTGTCCGAGGAGAATTCGCTGCACTTCGCCGTCTCGTTCGCCGCCGCCGTCGCCGGGGTCCGGCAGTGCGCCGTGCTGGACCCGTCCTGGCCGCAGCAGCTGCAGGACGCGATCAGGTCCAGGATCCGGGACACCGTCCCGGCCGCGGCAGAGGCCGTGCCCGGGGCCAGCCCCCGGCACGGCCCCGGGGGCGGGCGGGAAC
>NZ_JARUXE010000005.1 GCF_030433895.1 Arthrobacter sp. PsM3 | reverse complement strand
CCAGGGACTCCAGCCACTCGGCGGTCTCTTCCGGATCACGATCAGGCAGCTGGTTTGTCAACCCGCTGAGGATATGGGAGGTCTCTTCTCCTGCAGCCACGTCCAACCTCTTTTCGTCGTTGAATGGTCGGCTCAAGTTTTCATTCTGTGAGAAAACTTTCTTGCATTTCGAGAATACTCAGGCGATTGCGGGCAGTCAAACAGGCCGGCGGCCGGCGGCAAGCAAGGCCTCCCGGAAGCCTGTGGGCGGATTGTGACTGCGGCACCGAGCCTTTCGGTCTGACCGTCGCGGCGCGAATCATCCCGTGGGTCTCGTTGGCTCGATGGTGTGGGAAACGGGCTCCCTGGAATTGCGAGACCGGCGCCCGGCCGCTTCGCGCCTGACCCATGCTGCGGGGCCTTGGTCCTTGCGCCGCCCGAGAACGCCTGCCACCACGAGGAGCACGCCGACAGCTGCAGCTGTACCCCCAGCGATACCTCGGTCGTAGGGCCAGTGCCCCACCAGCCCCATGAACGCCGGAATTGTGGCTGTCACCTGGCTGGTCAGTACAAGCGCCCAGCCAACAAAGGGCGCCAAACCCTCGCACCCGAGCGCCAGCCGGACGAAGAACAGGATCCACAGAAATGCCCAGCTAAGCCACAGGACACTCAGCAGCGGGTCGTCTGGGAACCCTCTGGTCGCGAGCAGAATCCCGAATACACCGACCAAACCACTGAACCACCCCAGTCCTTTGGACCCGAGCTGCAGGAGAACGTCCAGGCCAACATACAAATAGGTCAACCCGAAGAGGATCATTCCGGACGCACCAGGAAGCAACAGGGGGTCACCGCCACCAGCGGCGGCGACGTAGACGGCACCCAGCACAAGTTGGATCGTGCCGATCAGCAAGCTGAAGACCGCCGAATCCCGCAAGGGGATACGGCCGAGTACGGCCAGCCCATTAATCAGAAGTGCCGCTCCTGACAGAAGGAGACACAGGTATGGCATGGTGAGCTACTCTCATGGATTGCCGTCCGGACGCTGGCCTTCCGGGTGGACAGGTCATGCGGCCGGGAACAGCAACCCGGACCAGGTTCACGCCTGGATGAATTCCTGGCGCTGGCGTCCAAGGCCGGACACCTCTATCTCCACGACGTCCCCGGCTTTCAGATACGGGAAGCGTCCGGACAGGGCCACGCCCTCCGGAGTTCCGGTGCAGATCAGGTCGCCCGGTTCCAGGACCAGGTACTGGCTGAGGTTATGGATAATGGTGGCCACGTCGAAGATCAGGTCTTGCGTGGTGGAGTCTTGGCGCGGTTCGCCATTTACCCAGCTGCGCAGCCGGAGGTTGCCTGGGTCCACGTGCTCAGGGGTGACCAGGAACGGACCGGTGGGGCAGAATCCGGCGCAGCTCTTACCCTTGGACCACTGACCGCCGGATCCTTCCAGCTGGAAGGTCCGCTCAGACAGGTCGTTGACCGTGACGAAGCCGGCGATGTGGCTGAGCGCATCCGATGGTGACTCCAGATAGGACGCGCGGGTGCCGATGACTACGCCCAATTCGACTTCCCAGTCCGTTTTGGTGGAACCGCGGGGGATGGCGACGGCGTCGTTGGGTCCCGCGACTGTGTTGGCAGCCTTCTGGAACAGGATCGGTGCAATGGGGGGTTCGGCGCCCGACTCGGCGGCGTGTGCGGCGTAGTTCAATCCGATGCCAAATACGGAAGAAGGCCGGGTGATGGGTGCACCGATGCGGAGGTTCGCGGCATCCATTTCTGGCAGTTCCCCGGCAGCCAGGGCGGCTGCTGCGCGGGCGGGACCGCCCGAAGACCAGAAGTCCGCGTCCAGGTCCGGGGTGAGCCCGGCCAGGGAGTAGAATGTGCCACCGTCCACGATGGCGGGAGTTTCGGCACCGACGGCGCCGAGGCGTGCAAATTTCATGCGGCTATTTCCTTCTTGACGTTGGATCAGGCTCGTTGGGCGCCTCAGTTCACCAGGAGCCTGCCCCAGCGCGGGGCCAGCAGCGGGACGCCCGCCATCTTGAGGCAGTGCCACAGGGTCACGGCCACCGAGTCCAGGACGGGAACGCCCGTCTCGGCCTCGATTTCGGCGCTGATGTTGGCGCCGTAGAGGTTGGTGCAGAGGTAGATGATGGCGTCCGGCCGGGCCGCGGCCAGCTCCAGCGAGCCCGGGCGCATCTCCGCATCGGTCACGCGGGCGAACGACTCGTTGTTGCTCAGGCCCAGGTACCGGTGGTCCAGGGTCTTGATGCCGTCCCGTTCATAGGACGCCACGATCTGTTCGTTGACGTCCACGGTGTAGGGGGTGAACAGCCCGATGCGTTCGGTTCCGAAGGTCCGGAACGCCTCCATGTAAGCCAGGGTGGAGGTGGTGGCCGGGATGCCCGTGGCGTCCGTGATGTCCTGCACGAGCCAGCGGTCGTGGCCGGCGCCGAGCCAGGAGCCGGACGTGCCGTTCCAGGCGATGACGTCCACATCGGCGGTGGCGAGGAGTTCGGCTGCCGACCGCATGACGGCGGCATCGAACTGTTTGTCCGAGGATTTGTCCAGGGCAATCCGGGTGACCGGGATCCTGGCGAAGTGGATGGTGACATCGTCGCGGCCGCCCAGGATCCGGTAGCTCTGCGGTTCGAGGCAGGTGTTGGAGGACGGCACGATCATGCCGATGCGGGTGGCGCGGGTTGCGGAAGGCATGGGGGCTCCTAGCGGGCGGCCTGGACGGCCTGGACGGAGGGCACGACGGCGGGTGCCGTGGCGGGATTGGTGACGGAAAGCGAAGACTGGTGCTCGTGGAAACCGGCCCGGGGCACAAAGCGGCCCACGGGTCCGGGGTCGTGGAACCCGTCGCTGTCCAGCACCACCCGCCCGGCGGAGACGACGACGGCGGGCCAGCCCGTGAGCGTCCGGCCGTCGAACGGGGAGAAGTCGGTGCCCATGTGCAGGGCGCCGCCGTCGACGGTGCGTTCCTCGGCCGGATCGAAGATGACCAGATCGGCGTCGAACCCGGGCGCGATGGTTCCCTTGCGGGGCAGGGCATTGATGCGGGCCGGGCCCGCGGCGAAGACTTCGACGAAGTCCTCCACCCGGGCCTCGCCGCCGCGGGCTGCTTCCAGCAGGGCGGTGAAGGTGACGGGCATCCGGGTCTCGACGCCCGGGAGGCCGTGTGGCATTTCACGGATGTCGTCGGTGCGTTCCCGCTTTTGCGTTAGGTCGTAGCAGGAGTGGTCGGAGGCGACGGTGTGGATGGCGCCGTCGGCGAGCCGTTCCCGGAGCGCGGCGACGGTCTGCGGGCTGCGCATGGGCGGGCAGCAGGCGAACCACTCCGGCATCACCGAGCCGTAGACACTGTCGTCAAGGGTGAGGTAGTGGGGGCAGGTCTCGGAGAAGGCCTCCTGGCCGTGGCTGCGGGCCTCGCTGACCAGGTCCACGGCGCCGGGGGTGGACTGGTGCACGAAGTAGACGGGTGCGCCGGTGTATTCGGCCATGGCCAGGGTTTCCTTGACCGAGATCTCTTCGGCCAGTTCGGGGCGGGTGCGGTGCAGGTGTTCGACGCCGATCCGGCCGTCGTCCGCGTGCTGGCCGGTGCAGTCCGCGATGATCGGGTCGTGCTCGGCGTGGATGTAGGTGAGGCCGTCCAGGCGGACCATTTCGCGCATGACCTTCAGGATGGTGTCCCCGTCCGCCATCGTGGTGCCGCGGTTGGTGGTGTACATCTTTACGGACCGGACGCCCTCGGCGGCGAGTTGCTCCAGCTGCCACGGCACCGTTTCGTCCCAGCTGACGACGGAGCCGTGCAGGGCGACGTCGCACCGGGACTCGCGGGCCAGTTCCTTTTTGTGGAGGACGGCGGCGAGCGGGGTTTCCCGGGCGTCACGGGGGATGCCGAAGTCGATGATGGTGGTGGTGCCGCCCCACAAGGCAGCCGTCGATGTGGTCCGGTAGTCATCAAGGGTCCGGAACCGCCCGGTTATTTGGGCCACGTGGCAGTGCCCGTCGACGCCGCCGGGGATGACGAGCCGTCCGGCGGCGTCGATGACGCGGGCAGCGGCGGGGACGGGTTCGGCCGCGTTCACGAGCCGGTCGATGCGGCCGTCCCGGACCACAACATGGGCCTGGCGGCGTCCGAAGCTGTTGACCACGGTGCCGTTGGCGATGACGAGTTCTGGGGTGTCGGACATCGGTGTCCTCCTAAATAGCGTGGTGGTTAGTTGGCCGGTGCGGGCGAAGCCGGCTGGGTGGCGCCCCTGCGGGTCGCGTTGGTGGCGCCGCTGAGGGCGGCGTTCTGTGCGGTGGCGAGGGCGGCGTCCAGGTTCTGGCTGAGGCCGCGTCGGGCCTTGGCCGGGGGAGGCGCGAAGGCGCCCGCGCGGTGCGGGCCGGAATCGAGGCCGACGACGGCCTCGGCCATCCGGATGCCCGCGGAGATGCCGTCCACCACAGGGACTCCTATCTGCCCGCGGAGGTCGCGGGCAAGGCCGGCGAGCGGCGCACCGGCGAGGATTACGACGTCGGCCCCGTCCTCGGTCACGGCCCGGTGGCTCAGTGCCAGCAGGGTTGCCTTGAAGTCCTGCTGCACCGTGGCGATGCCGTGGAGGGTCTCGTTGATGGAGCGGATCGATGCCAGCCGGCCGCCGAGCCCGAAGCGCTCCACACAGTCCAGATACCAGGGCCTGATCCGATCGGAGATGGCGATGATCGAGAACCGGTGACCCTGCAGGGCGGCGGCGCAGAGTGCCGCCTCGGTGATCCCGACAACGGGGACGTCGGCGAGTTCCTTAAGTGCCGGCATCCCGGGGTCGCCGAATGCGGCCACCACCACGGCGTCGATGCTGGCGCCGTCTCGGGTGTACTCGGCGATGATTTCGGCGACGGCTCCGGCGGCGATCAGGGACTCGAAGCGGGTTTCAATGTATTCCACGCCGTACCCGGCGGTCCGGACCACAAGTTCGGTTCCGGCGGAGGCGGAGCGAAGGGCCTCCGCTTCGATCAGGGCAGTCACGTCGTCGCTGATATTGGGGTTGATGACTAGAAGTTTCATAGGTTCTTCCGATGAAGGGAGGGTTCTGTCCGGCTGAAATCCTCCGGAAACTGTTCGCGGTACTTGCCGATGTGCGATGCCGATTGGGCGGCTGCCCGTTCCGGGTCGCCGCTGGCGATGGCGGCGTAAAGGGCGCGGTGTTCTTCGATGAGCTCCGGCAGGTCGCTGACGTGCCGGAAGAGCCAGTGCATGCGTCCCTGGAGCGGCTCCAGCGCGGACTTGAGGAAGCCGTTGTCCGCGATGCGGGTAATGGCATCGTGGAATTCGCTGTTTGCGCGGTGGGCTTCCATGATGGCGCCCTTGGCCAGGCAGCGGTCGGCCTCGTCCAGCAGACCCTTGAGCGCGCTGAGGTCTTCGGTGGTGGCGCGGGTGGCGGCCAGGCGGCAGGCAAGGACTTCGAGGGACTGTCTGACGTCGAACAGGTCCTCGACGTCCTTGGGACTCAGGGTGCTGACTTCGGCTCCGCGGGCGCCCCGGTCGCTGATGAGTCCTTCCTGGCGCAGCATGCGGAGCGCTTCGCGGACGGGAAGGCGGGACACGTTGAATTCTGCCGCGAGGTCGCGTTCCACCAGCCTGGTGCCGGGAACGTAGTGCCCTTCAAAGATCCTGTTGCGGAGGGTATCCCTGACAGCCTCCCGGAGGGGGCGTTCCTTGTCCTGGGTCGCTTCTGCGGTATGCATGTTTCTCCACTTTCGGTTCTTGTCCGGCCTTGCGTTCCCGGCGTCAGGAACAGGTGCGTGTGGCTAGCTTAGACAGGTAGCCGCTTGTTGTAGTTCAGGGTCAGGACGGATACGCCCATGATGATCGCGGACCCCACGAAGTACAGCAGCGCCCAGGTGTAGGAACCGGTGGCGCCCACGATCAGGCCCACCGCAATCGGGGTCACGAAGCCGGAGATGTTGCCGCTGAAGTTCATCGCTCCACCCAGGACGCCGGCGTTGGTCCGGCCGCCCAGGATCGAGGGGATGCTCCAGAACAGGCCCACCCAGCGGAGGAAGAACATGACCACTGACAGCAGGACGACGGCGGTGGTCGGGTCGGCCACGACGGTGACGCCGATCAAGCCGCCGATAACGACCACGCTGGAGGTGCCCAGGAGGGTGCGCATGACGCGGTTCGCGGAGGCGCCGGCGGACTGCCACTTGTCGGCGATGGCGCCGCCGAGGATTTCCCCGACAAAGCCGGCTCCGAAGATGACGAACGTGGACCAGCCGATGGTCTTGAGGTCGAAGCCCTTGTCCTGGGCCAGATAGAGCGGTCCCCAGGTCAGCAGGCCGTAGAAGACGCCATTGAAGCCCAGCCAGCCGAAGCACATGGCCCAGAAGGAGCGGAATTTCAGGTAGGGCAGGAGCGCGCGCTTGCCCTTGCTGCCGTCGAGCTCCGCGGCGGCGTCCTCGGCTGCGTGGGAGGCTTCGATGTATTCGGCCTCGGCATCGTTGACGCCGCGGTGCTGGCGGGGGTTGTCGCGGACGTACCACCAGACGGCAAGGCCCATCAGTACCGTGGCGGCGCCGGCGACGATGAAAGCGATGCGCCAGCTGCCGGTTGAAGCGATCAGGCCGGCAATCAGGATGCCGCCCAGCCCGGCGCCCAGAGGCGCTCCGGCATCGAGGATGGTGGCGCCGCGTCCACGTTCTGACTTGTGCATCCAGATCGCGTTGAGTTTTCCGCCGGCCGGCATGACGCCGGCTTCCGTGACGCCGATGCCCAGCCGGGCAATGAACATGCTGAGGAAGCCCCCTGCCAGGCCAGAGGCTGCCGTGGCTGCACCCCAGCCGATGCAGGACGCCGTCATGACCTTGCGGGGCCCGAACTTGTCAATCAGGAGGCCCACCGGGACCTGCATCAGCGCGTAGGTCCAGAAGAAAGCGGAGAGCAGCAGGCCCACGAGCTCGGGGGCGAGGTTGAACTCCTTCTGGATGATGGGAAGGGCCACCGAGATGGAGCCCCGGTCGATGTAGTTGACGGAGACGAGGACCAGCAGGAGCAGGAACATTTTCCAGCGGACGTTGGTGCGACGTTGCACCCCGTCCTTGCCGGTTTTGTCGTCGGGGAGCGGTACTGCGGTTTCTGTGTTCTGAAGAGACACAACTTCTCCTTTGCAGAGAGGAAAATTGCAGACAGGGAAAGACTTGGGTGTTCGCGGGGGCAGGAGGCCGGGTGGTGGGGGCGTCCTGGGTCCAAATCCGGAGGAGCCGGGCAAGCAACTGGGCGGGATCCGTACCGCGATCTTTTGGGATCCCAATTTGGGATCCCAAAATTTAGAATAGAAGTGACCCGGGCCACTGTCAAGGATTTTGTCCGGTTGTGGCCCGCCTGGGCCAAATCACCGATTGTGACTGCCGGGCCCCCTGGTCCTGCCTGGGGTCTGGGATGTGCGGCCGAATGGCCGCCGTTGGGCGGTGTGGTGCTGCCCCAGCCGGGCGTGGGCTTTTGCGCGCACCCAAACAACGCGGGGTCAGATGCGGCCCATGAGACCGCCCGCAACGGGCCTTGTCTGACCCCGCGTTGCAGTCGTGGGCGCGAAAAGGGCCCGCGGCGTCGGCCGCGGGCCTCGTCTTCACGTCTGATTCCGGCGGCTCAGCTGCCCCGGTAGGTGGAGTAGGCGAACGGGCTCAGCAGCAGGGGCACATGGTAGTGGCCCTCCGATTCCACCACACCAAAGGTAAGGACCACTTCCGGGAAGAACGTCTCGGTGCCGCTGGCGGCGTAGTACTTTCCCGTGTCGAAGGTCAGGCGGTAGGTTCCCGGGGGCACCCGGTCCGGCCCCAGTTCCTTGATGCGTCCGTCCGCATCCGTGGCGCCCTCGGCAATCTGGACCCAGCGTTCGCCGTCGAGCACGTGGAGCGTGACCGGGACGTCAGCCGCAGGCTTGCCGGAGCCGGTGTCGAGTACATGGGTGGTGATGTGGGACATGCTCATCGGCCCATCAGTCCTTCGAGTCGGAGCGCTGCGATCTCCCGCAGCTGCTGGCCAATGATTGTCTGTTCTTCTTCCGGGGTGTGGGCGAGCCGCGTGGTGAGGGCGGCCAGGATCTCCTCGCGGCTGCGGCCTGCTGCGCGGATCAGGAACACCTGCCCGAACTTCTCCTCGTAGGCGCGGTTGCCTTCCGCCAGAGCCTCCGTGACGGCCGCGTCGGCTTCGCCGAGTCCAGCCTGTTCCGCCTGGGAAAGCCTGGCTTCGGTGCTGTTTCCCCGGGCCCGCTCGCCGATCCGGGGGTGGTGGGCGAGCGCCGCTTCGAGCTCTGCCGGGGTGAACGGGTTGGCTGCGCCGCGTCCCGCCTCGAGCAGTGCTTCGAGGCTCGGGTAGGGCCGCGCATCGGCGAGTTCGTCGATCCAGCGCTGGATGTCCAGGCAGGGGCGCAGGGAATCGGCAGCCTCCGTGCGGCCGGCCGCGTTGAACTGTTCAAGGTGCATAAGGCAGGTCCTTGTGCTTCGATGCTGGCATCCACGGTGTAGGGCTATACGGACAATTCATTCCGCATCATGGAACTGTTATTTCAGCATATGTAAAAAGTCAACCGTACCCGCTTGAGGCTGTCAACTCCGGCCCGGCCCCCAGGGGCAGTTCGGAAGCTCTCTGAGCTCCGCGTGAAGCAGCCTCAGCCGCCCGGCCGCCCGTCCGCTCTCCACGTTAGTGTGGGGAACGACCGATCCGCGGATGAAAGGCAGTGTTATGACCGATCCGAATGAACCGAGCAACGATCCGGCCGCCCTGCGCGGGCCGGCCAACCCGGACGCCGTCGAGGCCTACCAGCCACACGCCGAACCCGGCCGGGCCGGCAACATCCGGGAGGAACAACTGGCCCAGGCCGCAGGGATGGTGCCCGCCGCCTATGTCGGTCCGGGTGATCCCGAGGCGGAGGACAAGCCGGAAGACGCCGCGGACGCCGGCCTGTGGGACGACGAGACCTAGCCCCGGTGCTGGGTGCGGTGACAGCTGTTTCATAGCTCCGGCATAGCTGGCGTGGCTAGCTTGGGCAACTATGGAAGAGCGCACGCCCCGGCAGCCCCGTTACCGCCACCCCGGCAGCGCGGGCTTCCGGCCGCGCTTCCGGGCGTTCCGCCGGACCCGCGCAGCCCTGGTGGCGCTGTGCGCTGCGGCTCTGGCGGTGGCGCTCAGTGCTGGATTCTATTCCGCCGCGCAGACGCGTTCGACGGCGGCCCTCCAGGCTGCGAGCCAGGCGAACAGTCAGGCGTCGGTGACCGGGGTGAACGGCCAGACGCCGGCGGCAACGGCGCCGGCAACCGGGTCTGGAAACGTTGCGGCTTCGGCTGCAGCCTTGCCGGCCGCAACCGAAGCCCCGGGAGCCATCGACGCTGACCTGGACGCCGAGATCGACAGCATCATCGCCGCCAACCCTGAGTACCAGATCAGCGTCGCCCTCCTCGCCCTGCCGGACGGTGCAGATGGGACCGGTGATGTCCACGAATACGGTGTCCCGGCGGCATTCGTCGCGGCCAGTACGGCTAAGGTCCTGGCCGCCGAGGCCTACTACCACCTCGTGGAAACCGGGGCCGCCTTCCTCGATGATCCGCTCGGGGCCTACACCGCGGAATTCCAGCTGCAGGCGATGATCCAGCAGAGCGACAACGACTCCTGGTCATTGATCATGGACGTTGTGGGCCACGAGGAGCTGTCCGAGTATGCGGCCTCGATGGGCGTGGACTACAGCCCCGAACGCAATACGCTCACCCCCGCGGACATGGCGCACATCCTGGCCGGCCTCTACTCCGGGACTCTGCTGGACCCGGCGGACACCTCGCAGCTGCTGTCCTATATGCAGGGCACCAACTATGAATCCCTTATCCCGGCCGCCGTCCCCGCCGGCATCACCGTGTTCCACAAGTACGGCCTGCTGGGCGGGGAGCTGCACGACGCCGGCATCCTCGCCAAGGACGGCAGCGCGTACGCGCTCGTCGTCTATACCAAGGGTGCTGACCTGAGCACTGTGCCCGAGCGTACGGAAATCATCCACCAGGTGACGGCAGCTGTGGCGGACGCCCTGTTCTAGTGCGGCGGCCCCGGGGGACGGCGTCGGATCGCGTCCGGAGCACCCGCCCTGCGGCGCCGGGGCAGCGCGCACCGCGGACCGGGGGAACTTTGCGGCAGTCCGGCGTCGAAACGGACTCCCGGGCCCGGCGTGTCGTGTGGAAGTGCCCCCGGACCGCAGCGGGTCGGCGGCGGTAGGGTCCCGGACGGCACCGGGTAGGCTCCCGACGGCGTCGGATCGTGTCCCTAACGGTGCCGGGTCGTGCTCCCACGGCGGCACGCTCCGGGCGCGCGCGTACCCCGGCAACCACTGCAGTGCCTTGTTCTGAAGGGTGGTACTGGTTAGCGAAAGAGAGCCAAGGGACAGGTCCCTGGCTCTCTGCGCATAGTCATATCCGCTGCGGGATGATCAGCCGATCCTGGCCACGTCGCTCATTTCCCAGCGGGTCCAATCGGACCAGTTGTCGCTGTTGCCGTTGCGCACGCGGAAAGAACTAGCTCGCCCCGACTCTGCGGGGCCTCAAGCCGGCGTCCGCTCGTTGTGGTTGAGGAACCCGACACCTTGATCCTCCGCCCCCTCATGGCCATGATCAACAGGCTCCGGACCGGGCTCGCCACGCCACCTGTGCCCTGCGGTCCGGGGGCACCATGCGCCGGGCCGGCGTCGATATGGACGCCCCGGCCCGCCGACGCGAAGCGCGAGCCCCGGGCTGGCCGCCGTGTCGAGGTGCCCCCGGCCCGCCGACGCGAAGCGTGAGGTTCCTGGACCTACTTCGCCAGGAAGTCCAGCAGGACCTTGTTGACCTCGGCGGCGTGGGTCCAGAGCATGCCGTGCGGCGCGCCCTCGATCTCCACATACTCGGCGCTGGGCAGGGCCTTGGTGAATTGCCGGCCCGTGACGTCGATCGGCAGGATGTTGTCCGCGGTGCCGTGGACAATCAGCGAGGGGACATCAATCTTCGGGATGTCGGCGCGGAAGTCGGTCAGCCAGGTCGGCTGGGCGGCTGCCGAGGCCGTGGGGCCGCCCGAGGCCGCCAGGTTCCAGCCGGCCCGCATGACTTCCTCGCTGAGCCGGGGTGTGCCGAGGAAGGTGTCGCTGTTGTAGAAGTTCTTGAAGAATTCGGTGAAGAAGGCGTAGCGGTCGGTGGTCACAGCCTCCAGCAGCCCGTCGAACACGGACTGCGGCACGCCGCCGGGGTTGTCGTCGGCCTGCAGGACGTAGGGCTCTAGTGAGCTGAGGAACACGGCCTTCGCCACCCGGGCCGAACCGTAGCTTGCGAGGTAGCGGCCCACTTCGCCGGTTCCCATCGAGAAGCCCGCCAGCACGGCGTCGTTCAGGTCCAGGGTGGTGAGCAGTGTGTCGAGGTCGGCGGTGAAAGTGTCGTAGTCGTAGCCGTCGGTGGGTTTGCTGGACTGGCCGAAGCCGCGGCGGTCGTAGGTGATGACGCGGTAGCCGGCACCTAGCAGGGCCGTGGTCTGCTTCTCCCAGGAGGATCCGTCGAGCGGGTAGCCGTGGATCAGGACCACCGGCTGTCCGGCCCCGTGGTCTTCGTAGTAGAGCTCGATGTCGGTGCTGTTCTCGGTTCCAACCTTGATGTAAGCCATGTCAGCGGTCCTCTCGGTACGGTTCTGATGTCAGTCGTGCGGAAGCGGCCCGGCGTTGGTGCCACTGTCCGGTGCCACTGTACGGAACCAACGCGGCCCGGCAACAGGGTGTTCCCAGAGGCCGCATTTTGGCCAAAGATACCCCTGGGGGTATAGTTCTATTACAGACCTACCAACAAGGAGAACCAGATGTGCCGACAGGTTGCATGCAAGAAGTGCGGTAAGACCACTTGGGCTGGCTGTGGCCAGCACGTCGACCAGGTCATGCGGGGCGTCAAGAGCGCCGACCGCTGCAAGGGTCACGAGGGTGAAGTCAGCACCAAGACCGGCTTCTTCGCCAAGCTCTTCGGCCGCTAAGACCGGCTCTCCAGCTGGACGCAAGCCCCCGCTGCACATCGTGCAGCGGGGGCTTTGCGCGTTAACGGCGCGGCTAGGACCGCAGCTAACGGCGCTCCTACGACAGCAGTGCCCCCGTGACAGCCTCCGTCAGCTCATGGATCACAGCGAGGCGTTCCTCGCTCTCGCCGTCCTCGCCCCAGGAGTAGATGGCCAGCGCGTAGGAGCGCCCGCCGGACGTCAGGACGGCCGCGTCGTGCACATAGCCCTCCAACTCGCCGTACTTGTGCTGCACCGTGACGTCCGGGCCGACGGCGGCCGGAATGAGCCGTTCGTTGTTGGTCTGCTGCATGTAGCCGAGCAGCTCGTCCGTGTGCTCCGCGTTGAGCAGCTTCCCGGTGGACAGCTGCCGGAGCAGTAACGCCATCTCGGCCGGCGTCAGCATGTTCTGTTCCGGGTCGTAACTGATCCCGATGGACGCGGCGTACTCGATCAGTCTGGGGTAGCCGATGTCCTGCATCAGCAACAGCCAGGAGTCGTCACTGCTGGCGTTGACCATCGCCCTGACCTGGAACGCGGCATCGAAGCTCCCCAGCGGCACGTCCAGCGACTTCGCGCCGGTCTCCACCAGATGGTAATAGGCGGCCGCCGTGATGATCTTGGCGGTGCTGGCCGCCACGAACTCGGACCCGTCGCCGTAGCTGCGCGGCTCGCCGCCGTGGGTGTCCACCAGTGCGACGCCGATCCGGTAGCCGGAGTTCTCGGCCAAGATCCGCTGGATCTCTGCGTCGAGGTTGGCAGCCGGCGTGGCCTGTGGCTCCGGGGCATGCGTGCCCGGGGCCGCCGCGGGGTGCTCGGGCCGCTTGTCATGGGGGCCGGCGAGGAAGTCTGTCGCGGGGGCCGGACCGGTGCGGACGACGGCGAGCGTTACCGGGCCTAGAAGCAGCAGGGCCGTGGCCGCCCAGACCAGCAGCAGGTTCCTCCGGGCGTTGCGGGAATCGGAGGCCGGACCGGAAGGTCCCGAGGGGTTCATGGAGCAGGACCTTTCACGTCACAAAGGGGGAGGGTTCCTGCAATGTATGCCCGGCCGCGGGGCATGTCCAAAGGCCGCGCGGGGCAAGGCAAAGCTGAGGGCAAACTCCCAGCTGGGGGCGGGAACGGACGTGGCTGGCACTGCGCTGACACGGCATTGACACCCCCCTTGGCGGAACCACCATTAGGCTGTCAGCTATGCCAAAAATTACTGTGAGCCTGCCGGACGCGACCCTGCGGGAGTACCTTCAGCCCCACCCCGACGTCACCGTCCTGGAGTGGGACCTGTCCGGGGAACCGCCGCGGCCGCGCCTCGACATAGTGGTCCCGCCCTACATGGGCGGTACGCAGGTCCTGCGGGGCCTGGAGGCGGTGGAAACCGGGCTCGTGCAGAGCCAGTCGATCGGATACGACGGCGTCGCGGACTCGCTGCCCCCGGGCCGGGTGTTCGCCAACGCCGCGAGCGTCCACGAAACCTCCACCGCAGAACTGGCCCTGGCCCTGATCCTGGCCAGCCAGCGTGAGCTCCCGCGGCTGCTGCAAAACCAGCAGGAGGGCCGCTGGGAGACCCGGCCCACCGCCAGCCTCGCGGACCGGCGCGTGCTGATCGTCGGCTACGGCGGCGTGGGCAAGGCGATCGAGGACCGTCTCCTGCCCTTCGAGACCACGGTGACCCGGGTGGCCAGCAAAGAACGGACGGACCCGCGCGGGCACGTCCACGGCATCACCGAGCTGCACACCCTGCTCCCGCAGCACGACATCGTGGTCGTGGGGGTCCCGCTCAGCGACGCCACCCGCCATCTCATCGACGACGCCTTCCTGTCCGCCATGCCCGACGGCGCCCTGGTGGTCAACGTGGCCCGCGGACCGGTCGCGGACACCGACGCCATGGTCCGGCACACCGCCACCGGCCGGATCCGCGCCGCCCTGGACGTTACCGACCCCGAGCCGCTGCCGCAGGACCACCCGCTGTGGCGGACCCCCGGCGTCATCATCAGCCCGCATGTGGGCGGGGACAGTTCGGCCATGTGCCCGCGGATGGGCCGGCTGGTCCAGCGGCAGATCGAGCTCATGCTGGCGGGCGAACCGCCGGCGAACGTCGTGCTGAACGGCTAGGGACCCGGACGGCGCGTACACCGCAGCTCCGCGTTCGCCGGAACACCGCCCGCTGACAGCAAACTCCCAGTAAACGACACGGCAAAGCGGACGTAAACTGACCTTCGGATCACTCTGCGTGACACAAGGCTTGGAGTACGGATGCTCTGGAAACTGCTTGTCGAATACCTGCGGCCGCAGCGGCGGCTGCTGCTCGCCGTCGTAATCTTCCAGCTGGCGGCGTCCATTGCCTCGCTGTACCTGCCCACCCTGAACGCGGACATCATCGACCAGGGCGTCGCGAAGGGGGATACGGACTACATCATGCACACCGGCGGCATCATGCTGATGGTCACCCTGCTGCAGATCGCGTGCACCATCGCCGCCGTGTACTTCGGCGCGAAGGCCGCGATGGCGCTGGGCCGGGACGTCCGGGGCGCCATTTTCAGCCGGGTGGCCGCGTTCTCCGAACAGGAAGTCACCCGCTTCGGCCCGCCCAGCCTCATCACCCGCTCCACCAACGATGTCCAGCAGGTCCAGCAGCTGGTGCTGATGTCCGCCACGCTGATGGTCACGGCGCCCATGCTCAGCATCGGCGGGGTCATCATGGCGGTCCGGCAGGACGTGGGGATGTCCTGGCTGATCGCGGTCAGCGTGCCGGTGCTGCTGGTGGCGGTCGGGCTGATCATCACCCGGATGGTGCCGCTGTTCCGGCTCATGCAGACCCGGATCGACACCGTGAACCGGGTGCTCCGCGAACAGCTCACCGGCATCCGGGTGGTCCGCGCGTTCGTCCGCGAGGACGTCGAGACCGCCCGCTTCGGCCGGGCCAACGAGGACGTCACGGACACCGCGCTGCGCGCCGGCCGGCTGATGGCGCTCGCGTTCCCCACCGTCATGCTGGTGCTGAACGTCTCGTCCGTGGCCGTGATCTGGTTCGGGGCGTTCCGGATCCAGGACGGCTCCATGCAGGTGGGCACCATGATCGCGTTCCTGAGCTACCTCATGCAGATCCTGATGTCCGTCATGATGGCCACGTTCATGGCGATCATGATCCCGCGCGCCGCGGTCTCGGCGGACCGGATCGGCGAGGTGCTGGGCACCGAATCCAGCGTCCGGCCGCCGGAGCACCCGCTCAGCTTTGCCGGCCGGACCGGCCGCGGCGAACTGGAGATGCGCGACGTCGGGTTCGCCTACCCGGGTGCCGAGCAGCCGGTTCTGTCCGGGATCAGCTTCACCGCCCCGGCGGGGCAGACGACGGCGATCATCGGCGCCACCGGTTCCGGCAAGACCACCCTGGTGAACCTGATGCCGCGGCTCTTCGACGCGACGGCCGGGTCGGTGCGGATCGACGGGGTGGACGTGCGTGAACTGCACCCGGACCTGCTCTGGGGGCACATCGGCCTGGTGCCGCAGAAGCCGTACCTGTTCTCCGGGACGGTGCGCAGCAACCTGCTCTACGGCAAACCCGACGCCACCGAGGACGAACTCTGGCAGGCGCTCTCCATTGCGCAGGCGGAGGAATTCGTCCGGGAGATGGAGGGCGGACTGGACGCGCCGATTTCGCAGGGCGGCACCAACGTCTCCGGCGGGCAGCGGCAGCGGATCGCGATTGCCCGGGCTCTGGTGAAACGGCCCGAGCTCTACATCTTTGACGATTCCTTTTCCTCGCTGGACACCGCCACGGACGCCCGGCTGCGGCTGGCGCTCAAGCAGCACACCGCTGGCGCCACCCTGGTGATCATCGCCCAGCGGGTGTCCAGCATTGTGGACGCGGACCAGATCCTGGTGATCGACGACGGCAGGCTGGTCGCGCACGGCAGGCACGAGCAGCTTCTCGAGACTTCGGCGACGTACCAGGAGATTGTGAACTCCCAGCTCGCCGTGGAGGAGGCAGCATGAGCGACACCAACCGCACCCGCCCGCAGGCCAAGCCCGCTGGCGGGGGAACCGGGGCACCTGGCGCCACGGCCGCCGTCGAACGCATTCCCCGCCCGCGCGGCGGCCCCGGCCACGGCGGACCGTTCGCCGGGATGAACGTGCCCGCGGAGAAGGCGATGAACTTCGGCCCCTCCGCCAAACGGCTGCTGGGCCAGCTGCGCCCCGAGCGGCTGTGGCTGGTGCTGGTCCTGGCGCTCGCCGTCGTGAGTGTGACGTTCTCGGTGATCGGGCCGCGGCTTCTCGGCGAGGGCACCAACCTGATCTTCGCCGGCGTCGTGTCCAAACAGCTCCCGGCCGGGGTCAGCAAGGAACAGCTCATCGCCGGGCTGCGCGCCGCAGGGGAGAACCAAAAAGCGGACATGCTCAGCGCCATGACGCTCACACCCGGCACCGGGATCGACTTCACGGCCCTGGCCACCGTGCTGCTCTGGGCGCTGGTCCTGTATGTGCTGGCCTCGGCGTTCAGCTGGATCCAAGCGTACGTGCTCAACGGCGTCGTGCAGCGCACCATGTTCCGGCTGCGCGAGCGGATCGAGGCCAAGATCAACCGGCTGCCGCTGCGCTACTTCGATTCGGTGCAGCGCGGCGAGCTGCTCAGCCGGGTCACCAACGACGTCGACAACATCTCGCAGAGCCTGCAGCAGTCCATCAGCCAGGCGGTCACCTCGCTGCTGACCGTGCTGGGCGTGCTGATCATGATGTTCATTCTCTCGCCCACGCTGGCGCTGATCGCGCTGGTCACCGTGCCGCTGACGCTCGTGACGACGGCGATGATCGCCAAGAGATCGCAGAAGATGTTCGTGGCGCAGTGGAAGCACACGGGGGAGCTGAACGGCCAGATCGAGGAGACCTACACCGGGCATGCGCTGGTGAAGGTCTTCGGACGGCAGCGGGAGGTAGAGGAGCGGTTCCGGCAGAAGAACGTGGAACTGTATGAGGCCAGTTTCGGCGCGCAGTTCATCTCCGGCCTGATCATGCCGGCCATGACGTTCATCGGGAACCTGGTCTATGTGGGCATCGCCGTGGTGGGCGGCCTGCAGGTGGCCTCCGGGGCGATGCAGCTCGGCGACGTGCAGGCGTTCATCCAGTACTCCCGGCAGTTCACCCAGCCGCTGGCCCAGCTGGGGTCGATGGCGAACCTGCTGCAGTCCGGCGTGGCCTCGGCCGAGCGGGTGTTCGAGCTGCTGGACACCGAGGAGCAGAGCCCGGACCCTGCCGTTGCCGAGGCGCCGGTGGTGACGCGGGGGCGGCTGGTGTTCGAGAACGTCTCGTTCGCTTACTCCCCGGACAAGCCACTGATTGCCGACCTGAGCCTCGTGGCCGAGCCGGGGCAGACCGTGGCGATCGTGGGCCCCACCGGGGCCGGCAAGACCACGCTGGTGAACCTGATGATGCGCTTCTACGAGCTCGACGCCGGGCGGATCACGCTCGACGGCGTGGACGTCACGGCGATGACCCGCAACGAGCTGCGCTCGCGGATGGGGATGGTGCTGCAGGACACCTGGCTGTTCGGCGGGACCATCCGGGACAACATCGCCTACGGCCGGCCCGGCGCCTCGGAGGAGCAGATCCTGGAGGCGGCGCAGGCGACCTACGTGGACAGGTTCGTCCGGTCCCTGCCGGAGGGCTACGACACCGTGCTCGACGACGAGGGCTCCAACGTCTCCGCCGGCGAGAAGCAGCTGCTGACAATCGCCCGGGCCTTCCTGGCCCGCCCGTCCGTGCTGATTCTCGACGAGGCCACGAGTTCGGTGGACACCCGCACCGAGGTGCTGGTGCAGAAGGCCATGAGCGCGCTGCGCTCGGACCGGACGAGCTTCGTGATCGCGCACCGGCTCTCCACCATCCGCGACGCCGACCTCATCCTGGTGATGGAGGCCGGGCAGATCGTGGAGCAGGGGACGCACACGGAGCTGTTGGCTGCTGGCGGGGCGTATTCGGCGCTCTATGCGGCCCAGTTCGCTGCTCCTGTGGCGGAGGTTTAGGGAAATTCAAGACGTTTTTTTGTCGCTCCCGAGGCGTAGAGGTACGGATCGTCTCTGGGCGGATCAACCTTACGTAACGGCCCCTATCGGTGAATCCCCAGAAGTCAGGGGGAGGCGTCGCTCGCAGGCCCAAGCGTGATTCGTCGTGGATTTTTCCCGTGACGTTGGGGGAGTGCAGTTGTGGGTCAGGCCACCCTGGTAGCCGTATGGGCACCGCTTTTGTCTCAAAGTATTAGGCGGCCCCTTTTCGGCCCTATTTCAAGCAATGGCCCCTCGGCTGCCTGTATTCCAAGGCCGAAGGCGGAGCTTTCGTGAACTCGGCAGGGGAGTGGCCGTCGTCGTCACACGCCTCAATCTTTGGGCGCCGGGCGGGTGAGGACAGGGTTTTGGACACCCGCCGCGCTAAGGGATAGGGCGCGTCTGCCGAACCCGCCGCTCGCTATCAGTGGATTCCGAATCGGGCGTGATCGCTGCGCTGACAACGAGTGCGAACCCTTGAGTGGGCCCGAAGTTGATTTCGGTGGCAATCACCTCGGCGGTCCACTGACCTGGTTGGGCACCGTCCACAACGACCATCTCGGTTGGATTGAGCGTGTCCGGGACGCCGCCGGGCGCAGACTGGCCAGCGACGAGATTGTTCCCCAGAAATACCTCACCGTCAGGTGCGGTCACCCGGAGATCGAGATCGTTGACGATGCTGTTGTCGGAGCCAATCGTGCCCGGCGGCTCCGTCCAGTTGAGCGTTACGGCGAGAGGGGAGGTTTGTGCGAGAGAGAATTGGAGTCGGCATGTCGTGCCGGTTACGAGCCCATCCGCATTTCGCACGTCGAGCAGGAGGCGTGGTGCGTGCTGTCCCAGTGCTGCAAGGGGATTCAGTGCACCCCACCCCCGTGTGCGGCTCGGAATGTCGGAATTATTGCCGGCCGCCACCGCCGAGTTGAGTGCGATCGCCCGAATCAGGGCAGCGGTCGGTACGAATCCTTCTTCGGGCCGCTGGTCTCCGTCCCGGTACCGCCCCTCGGTGAGTTGTTGACGGACGAGGGTCAGAACAGCGGCTACCCATGGGGTGGCATAGCTGCTCGCGCAAGGGACGGACGCGGGGCTGAGCTCGCACGGTGTGCCGATGTGAGCGGACACGACGCCGCATCCGACACCGGTCAGGTCCGGCTTTCGTCGTCCATCGGCGGTTGGTCCCGGGCTGCCGTCGCCGACGGTGTCACCGGGTTGGCCCACCGCTGTCGCGCTGACACACAGTGCGTTCTTCGCTGTGCCCGGCGGACCCTGCTCCTCGTCGCTGTTTCCGCTCGACCCGACGACGACATGATCTTCGTTCGCGGAGGTGAAGGTGTCTACGCCTGCGGAGTGCGCATCGTAGGTCGCTGGGCGGCCGACGCCTTGAGGCTTGGCGTGCCAACTGTTGCTGTGCACTATCGCGCCGCTCTCGGAGGCAGCGGCCAGTTCGATCATTATGGTGCTTGTGGTCTTGACGTCGCTGACGTTGCCGCATGCCAATCGGGCGCCGGAGGCAACTCCTCGCTGGGGGTTCATGCCGGGGCTGCCCACTTCATCGCCGGCCGCGATACCGCAAGTGAATGTGGCGTGTTTGCCCGTCGGCCTCTGATCGGAATTACGTACCAGGACCACTTTCCGATGTTCGGGTCCGGGCTGTGGATTCTCAGTGTCAATGAAGAAACAGTGGTCGAGGTCCGGTGGACCGTTATCGATGATTCCGATCACCTGGCCGGCGCCCGTTAGGCGCAGCCTTTCGATCTCCGGTATCCGACCCGCGGTCGTGAGCATCGGATCCCCTGCAATGTCCTTTCGGTCTTCACTGGTCTCGGGCACCTCCTGGACCCAACGGACACCTTGCATTTCAGCGATGCGGGCCGCAGTCGCTGAGTTGCCTGTGATCCGGATCAGGAATTTGCCTCCGAGCGGCCGTTCGTCGATGACGGCGACGATCCGCTCCGGCGGAATTAGCCGCTGAACCTGGGCTAGTACCGACTCTGCTTGTGCATTAAAGGCAATCACGTCGATGGGTCCGGAGGCGGTTGGCTCGTTCACCTGCTCGTCGTTGCGTAGCTCGGCAGAGACCTTGAGATCGTTGGTCATCTGCATGACGGCCCGCACCCGGTCGTCGCCTCGCAGGTGTGCTGCTGTCGCGGGGGCGAGCACCTCGATGTAGCAGTTGCGGGGCACGTATTCGGCAAGTTTCAGGCCGAATTCGGAGCGCAGCTGATCGGTTGCCTCAGCCGAAAGGGTCTCGAAGAACTGAACGATCCAGGCTGGTTCGCCTGACAGGTCGACAGGCTCATTGACGTTTGACTGGATGTCCTGTTCGACGAGCGGATCGAGGGTACGTCCAGCGATCGAGATGACGTTATCCATGCGCGGCTGATTCATGGAGTGGCCCTTCGGTTGAGTGGCTGCGAGAACAGGCGAAACGAGGTGTTAATCTCGGCAAGGGTCCACCACACGGCCAGTGAAATCGGTAGCCGAATGTCAATATCCGGATCCATCGCACCGAGGTCGGAGGCTGAAGGGATGACGCCGAAACCGCCGTCGGGGCATTGCTGCGCTTGCAGGAACGCGGTCACGGACCGAGCCCGGTCGCGGTCCAGTGGTCCGAGCGTGTGCGCGCTACGCAGCAGCGCGCACCCGGCGACCAGATTTGACCGGCGGAGAGTGTCGATCCCGAGTGATTCAAGGCGGCGTGCCCCCGTGCGATCCGGCTCCAACAACGACGCGTCACTGTGTGCAGCGGCAAGTCGCATGATGTGCTCGGGATCAACGTGCCGTCCGGTCAGGGCGTGCCAGAATTCCGCGGGCGCAGGGAGCTTGGCGGTCGGCAGCAGTCCGAGCCGGGCAAGTATCGCCCGTTCCTCACACCACCTGGGCGTGTTACCGGACGTTGGGGTGTCCACAACGGATCGGATTCCGTCCACGAAACCGGTGATGATGGGAACGTCCAGCCCGCGGTTACGTAAGACGGCGAAAACTGCCAAAGTAAGAGCCGCCGGGACACCCGCGAGTTGGGCGCTGCTGTGCAGACGCGAGAAGAGCGGTTTGATGGCGCCGTCCGCCAGGACGGTGGCACGATCATCGATGGCGCTGATCAGGGTCAGGCCGACGAGCCCGCCCATCGCTGCTGTCAGGGTTAAATTCGGTGACTTGAGGACGGCGGCGAACCAGTCGGCACCCTGGCTCGTGGAGGACGAGCTAGCGTGGTCAGCGCGGGGCCGGACGGTCTGAATCTTGTGGTCAGGATCGGCCGGCGCGTCACGTTCGGTCCTGCTCATGGCTGCGAGGACGAGTACCAGGGTGCTGTGGTAGCGCTCGGCGAAGCGCCGCCGGGCCGGCGACTGGCTGTCGGTGTGGATTTCGTCTGTTTCGGTGTCCGCCGGCTCGATCGCCACTATCGAGCCGTCGACTTCCTGGGCGGCAATGAGCTCTGACCAGGCATTCTCGTAGATGGCATCGTATTCGAAACGCAAACAGTCCCAGGCCAACAGCAGCTCACCCACCAGATCCCAGTGCCCCTGGCGTCCAAAACGCATAAGCGCGTCGGACAGGATCCGGTTCAGTTGGGCGAGTTGACTTGGGGTCAGTTCACTCGGCGGACGGTCACCAAATGTATAGCCAAACATCACGTCGTGGGTCAATTCGTAGATCGACTGCTCCGTCTGGTAGAGCGCATCGGGCTTTCGGACCAGAACCGACGAAGTCGTGAGCTCGGCCAGCGGGGGCAGCCGGTGGCTGAACCCGCCCCAGTCGAGCACTGTTCGCTCAATCATCATGTGGTGCGGAAGACGCCCGCTCTGGTCGAGCAGACCGGTATCAATCGTCCGTTGGAGCACAGCCTCATGTGCCAGGTCCGGACGGTTGGTGATCCTGAGAAATGCGCACAGACCGGCTCGCAGAATCAATTCGTTGCTATTACGGACAGGACGGTTGCGAAGCTCGTGTCCCTGAGCGAACACGGTCAGTCGGTCTATGATCCGGGTTGCGCTGGGGTTTTGGTCAAGCAGTCCACGCCTGAGGCCGTGCACCATGAGGACGATCAATTCAAGCAGCGGTTTATTCCGCGACGCGGTTTTCCTATCCTGCTGCGGCACGAAGTAATCCAGCTGCAGGGCAAGCCAGTCCAAGGCTGACGCCGCTGCTGAAGACTGCAACACCGCAGTCAATCCGGTCCAGGGCGTCCTATATGTCTTCGCTGTGGTAGAGCACGTACGTGTCGTGTACGAAAAGGTCCGTCACGCTTGGCGCGTTTTCCTCGTCGGCATGTTGCTGAGACGTCTCGACGATCTTGCGGGCCAGTGTGGGGAGATCGAAGATGCTCTGCTTGGCCAAGGCGGCCATTACATCCTCGATCGAGGGAACTCCTTGGATCTGCGTAGAGGCTGTGTCGGCCATGCCAACTCCCGGTGGCTAGTTTATTGAGGAATGGATGTGAAGTTAATAGTTCTCCGCACGCACCATGCGATGGCACATCATTCCTCTTTGTGCACGTAGACGTAAGTGGAATGTATGAACATGTCACCGACGTAAGGTGAATCCTCGTTCTCGGTGCGTGTCTCCGCGTCTTGGATGAGTCGGCGGGCCAGAGTCGGCAAGTCAAAAATGCTCTGCGTGGCAAGTGAGGACATGATGTCTTCGACACTCGGAACTCCGGTGAATTCGGCCATTTCAACTCCCTTATCGTGCCGGAATGAGTTTAGAGTAGGCGCTGTCATTGCCGGATGCAATAGTCCGAGATGACTCGTCATCCGCTCGATTCTCGCAGCGGATGAGAGCCTGCACCGAAGGGCAATGATTGACTATCGGCGTTGCCGCCTGGCAACAGAATCGGAAACACGGCAACGCCCGAATGCATTGGCTGGCCGGCCAGGGTAGACCATAGCCCCTACAGGCTGATCTCAGACGCCGATATCGATTCTACTTTACATAAGATCCGATATCGGCGACGGTAGCGAAGTTTCGGGATGCTTGTTCAAGTCCCGAGCGTTTGATCTGGTTCGCTACCACTAGTTGGCTGGCAGACGCAGCACCTCAACCCGCGGCCACCAAATACGGCACCGGATCCATCCCCGCCGCCCACTGCATCCAGGACTCAAACGTAGCGCCGATCAGTGCGGCGCACAGATACCCCGCCACGTCGCGGACACCGACCGAACCAGGTATGCCCGGGTGCTGTCCCGCTGCGGCTCCTGGCCCTCGTAGCCCCGGCAGGCCAGCTTGGGGTGTTCGGCGATCAGCTGCAGCCGGCCGCGCGTGACCGCGAGATCGGGCAGAACGGGAACCCCGGCGACCGCCACCTCGCGCAGCCCCGTTGTAGGGGCGCGGCGGACGAAGGCCGGCAGTCCCGCCGTCGACGGCTCCGACTTGTGGCAGGCAGAACTGCGCACCCTCCGTCGTAGTACACGGAAACACGGCGCAATGTTTCGGGCCCCGCCCGTAGTCTGTTTAGATGCCTCGTTTTGCGCTCGATATTGACTCCGTCCTCCGTCCCGTCCGTTCGCAGGAACTGCTGGATGCAGTGAACCATCGGGTCGTCATTGCCGATGGGGCGATGGGCACCATGTTGCAGGGGCGGGAGCTGTCGCTCGAAGACGACTTTCTGGGGCTGGAAGGCTGCAACGAGATCCTCAACGCCACGCGGCCGGATGTCCTCGCGGACATCCATGATGCGTACTTCGCCGTGGGAGTCGACGCGGTGGAAACCAACACCTTCGGCGCGAACTGGTCAAACCTCTCCGACTACGGCATCGATGACCGGATTGAAGAGCTCGCCCGGAAGGGCGCGGAGATCGCCCGCGAACGCGCCGAAGCCGCAGAAAAAACAGACGGCCGGATGCGGTGGGTCCTGGGCTCAATGGGGCCGGGCACCAAGCTCCCCAGCCTCGGACACACCAGCTACGACCACCTCAAGCAGACCTTCGCCTTGCAGGCCGAGGGCCTCATCGACGGGGGAGCGGACGCCTTCCTCATCGAAACCAGCCAGGACCTCCTGCAAACCAAAGCCGCGGTCAACGGCTGCAAACAGGCCATCGTGGCCCGCGGCATCCGGCTCCCGATCTTCGTCGAGGTGACCGTCGAGACCACCGGAACCATGCTGATGGGCTCCGAGATCGGCGCCGCGCTCACCGCGCTCGAGCCGCTCGGCGTCGATGCCATCGGCCTGAACTGTGCCACCGGGCCGGATGAGATGAGCGAGCACCTGCGCCACCTTTCCAAGCAGTCCTCCGTGGCGATCGCCTGCATGCCCAACGCCGGACTGCCGGTCCTTGGTGCCAACGGCGCGCACTATCCGCTCTCGCCCACCGAACTCGCCACCGCGCACGAGCAGTTCGTGCGCGAATTCGGCCTGGGTCTGGTGGGCGGATGTTGCGGTACGACGCCGGAGCACATGGCCGCCGTCGTCGAGCGTCTTGCGCCCTTGCGCGACAGTGCGGCCGTCACCAGCGGCGGGAGGGGTGCCGACGGCAGCCGCGTTCCCACCGAGCGTGAAGCCGGCATCGCTTCCCTCTACCATCATGTGAATTTCGACCAGGAGTCCGCGTACCTCGCCATTGGTGAGCGCACCAACGCCAACGGTTCGAAGGCGTTCCGCCAGGCCATGCTTGAAGAGCGCTGGGATGATTGCGTCGACATCGCCCGCGGGCAGGTCCGCGTCGGCGCGCACCTGCTCGACGTCTGCATTGATTACGTGGGGCGCGACGGTGTCGCGGACATGAAGGAGATCGTCTCTCGTTTCGCGTCGGCCTCCACGCTCCCGCTCGTCATCGACTCCACCGAACCGCAGGTGCTGCAGGCCGGGCTCGAACACATCGGCGGACGCCCCGTGATCAACTCCGTCAACTACGAGGACGGCGACGGCCCGGACAGCCGCTTCGGGCGCATCATGCCGCTCGTGAAGGAACACGGCACCGCCGTGATCGCCCTGACCATCGACGAACACGGCCAGGCACGCACCACCGAGGGCAAGGTGGCCATCGCCTCGCGCCTGATCGATTCCCTGGTGGGTGAATGGGGGATGCGCGTGGAGGACATCATCGTCGACTGCCTGACCTTCCCGATCGCCACCGGCCAGGAAGAAACCCGCCGGGACGGCATCGAAACGATCGAGGCCATCCGCCAGATCACCGCGAAGTACCCCGGCATCCACACCACGCTCGGAGTCTCCAACGTCTCCTTCGGCCTGAACCCGGCAGCGCGCATGGCCCTGAACTCGGTGTTCCTGCACGAGGCCGTGCAGGCAGGCCTGTCCAGCGGCATCATCGACGCGGCCAAGATCGTGCCGCTCGCGTCCCTGCCGGAGGAGCAGCGCAAGGTGGCCCTGGACCTCGTCTGGGACCGCCGCGAATACGACGCCGACGGCAACGTCACGTATGACCCCCTGAACAGCATGCTGGACCTGTTCGCCGGCGTCGACACCGCAGCCCTGAAGGACCAGCGCGCCGCGGAACTCGCGGCGCTGCCCACCGGCGAACGCCTGCAGCGGCGCATCATCGACGGCGAAGGCAAGGGACTCGAAGAGGACCTCGACCTGGCGCGATCCGAGGGCATGACCCCGCTCGGCATCATCAACGACCAGCTGCTCGAAGGCATGAAAGTTGTGGGTGAGCGCTTCGGCGCCGGCGAGATGCAGCTGCCGTTCGTGCTGCAGTCCGCCGAGGTGATGAAGAACGCGGTCGCTCTGCTCGAGCCGCACATGGAGAAATCGGATTCCTCGGGCAAGGGCACCATGGTGATCGCCACCGTGCGCGGCGACGTGCACGACATCGGCAAGAACCTGGTGGACATCATCCTCACCAACAACGGCTACAAAGTGGTCAACATCGGCATCAAGCAGGGCATCGCCGAGATCATGGCCGCGGCCGAGGAACACAACGCCGACGTGATCGGCATGTCAGGGCTGCTCGTGAAGTCCACCGTGGTGATGAAGGAGAACCTTGCCGAACTCCAGTCCCGGGGCCTCGCGAAGAAGTGGCCCATCATCCTCGGCGGCGCAGCCCTGACCCGCGCCTACGTGGAGCAGGACCTGGCGGAGCAGTTTGAAGGAACCGTCAGGTACGCCAAGGACGCCTTTGAGGGCCTGGCACTGATGGAACCGCTGGTGCAGGTGGCCCGCGGCGCCGACCCCGACGCCGTCGGCCTCCCGCCGCTGAAGAAGCGGATCCATAAAGGCGGCCCGAGATTCACGGTGACCGAGCCGGAGGCGATGCCCGGCCGGTCCGACGTCGCCTCCGACAACCCCGTGCCGGCGCCGCCGTTCTGGGGCACGCGCATCGTGCGCGGCGTCTCGCTCCACGACTACTCCACCTTCCTCGACGAACGCGCCACGTTCATGGGGCAGTGGGGGCTTAAGCCCGGCCGCGGCGATGACGGCGCCTCTTACGAGGAACTGGTGGAACGCGAGGGCCGGCCGCGCCTGCGGTACTGGCTGGACCGCATACTCGGCGAGGGAATGCTCGACGCGTCCGTCGCCTACGGCTATTTCCCGGTGGTCTCCGAGGGGGAGCAGGTGGTGGTGCTGCACCACGGGGAGGACCGCGACGGCGTCCTCGGCACCGCGGGACTGCTCGCCCCCGACGGCGGTTCAGGCGGTCCGATCGGCACCGAGCGGCTGCGTTTCGACTTCCCGCGCCAGCGCCGCGACCGGCACCTGTGCCTCGCCGACTTTGTGCGCTCGCGCGAATCGGGGCAGGTCGACGTCCTGCCAGTGCAGCTGGTCACCGCCGGCTCGAAGATCGAGGAGGTGACGTCCGAGCTGTTCGCCGGGAACCACTACCGCGACTACTACGAACTCAACGGCCTGGTCATGCAGCTCACCGAGGCGCTGGCAGAGTTCTGGCATGCACGCATCCGCTCGGAGCTGGGTTTCGCGGCCGAGGAGCCCAAGGACAAGGCCGGGCTGTTCAAGCTCGACTACCGCGGTGCGCGGTTCTCGCTCGGCTACCCCGCGTGCCCGGACATGGAGGACCGCCGCAAGGTGACGGAGCTCCTGAAACCCGAACGGATGGGCGTGATCCTGAGCGATGAGCTGATGCTGCACCCTGAACAGTCCACCGACGCCTTTGTGTTCCACCACCCGGAGGCGAAGTACTTCAAGGTGTGAGTTGGAGCCGGTCCCTGGCCTCGGCGGACGGAGCCTGCGCGGCCTGCCCGCCGGGTCCAGGAAGCACGCTGGAGACCGGCTTCACCCGACGGAGTGCGGCGAGAATGGCCCGCCCCACCACAGCGATGCCGATGATGGTGGTGATGGCACGCAGGGTGTCCCAGCCCGCCGTCGACGTCAGAAGCGAGTAGAGCAGGAAGCTGCTGAGGTTGGTGTCCAGCGGCGCGCCGGGTACGTAGGAGATGCCGGTGCCGGCGCCCACCGCGAAGGGCCAGAACCACAGGTTGGTCAGCAGGCCGAACAGGTAGGACGCCAGGATGCCGTAGCCGCCCAGCATCCACAGCTCGGCTTTGCCCCGCACATGCCGGGGGAGCAGGCCGGCCCCGGCGCCCACCCACGCACAGGCGAAGATCTGGAACGGTGTCCATGGCCCGATGCCACCCCACAAAGCGCTTGAGAGGGCGATGGTGGCGGCGCCGAGGAGCATGCCGAAACGGGGACCGAAGGCCCGGCCGGCCAGGATCAGCAGGATAAACACTGCCTCCACGCCCCCGACGCCGGTGCTTGCCACCCGCACCGCGGAACCCACTGCGGCCAGGACGCCGAGCAACGCCACCGTGTGAGCGGAGCGGACCGAACCGTCGAGGGACACAACAATGGCGATGACGGCGAGCGGCGCAATGGCCAACGCCGCGTAGGGGAGGGCCACGGCGGCGTCCTCCGGGAAGGCCGCGGCGAGCAACGGCCAGCAGAACGCTGCGAGGGCCAGAAGGTTTGCGGCTGCGAGAACCGCGAGCTCGACGCCCCGCGGCATCCGGATGCGGCGCTCCCTGGCCGGGCTCTGGGTGGCTGTTTGTTCAATGACCCGTGGCCTCCGCCCTGCATTTGCCTGCGGGCGAAGGGGGAGTGGCGGTTCCGGCGCATTGGCAAGCAGAGCAGAAGGTGCGACGCCGTCACGCATCGGGAGGATCCGGGCGCCGAGGCCGTGGGCAAAGTCGAGGTCGTGTGTGGCGATCAGGACCGCTGCGCCGGAGTCCGCTGCCGCCTGCAATGCCGCCGAAACTGCTGCGCGCGCTGCAGGATCGAGTCCTCGGGTGGGCTCATCGATCAGGAGTACCTGGGGGTCGTCCATGGTCTGCAGCGCGATGGCAAGGATCCGGCGCTCTCCTGCCGAGAGGTCCCGGGGATGCTCGTGCCCAATGGGAATGCGGACCTCTCCGCGCAGACGGGCCAGGTGTGACGCCGCGGGCCTTGGGGGAAGCTGGTCATTGCGCCGGTCTGAGCGGCGCACGGCACGCGCCTGGCGCCGCTCTGCTGCGTGGAGCTCTCCCGCCACGGTATCCCTCGTGAAGAGGTCGTCCGAGGCGTCCGGCACGAGGGCGATCCGGCCGCCGTCGACCGTGCCGCCCTCGACCGTGCCCTCACCGAGGGCAATCGCCACCAGGAGGGAGGATTTCCCGGCACCGTTCGGCCCCACCAGGGCCACCACTTCACCGCGGTGCAGGGTCAGGGATGCCTCGCGCACGAGTGGCTTGCCCCTGCGGTGCACCGCGAGATTTGCCGCAACCAGCACGGGCGCCGGCTTCGCTGGCTCCGCCGGCGTTGGACGGGCAACGGCAGGGGATGAAGGCGCGGATGGCACGGCACCCGGCACCAGGGCGCCGTCGTCGATGGTCCACCACGAATCGGCCACCGGGACGAGCTGGGCAGCCCGGTGCTCCGCCACGATGACACAGACACCGTCATCGCGGGCGAGGTCGTTGAGCACGGCGATGACGTGCCCGCGGGCTGCGGGGTCGAGGTCCGCCAGGGGCTCATCAACCAGGAGCAGGGCCGGATGCTCCACCACGGCGGCGGCGATGGCCACAAGCGTTGCCTCACCCGCCGAGAGGGTGCTGACATTCCGGTCCAGCAGCGCCGACACCCCGATACGCTCCGCGACCTCCAGTACCCGGGCCTTGGCGGTCCCGGAGGCCATGCCGCGCAGCTCAAGGGCGAGGGAGATTTCGTCCCGGACCCGGGTGCTGGCAAATGCTGCGCGGGGATTCTGCAATGCGACGCCGATGAGGCGGGCGGTGTCGCGGGGCGGCGTGGTGGCACGGTCCGTTCCGGCGACGCGCACGGTGCCGGAAATTTCTCCACCGTCTACGTGGGAAAGGAGGCCGGCGATACCCCGCAGGATGGTGGATTTGCCGGAGCCCGTTGGCCCGGTAATGACGTTTATGGACCCGCTCGACGGCGTGAATCCGGCGACGCGGACCTGCGCGTCGCCGATGCGGAAGTGTGCGTCCCGGACGAGAACCGGTGATTCGGTACCTTGGCCGGGCTGGTGTGCTGCCCCGCTCCCGAAGCCGCGCAGCTCCAGGGCCGCGGCAACCCGGCCCGCGTGCTCAAGGGTGCGCTCGAGCACCGGCACCAGGGCGCGGGGTCCGAAGCGTTCGCCCCGCAACCGGAACGCCAGACGGACGGAGGTCACGGCGTCGGCAAGCGCCGGAAGCGCTGCCCACGCCACCACGAGCGTCCGGGCCAGGCCCTGCACGGGGCCGCGGCGGGCCAGGTGCACGAAGCCGCGGGCCACATCCACCCAGGCGTTGAGCAGCCCGAAAGCGAGGAACATCCCGGCAATCGGCAGGGCGGACAGGACCGCCGCCCACAGGCCAGGCGCCGTAACCGGACCGAGGAGGACGACGTGGGCGTACGGGGCGGGCAGCCGGACCGCCGGCAGGTCGAGCAGGACCGGTTCGCCAAGGCCCGCCCCGTTGAAGAGGATGCGGTAGATGACCCGCGCCGCGATGAAGACGACGGCGAGGATCGCCGCCGCGCGTAACGGCGCGGGTCGAAAGGTCATGCCGCGGGGGCGGCCGGTTCGCCGTCGACCGTGTAGAGCAGTTCCAGGCTCTCGCCCGGGCTTACCTGCAAGGTGGCCAGGCCTTCCTGCGCGTACGCCCAGTCACCGGAGGCCGGCTTAACCCAGAGCGCCCAGTAGGCAAAGGCGGCAGGCATCTTGCTGCAGTCTTCCCGGTACGTGCCGCCCTTGTGGGCGATGTCGAGGTCTGCGGCGGGCACACCGTTCACTCGGCAGACCAGTTCGTTGGGATAGTCGGCAGTGCCCTCGGTTTTCACCTTTGCCTCGTCGAGCACCTTGGAAGCGGGCGTCGGCCCGTTCACGCTCACGCAAACGGAGGAATCGGCGGCAGCCTGCTTCAGGGCGCCCGAATCGATGATGACCTTCACACCGGCGCAGGGCTCGGAGGCGGCACTGGATGAAGCCGTTGCAGTAGGCGCCGGGGCAGAGGTGGTTGCCTGGGGGGCGGCCGGTGTGGAACAGGCGGCGAGGGTAAACAGGAGACCGGCAGCGGCGAGGGAGCTCGCGGCGGCGGTGCGGATCTTAGTCAAAGTCACGTGTCAAGGGTAGGGCGTTGCTGATCCGGATGCGGAGGCCGTCGCGTTGTGTGACGTAAGGTCTCCTGGTAAGCCAACGTCGCAACCAGCAGGCCCTTGCCACCTTCGACGGCGGCTGGCCGGCACCGTCGGTACGGCCTCTGCGAGCGGAGCGGTGCCCTCGAGCAGGGCATCCGGGATGGGATCACCTGCGAAGTCCCAGCTCACGGTCCGCAGTTTATAGGCCGCCGAGAAGCACAGTCCGTGGTCGATGCCCCAGATCCGCCCGTCGTCGCCGCGCAGCAAGTGGCCAGAACTGTCTTTCCCCGCAGCCGCCCTGCCCGGTGAATCCTGCGGGGACGGGTCCTTCCTCTAATTACCTGCCGGGCTGGAACAGCTCCACTACGTTGCGGGACGCGTCCTTCAGCAGGATCTGTCGGCCGCCAGGTCCGGTGACAATGTCGTTGCGGAAGCTGACGCCGGCGGCGCGCAGCCGTTCCACCTCGGCGTCGATGTCCTCCACGATGAGGTGGATGCGGTTCCATCCTCCCGGCCCCGGTTTGGCGCCATCCGGCATCGGCCGGCCCGCTGAACTGGTTGGCCCGCTCAGGAGGTTCCGCCGTCGGCGGCTCCCCAAAAAACTTCGTTTGGTCACCGGCGGCATTGCGGGCCGATACTGGTTTCGACCACTGGACCATTTTCTGATCCGGTTCCAGGGCCATCGATGCCGCAATGGCTAGACCAGGACAAGGAAGGCGGATCTCCGGATGGCGGGAATGCCACCAGCCACGATGGAAGTGAATGACGCCGTCGTCCAGTGCCTTGTCCGGGACCAGCGGCCCGATCTCGCCGATCGTCGTCTAGCGCGGGTCACGAATGGCTGGGACAACGCGACCTTCCGGCTCGGCGACGACCTGGCCGTCCGGCTGCCGCGCAGGGCGGAGGCCGTATCGCTGATACGTCATGAGCAGCGCTACCTGCCCGACATCGCCCGCCGTTCCCCGGTGGCGGTTCCTGTCCCCGTCCATGCCGGCCGGCCGACGTCGGACTTTCCCTGGCCGTGGAGCATCGTGCGGTGGGTCCCCGGAGCCGCCGCGGCCGACGTCGGCCCCGCAGGCCGTGGGCCGGCCGCTGAAGGTCTGGCCGATTTCCTCCGCGCCCTGCACGTGCCCGCCGAAACCGGCGTCCCGGTGAATCCTTTCCGCGGCGTGCCGCTACTGGAGCGTGACGCCGCGGTAGTGGAACGGCTCGGGGTCCGCGAACGCTACCCGCAGGCAGCAGCGCTGAGAGCGGTGTGGGCGCAGACCTGCGCGGCTAAGGCCTGGGACGGTCCGCTGATGATGCTCCACGGGGACCTTCACCCGGGCAATGTCTTGCTGACGGACGACGGCTCGCTGGCCGGCGTCATCGATTTCGGCGACGTCGGGGCAGGGGACCCGGCTGTGGATCTTGCGGTCGCATGGCTGATGTTCGACGCCGGCGCCCGCCACCGCTTTATGGACGCCTGTGGTCCCGCAGTGGAAGAGGACACCTGGGTGAGGGCACGGGGTTGGGCGCTCATCCTGTCCACCGCCCTGCTGAGCAACTCCGACGACAATCCGCGGATGTTCGCCGTGGGAGAGTTCGGGATCAGGCAGATCCTGGAAGACTGACTTTGCCAGCAAGTCACCGTCCGACGAGAGCCAAGTGCGTGTCGTTGTAGCGGTTTCCCTGCACGCCAATGCGGCACGTTCCCGGGGATCGGCACAATCTAGGGCTGCGCTGGCCTGGGACAAGGTCCCATTCAGCCAGGAGGCACCAGACGGAAGCGGACGACGGCGGGAGGTCCCGCCGTGGTCCGCTCACCAGGTTCACTCCTGGGTGCTGAGCTTCCAATGGACCCGGATGGCCTCAGCAATCGGGCCAGCGGTGACGTCGACCCGGAAAGCCACGGGCGCGGTTCCTGTCTCTTCGATGACCGAGTCACAGTACACGCGGCCGCAGGAGGGACACAGGGTGTAGAGATCCTCATCCGCCGGCCATTCGGCCAACCCGGCGGGGACCGGGGTGTTGTCTCCGATGTAGACGGGGACGCCTTGCGGGTTGGCCTGGATCAACCCGTCCTTGCTGACGGTGTTGCCACACACACAGGTGATGGTGGTGACATCATGATCGATCACTTCGGCGGTTTCAGAGTCCATGATGACCTTCCCGGCGCTGGAAGAGACGTGCTTCAATCAGCTTATGCCTGCTGTTCCGTGCCGTCCCCTTGAAACTTGATAAACGCCAGCTAGCGTGGAAGCGGTCACGTGCGAGGCGGGCGCAAGGGACGGCAACCGGCCCGGCATAGGGTAGGTTGTCGGCATATTGAAACACCTTGTCTACTTTAAACTGACCAAGGTGGACTCGTAGGAGGCGCGAGGGCGCTCCTCACCTCCCAAAGGATGGAAGAACGCACCATGCCCGCTGCCACCCGGAACGCGCCGGACCGCACTGCCAGGTTCGGCGTCGCTTTCATCGGCGTTCTGCTCGTCGCAGTTAACCTTCGGGTGTCCTTTGTCAGCGTGGGACCGGTACTTGGGAACATCAGCAGCGACCTTGAGTTATCCAGTGCCGCAGCAGGGTTCCTCACAGGGCTTCCGCTCATTGCTTTCGCAGTCTTCTCCCCCATGGCGCCGGGCTTCGCTTCCCGCCTGGGCCTGGACCGGGCACTGTGGGTGTCCCTGCTGATCCTCGCCTCAGGCATCGTGCTTCGCTCCTTGCCGTTGCCCGGAGTCATCTGGGCGGGCACCGCGCTGATCGGCTTGGCGATCGCATTTCTCAATGTCCTGGTGCCCTCCCTGGTAAAGCGGGACTTTCCGATGAGGGTCAGCCAGGTCACCGGAGGCTACACCGCCACACAGGCCGCCTTCGCCGCGATCGGGGCCGCCGTCGTCGTCCCTGTGGCACAAACGTCCCCGGCGGGATGGCGGCTTGCCCTCGGAATCTGGGTGGGGCTGGCTCTCATCGCCATGGCGGTGCTCCTGCCGTGGTTGCGCCAGCACAGGTCAGGCGCCGCGCACGCCACGACGCCGAAGGTTTTTTACCGGTCGCCCTGGGCATCAGCCCTGGGCTGGCAGGTGACAATCTTCATGGGACTGCAATCGATCGCCTTCTACGTCCTGATGGCATGGCTGCCCACGATCGAACAAAGCCAGGGGGTTCCCGCCACTACTGCGGGCGTCCACCTGTCCGTATTCCTGCTCATCAGCGTGTTCGCCAGCCTTGCCGCAGGGGGGATCCTTCACCGTGGTTCGGACCAGCGGCTTGTTGCTTTCACGAGCGGCGGGCTCACGTTCGTGACGTTTCTCGGGCTGGCACTGGCGCCGGACCTCGTATTGCTGTGGGTCCTTCTTGGGGCCATCGGGTGCGGGAGCCTCATTGTCATCGCTCTGTCGCTGTTCAGCCTCCGGACCGTGAATTACCCACAGGCAGCGTCGTTGTCCGGGATGGCCCAATCTGTCGGCTACGGTCTCGCTGCGGTGGGGCCGGTAATGTTCGGTGGTCTTCGTGACGTGAGCGGAGGCTGGACGCTTCCGCTCCTCGTCACCGCGGGCATCATGGCGGTTCTCGCGGTGACGGGTCTGCTGGTTGGACGTGACCGGGTGATCAGCGGTTCACCGTGATCCGCTCTTCAGCCACGCGTTCTGGAGGTCAGGGTGGACACGGTTTCGCTCGGTGCTCAAGATGAGGTCGTGACCTCCGGCGGTTCTGCGCGGCGGGCGACGACGGCCGACGCCGCTGTGGTTGCCCAGCTGCTTTATGATTTCAACACTGAGTTCTCGACGCCGACCCCGGACGCTGGAGATCTTCAATCGCGGTTGCCGCTGCTCCTGCGGGGGACGACGTGGTCGTCCTGCTGATCGGCGAGCAGGCAAGCGGTGTTGCTGATGGCGAGGACACGGATGCGCGCCGTTTCTACGAGTCACACGGGTTCACCATCACCGAACCCAACCAGACAGACCCAATGCTGTACTACTACCGCGAGCTCTGAAACGGGCACGTTGTGCACGGTCCCGGCGCTGCGGGGGTGAGGATGGCCGCCGCGCCGGGCGGCGGATAGCATGAATTTGTGACCCCTCGGCAGCCCGTCGAGGTAGCACCCCAAGGAGGAAACCATGGGTCTGGGCGACAAGATTCACAACGCGGCGACAAAGCTGACCGGCAAGGCCAAGGAAGCCACAGGCAAGGCAACCGGTGACAAGCACCTCAAGAACGAAGGCAAGGGTGACCAGGTCAAGGCGAACCTGAAGCAGGCTGGCGAAAAGGTGAAGGACGCTTTCAAGAGGCACTGACCATCGGTGGTACCGGGACCTAATCCCGCCGGCTGCCACCGAGGAGGAGATCCTGCAGGCGGCGAAGGCGACCTACGTGGACCGGTTCAGGGTGCGGCCATTGATTCGGGAGTCAACGGTTGTCGACCAGCTCGTTCTGCCTGACTCCCTCGAAGCCGGGCTGGCGCCAACACCCCGGGCCGTCACACGGTGCCACGAGGCGAATCACGTTAGTTTCGAGGTATTTGAGTTCCCTCTGAATTGAGTGCAAAGAGCCCTCAACTTCTTTGTTATCCATAGTCTTCACGTGGTTAGCGATGAAGCGGAGGTTTGGCGCTTGCTCCTCGACATGCCACTTGAGCCTCGCATCTAACTCGTCCACGGCTTTCCTATCGCCAAACCGCATTGCCCCCAGTGCCGTTCTGGCGACTGCAAGGCGTTCAAGGGCCCACGCCACTACGTAGTAGGCGCGTATCAGCTCCGGTTTGCTGATTGGTGAATGCTGTTCATGGCTGCCATAAAGCCAGCTGCCGATAACGTTTCGGGCGGCGGCAACCTCCCCCATGGTGAGGTCGGCTAACAACGCAGCAGAATGTTGGCGCCGGGCCGTTTTCAGCGCTGTGTGAGCTGTCATCCAGCTAATAAATGCGGCGACGGCACTGCTAATGGCGGCAAACATCGCCCATATTGCGACCGAGTCCATTGCCTACCCCCGTTACGTCCTGGACGGATCTGATTCGTCCAGCCATTGTGCCTCATCACGAAGCCATCCGAGCGACGGTACAGGCGACCGGCCCGGGAGGTAGGGCTGTAACGCCGCACGGGTTTGCATGGGACCGATATTCCGCCAACTACCCTCAAATTCATTATCTTGACGATATCTTCACTATGGCGGACGATCGTGGAATGGAGAATCACGGCGAACACCCCCGCGCAGGTCAGGAATTCCCCGGCGTGGAGGATCAGGCCGAGCGTGCAATGACTGCCGTGGGGGCCCTGGTCCTGCAGCTGCGGCGTGAGGCCGGGTACAGCATCGGGAGCCTGGCGGCAGCTGCCGCCCTGAGCCCGGGCCTGCTCAGCCAGATCGAGCGCGGCCAGGGCAATCCGTCGCTGACCACGCTGATCAAGCTCTCCCAGGCCTTGAAAGTGCCGGTGGGACGCTTTTTTGACACGAAGGACCAAGGCGGGGCGCTGGTGCGGCGCGATGACAGACGGCGCCTCGAAGTTGCCGAGGACAACCTGATCTATGAACTCCTGACACCCCACATGAGCGGCCAGCTGGGCATGCTCCGGGCGCAGATCGCGGCTGGATGGGACAACGAGGATGCTCCTTTCAAGCATGCCGGCGAGGAGTGCGTGACCATGGTGGAGGGCCGGCTCCATGTCTGCGTCAACGGCGTGGGCTATGACCTGGAGGAGGGCGATTCGCTGACCTACGATTCCTCGCTGCCGCACTGGTACCGCAACTCAACATCGGAAGACGCGGTGCTGATCGGCGCCATGACGCCGCCGTCGTTCTAGCTGTGGCCTTGCGCGGCGACTGGTGACGCAACCGTCGACGGCGGGCGCCGCCCGGAAGGCGAGCATGAACCCCGTATTCAATTTAATGAATAAATCGTACCCAAAGTGTTGACATGAGCGGTAGGTCGACCAAATACTGATGGGACCGCGGAGCGCCAGCCAGCTGCTGGCGCCTGCCGCAGCCGGCCACCAAGCCCCGTCCCGTCACCACCCCAAGGAACCTGCCCATGACGCCCGTCACCGCACCGGCAACCGCCGTTCCAGCCACCGCCGATCCGGCCACCATAGCCCCCAGCGACGCCGCCCTTACCTGGTCCAAGAGGCTGATCGCCTTCGACACCACCAGCCGGAATTCCAACCTGGCGATGATCCACAGCATGGCGGATGAGCTCACCGCCCACGGCCTCACGCCGGTGATCGTCCCCAGCCCGGACGGCCGCAAAGCCAACCTCTTCGCCACGATTCCGGCCCAGGACGGCACCGTCACCGGCGGCATCATGCTCGCGGGGCACACCGACGTCGTTCCCGTGGACGGCCAGGCGTGGGACAGCGACCCGTTCACTCCGGAGGTCCGGGAGGGGCGGCTCTACGGTCGGGGCACCACGGATATGAAGGCCTTCAGCGGCGCCATCCTGGGCCTCCTGCCCGAGTTCCTGTCCGTTCCGCTGGCGGAACCGCTGCACTTCGCCTGGACCTACGACGAAGAAGTCGGCTGCCACGGCGCCGTCGTCCTGCTGGCCGAGCTCGCCGCCCGCGGGATCCGTCCCCGCCTGGGCTTCGTCGGGGAGCCCACCAGCATGCGCCCGGTCTCGGCGCACAAGAGCAGCCAGCTGTTCCGCGTCAGTGTCAGCGGGATTGCCGCCCACTCCTCGATGACCACCACGGGCGTCAATGCGATCGAATACGCGGCCAGGGCCATTGCTTTTATCCGCTCCCTCGCCGACGAACACCGGCTGTCCGGCCCGTTCGACGAGACCTTCGTGGTGCCCTACACCACGGCCAATGTCGGCGTCGTCAGCGGCGGCGCCGCAGTGAATACGGTTGCCGAAAAGTGCGACTTCGAATTCGAGTTCAGGACCATCCCCGGAGTGGACCCGGAGGCAGTGACCTCCCGCATCGAGGACCACCTGGCCGAACTGAGGACCGAAATCCAGCAGGAGAACCCCGCGGCGGACATCCGCATGGCCCCGCTGGGCACGGTCCCGGGACTGAGCCCCGCGGGCCCGCGCGTCGCACTGGACCTGGCCCAGGACCTCAGCGGCCACGCCGTTGAAGAATCCGTCGTCTACGCCACCGAGGCCGGTCTCTTCCAGCGGGCCGGAATCGACACCGTGGTGTGCGGTCCCGGCAGCATGGACCAGGGCCACACCGCCAACGAATACATCGAACTGACCCAGATCGCTGCCTGCGAACGTTTCCTGCAGGCTCTCGCCGCCCACCTCGCCACGACCGATCGGACCGCAACGCCATGAGCCATCAAACTGCCCCCAGCCTCGGTCCCAGCGACCAGGTCACCGATACGCGATCGCCGGCCGCCCTCGCGCTGGAACAAAGTAATGCCCGCAAAGCCGTCGTCGCAGCCTCCATCGGCAACGGGCTCGAATGGTTCGACCTCATCGTCTACGGCACGTTCGCTGTCACCATCTCCAAGCTGTTCTTCCCGACCACGAATGAAACGGCGTCGCTGCTGTTGGCCTTCGCCTCGTTCGGGGTGTCTTTCATCATGCGCCCGCTCGGTGGCATCATCATCGGCCGCTACGCCGACAGGGCCGGCCGCAAGGCCGGCATGCTGGTGTCCATCCTTGTCATGTTCGTCGGCACCCTGCTGATTGTTGTGGCACCCACGGCAGCCGCCATCGGCGTCACGGCGAGCATCCTGGTGCTGGTCGCCCGGCTGCTACAGGGCTTCGCCACCGGCGGGGAATTCGGCACGGCCACGGCCTACCTGATCGAATACGCACCCAGCCGGAAGGCGTTCTACGGCAGCTGGCAGGTTGCCACCCAGGGCGGCGGCATCCTGCTGGCCGGAATATTCGGGTTCGCGCTGAACACCTATCTCAGCACCCAGGCACTCGACTCCTGGGGCTGGCGGCTGCCGTTTATCTTCGCGCTGGCCATTGGACCCGTGGGCTGGTACATCCGGTCCAAAATGGAGGAAACGCCCGAGTTCCTGGCCACGGAACGGTCCAAGTCGCCCCTGCGGGAGACGTTCATCGGCAACGGCGGCCGGCTCGGGGCCATCGTCGGCGTCGTGTCGCTGGGATCCGTGGGCGTCTACATTGCCCTCTTCATGCCCACCTACGCGATCGTTAATCTCGGGATGCCGAAATCCGTGGCATTCCTCTCCACCCTGATCTTCGGTGTGGTCATGAGCATCGGTTCCCCGTTCGTCGGCATGCTGGCCGACAAAGTGGGACCGGCCCGAATCATGACGTGGGCGGCCATTGGGTCCATGATTGCCGGGATTCCGGCGTTTATGCTGCTCATCGCGGCCCCCGCACTGCCCACCATGATCGTGGTCGAACTGGTGCTCTCAGTGCTCGCCACGGCCTACTTCGCGCCGCTGCCGGCCATCATGTCCTCGATGTTCCCGGCCCGCATCCGCTCAACGGGACTCTCCCTGGGGTACAACATCGGAGTCACCGTCTTCGGCGGTTTCGCTCCCTTCATCCTGACGTGGCTGATCGGCAGCACCGGTTCTCTTCTGGTGCCGGGCTTCTATCTTGTTGTCGTCGCGGTGATCGCCACTGCTAGCCTGGCCATTTCCCGCAAGGTGTACCGCCAGGCCTGAGGTGAACTGAACCCAGCGCAAGAGACGACGACGGCGGGAAGCTCCCGCCGTCGTCCTCTTGCGCCAAGGGGCTTCAGTTGGGTGCACTCCCGCGGCCCGGCCCAAGGAGTCGAGTGTCCCCGGCGGGGAGGCCCCGCCGTCGTCCGCTCACCAGGTTCAGTCCTGGCCGCTGTCTCCGTTGTGGACGGGGACGCCTTGCGAGTTGGCCTGGATCAACCCGTCCTTGCTGACGGTGTTGCCGCACACGCAGGTGATGGTGGTGACATCATGATCGATTACATCGGCGGTTTCAGAGTCCACGATGATCTTCCCGGCGCTGGAAAAGACGTTCTGGTATCAGCTTATGCCTGCCGGCCCGTGTCATCACCAGCAACGTGGCCAAAAGGAGATCCCAGCTCGCCGCCGCACGCTCGGCCCGCTGATGGGCACGGAGTTCAGTGGTTCTCTTTCACCCGCAGCGGGTGATGACTGACCCCAGCGGGAGCGTTAACTTGGAGACCGTGTGATTGACCGGCCTGTATCGCTTGCGCGACCTCGCTAATGGCTTCCGCCGTGAAGCGGACTGCCAGCGGAAGGAGGAGGGATGCTCAACGGAATCGTCACCGGAGCGCCGGGTTGCCGGGAATGAGCGAGCCTGCCGCGCCCCCGCCCAGTATCGATCCGGTCGCCGTGATTCGTTCCAGGCCGTACATCGCCGCGCTCGTGCTGGCAGCGGTCTTGGGCTTTCCCATCTCGGTCATTGCGTACGGTTTTCTCGCTTTGGTTGGGGCGGTGCAGCGGTTCGTTTTCGTCGGACTGCCGAATCAAGTCCTCGGGGGTGCTGTTCCTGCGTGGTGGCCGGTTCCATGGTTGGTGCTGTGTGGGCTGCTGACGGCGTTGACCATCCGGTATTTGCCGGGAACCGGGGGCCACTCACCCGCCTTCGGATTCAAGACGGGCGGTGGTCCGCCCAGCGGTCGTGAGCTCGCGGGCATCGTTCTCGCGGCGCTGACCACGCTCAGCCTGGGTGCGGTGCTCGGACCCGAGGGGCCGCTGATCGCGATCGGTGGCGGCCTCGGGGCGCTGGCCGTGCACCTGGTGAAGAAGGAGGCTCCGCCGATGTCGCTGACGATCATGGCGTCGGCCGGCAGCTTCGCGGCGATAAGTACCCTGCTCGGGTCTCCCGTGCTCGGTGCATTCCTGATCATGGAGGCCGCCGGGATCGGGGGAATGACGCTGAGTCTGGTGGCCCTGCCCGGGCTGCTCGCTTCCGGCGTCGGCGCGCTGGTGTTCGTCGGACTGGACGGCTGGACCGGGCTGGGCAGCTTCTCGCTGGCGCTGCCTGTGGTGCCGCCTGCGGTGCCGCCGACAGTGGCGACGATGGGCTGGGCGGTGGTCATGGGTGCGGCCGGCGCGCTGCTGGGATGGCTGATCCGCCGGGTCGCACTGTCGCTTCGGCCGGTCGTGCATCTGAACCGGGTGCTGGTGACGCCTGCGCTGGGCTTGCTGATCGGTCTTGCCGCGATGGCGTACCAGTTGATCTCGGGGCACAGCTTCACGCAGGTGTTGTTCTCGGGGCAGGACGCACTTCCGGAGCTGGTCGGACACGCCGCGGACTACTCGCTTGCGGTGTTGGTCCTGCTGGTCGCTTGCAAGACCCTTGTCTACGGGCTCTCCCTGAGCGCATTTCGTGGCGGGCCGGTGTTCCCGTCGATGTTCATTGGTGCGGCGCTCGGCATTGCTGCGAGCGGGTTGCCCGGAATGAATCTCGCGGCAGGGATCGGCATGGGCATGGGAGCCATGTGCGCAGCCATGCTGCGGCTGCCGCTGACGTCTACGCTGCTGGCCACGCTGCTGCTGGGTGTGGACGGTGTGGCTGTAACACCCCAGGTGGTGGTGGCTGTGGCGGTGGCCTTCGTGATCACCAATGTGCTCCCGGGCCCGGGCCCGACGGCGTCAGTGGCCCCTGACGATGCCGGCAAGGTGCAGCGTCGGGCTCCCTCGAGGACCGACCATGCGAAATGAGATCTCGAGCGCAGGTCGTTCGCCCGTACGGGACCGGTGGATCGCCTGGCTGTTCATCATTGGCTCGAGCCTGTTCGCCTTGGGGGCGATGCCGTTCTACTCCGAGGCCGTGGGATTGCGCTGGTGTGCAGTCACATTCTTCGTCGGTTCGCTGTTCTTCACCTGTGCAGCGTTCCTGCAGTACCGCGAAGCCGTGGACGCCCTCCCGGCCGTGGTTGCCACGCGGCGCCATTTGTTATGGGTATGGGCGCCGCGGAATCTCGCCTGGCTCGCCGGCGGGATTCAACTTGCCGGGACCCTGTGGTTCAACTGGAGTACGGGAAACGCAGTGCGGGACAATCTCAGCGCGGCGCTGACCGAGCAGCGGGTGTGGCGACCCGATGCTCTGGGTTCAGTCGCCTTCCTCATTGCAGGCGGTGTGGCGTTGCGGGATGCCGGTCGCGTCGGGTTTGCCGGCCGGCCCAGGCCCAGGCCCCGGGCGTGGAAGATCGGCGTGGTCAACGTGGCCGGCTCTGTTGCGTTCGGGATCTCGGCCGTCGCGGCCTTTGTCATACCGTCGAGCGGCGATGTCTGGAACGCCGAGGTGTCCAATCTCGGCACGCTCGTGGGAGCCCTCTGCTTCCTGACCGGCGCGATTCTGATGCTGAGTCCGGAATCCACCGACACCTCGGTTCCTGCAAACCGGGAAACTCATCCGTAACGTCTGATCAGCAGTCCCTGAAGGAGGAGAAGTGATGTCACTAAATTTCCAGCCGGCGGATGCCGACGTGGCCCTGTTTGGCAACCGATTCGTCACCCAGGAGGTACCGAGCCGGGAGTTCCCGGAGACCGGGATTCCTGCCCAGGACGCTTTGCGGCTGGTGGCGGAGGATCTGGCGCTGGAGGGTGACCCGGCCCGGAACCTGGCGACCTTCGTCACCACATGGATGGAGCCGCAGGCCCAGCAGATCATCGCTGCGAACCTGCACCGCAACTTTATCGACCACGCCGAATATCCCCGCACGGCCGAGATCGAGCAGCGCTGCATTCGGATGCTCGCCGACCTCTTCCACGCGCCGGGCGAGACGACGGGAGCCCGGACCCAGGGGTCGTCCGAGGCGATCATGCTCGGCGGTCTGTCCCTGAAGTGGAACTGGCGGAAGCGTCGCGAGGCCGCCGGCGCGTCGACGTCGAGCCCGAACCTGGTGTTCGGCGGCGACGTGCATGTCGTGTGGGAGAAGTTCTGCCGCTACTTCGACGTCGAGCCACGGATCGTGCCGCTGAAGCCCGGGAAGTATACGATCGGCCCGGACGATGTGCAGGCCCATGTCGATGAGAACACCATCGGCGTCGCAGCCGTGCTGGGTACGACGTTCACCGGGCACAAAGACGACATCGCCGGCATCAACGACCTGCTCCTCCGGATCAAGCACGAGCGAGGCCTGGATGTACCGTTGCACGTGGACGGGGCCAGCGGGGGGTTCGTCTGGCCCTTCCTCTACCCGGACTCCGAATGGGATTTCCGGCTCGAACAGGTCCGATCCATCAATGTCTCCGGGCACAAGTTCGGACTGGTCTATCCCGGCATCGGCTGGCTGATCTTCCGGGAGAAGGCCGACCTGGCCAAGGACCTCGTCTTCGAGGAGAACTACCTTGGCAAGACCGACTCGACCTTCACCCTGAACTTCTCCACCGGCTCGGCGATGGTCATCGCCCAGTACTACAATCTCGTGCGCTATGGTCGCGCCGGCTACACCTACATCATGCGTAACATGCAGACCAACGCCCGCGTCCTTGCCGAGAAGCTGGACGCGGTGGGCCGGTTCGAGATCATCGGCGCCGCCGAGGAGCAACTTCCCCTGGTCGCGTTCCGGCTAGCCGCCGACCCCGGATACAACGAGTTCGACATCGCCTGGCAGCTCTCGGCCGAGCGCGGCTGGATGGTGCCGGCCTACACCCTGCCGCCGAACGCCCAAAACGTGACGATCATGCGGGCCTTGGTCAAACAAACGATGAGCCGCGAGCACGTCGACACGCTCGCCCGAGACATCGAAGAGGCGTGCACCACGCTGGCGAAGAAGGGCGGCGCGCACGAATCAGAACGGAACAAGATCGTTACCGGACCCGGCCATTGACTCAGTTCAAGTGCTCCCCGGCTGGGCGGCGGATCCAGCGGAGGTCGGCAGTGTCATTCGGCGAGGATGAGGTAGAGCGCGCGGCGGGTTTCATCGATTTTTTCCATCGCGGCCTTGCGCTGTTCCTCGGTGGCCGAAAAGCGGAACTGGTGGATGACCCCCATCAGTTTTCCTACACTCTGGTGGAACGCCGGGCCGGATCCCTGGGGGTCGATGTTCCACGCGTTCCCCAGCTCCTCTGCGTGCTCGGCCACGTAAGCCCTACCCGCATCGGTGAGCACGAACTCAGTGCGCCGGCTGTCACCAACCGGCTCGATGAGTCCTTCATCAACGAGCTGTTGCAGCGTCGGGTATACGGAGCCCGGACTCGGGCGCCAGGCCCCAGAGGTCTTTTCATCGATTGTCTTGATCAGGCCGTAGCCGTTGGAAGGTGATTCCGCCAGGAGGGAAAGAATTGCCGAACGGACATCGCCCCTGTTGGCCCGGCGCGAACCGCCAGGGCCCAATCCGGGGCCAAAGCCCGGGCCGAATTCTGGCCCGAACCCGCGGCCCGGCCCAAAGCCGCCGTGTCCGTGGGGTCCGCGACCGCTCCTGTTGCGCCCGAAGCGTCCCAGCGCGGGCCCGTGGTCTGTGCATTCATCGTCGCCTTTCATAACGGCATCGTCCTTCCACTTCGTCTGCATTTTCATCATGAACGCCGACTATCGGCGATAGTTAACGATATGTCGGTAACAGTCGCTAATCAATGGTTTTGCCGCTGCCTGGTGACTTGCGCAGGGAAGCCCTGGCGGGTCGCCGAGCTGTCGGGCTATGCGTTCGGCGCTGTTTCCGCGGCGGCGTCTGGGGCCGCTGGCGATTCATTGGACGCCTGCCATGTGGTGCGGAGTACAGTGCTGCGGAGTGGGTGGTCCCGGACCTAGGTCGGTGCGGATTAGGCCGGAATACCGGCGACAAGGCGCTCGCCGTTGAAGAATTCGAGCTGCCAGCCGTCAACGGGATCGTGGTGGGCCAGGTTGAGCGCGGTGTTGTCGATGCCGTGCAGGGTGCGGCCCATAGCACGGCTGAGGCTCACGCGGATAAGGGAGCCGTGGGCCACCACCAGGACGCGGCGGCCGCGGAACTCCTCGGCGAGAGCTTCGAGCGCGGCGAGCCCGCGGCGGGCTGCACCATCCACGCTTTCTGCGCCACGGAATCCGTCGGGGATGCGCAGCGCGTCCAGTTCGGGGCCGTCCTGCAGGCCCTCGGCGGGCCCGAAGCTGCGTTCGGTGAGCTCCGGTACGCGGCGGACGAGGCCGAGTCCCAGTCCTGCCGCAATGAGATCGGCGGTTTCCGCGGCGCGGCTCAGCGGCGACGACACAATCGCGTCCCACTCGTAGCCGGATAGGACGGCGACGGCGTCGCGCGACTGGCCGCGGCCGACGTCGTTCAGTGGAATGTCGGTGGACCCCTGCAGCCGGCGCTGAGCGTTCCAGTCCGTCTGGCCATGGCGGACAAGGGCGAACGTCGTGAGGGTCATGCGTTCCATTCTCCACCGGATACCGGTGGCGGAGTTGTTCCGCGGTCCCACGCGCCGCCCCGGACGGCGGGGAACTCCGCCGGGGACATCCCTGCAGCGGGAACCAGGACCGTGCCTGGGGGTGCCTAAGGCTCGACCAGCGTCAGGAGTGTTTCCGGGCGGACGCCGTCGAATTTCATCGCTTCGGCCGCCTCTTCGGACTCCATGATTCGCTGGAAAGTTCCCATATCGGGGACTTCGACGATCAGGCCTACACGGTGGCTCTTGGCCGGGTCGATGAACGTTCGAACCGTTATGCCGAGAGGGCCGAAGACGTCTTGCCTTTTTGTTGAGCTGAGCCAGTGCTCAACGTCGTCGACTTCGTGGAAGATCATTAATGTTGGCATCGTTCGCCTCTGCTTTCTGGGGTTGCGCCAGGAGCCGGGCTGGATAGGGGCCCGTTCGGACATCCTGATCACGCTGAACGTACCACGGCCTCGAATGCAGCGGTAGCGGGGAAAAGTCGACCGTTTGGCCCCTCGCAACGGCCACGCGGAAGCCGGAAAGGCCCAGTACAACTTAGGATTCGACGTCGGCCGCGGCGATCGCCTTGTCCGTGAGGATCGGCATCATCCCGAGCAGTGCGAGGGTCAGCACCCCCATGATGCCGAACATGGCCTGCAGGCCCAGCCATTGCGCCAGCAGACCGCCCGCTGCTGCACCCAGCGGCATCGTGCCCCACGCCAGCAGGCGGTAGGCGCTGTTGACTCTGCCCAGCAAGCGGTTGGGGGCAATGCGCTGGCGCAGGGAGACGGTGATGACGTTCCACAGCATGATCAGCATGCCGCCGACAAAGAGGATGGGGCCGAGAACATAGGGGTTGTCGGTCATGGCGGGCGCGCCTACTAACAGCGCGCTCCCGAAGATCGTGAGCGCCAGGGACTTCGACCGGCCCAGCTTGGCCTCCGCCCATTCGGAGATGAAGGAGCCAACGAAGGCGCCGAGAGCGGAGGCCGTCAAAAGCACGCCGAACCCCACTTCGGACAGCTTCATTGCTGAAGCCGGGCCCACGGCAAACAGCACCAGGACCGCGAATGCCGCGCTGGATGCGAAGTTGAACACCCCGGTCATCACCGCGAGCGTGCGGAGGATCTTTTGGTTCCAGAGGAACCGCAAACCTTCGCCAATGTCGAACCGCAGAGTTGTCTTCTGCTCCCGTTCTGTCCGAAAAGCCCCCGGGACCAGGAGCAGGCCACCGACGGCCGCAAGCCACAGTGCCGCCGGCACCGCGAGGCCTGCAGTGACGCCGATGGCCACCAGCAGCCCGCCCAGTGGGGGACCCACGAACTGGTTGGCGGTGAGTTCGACGGCGTAGAGGCGGCCGTTGGCGCGCGACAGCTGATCCCGGTGCACCACCTGGGGCATGATCGACTGCGCGGAGGTATCGTAGAGCGTTTCAGCCACGCCCACCATCAGGGCGACAACGTACAGGGCCCAAATGGTGCCGAAATCCAGCAGGATGACGGCGGCCAGCAAGGCGGGCAGCATCGCGCGGCTGAGGTTGGCCCACAACATCAGCTTGCGCCGGTCCAGCCGGTCGGCCAGGGCTCCGGCAGTCAGGGCGAAGAGAAGCCAGGGAAGCGTCGCTGCGACGCTCAGCCCGGCAATCAGCGTGGGTGACTGGGTGAGCTGAATCGCCAGCAGCGGCAGCGCGATCTTGAAGACGCCGTCCGCGAGGTTGGACAGCCCGGATGAGGTCCACAGCTTCCAGTAGGACGCACCCAGCGGCGCACGACGGCGTTCTTCCATCTGCACAACGTGACCAGTCATAGCTGAACCATTCCCCATTGATTGATAAAATTCAAGGGGGTTGAATTCAGTACATCGGTTTGTAGGATGGGTAGATGACGGACGCAGAGCAGACGAGTGCGAACGGGAAAAAGCCCGCCGCAAGCGCCCTCGAAATTAAGGCGTTGGCCCATCCGCTGCGCTTGAGGATCCTGCGCCTGTGCGGGCTCCACGAACTGACCAACAAGCAGCTCGCCGACCGGCTGGGCCAGGATCCGGGGACAATGCTCTACCACGTGCGGCAATTGCTCTCCACCGGATTCCTGGAACCCGCGGAGGTCCGCACGGGAGAGAGCGGTGCGCTGGAGAAGCCGTATCGCTCCACGGGGCGGTCCTGGAACCTGGACGCCGCACTGCGTGAAGCCGGCCCGGACGGTCCGCTGGCACCGGTCGAGGCGTTCCGGGAAGAGCTGACCGAAGCAGGCCCGGATGCGCTCGCCAGCCTCTCACGCTTCGTGCTGCACCTCTCCAAGGCAGACGCTGAGGACCTCACCACGCGCGTTTACGCTGTGCTGAGCGAATACACCGACAGTGATCGGCAGCGATCGGACCAGCCCGCATACGGCGGCATCTTTGTCCTTCACCGGTCGCCGGACTAGGTCTCTGGCGCCTGTTAGCGGACCGCGGCGAAGCACCTAGTCGAACAGACTCAGTACCGCTTGTGCGAACGCGTCCGGATTCTCCTGCGGAACGTTGTGTCCGATACCCGGCAGGACGATTTGGCTGTAGGGGCCGGTGAAGTGGTTTCTGCCTGCCATCGCCGGGGGGCCGCCGACGCCGTCCTCCCCGCTTTCGAGCACCACCGTGGGGACGGTGATCCGAGGTTCCAGGGCGATCAGGTCCTCGAACCGCTGGTACCGCGGGTCGCCGTCGGCCAGTCCGTACCGGTGGCGGTAGGAGTGGATGACGACGTCGACGAAGTCCGGGTTGTGCAGGCTCGGGGCGCTGGCGGGAAACGATTGCTGCGCGCCGACCCAGCCGGGCGACCAGGTGCGCCAAAGCAGTTCGCACAGTCCGTCACGGTTTTGCTCCAGCCCGCGGCGCCCCCGCTCGGAGTGGAAGTAGTACTGGTACCAGTAGCTTCGCTCCCATTCCGGGACGGCAGGCTCGCCGGAGCGTGCCAGGTTGTGCATGTTGTAGCCGCCGACCGAGACGAGCCCGGTGACGCGTCCGGGTTCCAGTGCCGCCACAATGCACGCCGCCCGGCCGCCCCAGTCGTAGCCCGCCACGACTGCCTGCTCGATGTTGAGGGCATCCATGAAGTCGAGGAGATCCTGCCCGAGGGCAGCTTGTTGTCCGGAGCGGATCGTCGTGTGATCGAGGAAGCGCGTCGGACCGAAGCCGCGAAGATACGGCGCGAGCACGAAGGCGCCCTGGCCGGCGAGGATCGGAGCGACGTCGTCAAAGGTTCGAACGTCGTACGGGAAACCGTGCAGGAGGATGACCGGGGTCCCGCCCGGATCGCCCGCGGACTCGTATCCGATGTCCAGGACGGGGGTTTCGATGCGGCCGAAGGATGTAAAGCTCATACCGCCATTGTGGCCCCGCCGGCGCGTTGACCCCGGAACTGCCGGGGGACGCGCCCGCCTGCCTCCCGGCGGGGCCGCTTTGGTCAGAGATGGCCGACGTCGAGTGGACGCGCCCGCTGTGTATGGGTCTTCAGCCGGGCACGAACTCGCGGACCTCTTGCGCGCAGCGGCAGGCGACGGCGATCTTGGCAGCCCACTTCAATGCCTCGTCGCGGAAGGGCGCGTCGACGACGGAGAATCCGCCCAGGTGCGCCTTGCTCTCCGGGTACGGGCCGTGGGTGACCGTCCCGTCGGTGGCCACAATGCTCCCCTCCCGGTGGTCCTTTAGCCCGCCGCCGAATACCCACACGCCGGCGTCCGTGGCCTCCTGGACCACACCACTGCGTGTGCCGCTTTCGCCACGTCGGGCAGATCCTCCGCGGGAAAGGTCATTGCGCCGTCATCGAATGAAATCAGGTACCGCGTCATCTCATGGCTCCTTGTCCCGGCGGCCTCCAGTCGCCGCCACAGTAGGGAGTGTACTTATGTTCGCCGGCGGTCGACAGGCTCCTGACCTGGATCAAACGCATTCAGACGCTCCTTGGCCCTCGCAGCCCGCAGGAGGGTATGGTTCCATGACTATAAATCGGACGGTTCAATCCGGATATCAGCTCGTCCTGGGTTGAACGTCGAACGTAGCCCCTGGAAGTACACAGAGGAGAGCACGATGAGCAACGACCACGCGGAACCTGAAACCAATGGCGTTACCGCGGAGCTACTTTCCACGGTTGACCTTGGCCCTGAGATCGAGGGCATGGCAGGGCGCCAGCTTCGAATGCGCATGGTTACCATCGAGCCGGGAGGCGTCTACGGCCCGATCCACGACCATAAGGACCGGCCAGGCATCGTCTACATCCTGCAAGGGACGATCACTGACCACCGGAACGGGGTCGCGAAGGACTATGGGCCGGGGGTGGGCTGGCCCGAGGACAGGGACACCACCCACTGGCTTGAGAACAGAGGAACGGTTCCGGCGTTGGAGATCTCGGTCGACATAGTCAGGCAAGAGTAGAAAGAGCGCGGTCGGCGTCGCCAGATCCGTCAGCCCAGGGCCGGCGTTGTGGCCAGGGACCTTTTCACTGTGGCGAGGAGGAGGACTCCGGCGACCGCTATTGCGCCAGCCAGGATGAAGGCGACGATTGCCAGTAGCGGGGCGGTGTCGGCCTCTCCGAGGATGGTGATGCCGATGGTTACGGCAACGAGGGGATCGATGACTGTCAGCCCGGCGACGACGAGTTCGGGTGTGCCCCGGGTGTGCGCGTTCTGGACCAGGAACGTTCCGGACAGTGCGGCAATGACCAGCCCCGCCAGGCAGGTTAAGGACAGCCATTCGAAGTCGCCCTGGAACAACCGGGCGATGACGGTCTTGGCCAGGGCCGCGACGAAGCCGAACAGGATCCCGGCGCCGCTGGTAAAGACGATGGCGCCCCATCGGTGCCGCCAGAGACCGAAACCCGTGCCGAGTGCGGCGAGGACGACGCCCAGGAGGGCCAGAATCGTGATGAGGTGCCGGTCGCTGACCTCAACGTCCTGAGCGGACACAGCTGCGATGGCAACGAACGCACCCACTCCGCCGACACATAAGGCCACGGCCGCCAGCGCCCGGCGACCCGGGGACCTGCGGGTCGTCCGGGCGGTGGCCAGGGTGGTTACCACCAGGGCGACCGCGCCGATGGGCTGCACGACGATCAGGGGGGAGAAACGCAGGCTCGTCAGCTGCAGGAGTATCGCCACAGCGAGCAGGGCTGTCCCGCCCAGCCATACTGGTTTACGCAGGAGGGCCTGGAGGCGTCCTCCGCCCATGCTTCCAGCGGCTCGCCCGGGTGCCGCACCCTGGTCTTCGATGCTTTTGTGCTGAAGCAGGGTTCCGAGCGCGAGCAGGACCGCGCCGGCAGCGGCAATCGGGATGCCAAGCCAGTGATAGGACGCCAGCGCCGGCACGGCCGCAGATTCGATCATGATCCGACCTTACCGAACCTGGCCGGGAGCACCTGACCGTAGTGTGCTGTGCTGTGCCGTCCTGTGCAGTCAGCTCTGCTGCCGGTGCTGCTCCAGGAGGTCCCGGGCGGTGGTCCACTTCCGGCTGCCGTACCGGTCGTTGTTGATGTGGTGCAGGTTCGCGTCCCCGCTGAACATGCTGGCGAAATACTGCATGCCCTGCCAGGGCGGGAAGGCCCCGGCGATCTGAGGACGCGGGGCGCCCGCTCGTCGAGGGCTGCGGCGGCGGTGTAGGTGGCCGTGTCGTCCTTGGTGGTGAAGTCGAGCACCTGGTCGGGGTCGGACCAGAAGGGCACGCAGTGCCGGGAGCACAGGATCATGGGCGCCTGCCCGGAAAGCATGTCAGTGAAGGCGCCGTTGAGGATCGACGTGGCCCGGATTTCGGTGGCGTCCAGACTCTGTGCGAAGTCTCTGCGGAGCTGCAAGTTCCGGTTGTTTCGGGGCCGGATACCACGCAGTCCACCCCCGTGCAGGCTCGTCGGAGGCCGGTCGGGTCGTCGTAACCCGTCTGGATCACTTCGGCGCCCTCGGCGCGTAGCTGTGTAATCCGCTCCGTGCTGGTCGCCGGCCGTGTCAGGACCCGGACCGTGGCCCCCGAAGCGACCAGATTCCGCAGGATCCGCCCGCCGAGATCGCCGGTGGCAGCCGGCTGATCAGCTGCGGTCGGTCGAGACCCGTTGTGGTGGCGGCGCAACTGGGCCACCATGATCGTATGGATGCTGAAACAACTAAGGCGGCGGACCTGAGCCTTCCCCAGGCTTTCCTGCTCTTGGCAACAAACGACAAAGACGGCACACCTGAAGTGCCGGTGTTCGCGCTCAGGACCACTTTGGCAGGGGCAATACTGGCCGAGTTGGAGCTGCTTGGTGCGATCGGGCTGCAGGGGAAGCACGTCAGGGCTACCGGCGCCGCCCCGCCAACGGACTTCCAGCGCGAGCTGGAACTTATCCGTGGCAAATCGCGGCCCCACACTCCCAAGCGGTGGGTCTCCATGCTGGAGGGCCGCGCCGAAGTGCAGCGTGTCTACGAGGGGATGGCGGCACGGGGCATCGTGGAACCTGTTGGCGAAAAACACCTTGGTCTGTTCAAGTCCACGCGGTACCCGGAGAAGGATCACGGCCCAAAAGCTGCGCTACTGGAAAAGCTCCAGGCGGCACTCAGCGGTGCGGCACCGGATCCCGCGAAGAGCGATGCCCAGGCGCCCGTTGCCGAGGTGCCCGATGCCCAGACGCCTGACACCAATGCGCCTGACACCATTGCGCCTGGCACCATTGCGCCTGTTGCCAAGGCTCCGGTATCCACGGCGCCCGATGACAGGACCACGGCGCTGATCGCCCTGCTCCATGCCGCCGGGCTGCTCGGCAAGCTGTTCACGGCAGCAGATCGAACCCGGGCCGGAGAGTTGTCGAAGGACTATTGGCCCACCCGCGCGGTGGAGGACGAACTTCGAATGATCAGACTGGCGCAGGAAGAAGCAGCAACCCTTTGATGCCACCTGAAAACCCGCCCTGTCTCGGGAAAGGACGGGGCCCGGATTAGATAGCGGATTCATCCGGGCCTAGCCGGTTTCGGCGGCGGATGGAGATCAGGTCGGCGATGACTGCTCCGATCAGTGCCAGGGTGAACGGTGAGGTAGCGCCGTTGATGAGACTGAACAGGGCGATCGGCTGCGGCTCCCCATCCATCGGGACAGGCCGAAGAGTGTTGGCACCTGCGAAGACAGCCGCGATCAGGACAGTGAGAGTCACAACCCGCGCCGCCCCAGTGCGCGCCGCCACCCGGTATCCCAGAACCACGGCCACGGCAAGGAGCACGAATGCGGCCCGCACTAGGTACGGCACCCATTCACCCCCAGCGAGGATCGGACGCGCGCTGAAATCCAGAAGCGGAGCGCCCACCTCTGATAGCTGCAGCTGGATGGTCAAATATCCGGTCAGGAAGATAACGCACAGGGGCCCGGCCAGGGCGGCGACGATGGAAAGGATCGGACCGGTACGAGAGGCCGGCAACGCCCCGGTCCGGCTTGGGCTGGTTGTCTTCTCCATCACGCATATCCCCCTACGTTGGCTGCCTCGACACTAAGCGTCCGTCCGGCGTTTCGGTAGGGGGTAGGGTCGGCGCCGGCCTTCAGGATCCGACGGGCTCGGTGGCCAGGTTTCGCTTGAGGATTTTTCCGCTGGGCCCGAGGGGGAGCTCCGAGAGCAGCCTGATGACGCGCGGATACTTGTACGCGGCGAGCTGGGCGCTGGCGAATTCCATCAGCTCGGCCGCGGTGGCGGTGGCTCCCGCGTCGAGCACGATGGCGGCCGCAACTTCCTGGCCGTGGACGTCGTGCGGGATTCCGTAGACGGCGGCGCTGACCACCTCCGGGTGGGTCAGGAGGATTTCCTCGACCTCGCGGGGGTAGACGTTGTAGCCGTTTCGGATGATCATGTCCTTTTTGCGGTCAACGATTCTCAGGTAGCCGTCGCCGTCCTTCGTGCCGAGGTCCCCGGTGCGGAACCAGCCGTCGACGATCGCCTCGGCCGTGGCCTCCGGCCGGTTGAGGTAGCCCTTCATCAGTAGGTGTCCGCGGATGACAAGCTCGCCCAGCTCGCCCGGGGGCAGCAGCTCGATGCTCTCGACCGTTTCGGCGCGGGCAATTTCGATGTCAACGCCCCAAATGGCGACCCCGATGGTGCCGGGCCGCGGCGGGGTGCCGACGTGGTTGAACGCGGCAACCGGGGAGGTTTCGGTCAGGCCGTAGCCCTCGTGGATTTCCACCCCGAAGACATCGCGGAACTTGTCCATCACGGCCAGCGGGAGGGACGCGCCGCCGGAGATGCCGTAGCGGAGGGCCGCCGGGCGGACCTCAGTGGCCTTGGCCGCCTCGATGAGCGCCACATACATGGTCGGCACCCCGAGGAAGATGTTGACGTTGTGCCGGGCCATCAACTGCAGGGCGCCCTCGCCGCTGAAGCGGGGCATCATGACGATCGTGGCGCCCGCCCGCAGCCCCGCGTTGAGAACAACTGTCTGGCCGAAGGTGTGGAAGAGCGGCAGCCCGCCGAAGAGGACGTCGCCCGGCTGGAAGTCCATGACGGACGTCAGAATGACGGAAGTCTGTTCCACCAGGGCGAAGTGGGTGCCGAGGGCGCCCTTGGGTTTGCCGGTGGTGCCGGAGGTGTACAGGATGGTGGCGGTGTCCGAGGGCCGGCACGGGACGTACGTGCGGATTGGCTCGGCCGCGGCGGCCTCGGCTTCGAGCCGCGGCAGCCCGCCGTCGTCGGGCGCCATCACAGTCAGGAGATCGGTCCCGGTTGCGGCGGCACCGGCAGCGCCTTCCTTCAGGAGCGGAGCGGCGCAGATCAGCATCGTGGCCCCGCTGTCCTGGAGCACGTACTCGATTTCGCGCGCCTTGAGCAGGGCGTGCACCGGAACCACAACGGCTCCCAGCGACAGGACCGCGAAATAGACGCGGGCGAAGTCCGCAACATTGGGGATCAGCACGGCAACGGCATCGCCGGCGCCGATGCCGCGCGCCCGCAGCGCCCCGGCGTAGGCGCGGGTCTCACGCCAGAGGTCGCCGTAGCTGGTTTCCTCCTCACCGACGATCAGCGCGGTGCGGTCCGGGGTCCTTCGAGCCGACTCGGCCAGGATGGCTGCGACGGAGATGGTGCCGAAGCCCTCTTCGGGATTGTTGGTATTCATGGCCCGCTTCTTCGTAGGGATGGTCATGCCTTCAGGATCAGGGCGTCGCCCTGGCCGCCGCCGCCGCAGAGGGCGACGACGCCGGTGCCTCCGCCCCGGCGCTTCAGCGCCAGGGCCTGGTGCAGGACCAGGCGCGCGCCCGAAGCCCCTACCGGATGCCCGAGGGCGATGGCGCCACCCTCGGCGTTGATGTCCTCCGGCTCGATGCCCAGGTCCTTGGCGGACTGGATGAGCACGGACGCGAAGGCTTCGTTGATCTCGACGAGATCAAGGTCCTGCGCGGTGAGGCCCTCCCGCTTGAGGGCGAGTTCAATGGCGCGGGCGGGTTGGGAATGCAGTGAGCCGTCGGGTCCCGCAGTCTGGCCGTGGGCGCCGATTTCGGCGATCCATTCGAGCCCAGCCGCTTCGGCTGCCGCTTTGCTGGCGATCACCAGGGCGGCGGCACCATCGGAGAGCGGGGAGGAGGATCCTGCGGTAATGGTCGCCGTGGCGTCCTTTGAGAACGCGGGACGGAGCTGTGCCAGGGATTCGGCGGTGGTCCCCGGGCGGATACCCTCGTCGTGCTCGAGCGTCAGTGCGGGCCCCTTGCGCTGGGGAACGTCGATCGGGGCGATTTCCTCGGCGTACACGCCGGCGGCGCGTGCCGCTTCGGCCCGCTGGTGGGACCGGGCTGCGACGGCGTCCTGCTCGGCCCGGGTGATGCCGCGTTCGGCGTTCCCGGCATCCGTGGCCTCGCCCATCAGCTGGCCGCTGACCGGATCCTGCAGCCCGTCCCGGTTCAGCGAGTCCAGCATCGGCGCATCCCCGATAACGACGCCAGCCCGGAGGCCGGGAACCAGGTGAGGTGCGTTGGTCATGGACTCCTGGCCGGCCGCAACGATGAAGTCGGCTTCCCCCGCACGGATCATCCGGGCTGCGTCAATCACGGCGGTCAGGCCGGAGAGGCAGAGCTTGTTGATGGTCACGGTGGGCACGTCCCAGCCGATTCCGGCGGCCAGGCTGGCCTGCCGCGCGGGGCCTTGTCCTGCCCCCGCCTGGATGACCTGGCCGACGATGACGGCGTCGATCTGTTCGGGGGCGACGCCGGCGCGGGCCAGCGCGGCGCGGATGGCGTGGGCGCCCAGTTCGGTGGAGGAGAAGGGCATGAGGCCGCCGCGGAAGCGTCCGAAGGGTGTCCGGGCGCCGCCGAGGATGACGGGGATGTTAGCGTTCTGGTTCAAGAGAGTCCTTTCGGGGTTGGCAGGCTCAGTGTGGCTCACGCGAAGGCGGAGATTCCGGTGATCCCGCGGCCGATGATGAGTGCCTGCATTGTCTCGGTGCCTTCATAGGTGTGGATGGCCTCGATATCGGCGAGGTGCCGGGCGACGCGGTTTGCCAGCAGGATGCCGTTGCCGCCGAGGAGGTCCCGGGCGTTGGAGGCAATGCCGCGGGCAACGCGGGTGCAGGTGTATTTCGCGAGTGACGCCTGTTCGGGGGTGAGTGCGCCTTCTTCGTCGAGGCGGGTCATCTGAACCACCATCAGCTGCATGGTGGCCAGTTCGCTGAGCATCCGGGCCAGTCGTTCCTGCACGATCTGGGAGGCGGCCAGCGGCCGGCCGAACTGCATACGCTGCTTGGCGTACTGGACCGCGGTTTCGTAGCAGGCGGTGGCATGCCCGACGGCGGACCAGGCGACCCCCAGCCGGGTGGCCAGCAGCACCCGAGCGGTGTCCTTGAAGGACCGCGCCCCGGGCAGCACATTTTCCTGCGGGACGAACACGTTCTCCAGCCGGATGTGGGCCTGCCAGATGGCACGCAGGGCGAGCTTGCCTTCAATTCTCGTCGCGGAGTAGCCGGGGGAGTCCTGCGGCACCAGGTAGCCGTGGACCTGGCCGTCCTCGCCCCTGGCCCAGACCACGCAAACCCCGCCGACGGAGCCGTTGCCGATCCACTTCTTCTCGCCGTTGAGCAGGAAGCCCCCGGCCGTGCTGGTGGCCGTGGATTCCAGGGCCACCGCGTCCGAGCCGTGGGTGGGCTCCGTCAGCGCGAAGGCGGCGAATTCCTTGCCGGCGGCAACGGCGGGGAGCCAGCGCTGCTGCTGTTCGGCAGATCCGCACTCGGCTACGGAGCGCAGGGCGAGGCCGCCCTGGACCGCGATCATGGTGGCCACAGAGCCGTCGCCGCGGCTGATCTCCATGTTCACCAGGCCGGCTGCCATCCTGCTCATCGTGGGGAAGCCGTCCACCTGGACCCCGTCCCGGAGCAGATCCAGCTCACCAAGGCGCCCGACCAGGTGCACCGGGTAATCGGCGCGCTCCCAGTAGCTGTCGATGACGGGAAGAACCTCGTCCTGGACGAAGCGGCGGGCGCGGCCCCAGTACTCGCGGTCGCCGTCGCTGATACCGGCAAACACGTTCGCAGGGTCCGTGCCCAGGGCCTCGGTCAGGACATAGTCGGGTTCGACGGTGCCGACTGGAAATTCAGCTCCGGCCCCGGTTGCGGTGAACCCGGCGGTCGACATCGTCGTCATCTGTTTGTCCTCTGTCTCGGCGTGGGGACCTGGCGGCCCGCGTGCTGTGGCTCACACCACACCAACTAAGCATGCATTGGAACGCGGTTCCACGTCAAGAAACTCAGTTCCACAAGCGCCGTCAGGGCAGCGCGTCGCGGACGGCCTGCACTATTGCATCCTTGTCGGCGCCCGCGGCCAGAACGGTCACGACGACGGCCGGGGCCGCCTGCGCGGGGGTGCCGGGCCCGAACAGCGCCGGCCGGAAGATCTCCGAGAGCGCCCGAAGTTCGTTCGCGAGCGCGCCTGACGTGTCCCGGTCAGCAGTCCCTGATTCCTGTGGTGCGGGTGCGGAGCGGAGCCAGCGGCGGAGGAAGGCGTTGTGCACGGCGACCGCGGCTGCGGCGAAGGAGACGGCCATGTATTGCCGATGCTCGACATCAGGGAGGCTAGCCAGCAGGTGCAGCAGGAACGCCCTCTCGTACCGGTGCGAAGTCACCAGTTCCCGGTCCCGGAGCGCCGGCACGGCCTGCATGAGCTCGTAGCGCGCGCGGGACGTTTCGGGGTTGCGCAGGTGGTGATTGAATACCAGCAGCGCCGCCTCCCCGATCGCCGCGAGTGGTTCCTGCATCGTTTCCGCCAGCCGCTCGGTCACCTGGCGCAGGATCCGCTCGTGGTCAGCGAAAACCACATCCTCCTTTGACCCGAACTTCCGGAAGAAGGTGCTGCGGCTCATGCCCGCGGCGTCCGCGAGATCGTCAACAGACGTTGCGTCGTAGCCCTGCCTGGCCAACAGCCCGATGGCGGCGGCGGCAGGCCTGTCGGCATCGTGGCTTGTCGGGTGCGAGATCATGGGCCGAAATGTAGCACAACCGCTGGTGCTGCCTGGGCGCCCAGCGGTTCCCGGGTGCTAGTCCAGGAGCCCGCCGCTGGCCCAGCGACGCACCGCGAGCTTTTCGGCGGCGTCGAAGGCCCCTGATCCTGCAGAACGCGACCACCTACTGACGCCACAGGTTGCAGACGGCAGCGGACAGCATGGCCGGCGACGCTACGCGGGCTCCTCCAGATGCGCGTCCCTGATGTCAGAAGGCGTGGCGCCCTGGATGACCCAGCGGTTGCCATCCGGGTCGGCGAAGAAGGCAAACTGCACGCCACCCATCTCCTGGACCTCACTGATATCGGCGCCCCGGCCCAGAAGTTCGGCCCGTGCCGCGCCCATGTCAGGCACGACGAGCTGCAGCCCCTCGAGGCTGCCGGGTGTCATGCCCGTCATGCCGGTACCAATGACGATCGAAGCAGCCGAACCTGGCGGTGTCAGCTGCACCACCCGCATCCCGGGAATGTGCTCAACATCGTGGTCCAGGACAAACCCCAGCTTCTCCGTATAGAAGGACTTTGACCGGTCGACGTCCGCTACCGGTACCTGCACAACTTCAAGGCGCATCTCCATGCGCCTCACAGTACCGCCAAGCTGCCGGGCGTGCCGAGGGGACGGCCCCGGCACTTCTTAAGCCTTTCTTAAGGGCGGCACGGGAAAGTTGAAGGAGGCGCCGGACAGCGCCCTTGCCCCGACCCGGAGGACTCCATGCCTGGACCAGCCCCTCTTGACCGCGATACAGCGCCCCATGACCCTGCCGGCACCCGCCCGGTAGCCAGACTGCAGTTCCGGGCCATCCCGCAGGCCCGGCACTGGCTGCTGCGGGCCGCGCTGCTGTGCGTGGCAGTCCTCGCGCTCGGCCTGACGGCACAGCTTGTGCCCGGTGGCAGCGCCGCCGAACTCGGCGTGGACCAGGACCTCAGCCAGCACCATGCCGCGCTCCTGACCGGCGTGGCGATGGTCCTGAACGTGGTGTTCGGCCCGGCGGCCGGCGTCGTCCTCGTGGCCGCCGTTGCGCTGTATCTCTGGGTGGTCCGTCGCTCCCTGGTGAAGGCCGTCGCGTTCGGCGTCGTCGCCTGCTCCGGATGGGTGGCCAGTGAGTTCTTCAAGCTCATCATCGCCCGCCAGCGGCCCAACCCGGCCCTGCTGTTCGATCCGCTCTCGCCCGAAACGGGCTCCAACAGCTTCCCAAGCGGGCACGTTTCCTTCGCGGTCGCGCTGGGATTCGCGTTGTACTTCCTGGCCCGCGGAACCCGCTGGGCCAGGATCGCCGCCGCCGCCGCCGTGCTGGTGGCCCTGGTGGTGGCCTGGTCGCGGCTGTATATCGGCGTCCATTACCCCACCGATGTGGCAGCCTCCTTCCTCGCCGCGAGTGCGGCAGTATTGCTGGTTGCCGGGCTGTGGAACCGTTTTGCACCGCGCATCCTGGAGCGACTGCCGGCCGCAGTCCCGCTCCGGTCAACCCGATCCTAAGGACGTGACCATGCACGGCATGTACGCGTCGGGGCTTGCCCCGGCACTGTCCGCCGCGGCCGGAATCCCGCCGCTCATTGACCCTGCGAGCCTGCTCGAGGGTCTCGGCCCGGCGGCGCTCGGCGTCATCTCACTCATGGTGTTCATCGAATCCGGTGTCCTGTTCCCCTTCCTGCCCGGGGATTCGCTGCTCTTCACCGCAGGACTGCTGCATCAGCAGCTGCAGCTGACGCTGCCGGTGCTCATCGGCGTCGTCACCGCCGCGGCGGTGGCCGGCGACCAGGTCGGCTACATGATCGGGCGCAAGTACGGCCGCCGGTGGTTCAAGGACGACGCGCGGGTCCTCAAGACAGCGCACCTGACCACCACCGAGGATTTCTTCCGCCGCCACGGCGGCGCCGCAGTTGTGCTGGCCCGCTTCGTGCCCATGGTCCGGACCTTCGCACCACTGAGCGCCGGCATCGCCCGCTACGGGTACAAGTCCTTTACGCTCTGGAACTTCGCCGGGGCGCTGGCCTGGGGCACGTCCGTGACGCTGCTGGGTTCGTGGCTCGGCCACTACGAGATCATCGCCAAGAACATCGACGTCATCGCCGTCGTTATGGTGCTCGTCTCCGTGCTGCCCTGGGGCATCCAGCTGCTCAAACGCCGCCGCCAGAAACGCAGTTCCGGTGCCGAACCCGCAGCTGACTTTGGCGACGACACCATCAGCGAACTGCCCGCGGAAGGCGTAACGCAGGAGAATAGCTGACATGACAACCGAGTACAGGCGGCCCTCCCTGTTGCTGGTGGAGGACGACGCCGTCCTGGGACCGCTAATCGCCGAACTGCTGGAACCGGGCTACCGGATCACGCTGGCCATCAACGGCCAGGACGGCCTACACCTGGCGCTGACCCAGACCTGGGACGCCATGGTGATCGACCGCGGCCTGCCCGTTATGGACGGCATCGCCCTGATCGGCGCGCTGAGGTCCAAGGGGGTTTCGACGCCGATCCTGATCCTCACGGCACTCGGGGCCACGGACGAAAAAGTCAGGGGCCTGGACGCGGGTGCCAATGACTACATGACCAAACCGTTCGACGCCGGCGAGCTCGCCGCGCGCCTGCGTGCCCTGACCCGCACATTCACGCCGGCCGCCGTGCCCGTGAGCATCGGCGACTGGGAACTCGATCCGGCGTCGCGATCAGTGCGCTCGGTCTACGGGCCGCTGGTATCGCTCACGGCCAAGGAGGCCGAGCTGCTGGGCGCCCTGGCTGCCGAACCCGGCCGGGTCTTCACCCGGGAAGAGTTGCTCAGCGAACACTTCCAGGCCGCCGATCAGCCCGGCGTGATCGACACATACGTCCACCACCTCCGACGGAAGATATCCAAGTCCGTGGTCCGCACGGTCCACGGCGTCGGCTACCAGATCGGCGATGCCCCATGAACAGGACGTCATCCGTGACAGGGGAACCGGACCGGGACACCCTCCGGCGGGCCTCGCTCAAGGTCGCTTTGCGGATCAGCGCCGCCTGCGCGGTGCTGGTCCTTTGCCTGCTCGCCGCCGCGACCGTTTACCTGATGAACAAGCTGGCGCACCCTGATCTGCCCGGCTCCGCGGCGGCCGGGAAGGCCTACACCTATCTCGATTCCAAGGACCTGATCGAGGCGATGATTATCGCCGGGGTGGCGGGAATCGTGCTGGCGGGCCTCGTCGGGTGGTTCAGCGCTCGCAGCGCCATCCGGCCGCTCGGGGAAGCGCTGGCCCTGCAGCGGCGGTTCGTCCAGGATGCCAGCCACGAACTGCGCACGCCCCTGGCCATCCTGGACGCGCGCATCCAGCTCGCCCAGCGCGACGCCGTGCCTGACTCCAAAGCGGCCCAGGCCCTGGGCAGGATCCGGGAGGATGCGGCCACCCTGACCGGGATCGTCAACGAACTCCTGCTGGCGGCAACCGGGGCCACCCCGGATCCCTCCGCGGAACCGGTGGAGCTGGCGGACGCCGCCGGGTCCGTCGCCGAGAGCCTGCAGGAACTTGCGGCGAGGCGGGACATCAGGCTCTCCTTTTCCGACGACGGCGGCCGGCCGCTGGCGCGCATCGACCGGAACTCCCTGCGGCGGGCCGTGCTGGCGCTGGCGGACAATGCCCTGGACCACACGCGGCCCGGTGGGAGCATCACCCTCAGCACCGGGGTCGAGGGCAACCGCGCGGTGGTCCGCGTGGCGGACACGGGGTCCGGAATCACGGGCGTGGACCAGGCCCGGATCTTTGACCGCTTCGTCCGGACCCCCAGCCCGGATGGAACCGGGGGCCAGCGAAGCTTCGGCATTGGCCTGGCGCTGGTCCGTGAAATCGCCACGGCAGCCGGCGGCGCGGTCGAGGTGGACCGGACGGGGCCGGAGGGTACGACCATGAAGCTGACGCTTCCGCTGGCCCGGCGCTGAGGGCGGGGCCGCCAGACCGGCACACGTGGCCTCGCGGGCACAATCGGCGTAGCCTGCGCTTAGGCGCACACATTCCTGACCTGCACCTCGGCACGAAGCGGGCGATTGGCATGGAGAAGTTCGGAGCACAGGACAGCCCAACCCAGCATCCGGCCGGACCGGCCCGGCCGGGGCGCCTGCCATCATCACGTGCGCCGTTGCGCCTCGCCGCCAACCTGGCATTTGCCGGCTTTGCGGTGTCCCTGGTCGCCGGGTTGTTCCATGCCGATTCGGCCAGCGCGAATGATCACCCGGCAACGTTCGCGGAGTACGCCCGCAGCGGCATCTGGACGGCGGTGCACCTGGGCCAGTTCGCCGGGATGGCGCTTTTGATCTCCGGGCTGCTGGTCCTGCTGGCGGTCTTTCATGCGCCGGACGGGGCGATGGCGTGGACGGCCCGGTTCGGCGCGGTGGCGGCGGTCGCCGCGCTGGCGCTGTATGCCGCGCTCCAGGCCGTCGACGGGGTGGCCCTCAAACATGCCGTGGACGCCTGGGCTGCCGCCGCGGAACCTGAGAAGGCCGCCCGCTTCGCGGCTGCGGAGGGCATCCGGTGGCTGGAGTGGGGCATGCGCAGTTACCAGAGCTTTGTGCTGGGCGCGGCCCTGCTCCTGACCGGCGCCGTGGTTGTCAGCGAGGGCCGGGTGTCCCGGATGATCGGCTACCTCATGGCGCTCTCCGGCCTCGCGTACCTTGCCCAGGGCTGGATCATCGGGGCCCAAGGCTTCTCCCCGGCCAACACCATTCCCACGCTCTCGGGCATCGTCCTGATCCTGGTGTGGTCCGTGTGGCTGCTGGTCAGCGCCTGGTTCGGCAGCGATGCGCCGGCCAGCGACGGGAGGCATGCGTAAGGGGGCCACGCGCGGGCGAAGTCGTGCGGGCTTCAGGCCGGTGGTCTTCGGCTTCCGCCGTCAGGGCAGCTGGTACCGGATACCCCAGTTGAGGTGCCACGTTTCGCCGGGGGCCAGCCAGCGCAATCCCTGGCCGCTGTTGAAGGCATCGGCCGGGGCCGTCATCGGTTCCACTGCCACCGCTGTGACTGGGCCGCCTTCGCTTGGAAATACGTGGGTGGTGAAGGCCTGGATATAGCCAAAGGACGCGTCCATGAACAGTTGCACCTGGCTGCCGTCCGGGGCCTTCAGATAGTGCAGCGAGCTGCCGTCCGGTTCCCGGCGAACGTTGCCCCACGCATCATCGAGGGCCACGGCGCCAACACGTTGCCCGGTCCGGAAATCGTGCCGGGTCCCGTGAACATCCGTGGTGACACCACTCGGGTTCAGCCGGTCGTCGACCTCGATGTGGGTGTCGGCATTGATGACAAGCGTCAGGTCTTCCGTCGGAACGGCACCCAATCTGAGAAAGGGGTGCGCCCCCACCGCGACCGGGGCGTCCCGGCTGCCCGTGTTTGTCACGCTGTGGGTGACAAGCAGCCCATCCTCCATCAGTCCGTAGCGGACTGCCGTCGCGAGTTCAAAGGGGTAGCCCGGCGCGGCCGTGACATCGGCAGCCAGCGTGATGCTGTCCGGCGACCTGTTCGCGACTGTGTACGAGGCGCCGGACAGCAGCCCGTGCAGGGCATTGCCGTTGCCGGGTTCGGTGATCTCCAGCTGCTGCGAGGCGCCGTCGTGGGTCCACTTGCCGCCGGCCACCCGGTTGGGCCACGGCACCAGGACCCAGCCCGCGCACGACGGCGGTCCGGACTCGGCGGGGTAGTCCTGCAGGAGGGCGACTCCGTCGATTTCGAGGGCGCGCAGGCTGGCGGCGATCTCTGTCACGACGGCTCTTTGGCTGCGGCCACCCAGTATGGCTTGCAGTTCGTAGTGCTCGCCCATCGGTGAGCAGGGCTGGTTCTGCGCGGTTCCGTTCTGCATGGTCAGCCTGTCTGTGACGTGGGGGCGGCCACGGTGCCAGTGGTTGTTCCGAGACCAGCGGGATCAGCCAGAAACGGGGTGAAGGCCAGCTCCGCGGCTCCGATCATCATCAGGTCGGAACCGAGCGCCGCGCGATAGATCTTGACCTGCCCGGCGGGGCCGTCCATTGCCTGGGCCTGCAGCATTCCGTCCAGTGACGCCGGGGCGAGCGCATGCAGTGTTCCCAGGAAACCGTCGAGGACGATTGCCTCTGGGTTGAAGATGTTCACGGCATTGCGCAAGGTGATGCCCAGATACGTGAGCTGTCGGGCTACTTCGTCGTTCACCGCGGAGCTGTTGCGGTTTCCGAGCGCCCGTTCGAGGTCGGCGGTGTCGCCGCTGCTCAAGCCGGCCAGGCCGAGGAGGCGGGACTGGGAGACTTCGGTTTCCAGGCAGCCCGTGGCCCCGCAGTGGCAGGTGGCGCCTTCGGAGCGGACGAAGGTGTGGCCGAGTTCGCCGGCGTAGCCGGAGGCTCCCCGGAGCAGTTGTCCGTCTGCGATGACTCCGCCGCCGATGCCGCTGGGGCCGCCGTTGAGGTAGATCAGGTTCTTCTGCCCGGCGCCGGCGCCGGCGCCGAAGATCAGCTCAGCCTCGGCGCCCAGGGAGGCGTCATTGGCGGCCTGGCACGGGTAGCCGGTGGCCTCGCTCAGCATCCGGGCGGCCGGTTCATTGCGCCAGCCCAGGTGTGGTGCGTGCCGCACGACGCCGTCGTCGCGGTTAACCAGGCCGGGCACGGCCATGCCGATGCCGGTGATCCGGTAGGAGGCATCCAGCTCGGACCGCATCCCGGCGATAACGGCCGCTGCGATATTCACGGCTTCCCGGGCGCCCGGAATCCGTTCGGTTTCAAAGCGGATCTTCTTGTGAACTTTTCCGCCGAGGCTGACCAGGCCGATGGTGACGGCGTCGATTTCCGGATTGACGGCCAACGCCGCAATCGACGGACTGGGATGGACCTCGGGGCTGGGCCTGCCCACCTGCCCCTCGCCGGCGGGCGCCGTCTCATAGACCACGCCCAAGGAGATGAGCTGTCCGATCAGCGTCCCGACGGTGGATCGGTTCAGCCCCGTGTGCCGGGTCAGTTGGGCACGGCTGAGGACGCGGTGATGGTGGACGAGGGAGGTCAGCAGCGACAGATTGTTCCGGCGTGAGGGATCCGGCTCGCTCGTCGCGGCGGAAGCAGGGGTACGTGGAGGCATCATCGTGAGACTATCAGCGGCCGAAGACCGTGCGGTCGAGGAATGCGTTGCGGAACTTTCCGGCCGGATCCAGCCGGCCGGCCAGTGCGGTGAAGTCGGCAAAGCGGGGGTACAACGACGCGAGGCTGGCGGCGTCGGCGTGGAACAGTTTGCCCCAGTGCGGCCTGGCGCTGAACGGGGCCAGCTCCGCTTCCAGGAGCGGCAGGATGGCTCTGACCGCCGGCTCGTCCTGGCGCCAGGTGAAGTGCAGGCCGATCCCGTCCCGGCCGTAGTTGGGGCTGAGCCACAGCTGGTCTGCCGCGATGGTCCGGATTTCCCCGATCAGGAGCAGCGGAGTGACCATTTCGGAGAGGCTCCGCATGGTGCGGAGCGCCTCGACGGCATGCTCACGGGGGATCAGGTATTCGCTCTGCAGCTCGTCGCCCTTGCTCGGGGTGAACTCCATCCGGAAATGGGCGAGCCTGTCGGACCATGGCCCGGGAACGCCGAGCTGCTGGGTGCAGTTGGTGCCCGATACGCCGGGAAGCGGGTGCCGGGCCCCGGCGGCCCGCGTGCCGGAGAAGAACTCCGGTAACCCGGCGGGCAGGACGGCCTGGTCCGTGCGGTTCTTGAGCCATGCCTGACCCGCGGTCGGACCGCTCCAGTCGGTGAACAGGCTCAGGCTGTAGGCCGAGGACGTCAGGGCGTCGAAGCTTTCCAGGATCTGTTCCCAGTCGAGACCTTCAAAAACAGTCTGGGCGACGTCGAAGGTTGGCTCAATGTCCAGGGTCAGCCGGCTGACGATGCCCAGGGCCCCCAGTCCCACCACCATGCCGGCGAAGTCGGCGTCGCCGCGCTGGCCTGTGACTACGGTGCCATCTGCGGTGACAAGCTCAAGGGACACCACGGCGGTGGCGAGGTTGCCGTTGCCGTCGCCGGAGCCATGCGTGGCGGTGGCGACGGCTCCGGCCACCGAGATGTGCGGCAGCGAGGCAAGGTTGTGGAGGGCGAAGCCCCGGCGCTGCAGCTCGGCCGCGAGCGTGCCGTAGCGCGTGCCGCCACTGACGGTGACGGTCATGTTCTGCGTGTCGACGCTGATGCCGGCGCCGAGCATGTCCAGCACCACCAGGGTCCCGGGAGTGTCTGCAATGTCATTGAAGGAATGGCGGGATCCCAGCGCGCTGACCTTCCCGGCGCCGGCCACCAAGTCCTGGAGTTCCGCCATACTCGCCGGATGGGCGATCCGCGGCGCCCGGTAACCGTAGTTTCCCGCCCAGTTGCGTTCGGTCACCATCTGATCGATCACGGTTGAATCCTTCACTTGGGGCCTCTTTGCAGTGTTGACGGCAGGTCGACGGCGCTATTTGCTGTCCTTCACAACATAACAGCCATCGACACAAACCGCTACGGTGCTAGTAGCTTTGGTCCAAGCTCTCACGGAGCATGTGGTTGACATCACGGAAATTCATAATATGTTTGTGTCTAGAACAATTCATTTTTGACCCGGCTCAACAACCATCCCGACTCAACAACCACACCTACGCATGGAGCTCTCAATGGCGATTCAGCCCACCCGTGAAGACAAGTTTTCCTTCGGCCTTTGGACGGTGGGCTGGGAGGCCCAGGACCAGTTCGGCTCGGCCACCCGCCCGCCGCTGGACACTGTCGAGGCCATCAACCGGCTCAGTGACCTCGGCGCCTACGGCATCACCTTCCACGACAACGACCTCTTTCCCTTCGGCTGCTCCGCCGCTGACCGCCAGCGCGAAATCGACCGGCTGACGGGCGCGCTGAAGGCCACCGGGATGATCGTCCCGATGGTCACCACTAACCTGTTCAGCCACCCGGTCTTCAAGGACGGGGGCTTCACCAGCAACGACCGCGGCGTCCGGCGCTTCGCCCTGCGGAAGGTACTGGACAACATCGACCTCGCCGCCGAGCTCGGTGCCGAAACGTTCGTTATGTGGGGCGGCCGCGAAGGCAGCGAATACGACGCCGCCAAGGACATCCGCGGCGCCCTGGAACGCTACCGTGAGGCCGTGAACCTGCTGGGCGACTACGTCACGGACAAGGGTTACAACATCCGGTTCGCCATCGAGCCCAAGCCCAACGAACCCCGCGGCGACATTCTTCTCCCCACCCTGGGCCACGCCCTGGCGTTCATCGAAACGCTGGAGCGCCCCGAACTGGTGGGCATCAACCCCGAAACCGGCCACGAGCAGATGGCCGGCCTGAACTTCACCCACGGCATCGCCCAGGCGCTTTATCAGGGCAAGCTCTTCCACATCGACCTCAACGGCCAGCGCAGCATCAAATTCGACCAGGACCTGGTGTTCGGCCACGGCGACCTGCAGAACGCGTTCTCCCTGGTGGACCTGCTGGAAAACGGCGGCCCCGACGGCGGGCCGGCGTACCACGGCCCGCGCCACTTCGACTACAAGCCCAGCCGCACCGAGGACATTGACGGAGTCTGGGACTCCGCTGCCGCGAACATGCAGACCTACCTGCTGCTCAAGGAACGTGCCAAGGCTTTCCGTGCCGATCCCGAGGTCCAGGCCGCTCTGCAGGCCTCGCGTGTGGCGGAAATCAACGAACCCACGCTTAACCCGGGCGAAGGGTACGAACAGCTCCGCTCCGACCGCGCCTCCTACGAGGACTTCGACGCCGATGCCTACTTCGGCGGCAAGGGCTTCGGTTTCGTGAAGCTGCAGCAGCTCTTCATCGAGCACCTGCTCGGCGCCCGCTGATCCCGTGGCGGCTGCTCCCATGACCCTTGTTGCCGGCGTCGACTCCTCCACCCAAAGTTGCAAGGTGGTGGTACTGGACGCCGGCAGCGGCACCCTGGTCCGCGAGGGCCGGGCCGGGCACCCGGACGGAACGGAGGTCCACCCGGACCACTGGTGGCGGGCTTTGTCCGAGGCAATCGAGGACGCCGGCGGGCTGGCGGACGTCAGTGCGCTGTCGGTGGGGGGCCAGCAGCACGGCATGGTGCTGCTGGATCACGCCGGTGACGTGGTGCGGCCGGCACTGCTGTGGAATGACACCCGCTCGGCCGCGGCCGCGGCCGCACTCACGGACGAAGTGGGGGCGGACGACTTCGCACGCAGGACCGGGCTGGTCCCGGTGGCCTCATTCACCATCACGAAGGTCCGCTGGGTCAGGGAGCACGAACCGGAGCTGGCGGACCGGGTGGCGGCCGTCGCGTTGCCCCATGACTGGCTGACGTGGCGGCTCCGCGGGTACGGCCCAGCGGCCTCCAGCCCCCTGGGCCCGGACCTGGAACAGCTCACCACGGACCGCTCGGATGCCAGCGGAACGGGCTATTGGAGCCCCTCGGCCGGTGGGTACGATCTCGAGCTGTTCAAGGTCGCCTTCGGCCGGGACGCCAGGGAGGCCACCGGGATCGGCGGGCCTAATGACGCCGGAACCGTGGTGCTGCCCCGGGTTCTGGGCCCCGGCGACGCTGCCGGGGAAATCCACCCCGCCTGCTTCGGTTCCCCGGCCGGACTGCCCGGCTCTGCTGGAACCGGTTCTGCTGGAACCGGCCTGGCGGAATCCGGACCCCGGACCCTGCTCGGTGCCGGCGCCGGGGACAACGCGGCCGCCGCTCTTGGATTGGGGGCGGAGCCCGGCGACGTGGTGGTCTCCGTGGGCACCAGCGGCACGGTATTTTCTGTGTCATCGCGGGCCGTTGCCGATCCCAGCGGGACGGTGGCAGGGTTCGCGGACGCCAGCGGCGAATACCTGCCCATCGCCGTCACACTCAATGCCGCGCGGGTGCTCAGCTCCGTGGCCGGCCTCCTGGGCGTGGACTTCGACGAACTGTCGCGCCTTGCCCTGGAAGCCGAACCCGGCGCCGGGGGCGTGGTGCTTGTGCCGTACTTCGAAGGTGAGCGCACGCCCAACCTGCCCCACGCCAAAGCCAGCTTCCACGGGCTCAGCATTGCCTCCAGCACCCGGAGCAACCTGGCCCGGGCCGCCATCGAGGGCATGCTGTGCGGACTGTCCGGCGGGCTGGATTCGCTCCGCACGCAGGGCAGCCCGGCAACTCGCCTCCTGTTGATCGGCGGCGCCGTGCAAAACCCCGCGGTGCAGGCGATCGCGGCCCAGGTCTTCGATCTGCCGGTCGTGATCCCCAGCCCCGGGGAGTACGTGGCCAGGGGAGCGGCTGTCCAGGCGGCCTGGGCACACAGCGGGAACCGGCCGGCATGGCCCGTCGCGGTGGACGCCGCACCGGCCCCGGATTTCTGCCCGATCATCCGGCAGAACTACCTGAGGGCGGGCAGCCATATTGATCCCGGCAACTGAGCCGCTGCTGGTCCGGACCCCGCTGCTTGCGGACGACCCGCAGGATCCGCTCCGTGCCTCCGGCAACCCTGTCCGCTGGGGCGTGGTCTCCACCGGCAGGATCGCCTCCATAGTCGCAGGCGATCTGGCCCTGCTGCCTGACGCGGTCCTGCAGTCCGTCAGTTCCAGGTCCCGCGCCGGCGCGGAGGAATTCGCGGCCAGGCACGGCTTCCGTCGCGCCTACGGCGACGACGGCAGCCTTCCGGGGTACATGCGGCTGATCCAGGACCCCGACGTCGACATCGTGTACGTCGCCACTCCGCACGCCAGCCACTTCACCGTGGCACACGCGGCGCTTGAGGCCGGCAAACACGTGCTGTGCGAGAAACCGATGACGCTCAACGCACGGGACACTGCCGTCCTGGCCGGGCTGGCGCGGCGCAACGGGCTGTTCCTGATGGAGGCCGTGTGGTCCCGGTTTCTTCCCAGTGTGCAACGTGCGGCGGAGATCATCGCTTCGGGTGAACTCGGCGAGGTCCGGTGGATCCAGGCGGACCTCGGCTTTCCCGCGCCCCGCCATCCGGGAGCCCGGCTGTGGCAGCGGGCGGCAGGCGGCGGCGCACTCCTGGACGTCGGAGTGTATCCGCTGACCTGGGCGCTCATAGCGTTGGGGGCGCCCCAGTCCCTGACCGCGGCGGCCCACATCAACGGTGACGGCGTGGATGCCGAAACCGCGGTGACCCTCTCCTATGCCTCGGGGGCCCGCGCCCAGTTCATGGTGTCGCTAACCACCGTGTCGACGCAGGCTGCCACGGTGTCCGGGACGAAGGGGATGCTGCGGTGCAACGCACCGCTGTTCAACCCGACGGAGCTGACCCTTACGTTTGGCTCGGGAGAAACCCGGCTGGAGACGTTCCGGCCGGCGGGGCGTGGGTACACCTATCAGCTGCGCGAGGTGCTCCGCTGCCTTCAACTCGGTCTGACCGAGAGTCCCACCATGCCGCTTGCCGACACACTCTTGGTCATGACGCTGCTCGATGAAGCCCGGCGGCAGGCTGGAATCACCTACCCCTCCGACCCGGTACGGGGAATGGACCGGCGCCCAGCACACACGGGCGGCAGCCAGTGCATCGACTAGTGCAACGCCCTGTCCGGTTCCGGTTTCCCGGCTGCAGGAGGGGCCGTCGATTCCCGAACGACAAGATGGGTGGCGAGTTCGACCCGACGCGAGTCGAGTTCTTCGCCGTTGGCCTGACGGAGGACGGCGCGCAGGGCGGCGCGGCCCATCTCGTGCAGCGGCTGCGTCACGGTGGTCAAGGCGGGGATGGACTGCTCCGCCTGGTACGTGCCGTCGAAGCCCACCAGGCTCAGGTCCTCGGGGATCCGCAGTCCGTGCCTCCGGGCTTCGGCCAGGACGCCGAGGCCGATGCTGTCACTTCCCGCGAAGATGGCTGTCGGGGGCTCGTGCAGGGCCATAAGGGTCTGGAGGCCGCGGATTCCGTGTTCCGGGCGGAACTTGTCCAGCAGGACGTAGTCGGGCCGCACCTGGACCCCGTCGGCCATGAGTGCCGCCATGTAGCCATGGAGCCGCGCCTGATTGCATTCCGCCGATTCGGGTCCGCCGATGTACGCGATCCGCCGGTGGCCGAGGCCGAGCAGGTGCTCCGCGGCTTCCTTGCCTCCGGCCCAGTTGGTGGCACCGACGCTGACAACCTCCGACGGCGGCGGGTTGAGCGGATCGATCACCACGACCGGAATGTGCCGCCGGCGGAAGGCACTCAGCTGCGCCGTACTGAATCCGGAAGTCACCACAATCAATCCGAGCCGGCCTTCATCCAAAATCCGCTGGGCGCGCCGCTCGGGGCTGAGCGTCGTGGCGGGCGCGTGCCCGGTCACGTCGATCAGGATCTCGACGTCAACTGAGGCGGCCTGCTCCAGCACTCCGTTCAGGACCTCGACGGCGTAGGCCGAATACAGCGAATCGAAAACCACTTCCACGATGGCAGTCTGGCCCTCGGCCAGTCTGCGCTGTTGCGGTGACTGGTAGCCCAGCTGTTCGAGCGCCGCCAAAACCTTGGTGCGCGTGCTCTCCGCGACGTCCGACCGCCCGTTGATGACCTTTGAGACCGTGGGTGAGGAAACGCCCGCTTCCCTCGCGACGGCGGCCAGCGTTGGCCGGCCGACACCCTGGACTATTGACACGATAACTCCTGTATTTTCGAAATATTTCGATAACAAAAGTTTGACGTCGTTTCCCTGATGCGTCAAGTTCTTTCGATATTTTGAAGCAGATTTTCGGCCGTACCCCTTGACTGTGACTGATGTCACCACTACTTTGAGTTTACAAGTCCCAGACTTTTACGAAACTTTTCGGAATTTTAGCTTCATCCCATCAGCATCGGCAGTGCAGCCTTCCTTCGTGAGGGTCAGGCTGCCGGCTCTCACAACCGGGCCTCAGCGCAGAACCCGGAGGACGAATGGAACCCCAGATGAAAAATCGTACGTTTGGCCGTGCCGCAATGGCCTTCTCCGCCGCCGCAATATCGATCAGCCTGGCCGCATGCGGCTCCAGCGGCCCGGCAGGCACGGCCGCAAGCGCAGACTCGGCCTCCATGTGGGGGCTGACCGGCGGCAACCAGCCCGTGCTGCAGAAGTCCGTTACTGACTGGAACTCCGCGCACCCGGATTCGACCATCAAGCTGGATTTCTTTGCGAACGACGCATACAAGACCAAGGTACGTACCGCCGTCGGCGCCGGCCAGGGCCCGACCTTCATCTATGGCTGGGGCGGCGGCGTTCTGAAGTCCTACGTCGACGCCGGACAGGTGGATGATCTCTCCGGGTACCTCAAGGACAATCCCGACGTCAAGGACCGCTACCTTCCGGCAGTACTCAAGAACGGCGTTATCGACGGCAAGACCTACGCCTTGCCCAACAACAATGTGCAGCCTGTAGTGCTGTACTTCAACAAGGATGTGTTCGCCAAGGTGGGCGCCGAGGTCCCCAAGACTTGGGACGAGCTGATGGCCCTGGTGCCGAAGTTCAAGGATGCCGGCATCGCTCCGTTCTCGCTCGGCGGCCAGTCCAGGTGGCCGGACCTGATGTGGCTGGAGTACCTCGTGGAACGCATCGGCGGCCCGGAGGTTTTCGCCAATATTGCAGCCAACAAGCCAAACGCGTGGTCCGACCCCGCTGTCACCGAGTCGCTCACCAAGATCCAGCAGCTCGTGGATGCCGGCGGCTTCGCCAACGGCTTCTCGTCCATCGCGGCGGACAGCAACGCCGACCAGGCGCTGATGTATACCGGCAAGGCGGCGATGATCCTGCAGGGCGGCTGGATCTACCAGAGCATGAAGAAGGATGCAGCAGACTTCGTCAAGAGCGGCAAGCTCGGCTTCACCACCTTCCCCACGGTTTCCGGCGGCAAGGGAGACCCGGCCAACGTGGTGGGCAACCCTTCCAACTTCTGGTCCGTCTCCGCGAAGGCCACTGAGGGGCAGAAGAAAGCCGCCCTCGAGTATGTGAAGAACGGCATGTTCTCGGACAGCAACATCCAGGGCCTGATCGATTCGGGAGCCGTGCCGGTGGTCAAGGGCATCGAGGGCAAGCTCGCCGCGTCCCCGGACAAGGACTTCCTGTCCTATGTATATGGCATGGCAAAGAACGCACCGAGCTTCACGCTTTCCTGGGACCAGGCCCTCAGCCCGGCGCAGGGTGACGCCATGCTGGCAAACCTCGACCAGATCTTCCTGAAGAAGATCACCCCGGGGCAGTTCGTCGACACGATGAACGCGACGATCGGGAAGTAATCCAGTGTCCACCACATCCGGTTCCTCCCGACGGGCCCTCCAAACGGGCCCGTCGGGGTGGCTGGCCGCGCCAGCCCTTGCCTTCTTCGCGCTGTTCGCCATCATTCCGCTTTTCGGCGTCTTGTTCCTGAGCTTCACCTCCTGGGACGGCCTGGGCGAGATCAAGATGGACGGTTTGTCCAGTTGGACAACAGTCCTGACGGACCCTGTCACCGGGAACGCACTGCTGGTCACGGCGAAGATCATGTTCTTCTCGTTCATCGTCCAGGCCCCGATCAGTCTTCTGCTGGGTGTCTTCACCGCGGCGGGCCAGAAATACCGTGCTGCATTGGCTGTCCTCTATTTCGTGCCGCTGCTGCTGTCCTCGGCCGCCGTCGCCATCGCGTTCAAAGCCCTGCTGGACCCCAACTTCGGCCTGGGCGCCGGGCTTGGATTGCCGTTCCTGGCCCAGGACTGGCTGGGCGATTCGGACCTGGTGCTGTTCGTCGTGGTCTTTGTGATCGCCTGGCAGTTTGTCCCGTTCCACACGCTCATCTATCAAGGCGGTGTGCGCCAGATTCCCGCGTCGCTCTACGAGGCCGCGCAGATCGACGGTGCCGGGCGGGTCCAGCAGTTCTTCAACATCACCCTGCCCCAGATGAAATACACCATCATCACTTCCTCCACGCTCATGGTGGTCGGCTCGCTGGCGTACTTTGACCTCGTCTTTGTCCTCACCGGCGGCGGTCCCGGCTATGCCACCCGGCTGCTCCCGCTGCACATGTACCTCACCGGGTTCAAAGCCAACGACATGGGTGCCGCGAGTGCCCTCGGCGTCATGCTCGTCGTGATCGGTCTGGCGCTCGCCCTTCTGCTACAGAGACTGGGCGGAAAAAACCGCAACGCAAGCCAAATGGAAGGTGCCTGATGGCTTCCCTTACCCAGCTCCCCGTCCCGCCCTCGGCACCCGTCCGACCTGCCGTCGGCCCCCGTTCACGGACCAAGGGGCCGGGACGGACCCGGCCCAACTTCCTCGCCGGCCTCGGCGGCTGGCTTTGGCTGGCCATCATCATCGTCCCCGTTTACTACGTGGTGGTGACGAGCCTGAAGAACCAGGCTGGCTTCTTCGCCTCCAACCCGATGATGCCGCCCACAGAACCCACCCTGGACAACTACAAGCTGGTCCTGGAGAACGACTTCGCCAAGTACTTTGCCAACAGCCTCATCGTCACAGTGGGCAGCGTTATACCGGCGCTCCTGGTGTCCTTCATGGCCGCCTACGCGATCGTCCGCGGAAAGAGCAAGTTCCTCAACTGGACAAACAACCTGTTCCTTCTGGGCCTCGCGATCCCGCTGCACGCCACAATCATCCCCATCTACTGGATGATCACTCGTGCCCACCTGTATGACACCCTGCTTGCGCTGATCCTGCCCTCCATCGCTTTCGCCATCCCGATCTCCGTGCTGATCCTGTCCAACTTCATGCGGGACGTCCCTAACGAGCTCTTCGAATCAATGCGGCTGGATGGCTGCTCCGACTGGTCCATGATGTGGCACCTCGCGCTGCCCATGACCAAACCCGCCGTGGTGACCGTCGGCATCTACAACGCCCTCGGAGTGTGGAACGGTTTCCTGTTCCCGCTGATCCTGACGCAAAGCCCGGAGACCCGGGTGCTGCCGCTGTCACTGTGGACGTTCCAGGGCGAGTTCAGTGTCAACATCCCGGCCGTCCTGGCCGCCGTCGTTCTCGCTACCCTGCCGCTGTTGGTGGTCTATGTGGTCGCCCGGCGCCAGCTGCTCAGCGGCCTCACCGCCGGCTTCAGCAAGTAGCGCATCGAGAGCCGCGTGCCTTGGGCTGCGCAACCGATCTCAATCCATCTGGAAAGGATTACCGATGACTGACCCGACGACCCTGCGTGTGGGGATGGTGGGCTATGCGTTTATGGGGGCCGCCCATTCCCACGCGTGGCGGACCGCGCCGCGGTTCTTTGACCTGCCGCTGCGGCCTGAACTGACCGCGATCGCGGGCCGGAACGAGGAAGGCGTGCGGGCCGCCGCGCAGAAGATGGGGTGGGAGTCCGCCGAGACGGACTGGCGGCGCTTGATCGAGCGGGACGACATCGACCTGATCGACATCTGCAGCCCGGGCGACACGCATGCCGAGATCGCCATCGCCGCGCTCGAGGCCGGCAAGCATGTCCTGTGCGAGAAGCCGCTGGCCAACTCGGTGGCCGACGCCGAGCGGATGGCCGCGGCCGCGGACGCTGCGGCGGCCCGGGGCGTGTACTCGATGTGCGGCTTCAGCTACCGCCGTACCCCGGCACTGGCCCTGGCCCGGCGGATGGTCGCCGAGGGCCGGCTCGGACAGATCCGGCACGTCCGGGCACAGTACCTGCAGGACTGGCTCAGCGATGCCGACGCGCCGCTGACCTGGCGGCTGGACAAGTCCAAGTCCGGCTCCGGCGCGCTTGGGGACATTGGTGCCCACAGCATCGACGCCGCCCAGTGGATCACCGGTCTCAACATCACCGGCGTGTCGGCCCTGCTGCAGACCTTCGTCACCGAACGCCCCGTCGCCGGGGACCTTGTGGGCCTGGGCGGGCACGGCGCCTCCGGCGCCGATACAGTGCGGGGGCCGGTCAGCGTGGACGACGCCGCCATCTTCAGCGCACGCTTCGCCGGCAACGGCAACGGCAACGGCAACGGCACCGCCCCCGGATCCGGCAAGGGGTCCGCCGCAGGGCCGATCGGAGTGTTCGAAGCCACCCGCTTCGCCCTCGGCCGGAAGAACGCCATGCGCCTGGAAATTAACGGAACTGCCGGCTCGCTGGCCTTCGACTTCGAGGACATGAACGCACTTTCCGTCTACGACGCCGCCGACGGCTCCGATGCCGGCTTCCGCAAGATACTCGTCACCGAACCCCAACACCCCTACGCCGGGAACTGGTGGCCCACCGGCCACGGACTGGGCTACGAACACCTCTTCACCCACCAGGTGGTCGACCTCGTCCACGCCATCGCCGGCAGCCAGCCCCCGGCACCATCCTTCGCCGACGCACTCCAGGTCCAGAAAGTCCTCGCCGCCGTCGAAGCCAGTGCCCACGCCGACAGCCGCTGGCACACCGTCTGAGAGGAAACACCATGACACGACCCATCACCCTCTTCACCGGCCAGTGGGCCGACCTGCCCTTCGAAGAGGTGGCGAGGCTCGCCGGCGAGTGGGGCTTCGACGGCCTGGAGATCGCCTGCTGGGGCGACCACTTGGACCCGCAGCGAGCCGTCGAGGACGACGCCTACGTCCAGAACCGGCTGGACATCCTGGACAAGCACCGGCTCAAGGTCCACGCAATCGCCAACCATCTCACCGGACAGGCCGTCTGTGATGACCCGATCGACGAACGCCACGAAGGCATTCTTCCAGCCTCTGTGTGGGGCGACGGCGACGCTGAAGGGGTCCGCTCCCGTGCCGCCGAGGCCATGAAGACCACGGCACGTGCGGCCGCCAGACTTGGCGTCAACACCGTCACCGGCTTCACCGGATCCTCGATCTGGAAATGTGTCGCCATGTTCCCGCCCGCCTCGGACGCAATGATCGAACGTGGTTACCAGGACTTCGCCGACCGCTGGAACCCGATCCTCGACGTCTTCGACGACGTAGGGGTCCGATTTGCCCTTGAGGTCCACCCGTCCGAAATCGCCTACGACTACTGGACCGCCAAACGCACCCTCGAGGCCATCGGGCACCGGGAGAACTTCGGCCTGAACTTCGACCCCTCGCACTTTATCTGGCAGGACTTGGACCCTGTCATGTTCCTCCAGGACTTCGCCGAGAAGATCTTCCACGTTCACGTCAAGGAGTCCGTCCGTCAGCTCAACGGCCGCAATGGCCGGCTCGGGTCCCACCTTCCCTGGGCCGACCCGCGCCGCGGGTGGGATTTCGTCACGGCCGGTCATGGCGACGTCAATTGGGAGCCGATTTTCCGAACCCTTAATGCCATCGGATATCAGGGACCCACCAGCATCGAATGGGAAGACGCCGGCATGGACCGCCTGGTCGGCGCACCGCAGGCCCTCGCACTGGTGAAGGAACTGGCCACGATCACACCACCCGTGGCCGCGTTCGATGCGGCCTTCGCCGCCCGTTGAGCCGGGCACGGCCATCACAAACCAACAACAGAGGAACTCCATGACAATCAACCACAAAACCGCCCTCGTGGTGCGCGGCGGCTGGGACGGGCACCAGCCCGTTGAGGCCACCGAGGAATTCATCCCATACTTGAAAGCCAACGGCTACCAGGTCCGGGTGGAAGAATCGCCCAAAATCTATGCCGATGCCGACTACATGGCCGGTGTGGACCTGATTATGCAATGCATGACTATGTCCACCATCGAGAAAGACGAATTTGAGGGCCTGCGGGCCGCCGTCGAGAACGGCACAGGCCTCGCCGGCTGGCACGGCGGCATCGCGGATTCCTACCGCGACACCTCGGACTACCTGCACCTGATCGGGGGCCAGTTTGCCTGCCACCCGGGCAAGCACCCGGATGAACGGACGGGCGGCCAACCCGACAACTACGTCCCGCACACCGTCAACATGCTCCCGGCGGCAGCGGACCATCCCATCACTGCCGGTCTCGGTGACTTCGACCTTGTGACCGAGCAGTACTGGGTCCTCGCCGACGACTACATTGACGTCCTGGCCACCACCACCCAGAAAGTCCGGGAATGGGACCCCTGGCACCGGGAAGTCACTTCGCCGGCCATCTGGACCCGGCAATGGGGCAAGGGCAAGATCTTCGTCTGCACCCCCGGGCACCGTGTCGAAATCCTCCAGGACAGCAACGTCCGCACCATCATCGAAAGGGGCCTGCTGTGGGCAAGCCGGTAAATATTGGAATCATTGGCTGCGGAGCCATCATCGCGCAGTATCTAGCGAACTTCCGCCGTCTCGAAGACATCAACCTCGTCGCCGTAGCGGACCTGGATCCCGCCCGGGCGCAGGCTGTGGCCGACTCGTACGACGGCGTCCGGGCACTCACGGTCGATGCGCTCCTGGCCGCCGACGACGTAGAGCTCGTCCTGAACCTGACCATTCCCGCAGCCCACGCCGAGATCGCCCTGCGCGCCATTGCCGCCGGCAAATCCGTCTACGGAGAAAAGCCCCTAGCAGCAACCGCGGCAGAGGCCCGGCAGGTGCTGGACGCCGCGCGGACAGCCGGCGTTGCGGTCGGTTGCGCCCCGGACACCGTGCTCGGCACCGGGATCCAGACCGCCCGGAAAGCGATCGACGACGGGCTCATCGGCAGACCCATCTCCGCGACGGCCACCATGGTCACGCCCGGTCACGAGCGCTGGCATCCGAACCCGGACTTCTACTACCAGCCCGGCGGCGGGCCGCTCCTGGACATGGGACCGTACTACGTCTCTGCGCTGGTCACCTTGCTGGGGCCGGTGGTCTCGGTGATCGGGGTTGCGAGCCACACCCGCGACGAGCGGACCATCGGCTCAGGTCCGCGCGAAGGCCAGATAGTGCCGGTGGCGATCGATACACACGTTACCGGCGTCCTTGTCCACGCCTCGGGGGCATTGTCCACTCTGGTGATGAGCTTCGACGCGGTGAAGACCAAGAGCGCCAACATCGAAGTCCACGGCGAGCACGGCTCCCTGGCGGTCCCGGACCCCAACCACTTCGCAGGCGACGTGCAGCTCTTCACCCTTGGTGCGGATGACTGGGAAACCCTTCCCGTCTCCGCCGGTTACGAGGACTCGGGGCGGGGCTTCGGCATCGCAGACCTCGTCCGCACCCCCGCCGGCCAGGAGGCCAGAGCAGGAGGCGCCCTGGCCTTCCACGCTTTGGATGTGATGGAGTCCTTGCTGGAGTCGGCCCACACGGGCGCACCGGTCAGGATCGACAGCACAGCCGCGCGCCCCGCTCCGGTGGAGCTCGCCACCATTGCGGCGCCTGCCCTGGCGGCCACCTCCTAGCGCCCGCTCAGCGGAGCGGCCGCACGCCTCTCCTGTTGGAAGGCTCTCGGTGCAGGGACCGCGTCAGGCTAAGGCAACCGCGACGGCTGCAGAACCCTTGCACACGCAAACGGACGACGGCGGGAGGTCCCGCCGTCGTCCGTTCAGTGCTGGCCCGCAACGGACTGCCAGTACGAGCTGGACCCACCGAATACCCCAATGGGTATATAGGCCGCCATTGCGCCCGGCCGCCCTCTCACCGCGGAGCAGGCCGCCCGGCGGGGCGTCCCACGGTCGGCCGCGGACAGTGCAGCGGCGCTCAGCCCCGGACCCGCTGGCGGTAGCCGCGCGGGGTTTCGCCGGCGTCGTTGAGGAAATGCCGGTTGAAATTGGAGAGGTTCGAGAAGCCCACCTCGTAGCAAATGGCGGAGATGGCGTTGTCGCTGTGTTCCAGCAGGCGGCGGGCGTGGGCGAGACGCAGTTTGCGGACCAGGTCACTGAAGTTCTGGCCGGTGGCGCGTTTGAAGTATTTGGAAAACGTCGGCTCTGACATTCCGACCAGCGCGGCAGCCTCGGACATTTTGACGCTGCCGGCGTGGTTGCTGAAAACGTACTCGAGGACGATGTCCACCACGGCCGCGGCCTGCCCGTCGAGTTGGGGCCTGAACCATTCGTCGGCCAGGTAGCGCCGCTCCTCCAGGGGAGCGCGGGCCAGGACCGTGAGGAGCTCGAAAAGGTGGTGCAGCCGCTCCAGGCCGGTTGAGGTGCCCATCGCGTCGATGGATGCGGCGGCCGCCTTGGCGGACCGTCCCAGGAACTCGATCCCGCGGGAGGACTGCTCCAGCAGCGGTTTGACCTCGGCCATTTCCGGAATGATCGACGTCGCCTGCTCCACCCATTTTCCGTCGAACTGGATGAGGGCGTCCCTGCCCTGGAGGACCTCCCCGGCCTCAAGGTCACTGACCCAGTCGTGCGGCAGCCCCGGCCCCACCAGGGCCACGTGTCCGGCCTCGAACGTGCCGATGTGGTCCCCCACGATGAACTTCCCGGTGCCTTTTCGAATGAGGTGCAGCTCGTATTCGGGATGGTAGTTCCAGCGTGCCACCGGGCTGGGGTAGTCGTGCTCGTGCCACCGGACTGAATGGCTCGGGTCTTCCGGGATGACCTCCCGGTTTGCGCGCATGCCCAGCAGCCGCTCTGCAAGCCGGGCTGTTGCACCGTCGCTGGGGTCCGCCGAGCTCATCGTGGTTCTCCGTGGGGTTGGGTTATGAAATGTGGACAGCCCTTTGACCGTCTTCTCCTAGGGTATCGCCCGGCCGGGGGCAGGAAAGGAAAATAAGTATCAGAATCCGGCAACCACGGCGCTAGTTGTGCCCCATGCCACAGGCCTAATCTTGAGGAACATCAGCGCGGCACCCCGGCTTCCAAGCCCAGCTTCCAGCCCCGGCCCCGCTTCCGGCGCCGCACCCCGACACAGCAGTCGAAGTGCAGGGCGCATTGCACCCCCTGAAGAACGAAGGAGTCCTTGAATGCGCGCAAAAACACGCGTCGCCTCGTTGGCCGCAGCTGCCCTGTGCGTGGCGCTCAGCGCCACAGCCTGTGCAGGTGCCGGCGGAGGCAACTCCGCAGGAGACCCGAACGCCATCAATGTCCTGATGGTGAACAACCCCCAGATGGAGGACCTGCAGCGGCTCACCGCTGAGAACTTCACCAAGGAAACCGGCATCAGGGTCAATTACACCGTCCTGCCGGAAAACGACGTCCGCGCCAAAATCAGCCAGGAGTTTTCCAGCCAGGCAGGCCAGTACGACGTTGCGTCGCTGTCCAACTACGAGATCCCGTTCTACTCCGCCAACGGCTGGCTGGCCCCTCTGGACAGTGTCGCCAAGGATGCCGGGTTCAACCAGGCGGACATCCTGCCGGCCTACACGGCGTCGCTGACCGGCAAGGACGGCAAGCTCTATGGCGAACCGTTCTACGGGGAGTCCTCCTTCCTCATGTACCGGAAAGACATTCTCGACGCCAAGGGCCTGACAATGCCGGAGAAGCCCACGTGGGACCAGGTCGCCGACGTCGCCGCCAAGGTTGATGGTGCAACTCCCGGTATGAAGGGCATCTGCCTGCGCGGCCAGCCCGGCTGGGGCCAGGTCTTCGCACCCCTGACGACCGTGGTGAACACTTTTGGCGGGACCTGGTTCGATAAGGACTGGAACGCGAAGGTCAACGCTCCGGAATTCACCGCGGCGGTTGATTTCTACACCAAGCTGGTCCGCGATCACGGCGAAGCCGGCGCCGCCCAGGCCGGGTTCGCCGAATGCCTGAACAACATGAGCCAGGGCAAAGTCGCCATGTGGTACGACGCCACCTCCGCGGCCGGCGCCCTGGAAGCCGAGGCCTCCCCGGTGAAGGGCAAGATTGGCTACGCCCAGGCGCCCGTGAAGGAGACCAAGTCCTCGGGCTGGCTGTGGACCTGGTCCTGGGCCGTGCAGTCGGCCTCCAAGAAGCAGGATGCCGCCGGGAAGTTCATCGCCTGGGCCAGCTCCAGGAAGTACGAGGAACTGGTGGCGTCCAAGCTGGGCTGGGCCAAGGTTCCCTCCGGCAAACGCATCTCCACCTACGAGAATGCCGAGTTCCAGAAGGCCGCACCGTTCTTCAAAGCCGAACGCTTCGCCATCGAGAACGCGGATCCGAAGAACCCCGGGGTCCAGCCGCGGCCGGCGGCGGGCATCCAGTTTGTCGGCATTCCCGAGTTCGCGGCCCTGGGCACCCGGGTGTCCCAGGGTGTCAGCTCCGCCATCGCCGGCCAAGGCACTGTGGCCGACGCGCTGGCCAAGGGCCAGGAAGCCGCACAAAAAGTCGGCGACAAGTACAAGAAGTAACCACCTAACCGCAGGAGAACATCATGACTACCGCAACGGCGCGCGTCTCCCGGCACGGGAGCACCACAGCCAAACCTTCCAGGGACGCCAAGGCACGGGAACGGGCTCTGGCCTGGGTACGGCGTGCACCGCTGCTGCCGGCCCTGATCTTCCTCATCATCGTCACCCAGCTTCCGTTCGTCGTGACCCTGGTCATTTCGTTCATGAACTGGAACAGCCTGAGCCCTGGCACAACCGGGTTTGCCGGGTTCGACAACTACGTCCAGGTCCTCACGGATCCCTACTTTCTGCAGGCGATCGTCACCACCATCGTCATGACCGTCTCGGTGGTCCTTGCCAGCCTGCTCCTCGGGCTGGGCCTGGCCCTGCTGCTGGACAAGAAGTTCATCGGCCGCGGACTGGCCCGGACCCTGCTGATCGCACCGTTCCTTGTGGTGCCGGTGGCCGCGGCGCTGATCTGGAAGCATGCCATCCTCAACCCCGTCTACGGCCTGATCAACGGCACCCTGACCTGGGTCTGGTCGCTGTTCGGCAGCGACACCCCGCCCCAGACGGACCTGCTGTCCTCGGCGCCCTTGCTGGCCATCATCATCTCCCTGGTCTGGCAGTGGACACCGTTCATGATGCTCATCCTGCTTGCCGGTCTGCAGTCCCGTCCCATGGACACGGTCGAAGCCGCCCAAATGGACGGCGCAACTCCCTGGGCGATTTTCCGCCACCTCACGCTGCCGCACCTGCGGCAATATCTGGAACTCGGCGGACTGCTCGGAGCCATCTACATCGTGCAGAACTTCGATGCCGTCTTCACCCTCACCTCCGGCGGCCTGGGCACGGCCAACCTGCCCTACGCCATCTACGAGACGTTCTACTTCGCCAACGAATACGGCCTGGCGTCCGCCGCCGGCGTCCTGGTGGTCATCGGCACCATCATCGTGGCGACCTTCGCACTCCGCACCGTATTCTCGCTCTTCAAGAAGGAAGCAGGACGATGAGCACGCTGAACCCCACCGAACCCCGGACATCAGTCCCCGGCCCGGCCGCCCTCAACACCACGCCACGGCGCCGGGGCAAGTCCCGCATGGATCCCACCCGCAACAACACCGCGGCGGGAATCGCGGCCTGGCTGCTGGCCTTGATGTTCGCGGTACCGGTCCTGTGGATGATCCTGACCTCGTTCCACTCGGAAACGGACGCCGCGACCAACCCGCCCTCGATCGCCGCCGGCCTGACGCTGGACGCCTACCAGGAGTTCTTCGGTGCAAGCTCCGGGGTCAGCCCGTGGCCGTCGCTGATCAACTCCGCCACCGCCTCCATCTTCTCCACCGTGCTGGTGCTGCTGCTGGCCATCCCGGCCGCGTACGCGCTGTCCATCCGGCCGGTGAAGAAGTGGACCGACGTCATGTTCTTCTTCCTCTCCACCAAGATGATGCCGGTGGTCGCCGCGGTCCTGCCGCTCTACCTTTTCGCCAAAAACGCCGGCGCCCTCGATAACATCTGGTTCCTGGGCCTGATGTACACCTCGATGAACCTGCCCATCGCCGTGTGGATGATGCGCTCCTTCCTCGACGAAGTGCCGGTCGAAATGCTCGAAGCCGCCCAGATCGACGGCGCGGGCCTGCTGCTGACGCTCCGCAAGGTCGTCGCCCCCGTGGCGATGCCCGGCATCGCCGCCACCGCCCTGATCTGCTTCATCTTCAGCTGGAACGAACTCCTCCTGGCCCGGGTCCTTACCGGCGTCGTGGCCGGAACCGCTCCCGTCTTCCTCACCGGCTTCGTCTCCAGCCAGGGGCTGTTCCTCGCCAAGGTCTGCGCGGCCGCCGTCGTGGTCTCCCTCCCGGTGCTGTTCGCCGGCTTCGCCGCCCAGGACAAACTCGTCCAGGGCCTCTCGCTCGGCGCCGTCAAGTAGCGACGTCAAGTAACCCGCCCCGCCCCTCCGACCTGAATAGGAAAAAAGGAATACTTCGATGACAACATCAACTGCACAGTCCGGCACCTCCGGACACCCGGAAGTACCCGCCACAATGCGCGCCGCCGTCCTCAAGCGCCTGGGCGAGATGGTCATGGAAACCCTGCCCGTCCCGCAACTGGACCCCGACCAGGTCCTGGTCCAGGTCGCCGCCGTCGGCGTCTGCGGCAGCGACGTCCACTACTACGAGCACGGCCGGATCGGCGACTACGTCGTGGACCACCCGCTGATCCTCGGCCACGAGCTCTCCGGACGGATCGCCGACGTCGGAAGCGCCATCGACCCCGCCCGCATCGGCCGGCGGGTCGCCGTCGAACCCCAGCGGCCCTGCCGCACCTGCAAGCAGTGCAAAGCCGGACGGTACAACCTGTGCCCCGACATCGAGTTCTACGCCACCCCGCCGATCGACGGAGCCTTCGCCGAATACGTCACCATCCAGGGCGACTTCGCCTACGACATCCCGGACAGGGTCAGCGACGAGGCGGCCGCCCTCATCGAACCGCTCTCCGTCGGCCTCTGGGCCTGCGAACGCGCCCAGATCAGGCCCGGCAGCCGGGTCCTGATCGCCGGAGCCGGCCCCATCGGCATCATCGCCGCCCAGGCCGCCCGCGCTTTCGGCGCCACCGAAATCTACATCACGGACATCGCCGACGACCGGCTCGCTTTCGCCCTCGAGCACGGCGCCACCCATGCCCTGAACGCCCGGACCGACAGCGTCGAAGGGCTCGACGTCGACGCGTTCATCGACGCCTCCGGCGCCCCGCAGGCCGTCCGGTCCGGGATCAAAGCCGTCGGGCCTGCCGGCCGGGTCATCCTGGTCGGGCTCGGGGCCGACGACGTCGAACTCCCCGTCTCCTACATCCAGAACCGCGAAATCTGGCTCTCCGGCGTGTTCCGCTACACCAACACCTGGCCGCTTGCCATCCAGCTGATCGCCAACGGCAAGGTGGACCTGGACATCCTGGTCACCGGCAGGTTCGCCCTGGCCGAGTCCGAGGAAGCGCTCAAAGCGGGCAAGCAGGCCGGGCAGCTCAAAGCCGTCGTCTATCCGGGCCGCTGAGCCACGCCGCCACCAACCACACCCCGTTCAGCACCCACCTGCAAGGAAGCTGCCATGCCAGCACAAGAGAAGGGTCCCCAGCCGGGCCGCGCTGACGACGGACCCTGGGTCACCGTGATCGGCGAGTCCCTCGTTGACATCATCCACGACCCGCGGCGCGGAACCGCCACGCCCGAGGCGCACCCGGGCGGCAGCCCCCTCAACGTTGCCGTCGGCTGCTCCCGCCTGGACCTCCGGACCAAACTCGTCACCCACTTCGCGGAGGACCCTTACGGGCAGATGATCGCCGACCACCTGCACAGCAACGGTGTGGATGCCATAGCTGGCGGCTCCTTTCCGACCTCGACCGCGGTGGCGTCCCTGGACACCACCGGGGCCGCTGACTATACGTTCGCAATCAGCTGGGATCTCAAGGGAGCATCCGTCCCGGCCCTGGCAGCCGTGGAGGGCTCGCTGCACGTCCACACCGGATCCATCGCCTCAGTCCTGCCCCCGGGCAACAAGTCCGTTCGGCGGCTGATCGAGGCGGCACGCCCGCACGCCACGGTCAGCTTTGACCCCAACTGTCGGCCCGCGATCAGCCGGGACGCGGCCGGGGCCCGGGACCAGACCGAAGACTTTGTGGCCGCCAGCGACATCGTCAAGGCCAGCGACGAGGACCTTCGTTGGCTCTACCCCGGGCGGACGCCGGACGAGTCGATGGCGGCGTGGCTGAAACTCGGACCGGCGCTGGTGGCACTGACCCGCGGCGCGGATGGGCCGGTCATCATCACCCGGCGAGGCCGCGTGGAACTGCCGGGCGAAGCCGTCCCGGTGGCGGACACCGTCGGTGCGGGGGACTCCTTCATGGCTGCACTGATTTCCGGACTCGCGCAGCTCGACGCGCTGGGCGCCCCCGCACGAGAACGGCTTCAGGACATCACTCCCGGGGAACTGCAGGCGCTGGCCGCCTACGCGAACCGGGCCGCGGCCATCACCTGCTCCCGGCCCGGCGCCAACCCGCCGACGTCGGCCGAGCTGGGTTCCTTAACCGGGTCCAGCGCGTTCAGAACGGGGAGACCGTGGTGATGGGGACTTCGATCAGGGTCGGGCCCTCGGAGGCGAGCGCCTTGGCGAAGCAGTCGCGCAGCGCCTCCAGCGAAGCGGCCCGGTCCGCATCCACGCCGTACCCTGCGGCGAGTGAGACAAAGTCGATCCCGGGCACGTCGAGGCCGGGTGCGTCGAGGGCATTGAGTTTGGCCGCGAAGCCGCGCAGGGCGCCGTACGTGCCGTTGTTCAGGATCACGAACACCACGGGGACCCTGTACTGCGCCGCCGTCCACAGGGCCGTGATGCCGTAGTTCGCTGAGCCGTCGCCGATGAAGGCCACCACGCGGCGGCCGGGTTCGGCGAGCTGGACACCGACCGCGGCCGGCATGCCGAACCCGAGCCCGCCGGATGCCGGAAAGTAGTAGCTGCCGGGGTGGCGCATGTCCATCCGGTCCCAGAAGGCGCCGACCGTCGAGGTCGTCTCGTTGACATAGATGGCGTCCTCGGGGGCGAGCTCGTTGATGAGCCCGAAGACGGCCTCCGGGGCCAGACCGCTTCCTTCCTCCGGCCCCTGCACTGACAGCGGTGGGAGCTGCGGCCGCGCGCGCGGCGGCACCTGCACACCACGGGACGTCACCGCCGCGGCCAGGCGGCGCAGTGCCGGACCGATCGAGGCCACCAGCGCGCGGCCCATCGGTGCGCGGGCCGCCTCGCCGGGATCGCAGCTGATCTGCAGCAGGGACGCACCCGCCGGAAGGTAGTTTCCGGGCTCGTACTGGTGGTAACGGAACACCGGGGCGCCGACCACCAGGATCAGGTCATGCCCGGCCAGCAGGCGGGTGATGCCCTCAACGGAGGCGGGCAGCACGCCACGGAACGCGGCGTGTGTGGTCGGGAAAGGGCAGCGGGGGGCGGACGGTGCCACCCAGACCGGGGCGCCGAGGCGCTCGGCGAGCGTGACGGCGTCGGCGTTCCCCCTGGCGGAGTCGACGTCGGGTCCCAGGACCAGGACGGGGTTCTCTGCCGCGTCAAGGGCGGCCACCAGGTCCGCGAGCTGGCCGTCGGAAAGCTCGCCGGCGTTTTCGACCGTGCGCGCGGCCAGGTGTTCCTCCGCCGGCCCCGTTTCCTGTGCCCAGTCGTCGTACGGGATGGACACGTAAACGGGCCCGGAAGGCTCGAGGGCTGCGGTGTGGATAGCCTGGCCGATGGTTCGGACGACGTCGCGGGGCGAGGCCGGCTCAGCGCTCCACTTCACGAGCGGGCGGGGAAGTGAGGCGGCGTCCACGTTGGAAAGCATGACCTCCTGGCCGATCGTGGCGCGGACCTGCTGGCCGGCGGTGATCACCAGCGGGGTGTGCGAGTACCAGGCATTGGTGAGCGCACCCATGGCGTTGCCCGATCCCGAGGCGGCGTGCAGGTTGACCAGGGCAGGACGGCGGGTGGCCTGGGCGTAGCCGTCCGCCATCCCGGCCACAACGCCTTCGTGGAGGCCCAGGATATAACGGAAATCTTTCGGCATGGCCGCGAGAAACGGCAGCTCGTTGGAGCCGGGATTGCCAAAAATTGTGGTCAGTCCATGCTGGCGCAGGAGCTTATACGTGGCGTCATTGACAGTGTTCATGGTGATGCTTTCCTATCCCGGGGCCGCTCGTCCTGTAACGCTAGGATGCGAACTCCTATGTCGGCAAATAAATAAATCAGCCCTCTCCCATAGAAGATCTCTATGATGGGCCGGGTGAGTCTTGACCTGAACCTGATCCGAACCTTCTTGAGCATTTATGACCACCGATCGGTGACCCGCGCTGCGCAGGACCTCTCCCTGACGCAGCCCACTGTCAGCCATGCCCTCGGCAGGCTCCGGCGGGCCCTGAACGATCCGCTGTTCGTCCGCGGCCCGGCCGGGTATGAGCCGACAGTGCGAGCCTCGGAGTTGGCTGCCGTGTTCCGCAAGGCCGTGCTCGCCGTCGACGACGCCGTGGACGCGGACAATTTCTTTGATCCCTCCCGCACCAGCAGGACATTCCGCCTGTGCCTGACGGACATCGGCGAGAATGCCTTCCTGCCGCGGATCATGAAGCAGCTGGCGGTTCAGGCCCCCGGAGCCAGTCTTGAAGTGGTCCCGATGCAGATTTCCCAGGTCCGGACCTGGCTTGCCCACGGCGAGATCGACGGCGCCATCGCGAGCGTTCCGCTGGAGGTGTCCGGCCGACGGACCATCGTGGCCGACGAGCGCTACGTTTGTGTGCTGCCACAGGGTGCGGCGGCTGCTGGTCCGCGGATCGGCTGGGAGGAGTTCCTGGCCCTGAAGCACGTGGCGATGGACCCCGCCGCAGGCCACGACCAGGTGGAACAGGCCATCCGGGCGCAGCAGGTGGAACGGGTCATTGCCTTGCGGGTTCCGCACTTCACCGCGCTGGCCGAGGTGGTAGTGGGCTGCGACATGATTGCCATCCTGCCGCGGCAGATGGCGACCCGCATGGCGGAGCGCTGGCCCGTTGCCATCCGTGAGCTGCCGTTCGACATGCCTCAGTTCGAGGTGACCCTGTACTGGGATGCCACCGTCTCCTCCACCGGCGCCGCGGCTTGGTTCCTGGATCTCGTGGCCGGGGCGCTGGGAGAGGCGGAAGGGTAAGGCAAGCGGCGACGGTGCCCGGACCCGCTTGGCGCGGCCGGGCACCGAACCGCAGCGCAACGAGTTGTCCGGAATCTGGCTGATGGACTCAGGCCGTGCCCGCTGGCTTGCTGGTCTCAAGGGAGGGTTCATCCGGAACGAACGGCGCCCCACGCTTGACCTTCGGGATGACCGCCACGGCCACGACCCCCAGCAACGCCGCTGCCGAGAAGACATAGAAACTGAAGGGATACGCGATGCCGGCAACCACCAGCAGGCCGGTGATCCATGGACCCGAGATCGCACCGAGGCGACCGACGGCGGAGACAAAGCCCATGCCGGAGGCGACAATATGGCGCGGGTACAGGTAGCCGACGAAACCGTAGACGAGCACCTGCGCGCAGAAGACAAAGAACCCGGTGACGAATACTACGCCATTGAGCACCAGCTGGTTTTCCATCTTGATGCTCAGCACGGCCAGCAGCACGGCGGCGGCGGCGAACCAGAACATCGTCGTGCCCTTGACGCCGCGGAGGTCCGCGACCCGGCCCCCGACCAGCAGCCCGGCTATTGCGCCGACATTCAGGACCAGGAGCAGGCCGAGGGAGTCGGCGACGTTGTAGCCGGCGCCCCGCATCAGTTGCGGCAGCCAGGTGTTCAGGCCGTAAACCAGCATGAGGCCCATGAAGGCTGCAACCCAGAGTCCCAGCGTGATGCGCAGGTACGGCCGGCGGAGCAGGCTGCCGATGCGGACCTTGTGCGCTGGCGCCCCGGCAGTCTTCGAGGCTGCGGCGACGGGCGCAGTTTCCGGCAGCTTTGCCCACATAAGGGGGATGGCAAGGAGGCCGAGCAGGCCGCCTGCGTAGAAGAGCCACTCCCACTGGCGGCCGACCAGCAGTGCGAGCAGCGACGCGGCGACGGCGCCGACGTGGTACCCGGTCATGGTCAGGGTGCTCGAGTGCGCCTTGCCGTTGCTGGATGCGGCTTCCTGCATTGCGGTTACGGCTACGGGCATGCAGCCGCCCAGCCCGAGACCGGCCAGGAGCCGGAGAATGCCCATCAGGGCCACATTTGGCATCAGGGGGAACAACAAGGTGAAGACTGAGAACACGGCCACGCAGACAATCAGGGGCAGCCGCCGGCCGAAGCGGTCCGAGATTGGGCCGATCAGGGCAGCGCCGATCCCGACGCCGACGAGGGAAATTGTGGCGACGAAGGTGGCGCCGGCCGGGTCAATGCCCGCGTGCTTCGTATCGAGCAGGGTGGGGATGGAGGCGCCCAGGGCAACGAGGTCGAAACCCTCGAAGACGACTGTGAGCCAACAGAGAATGACGACCCATTTTCGCTGAGTATGCATGGTGTGAACGTCCTTGGTCTACACGGCCGGACGCGGGGAGGCCCGGCCCAGATCTGTCAAAAGATCTGTTACCCCAAGTCTGATGAGACCTGCGCCACAAGTCCAATAGATAAAGATTGCCTTCTGCATAGATGAGCTCTATGGCCGGATGCATCTGCCCCCCGCCCATACGTATGGGCGTATTCTGCCGGGGCTAGTGGCGGGCCCGCCTCGGCCAAAAACGCGGAGCGGGCGTGTGTCTGCGGCTCAGGCCCCTGGCCGGAGCCGGAGTGACCGGGACCGGACCGCCGGGCTCGGGTCCCGCCGCGGCGGCGGCCCGTCCGTAGCGGACGGCCAGCGGCGCGGCGCTGAACCCGTGGGCCAGGACGCTGAGCAGGACGGTGGCCGTGATGACAGCCACCGCGTCATCGGACACGGCCCCCAGGGTTTCCAGCGCCAGCAGCGCGAACACGAGCGAGGCAAGCCCGCGCGGGCCGAACCAGCCCACAAACAGGACGGTGGACCGGTCGAGGCCGGCACCAATCGAGGCCAGCGCCACCGGCAGCATGCGCACCACCGTGAGGCTGAGCACGGCGTACACGAGAGTCAGGGGGACAAAATTCGCCAGCATCGTCGGAATGGCAATGGCCCCGAAGGCCAGCCACACGAGCAGTGAAACCAGCCCGCCCATCTGCTCGACGAAGACCAGTTCGGCCGGCCCCCGCTGGCCGGCGCACGTGCCGAACGCCAGCCCGCCGCAGAAGGCGGCCACGAACCCGTTGCCGTCCATGGCGAGGGAAGCGGTGTAGGCGAACAGGCTCAGGGCGAGGACTCCGATGCCGGCGAAGTCCTCGAGTGCGGTCCCGCGCCGGCGGGCCTGCTGCAGCAGCCACCCGCCCAGGGCGCCGGCCGCTGCGCCGACACCGGCTCCGATCAGCAGCTCGACGGCGGCGCTGCCGGGGGCCGCGGCGCTCTCCAGGCCCGCCGCGGCGGCCGCACCGGCGATCGCGACCATCACGACCGGGGTGGCGATGCCGTCGTTGAGGCCGCTCTCGACCGTGATCAGCTGGCGGATCCGCGACGGCACCGCCGGATTCGTCACCACGGGGACTCCGAGGGCGGCGTCGGTGGGGGCCAGCGCCGCGCCGACCAGGAGGGCCATCCAGAGCCCGAGCTGAGGGAAGAACCAGGCGGCCAGCACCCACCCGAAAACGATCGTCAGCGGCAGGCCGACCCCCAGCAGCCGCACGTAGCGGCCCACGTCCCGGCGCAGCTGCTGGAGCGGCAGGCGGGCGGCATCGGAGAAGAGCACCCAGACCAGGGTGAGCTCGACCATCGGCGTCAGGCCTGCCGGGGGCGCGGAGCTGTTGACCAGGCCGGACCAGGCCAGGGCTGCGCCGAGAGCGGTGAACACAATAGGTGCGGTCAGGTCCGCCTGTTGCAGCCGTGCCGAAACGAGTGCCCATACGAACAGGGCCGCGGTGATGATGGCCAGGACCGTCACTTCCATGACGGATCCGTGCCCGATCCCTGGTCCGGGCCGCCAAACTCGCGGCGGCGGGGCCCCACGGCCGCGATCCCGCCGCCGGTGCGTGTTTCGGCGTGCTTGACGTTGCGCCGGAGCCTGATGACGTCTTCAGTCCCTGCGCGCAATTCCTGGATCTCCGCATTGGACACGAGTGGTTACTCCCGCGGGTTGCGTTTCCGTGCCACTCCGGGCGTGCTGGAACTGGCCATGCTTGATTTTAGGGCGAACGGACCTGCCCGGGCCTGTGTCCAAAGTCCCGGGCCCTGACATGGGTCGACGACGGCGGGAAAGTCCCGCCGTCGTCGTGTTGCGTCGCCGTTGTGGTGCTAGGCGGAGACCGACTCGAGGTTCGCTGCGCCGTGGTTCAGGCTGAGAGTGAAGGTGTTCGGGCCGCTGGCGTGGACCGCGATGTTGCTCTTGGGGGTGTTGTGCCGCACCGAGAGGTCGTGGATCAGGGCATCCAGCTCGTGGTGCATGCTGGAGCGGTCCCAGAGCTTGTGGGTGACAGAGGTGGCAGTTTCAAACGTCATTGTTCAGGCTTCCATTCATGATTCCGGAGGTCCGGCTGCCGCACCAATGCGGAGCCGCCGTAGGGCCAACCAGGAACGCCTGAGACCGTGGCAGGCTCTGCGAGCTCACCGGTATGGCCTCATTGCGTCCACCAGGATGGGTAAATCTTTGCCGCTGGTCCTTTGGGCACGCTTGGCGTGCGGAATGGCCAGGGCTGCTGCGGAGGGACGTTAAGATCCCCACGTTGCCTTTTCATGATGCACAGCGCCGGGCGGGAGGCTCAAGCCAGATGGCGATTATTGCAGGTGAGACTCATCACAGCCGGGGGGAGGCGCGGGGAGGACAGCCGGGAACACCGGGAACTACGTCGTTGTTATTAATCACAGAACCAAAATGAGCAACAGATACACAGCACTGATAATTCCGGCCCGGATCAGCGAACCCGTCCGGATCGAAACCCTTGAACCCGGCCTGTGCACCCTGCAGGACCTGGTCGGCGGAGACATTGAAACTGTCACCCGCGGTGACTGGCACGTCTACCTCAACGCTGAAGGCGTGATCCGCAACCTTCCGCTGAACCTGCGCGCCGCCCAGTTGATGTACGACTGCGGCCTGGATCTTTCAGGCGTGTCACGGGGCACCGCAGTGTTCCTCGACCACGGCGACCACGGCGAGGAGGCGGACGTTCCTGGTCACCTGATCCGACTCGCGGAAGAATTCTTTGACACGAGGCTGGTGGCCTAGCTGGCCTTAGCCAGGCGTGGGGATTCCACTCAGGGTGTCGATGTAGTCCAGCGTTTTGGGGCTGACGTGCCGTACATCCGCCAGGGCCTCCCGGAGAGCGGTTCTGGTGGCGGGGTCACTGAGCGCGCCTCGGAGTTCCGTCATCGTCTCGATGCCCTGACGCTCGAACACGTACGTGATGTCCTCTACCTGGGCAAGACGGCCGGGGGAGGGCCAGTCGATGACTTCCGAGAGCTTCCCGGTATCGAGGCGCTGGCGGAACCCGCTGGTCGTGGCGGCATCCGGCCATGCCGCAAGGAGAGCTTCCACGCGCGGCTTGACGGTCTCGTGGTAGTTCTGCCGGCGCTGCAACGTGGCATCGACAATGATGGCCCCGATGTGGTCCCAGCCCCGGCTGTCTTCGGCCGGGACGTCTGGGCCGTGCGAGTCGCTAAAGGCCGGAAGGTTGGCATCATCATTGTCGGTAGTCATAAGAGAATACTTCCATGGGCGGTGATGAGCGTGTGGCTCCGCCAGCCGAGATCTCCCCGGGGCAGGCCGCCGGGCACTGCAATGAACGACGGCGTTGGGCTGTTAGGGTTGCCCAAGACCGAGCAGCCGCTCATCGACAAGGGCAAACCGGGTGCGAATCCGCGACGCAAAGCTACGGGACCCTCGCGGTCGGCCGGGCCGCCGATCAACAAGGACCCCACTTTGGTTTCGACCTCGCCTGCCCATAACTCTCCTCAAATCCAGTCCGGTGAGGGGTCCCGCCAGCGGCGCCTCCGCCTGCGACGCCGGTCCGCGGCGGGGACCGTCATGGGCGCATCGGCCCTGCTGGCGATGGTACTGGTAGGACAGTGCCCGGCCTACGCCGCTGACGCCCCGGTGGGTCTGGGAACGGCCGCAGCGTACTCCGTCCTGGGCGGAACAACGGTCACCAACACCGGGTCCACGACCCTGGCCGGAAACCTCGGCGTGAACCCGGGAAGCGCGATCACAGGATTTTCACCGGACGTCGTGGCCGGCGCCACCCACGCGGCCGACGCGCCGGCCCTTCAGGCCCAGTCCGACCTGACCACCGCTTACGACGACGCAGCAGGCAAGGCCATGACCTCCCTCGTGGCCGGTGACCTGGTGGGTAAAACCCTGTCCCCGGGCGTCTACAAGTCCTCCGGCCCGCTGTCAGTCAGCGGGGCGCTGACCCTGGACGGGCAGGGCGACCCGAACTCGGTGTTCATCTTCCAGGTCGCCTCAACCCTGACGACTGCCTCGGCAAGCAACATCGTGCTGACCAACAGCGCCCAGGCCTGCAACGTCTACTGGCAGGTCGCTAGCTCCGCAACCCTCGGTACTGCCTCATCGTTCAGCGGCAACATTCTGGCCCTGACTTCAATTTCGGTTACTACCGGCGCAAAGGTCCAGGGCCGGGCACTGGCTCGGAACGGCCAGGTATCGCTCGAATCAAACGTCTTCACCATGCCGGGTTGCGCCGCAGCGTCGCCCTCGTCCACAACAACCGCCACAGCACCGGCGCCGCCCGCCGCGGCCCCGGCGACGGCGTCCCCCTCGGCTGCCGCCGGGCCCGCAAGTGCAGGGACCGGCCCAAGGACGGGCCGCGGTGTGAACATTGATACCGCCGCAGAAACCCATGACTCAACCGCCGGGACCGTGCTCGGCGCGGCCGCTGCGGCGGGGCTGGTCGGGGTGTGGATGCTGACCAGGGGTAGGCGCCTGTTCCGACGGAACAAGTGACGCCGGACGGGCGGAAGCTCGTGCGGGCACCCAAGGCGGCCACGGGGGCGTCTTCCGGTGGATGACCCGACGGGGTCCGACGGTGCGCGCCACATGGCCTCCGTCCGCCGCCGCCCCCGAACCCGGATGATCTTCGGCGGGGCCCTGGTGGCGGCTGCGCTGGCCGCTGTGGTCGGCCTATCGGCAGCGCCGGGGTCGCCGCCGCCAGCCGCGGGACCCGGCCAAGTGACGCCTGCACCCACTGACGCCCCGGCGAGTGCGACGGTGTCCACCCCGGCACCCCACGGGTCGCTGCCGCTGCACATCACGTACCCGGCCATCGGTATGGACCAGGACGTGCTGCCCCTGACGCCCCAGGACCAAGGGCCGGGGGCGACCATCGTTCCCCCGATGACGGCAGAGGCGTACTGGCTCACCCCTTACGGCAGCCCGGGTTCCACGGACACCACGTACATCATTGGCCACAGCTGGGAAGGCCGCGACTCGGCGTTCAACCACCTGAGCAGCCAGGCAAAGCCTGGAAACCAGTTCACCGTCACGACAGCAACCGGACCGGCAACCTACACCGTTAAGACGATAGCCACCGAAGACAAGAACACGCTCAAAGACAGCCCAATCTGGGACAGGGTCCCCAACCGGCTCGTCCTGGTCAGCTGCTACACCGCCGACCTGCGGGGAACCAACATCGTCATCACCGCTGATCTGGAGCCGGTCCCTTAACGGGGTCGGTTCTCCCCAAAGGCCTTTCTTTCGGTGCGGGCGCGAATGTATCTTCAGTTACATGGGAGCGCCGCTGTCCGGTTGAGGAGAGAACAGTGGAACAGGACCGAAGGCATCACCGCACTGGGACGGGCGACTCCGTAGCGTTCGGTTAGGGTGCGGGATCCCGGTGAGCGGTTTTGTAGACAACATCCTGAACGTCAGCCCTCTGCTGGCCCTGGTGATCGTGGGCTTGTTGGTCTTCGCCGAGGATGCCCTCTTCGTCGGGTTCGTCATTCCCGGCGAGACCGCAGCGGTCCTCGGCGGTGTCGTGGCCAGCCGGGGCAACGTGCCCGTCTGGTCCATGATGCTCCTCGTTGTACTCGCCGCGGTCACCGGGGACACGGTCGGGTACGCAGTCGGCAAGCACCTCGGACCCAGGTTCTTGAATCTGAAGGTTATGAACAGGCGCAGGGCCAAACTTCGGAAGGCTCAGGACTTCCTGCGCCGCCGCGGCGGATTGGCCGTATTCCTGGGGCGGTTTGTCGCATTTTTCCGGGCCGTCATGCCCGCCCTCGCGGGGACCTCCCGTATGCACTACCCGACTTTTCTGGCCTTCAACGTAGCCGGGGGCCTGGTCTGGGGTGCAGGTTGCGTTCTTCTGGGATTCCTTGCCGGTAATTCCTATGAAGCGGTAGTCAAGGCTGTGGGGCAGGACATCACCGCCGTCGCCGCCGCCGCCGTGGTGATCGGCTTGATCATCTGGAAAATCCGCAAATCCCGCGACGAACGCGTGGCTGGCGGAGCATCTGATTCCGGACCCACGGCCGGCAGAGCGGAACGGTGAATATCGACCGGCCGCTGAAGAATCTGAACGCACCGGCACCGGGCTCCATGACAGACTTTCTGCCCTGGAGCCAATGGATTGTCTGGTCATCTACGTCCCTGCCGAAGCGGCGGAAGGAGTCCGGCGGGCCGTTGGCGACGCTGGCGCGGGCAGGCTGGGCAACTACTCGCACTGCTCGTTCAGCGTCGAGGGCACCGGGCGCTTCACCCCGCTGCAGGGCGCGAACCCGGCCATCGGCACGGTCGGTTCCCCCGCGGAGGTGCCGGAGACCCGGATCGAGGCAATCTACCCGCGCTCCCGGCGCACGGCCGTCGTTGACGCCGCACTGTCCGCGCATCCGTACGAGACGCCGGCGTTCATGACCTTCCCGGTCGACGCCGGCCTGCCGCACGGCACCGGTTCCGCGGACCCGAAGCGCTGTTAGCGCGGTGAACCCTGGTCCGCAGGCACCCAGGCCCCCGGGCACCCGGGCACCCAGATCTGCAGGTCCGAGAGGTCAGGGTCTGCGCAGGAACTCCCGCACGGCGTCGACGTACTCCGCGGTCCGCGTGGCCATCACTGCGTGGCCTTCGCCCGCGAAAAGACGGACCTCCGCCGCAGGATAGAGGGCGCGGAGGGCCGCACGCGCCTGCGGGGAAAACGCTTCGTCCCGCTCCGATTGGATCAGCAGTACCGGAGCCGGCGGAACCGCGGAGGTGCGAGCCCCGGGTGTCCCAGCGGCCGGCAGCCGCGCGAAGTCACTCATCTCCCGCAGGGCCGACAGGAGGTCCTCCTTGCGCAGCCGGCCGAGGATGTCCGAGAGCAGCATGTTCCAGAACACCGAGTCGTCCTGTGCGCCGTGGACAAACCAGCGGCGCCAGTTCCAGCCGGTCACCGAACGCACAGCGCTTTCCGGAAGGACGGCGAGTATGCGGATGAGAAGCGGGAGCAGCGGGAGCGGGGCGGCTGAGGGGATTCCGGTGTTCGCGAGCACGAGGCGCCGCACACGTTCGGGATGCCGGCGGGCAAACACCTGGGCCACAAAACCGCCGAACGAGGAGCCCAGCACGTCCGCCTGCGTCACTCCCTCGGCGTCGAGGACCGCGGCCAGGCCGTCAGCGAGCCCGGCCATGCCGGCGCCGGCCGGGTAAGCCGGGGCGATGACTCGGAAATCCCGCTCCAGCGCCTCGATCAGCAGGAGGTACATGTCCGGCACCCTGGTCCCGCCGGAGGGCAGAAGCACGGCCTGCCGTCCTGCGCTGCCGGCAAGGTAGCGCCAGCGCACCCCGTCGACGTCAAGCGAGCGGTACCGGTGGCTGGTCCGGAAGGCGGTAAGCCTGGCGTCCAGCGTCAGAACCGGCGCGGTTGCCGGTTCTGCCTGGCTGCGGGTCGACGCCGGGAGGCGTGGCGGGGCAGCAGGGTTTTCGCCCTTTCGCGGGGGAAGGGGCCGGCCTTCGAGGAAGCTTCCGACGACGTCGGCGTATTCCGTCGGGTGGGTGACGGACGCCCAGTGGCCGCCGCGGCCGAACACGTAGGCCCGGGCACCGGGATAGGCGGCCAGCAGGGCTTCGCGTTCGCCCGATGTGAAGCCCCGGTCATCGGAAGCGGCGATCACCAGCACGTCCTCCCCACGCTCGAAAATCGACGTCGCGGCGTACCGGTCCGGATGTGCCGCCAGATCCAGGAGCACCGCCAGACGCGCCAGCGCCGATTCCCTGGTGTGCGCCGCGAAGAGGTCCTCCGTGTAGGCGGTGAGGAAAGCACGCTCGTCGTCTTCGGCCCCAGCGGCAAGGCGCGCGATCCGCGGACGGTAGAAAGCGGCCAGGGCGGCCTTGGGCAGCATCGAGAAAAGACGGACAAAGGCGCCCACAAGCCGCGTGTGGCCGCGGGTGTAGAGGCCGAACCCGGACAGGATGAGCTTGTCCACCCGCTGCGGATAATGGCGCGAAAAGGCGTGCGCCACGCCGGCGCCGAGGGAGTGGCCGAAGACATTCGCTGACCGGATCCCCTCGGCGTCGAGAATGGCCGCGATCCCGGCCACGAGTTCGGCCATGGTCCGCACCGCGGGATAGGAGGGGGAGAGCACCCGGAAGCGGGGCTCAAACGCGGTGATGGTGCGGAACGCGGAATCACCGAATGCGAAGCCGCCGCCCAGGATAAGAAGTGCCGGCCTCGCTACCTCCGGCGCCGCGGCTATTTCACCCGCGGGGCGTGCGGCGCCTGCCGCTTCAGCCGGGTCGCGCGGCGTGGCGGGGCCGGCGATGTACTTCCATTCGACGCCGCCGACGGTCAGCGAACGGTACGGGTGGGTGGCGCGGAATGCGCGAAGCTCGGCATAGCCGTCCATGGATCCTCCCGCTCACGGCCCGGCCGTTACGCCCGGATGCTCGATCGTGACGGTTCCGGCGTCGCCGTCGACCAGGATCTGCTGGCCGCTGGTGAGCCGCTGGGTGGCCACACCGGTGCCGAGCACGGCCGGAATGCCGTACTCGCGGGCCACGATGGAGCTGTGGCTCAACGGGCCGCCGACGTCGGTGACCACGGCGGAGGCCATCGCGAACAGCGACGTCCACGCCGGTGTGGTGATGCGGGCGACCAGGACGTCTCCGGGCATCATTTGGGCGAAGTCCTCGGGCCCTCTCAGGACGCGGGCGGGGGCACTGACCCGGCCCGAGCTGGCGCCGGAGCCTTTGATGACGTCGGCGGGCTGGTCCTGCGGGGCTGCCGGCATCATGGACCCGAAGGCCCGCTCCATCCACCGGCTCTCGGGCAGCAATTGCGGGGCGGCAACCTTGGCCTGCCCCCGCCAAAGCATCTTGCGCTCCGCCACGGCGCCGGCGCGGACGGGCCCGTCCGCGCCGGTGATTGCCACGGCCGCCGGTGTGCCCGGCCCCGCGAGGCCGAACTCGACGGCGCTGCGCAGCTCCCGGTGGCGCAGCCAGAACACGTCGCCGGGCTCGGCGACGACTCCGGAGTCCACCAGCCGACGTCCGAGCTCGAACAACATCCGCCGCAGCAGCGGCCAGGCCAGGCCGACGTCGGCCAGGGCGTCTTCGCGGATCGGTGCGGCACGTTGGGCCCACCGGAGCAGCCGGAGGAACGCGGCCCGGCGGCCCGGCCCCAGCCGGGCGACCGTCCGGCTGGTCTGGTCCTCCCTGCGGGCGGCGGCCAGCCGCTGGCGCTCATGTGGGTCGTTGCCCTGGCCGCGCAGGTAGAACTTCACCGTCTCGAGCAGCGGGGAGGGATCGTCGGCCGGCACCGGGGTGAGGAAGTCCAGGTTGTAGACCGAATGGCCGAACCGGCCCAGGTGGTCCTGGAAGCGGGGATGCCATTGCTGCCAGAGGGCCGGGTCCATCCCGGCCGGCGGGAGCCCGGTGCGCTCCGACTCAACCAGTGCCGCCGTCGGTTCGTGGAGGATCGCCGGGGCCAAGCCCGGAACTTCCCGGGCCCAGGCTGCCAGGCCGTACAGCGACTTCTCCGCCCGGATGGGTTCGCTGTCGTAGCCCAGGAGGAACGTCTGGGCGGGGGGATCCCCGTCCCGGCGCACGAGCCTGTCGTAATACGTCCGGAAGGAGATTTCGCTGGTGGCCGCGACGGGAATGATGGACTGCACGGCCGTGTAGTACACCGTGCCGGCGTCCAGCAGGGCCTGCACACCCGCCAGCAGTTCCTCGCCGGAAAGCTCCCCAACGGGTTTCGCCGACCAGTCCTGGATCACCTGCTCGTAGCGGGGGTGCGAAAATTCCCGCCAGCCGGTTACTCCCATGTGCGCCTTGCCGCGGGCCAGCGAGCGGACCGCGGTCAGGGACTTGGCCGTCACGCGCCACATTGCCGCGGTGCGGTAGTAGTAATAGGCGTAGCCGTTGATGGTGGGCAGCCCCACGTCGTTCTCGCGGATGACGTTCTTGCCGACGGCGTCGGTCAGCAGGGCACGCAGCGACCGGGACACCGATCCATCGATGAGGTCGGCGAACAGCGGCGAGAGCGGGTCGGGCAGCTGTTCCACGATGCTCGCCCGGAAGTAGAGCCCCTTCGGATAGGGCACCGTCCAGGTTGCCGGGGTGTCGGCCGCCGGTTCGGGCAGCGCGGTGATGGCCCGGGACTGCAGGATGAAGAACTCGTCACCGGCCCGTGCCCATTCGATGTCCTGCGGTACGCCGAAAAGTTCCATGATCCGGGTCCCGAAGCCGGCCAGCTCGGCCGCCGCCCGGTCGTCCAGCACAGGCCGGTGACGGCGCTCCGCCGGCACCGGCTGCTCCCGGGTGCCGTGGTCCGCGTAGACGGTCATGGTCTCCTTGTCAGCTGTGCGGCGCGACAGCACACGGCCCGTCCCTGCTTCGACGACGATGTCATCCGTGCTGACCGTTCCGCTGACCACGGACTCGCCCAGGCCCCACGCCGCACTGATCACCAGCTGGTCGCGGCGTCCGTTGGCCGGATTGGCGGTGAACATCACCCCGGCGGCCTCGGCCTCGATCATGCACTGGACCACGACGGCGAGGCGCACCGTGTCCGGTGCGATGCCCTCACGGGCCCGGTACGCCATGGCACGGGCCGTCCACAGCGAAGCCCAGCAGTCCGTCGCGGCCGCGGCCAGGGCATCCACCCCGACGACGTTGAGGTAGGTTTCCTGTTGCCCGGCGAAGCTGGCCGAGGGGAGGTCCTCGGCCGTAGCGGAGGACCGCACCGCCACGGCTGCATCCCCGTCGCTTAGGCGCCGGTAGGCGGCGCCGAGTTCCGCTGCGATCGCGGCCGGCATGGTTCCGGCGCCGAACAGGGCGCGGATCCGTTGCGAGGCATCCTCGTAGTCCTGCGGTGACGCCTCAGGCGGAAGCGCGGCCAGCGCCTGGATGCCGGCCCCGAGGTGGTTGGCTTCCACGAACTCGGCATAGGCTGCGGTGTTCAGCACAAACCCGGCGGGGACCGGAAGCCCCGCCTGAATGAGGCCGCCCAGGCCGATCCCCTTGCCGCCGGCCAGGGCGACGTCGCCCGGCCCCACATCGCCGAGGTAATTGACGTAGGTCATGAGTATGACTCCTTCTGCCCGGAGCAGGTGCGCCTACATTGAGCCTGATGCCCAACATACTGGCACTGCCGCAAGCAAGAGACCAGAGCTGCGATTGCCGAGCGGGAATGGAACGCCGCAGCAACCTTCCCCAGCTACGAGCTGGTGCTGGATGCCAGCACGCCCAGGCCGAGTGCGGCGATGATGCCACTGCTGCCGCGGTCGAGCCAGCTGCTCACCCGGGGGCGCTCTAGCCAGGCCATTGCTTTCACTGCCGCGATGGATACGGCCACCAAATAGAGGAAGCCGATGGCGCTTTCGATCACACCAAGCACCATGGCGGTGTCCAAGGTGTTGCCGCCGTGCGGAATGAACTGCGGAACGACGGCGAGGTAGAACAGGCCGACCTTGGGGTTGAGCAGCGTGGAGAGCGCGCCGGCGCCGAACCCTCCCCTTCGGCTGACGGCTCGGCGGGGAGAGTGCCCGGCCGTTGCGGAAGGTGTTGCCGCGCGGCGGCCCCGGATCAGCGACGATATTCCCAAGTACAGCAGGTACAGCCCGCCTGCGATCTTGAGCCAGCGGAACACTTCCGCGGAGTCCTCCAAGACGGCGGCGAGCCCCACTCCCACCAGCGTGGCCCAGATCAGGGATGCCACAGCCGAGCCGAGCGCCGCGGCAATGCCGGCTCCGGCACTATGCAGCGAGATCCGCAGCACTAGAAAGGTATCGGGGCCGGGGGTGACGGAAAGCAACAGGCACAGCCCGGCAAAGGCAGACAGGGTCACAGCGGTCATGCGCACCATTGTCCGGGTGCCGGCCGTCAGGGTGCAATGGTGTCAGCACTGTGGCGGCCGGGTTCCCGCCGTGGCTCAGCCCCCGATGCCCGTGCTGAGGCTGAGGTCCCGCCACTGGTCCAGTTCCGCGCGCTCTGCCTGGGCGACCGCCGCAAAGGCGTCGAAGGCGTCTTTGCCGAGGACCATCAGCGACGGCGGGTTCGGACTTTCGACGACCGTCAGGATGGCTTCTGCGGCCTTTGCCGGGTCGCCGGGCTGGGTGCCGTGGACCGTGTCCTGCTCCTTGCGCCGTTTCCCGGCCGTGTCCGCATAGTCCCGGAGCGCCGTCGCCGACTGGGTGAGCGACCGGCCGGCGAAGTCCGTACGGAAGGCACCGGGCTCGATGACGGTGACGTTGATGCCGAGCGGCTGGAGTTCCTTGTGGAGGGACCCGGACAGGCCCTCCAGGGCGGCCTTGGTAGCCGAGTAATATCCGGAGCCGGCCGGTGAAATGCGGGCTCCGATGGAGGAGATGTTCAGGATGGACCCCGCCCTCTTCGCGCGCATGTCCGGGAGGACCGCCTTGATCATGTCAACGGCGCCGAAGACGTTCGTGTCGAACAACTGCCGGATGTCGGCGTCGTCCGCTTCCTCAACTGCGGCGCGGTAGCCGTAGCCGGCATTGTTGACCAGCACGTCGATGCCTCCGAAACGCGTCCGGGCCTGTTGCACCACGGAGCTGATCTGTGCCCGGTCGGTGACGTCGAGGGGGAGAGTTAGCGCCGTGTGGGGGAAGGCTGCGGCGATGTCCTGCAGCGTGCTGGGGTTTCGTGCTGTGACGACGGCGTTGTGGCCGTGGGCGAGCACTGCCTGGGCGAGGGCCCGGCCGAGTCCGGTCGAGCATCCTGTGATGAGCCAGGTAGCCATGAGGGTGGTCCTTTCGTGGGGGATGGCGGCGGCGAGGGGTTGGGTGCACCTCGACGTCCGAAGGGGTGGCGTGCGCTGGGGGCGGGGGCCTTCAGCGGCGGCGTGCCGCCGCTTGCAGCCCGTTGGCACCGTAGCTGTTGCCATCGGGATTCATTGTGAGACCGGGGGCGACTAGTTCGTCGGTCCGAGTCATCGCTGTCCTTTCTCGTCGTGGGGATTCATCTCCATCCAACAGGAGATGCTCCCCGGGCGGGAGGGGCTGTTGTTACAGGTACTGACAGTGCCTCCCGCACCCGGGGGAAGGATTCTAGGGTGGACATATGGATAACCGGAAAGAGGTCCGCGAGTTCCTAGCTTCGCGCCGTGCCAGAGTCAGCCCGGAGCAAGCCGGGCTGCCCGCCCACGGCGGAAACCGGCGCGTGCCCGGCCTCCGCAGGGAGGAAGTTGCCCTCCTCGCCGGTGTCAGCATCGATTACTACATCCGGTTGGAGCGGGGGAACCTCGCCGGTGCCTCGGGGAGCGTCCTTGACGGCGTCGCCCGGGCGCTGCAGCTGGATGAGCCGGAGCACGCGCACCTGATCGACCTGGCCCGGGCCTCAGGCCCCGCACCGCAGCGGCGGAGCCGGCCCGTGCAGCAGCAGATCCGGCCGACCGTACAGAGAATTCTTGACGCGATGGGTGATGTTCCGGCCTATGTGCGCAACGGGCGCAGGGATATCCTGGCCGCCAACCCGCTCGGCCGTGCGCTGTATTCAGAGCTTTACGCCGATCCGGTCCGGCCCGTGAACGTTGCCCGGTTCGTGTTCCTGAGCCCGCGGGCCCGCGACTTCTTCCTGGACTGGGACCGCGCCGCCGCGGACCTCGTGGCCAACCTGCGCATCGAGGCCGGCCGCAGCCCATACGACCGGGCACTGACCGACCTCATCGGCGAACTCTCCGTGCGCAGCGAGGAGTTCCGGGCCCAGTGGGCCGCGCAGAACGTGCGTTTTCACCGGACCGGCGTCAAGGCCGTCCACCACCCCGTGGTCGGCGACCTGGTCCTGTCCTTCGAAGCCATGGACCTCCCGGCCGATCCCGGTCTTTCTCTCATCGTTTACAGCGCCGAGCCCGGTTCCGCCGCCCAGGATGCCCTGCAGCTGCTCGCGAGCTGGACGGCCACTACCAGCGACGCAACCGTGCCGGCACCGCAGAACAGGAGTTCATCGTGAGCGATGTCATTGTTGTTATCGGGGCGGGGTCGATCGGTCAGGCAATCGCGCGGCGCGTCAGCTCCGGCAAGCAGGTGGTGTTGGCGGACCTGTTCCAGGACAACGCCGACGCGGCGGCCGAGGTGCTGAGCAACGCCGGTTTCCAGGTCAGCACACTGACCGTCGATGTCTCTTCGCGACCCTCCGTTCGCGCTTTGGTCGAGAGGGCCGCGGCCTTGGGCGATGTCACGGGTGTCATCCACGCCGCAGGTGTCTCGCCCAGCCAGGCGTCGCCGTCGACCATCCTGGCCGTGGACCTGTACGGGACTGCTGTGCTGCTGGAGGAATTCGGAAACGTCATCGCCCGTGGCGGCGCCGGTGTGGTCATTGCCTCGCAGTCAGGGCACCGCCTGGGCGCGCTGACTCCCGAGGAAAACACCGCCCTCGCCACCACGCCGGCCGACGAGCTGCTGGCGCTGCCAATGCTCCAGCCAGACCAGGTCACTGACTCCCTCCACGCCTACCAGCTGGCCAAACGTGGCAACTCGCTCCGCGTGATGGCCGAAGCGGTTCGGTGGGGCAAGCGGGGCGCGCGGATCAACACGATCAGCCCCGGCATCATCTTCACCCCGCTCGCCAAAGACGAGCTGACCGGCCCCCGCGGCGCGGGGTACCGGCGCATGATCGAGTTGTCCCCGGCAGGGCGGGGCGGCACTCCGGACGAGGTCGGCACCGTAGCCGCGCTCCTGTTGGGCCAGGACGGCGCGTTCATCACCGGCAGCGACTTCCTCATGGACGGCGGCGTCACGGCGTCCTACTTCTACGGCGAACTCGCCCCGCAGTGATCAACCGCTCCGACCCGTGGCACCGGACCGCTGGCATCGCGTGGAAACGTGCTCGCGATGACAGCCCGCACTGCTGATGCGAAGTCGGCTGCCAGCCGCGCGAGTGCGCCGGCGTGGGGCATCCGTTGTCCGCGGAGTTCCGCCTCCAGGCCTGAGCAAAAAAGGGTCAGCTGCTCCGCGCCGAGCATGGCCGAGCTTGCCTTGAGGACGAGGACGGCGTTCAGGGCGGAGACTGGGTCGGACTGGCTCAGCGCATCGTCCACGCGGATGAGGCGGTCCTCAAGAAGGTCGAGGAAATCATCCGCGAACCTGGCCGCGGCAGCAGGGCCGACATGATCGATCAGAGACTGCAGCTCTCCGGGGTTCAAAACCGGTGTTGGTGCGGCGCCGACGCCGGAGGGCGCCTTCGTGCGCTCGTGCTCATGCCCTGGAGCCCCGGGCAGCGGTCTATTCATAGCGTCCCCCAACGTCATGCTGCCCAGCCTAGTCCGCGATCCGGGACGGTCACAACGAGCCGGTTGCGCCGGCCCGTCCCCGGGGGGCGGACCGGAAGAGGCCGACGGCGGCCAGGAGGGCTCCTGCCCCTTCCGCGACCGCACTGAGCGACTTCTCGAAAAACCACACCGGATCGTACATCGCCGGGAACGGACCGAAGGCCGGAACATCAACGTAGCGGTACAACACCACGGCGACGAAACCGCTCAGCGCCACAATCAGGGCCAGGGCGTAGGAGGCTCTGCTGCCCCGGATCAGAACATAGAGCCCTGCCAGCACGGCCGCGGCGGATTCGAGCAGGAACAGGGTGCCCTGCCCGATCCCGCCGGGGGAGGCGGCCTGATAGCCCGGGGCCAGATGGATATGGACGCCGGCATCGATGAACAACGCGACGGCTGTCAGCACCCGCAAGGCCATGTTCATTTAACCGTCAGCGTCCCGTGCATATTGGGGTGATAGGTGCAGTGGTACGCGTAGGTGCCCGGCGCCGACGGGGCCGTGAACGTGGCAGTCCCGCCGCCACCCCGGACATCCACGTCAAATGCCGAGCCCTGGTCCGCAGTGACGGTGTGGGCCGCGTTGTCCATGTTGGTGACCATCACAACGGCGCCCGGTGCGACCGTCACCGGGGTGCCGAAATCGAAGTTCCTGATAGTGATGGTGGCCGCCGCCGTCGCGGCGCTGGCAGCGCCCGCCGTCGTCGTGCTGGCCGCCGGCGCGGTAGCCGCACCGGAACTTCCGCCGCCCTGGGCGCATCCGCCCACGAGGAGCATCGCCAGCAGCAGCGCTGCGGCCCGGGACTGAATCGCTTTCATGGTGTACCGCCCTCGACGCCGGAACCCAGGGCCGCGTGGCCCTGCCTGTCCTACAAGTCTGCGCGCAGCTGGCCAAAATGACTCCGGCGGCCGGGCAATTCGGGAACGTCCGGCGGCCGATGGTTGTTATTCACTTCGTAGGAGTGCGTTTCTTGGGGGCAGGTGGCGGTCATGGCGAAGATTGCGGTGGTGGTCGGATCCACCCGGCCGGGCCGGCTCGGAAAGCCGGTGGCTGACTGGGTCTATGCCCGCGCGACGGAACGCGCCGACGCCAGTTTCGAGATGCTTGACGTGGCCGACTTTGGTCTTCCGCTCCTGGACGAGCCGTTGCCGCCCTCCCGGGGACAGCACGACCACGCCCACACGATCGCCTGGGCCGAGGCCGTGGCCCGCTTCGACGGCTACATCTTCGTCACCGGCGAGTACAACCATTCCATTCCAGCGTCCCTGAAGAACGCCCTGGACTTTCTCTATGGGGAGTGGAACAACAAGGCTGCAGCCTTTGTCAGCTACGGGAGCGCGGGCGGCATCCGCGCCGTGGAGCACCTGCGGCAGGTTGCCGGCGAACTGCAGATGGCGGACGTGCGGGCCCAGGTGGCATTGCCGCTTGCCACCGAATTCGAGGACTACCGGACGTTCACACCGTCGGACAAGGCGGAGCGGGCCCTGGGGATCCTGTTTGACCAGGTCATCGCCTGGTCGGACGCACTTAGGGTCCTGCGCCACCGGCCGGACCCGCCCCCCGGCACGTAGAGCCCGCGCACCCGCGGGCCCCTCCCGCGCCCGCGCTGGCAGCTTCGGCCGCGACCAGGGTGACGGCCGCATCCATGTGCGCGGCCTTGCCGAAGAACCGGTCGCCGACGATGCCCTTGCCGGCCACCAGCTCGACCCGTTCGGCGTCTGTCGTGGGGACGTCAGCTGCGCCTTCGCGGGAGCGGCCGAAGTAGGCGTGCGCCGGGGACACGAGAAGGTGAAGGACCTCGACGTCGTACCTGTAGCTTTCGGGCATGCCCCAAAACCATCTCCGCGGTCCTGCTGGCAGGAACTACGGTCGGGCACCTGTTGGGGTGCTGCCGCCCGCCAGCCGCAGCCGGCCCACCCGCTCACTGAGGATCCGCTGGGCTTCCCCGGGCAGTCCCACGTCGGAAATGAGTTCGTCGGCGTCCTCCAGGGCGGCGATGGTGCTGATGCCCAGGGTCCCCCATTTGGTGTGGTCGGCGAGCACCACGACCCGGCGGGCGGCGGCGACGAAGGCGCGGTCCGTCTCGGCCTCCAGCACGTTCGGGGTGGTGAACCCTGCGTCGGCATCCACGCCGTGGACGCCCAGGAACAGCACGTCCAGGTGCAGCTGCTTCAGCGAGGACGTGGCGAGCGGCCCCACCAGGGCATCGGAGGGCGTGCGCTCGCCGCCGGTGAGGATCACGGTGGAGGGGGAGGAGCTCTGGTGGAACACGTCGGCGACGCGCACCGAATTGGTGACCACGGTGATCCGGGGGCCGGCGGAGAGCAGCTGCGCCAGCGCCCAGGTGGTGGTGCCCGCACTGAGCCCCACGGCCATGCCCTCGCGGACCTGGGCCGCTGCCTCATGCGCGATCGCCATCTTCTCGTCCTGCAGCTGGGTGACCTTCAGCTCGAAGCCGGGCTCGTGGGTGCCGACGCCGCCGGGGAGCTTGGCCCCGCCATGGATCTTCTCCACGGCGCCCGCGGCATCCAGCGCCTCGATGTCCCGCCGGACCGTCATGAGCGAAACACCCAGCAGCTTCGCGAGGTCCGTGACGCGGACGATGCGTTCACGCTGGACCTCCGCGATGATGGCCGAATGGCGGGCTGCGGCTAGCATTCTGCGTCCTTCGTGGGTGCTGACAGGGAAATAGGGAGCGGACGACGGCGACCGGGCTGGCTTCCTCCGTCCATCCTAACTTCCGCGTACCACCAAACACACACAATTCCTGCTTTATTTTGTTCTCTATTGTTTGAAAATGTTTTATCGTGTAAAACTGAAACCATGACGCGAACCACGATGACCCGGCTGGCCGACGGCCGCGAGATTCTCTACTTTGACGACGCCGGCACAGCCGAACGCCCCGCGGAATCCCTCGTGGACCACCGGGACCTGCCGCCCCGCCCCGAGCCCGGCCAGCTGCGCTTCGATGCGCTCAGCCGCGAATGGGTCGCCGTCGCCGCGCACCGGCAGTCGCGGACCCACCTCCCGCCGGCGGACCAGTGCCCGATCTGCCCGACGACGCCGGCCAACGGGACGGAAATCCCGGCACCGGACTACGACGTCGCCGTCTTCGAAAACCGCTTTCCCTCGCTCGGTCCCGCCACGCACGACGTTCCCGCGGCGCCCGGCTGGGGGACCACCGGCCCCGCCGTCGGCCGTTGCGAAGTGGTGGCCTTCACCCCGCAGCACACCGGATCCTTCGCCGAACTGGGCTGGCGGCGCACCCGAACGGTGATCGACGCCTGGGCACACCGGACGGGGGCCCTCAGCGCCTTGCCCGGCATCCGGCAAGTCTTCCCGTTCGAAAACCGGGGTGCCGACATCGGCGTCACCCTGCACCACCCGCACGGGCAGATCTACGCCTACCCCTACATCACGCCCCGCGCCGCGGTCCTGGCCGCCGCGGCCGGCGAATACGCCGACGCCTCGGACGGCTCGTCGACGCTGACGTCCTCGCTGCTCCGGGCCGAACGCGGCGACGGCAGCCGGATGGTGCTCGAGGGCGAACACTTCAGCGCCTACGTCCCCTTCGCAGCCCGCTGGCCGCTGGAAGTCCACCTCGTCCCGCACCGCGAGATCCCGGACCTCGCCGCCCTGAACGGGGCGGAACGGGACGAACTGGCGGTGCTCTACCCGGAACTCCTGAAGCGCTTCGACGCCCTGTATCCGACGCCGACCCCCTACATCGCGGCCTGGCACCAGGCCCCGCTGGAGCCGGCCATGCGCCGGGCAGGCCACCTGCACCTGCAGCTGACCTCCCCCCGCCGCGCCGCCGACAAGCTCAAGTACCTGGCCGGCTCCGAAGCCGCCATGGGCGCCTTCATCAACGACACCACCCCCGAATCCGTCGCCGCCCGGCTGCGCGAGGTGGCCACTGGGGCGGCCCGCGAAGCCGCCTCCGCACCCGCCGGCGCCGGAACCCGCACCGCCAAGACCCCGGAAGGCGCCCCCGCATGAACACGACCACACGCACCGACGCCGGGACCGGCGGCCTGCCGGCCAGCCTGACCAGCCGTTTCGAAGCGACCTTCGGCGCGGCACCGGACGGCATCTGGGCCGCCCCCGGCCGGGTCAACCTGATCGGCGAACACACCGACTACAACGAAGGCTTCGTCCTGCCGTTCGCGATCGACAAGCGGGCGACGACGGCGGTCCGGCTCCGGGGCGACTCCACCGTCCGGCTGCTCTCCACCGTCGGGGACCAGGGGCTCGTCGAAGCCGACGCCGCTGACCTGGCTCCGGGCACCGTCACCGGCTGGGCCAAGTACCCCCTCGGTGTGGTCTGGGCCCTGCAGCAGCACGGCATCGAGGTTTCCGGCTTTGACCTCCTCCTCGACTCCGACGTCCCGCCCGGCGCAGGGCTGTCCTCCTCTCACGCGATCGAGTGCGCCGTCGTCACAGCATTGAACGACCTCACCGGCGCCGGACTGACCGCCGAGGAGATGGTCACACTGACCCAGCATGCCGAAAACGCCTTTGTCGGCGCACCCACCGGCATCATGGACCAGTCCGCGTCACTGCGCGGCGCGAGCGGCCGGGCCGTTTTCCTCGACTGCCGCGACCAGTCCGTGGAACTCGTGCCGTTCCAGGCACAGGAGGACGGCCTCGTGCTGCTGGTGATCGACACCAAGGTCTCCCACTCGCACGCAGACGGCGGCTACGCCTCCCGCCGCGCGTCCTGCGAGCTCGGCGCCGAGGTCCTGGGCGTGAAGGCCCTGCGGGATGTCGGCGTCACGGACCTCGAGGAGGCCAGCGGGCTGCTCGATCCGGTGACCTTCCGGCGCGTCCGGCACATCGTCACCGAAAACGACCGCGTGCTGCAGACCGTGGACACCCTCCGGTCCCAGGGCCCGGCCCGGATCGGGCCCCTGCTCGACGCCAGCCATGCCTCCATGCGGGACGACTTCGAGATATCCTGCCCCGAACTGGACCTCGCCGTGGACACAGCCCGCAGCCACGGCGCCATCGGCGCGCGGATGACCGGCGGCGGTTTCGGCGGCTCGGCAATCGCCCTCACCCCTGTGCAGCACGAGCAGCAGGTCCGCGACGCCGTCGTCCGCGCCTTCGCCGGCGCCGGCTTCACCGCGCCGGAGATCTTTACCGTCACCCCGGCCGCCGGAGCCGAGCGCGTCCGATGAGAATCCTGGTTACCGGCGGCACCGGCTACATCGGCTCGCACACCGTCCTCTCACTCCAGCAAGCCGGCCACGAGGTGGTGGTCATCGACAATCTGGTTAACTCCAGTGCGGAATCACTGCGCCGGGTGGCCGAACTCAGCGGCACCCCCGCCTTCTTCCACCGTGCGGACCTCGTGGACGAGCCCGCCGTCGACGCCGTCTTCGCCGGGCACACGATCGACGCCGTCATCCACTTCGCCGGACTCAAGGCCGTCGGCGAATCCGTCCGGGAACCCCTGCGGTACTACCACAACAACCTCGTCGGCACCCTGAACCTGCTCCGGGTCATGGACCGCCATGGAGTCCGCTCGATCGTCTTCAGCTCCTCCGCCACCGTCTACGGCGAGCACAACCCGGTCCCGTACCTCGAGAAGATGGAAATCGGGGCCAACAACCCCTATGGCCGCACCAAGGAACAGGTCGAGGACATCCTCGCGGACCTTGGCGCCGCCGACGGCCGCTGGCAGATCGCGCTGCTGCGCTACTTCAACCCGGTGGGCGCCCACCCGTCGGGCCGGATCGGCGAGGACCCGCAGGGCATCCCCAACAACCTCGTGCCGTTCATCGCCCAGGTGGCGGTGGGCCGGCGCGAGAAGCTCATGGTGTTCGGTGGCGACTACGACACCCCGGACGGGACCTGCCAGCGGGACTACATCCACGTCGTCGACCTCGCCGCCGGCCACGTCGCCGCGCTGGACCGCATCACGGGCCGCCCCGGGGTCTACCGCTGGAACCTGGGCTCCGGGAAAGGCTCCTCGGTACTGGAGGTGCTGCGCGCCTTCGAAAAGGCCGCCGGCAAAAGAATCGCCTACGAGATCACCGGACGCCGCTCCGGGGACCTGCCCGCGTTCTGGGCGGATGCGTCCTCGGCCCTGGCCGACCTCAGCTGGTCCACCACCAGGACGGTGGACCAGATGTGCGAGGACCACTGGCGCTGGCAGAAGAGCAACCCGCAGGGCTACTGAACTCCGGCCCCCGGGCAGCCGCAGGACTGCCGGATCCGCAGCTCGGTGGGGAAGATGCGGTGCTCCGCAGGCTCGCCGCGGCGTGCCCCGAGGAGCGCACTGACGGCCGCTTCCGCCATCACCCGGACCGGCTGCTCCACGGTCGTGAGGGCGGGCCAGCTGTATTCGGCTTCGGCCGAGCCGTCGAAGGACGTCAGAGCGATGTCGCCCGGCGCGGTGAGGCCGGCTTCATGGATGGCGCGCAGGATGCCGATCGCCTGCATGTCCGAGCTGGCAAAGATGGCCGCAGGCCGGTTCGCCGAGGCGAGCAGCCTTTGGCCGGCCGCATACCCCCCGTCCCGGCTGAAGGTGCCACGGACAACGGGGCCCTCCGGCAGCCCTGCCGCGGCAAGTGCCTGCAGCCAGCCCTCTTCCCGGAGGTCGTAATCCTGGGCAACGTTGGTGCCCATGGCGAGGGCGATGTTGGTGTGCCCGTGTCCGATCAGGTGTTCCACTGCCATCCGTGCTCCGGCTGCCAGGTCCACGCCCACGCTGTTGAAGCCGGGGGCCTTGCCGCCGTGGTTCAGGAGCACCGCAGGAATTTCACCCGATTCAAGTGCCTCGAGGTCCGGTTCAAACAGCACGCTGGCGAGAACCACGCCGTCCACCTGGCGGGAGGCGAGGTTGCGGATGTTCCGGCGTTCCTTGGCCAGGTTTCCGTCCGAGTTGGTCAGCAGCAGGGCGTAGCCGCGGGCGGCGGCGGCGTCCTCGACGGCATGGGCCAGCAGCGAGAAGAACGGGTTGGTGTTGTCCGGGATGACCAGGCCGATCGTCTCGCTGGAGCCCAGCTTCAACGCCCGCGCCGCAGCGTTCGGCCGGTAGCCCAGGATGCGGATGGCATCCTGGACCTTCGCCTCCGTCGCCGGGGCCACCTTCTTCGGCCCGCCGTTGACGACATAACTGACGACGGCGGTACTCACGCCCGCGTAGCGCGCGACGTCCTTGCGGGTCACCGGGCCGCGGGGTGTGTGCACTGCCGAAGTCGTCATGGAGTCCATGCTAGCTAGCCGCGGGGCGGCGCATCGCCGAAATCGCGGATCGACAGGCGTTCACCGTTGCGCTGGGCCGAGGCGTGCGCCACGATGCCGGGCAGCGTGAAGCGTGCCGCCACCCAGGCGTTGACCGGCGGGAGGGACCCGCTGTTGACCGCGGTCACGAAATCGTCCACGAGGAACTGGTGGCTCCCCTCGTGCCCGTTCGGCGCACCCCGGAATTCCTCCGGGAGCCGGCTGCTGTCGTGCACCGTCGCCAGTCCGGAGATGAAGGCATCCCGGAGTTCGGGGGCGACGTCCGCCAGGGACGGATCGTCCAGCGGAATGCTGGGCCGGGTTTCCAGCCGGGCCGAGACGTCGTGGACCGCTTTCTTGTCCTGCCACACGCTGACGGTGGCGAGCTGTTCGAAGCTGGCCTCGGTGCCGAAGAAACGGAATCGGGATTCGCGGATGTGCGAGGGGTAGCCCACACGACGCATCTCGTTGGTGCGCATCACCCCGCCGTCGTTCAGTTCGAAAAGGGCCATGGCGTTGGAGAAATCGTTGCCGAACATGCTGACATCCTTGTCGAAAACGCCGTCCGGCCGGTCATCCTTGACCCCGACGCAGCTGACGCTCACGGCGTGGGCCGGAACGGCGCCCAGGACGCCGCCGATGGCATGGGTGGGGTAGAGCATGGGCGGGTAACTTGCTGTTTCCTTCCAGCGCTCGCCGCCGCTGTACTGGTAGGCCTCGTAAAAGCCGAGGTCCATGTCGTGGACGTAGTCACCTTCGGCGTAGAAGATCCGGCCGAACCTGCCCGCCGCGTGCTGGTCCCGCGCGTAGACCGTCGCCGGGTTGTAGTAGCTGGTCTCACCCATGGCGTACACCAGCCCGGTCTCGCGGACCGTCTCGATGATGCGGGCAATCTCCTCTTCGGTGACGGCCATCGGGACCGCCGAATAGACGTGCTTGCCGGCCCGCAGGGCCTGCAGCACGAGCGGACCGTGGGTCCAGCGCTGCGTGAAGATGGCGACGGCGTCGACGTCGGACGCCAGCAGGTCCTCGAAGCTGGCCATGGTGCCGTCCAGTGCCCAGTGCCCGCGGGCAGCTTCGGCACGCTCCGGACGTTCGTCGACGGCGAATACCTGGCTGACGCCGGGGTGGAGCTTGAAGAGGTGGGCGAAGTGGCCGCCGAACTGGCCGACACCGACGACCCCGATGGAAAACGTCATTGTTGCCTGTCCCGATCTGCCCGGAGAGCCGGGCGCTGTGCCCGCGCGGGCATCCGGCAACAGCGTCCCACGGAAAATCTACTCGAGTCAATGGTTACTGGCTGGTACAAGAAAAACACTGTGTTTCCCTGAACAATCTCTTGCCACGCCGAATCTACTCGTGTAGATTCTGTTCCAGCTGTTACCCACATCACACCCACCAGGAAGAGTCAACGATGACTACCATCACCAAACTTCCGGATCCCGTGGCTGGCGGATCCAAGCACCCCCAGCGCGGGAAAACTCCCCGGCCCGGCCGGGGACGCCGCCTCGGCGACCTGCGCATCGCGCTGCTGTTCATCCTTCCGGCCATGGTCGGCTTCGTCGCTTTCTTCCTGATCCCCACGATCCGCGGCATCTACCTCAGCTTCACCGAGTACAGCGTCCTGGGGGATCCCACGTGGATCGGCACCAAGAACTACACCGCAATCTTCGCGGACGAGCTGTTCTGGAACGCCATGGCCGTCACCCTCCAGTACGTCGGCCTGAACATCGGCTTCCAGACCGTCATCGCCCTCGGGCTGGCGCTCCTGATGCACCGGGTGGCCAAATCCACACTGATCCGGGGCGCGCTGCTGCTGCCGTTCCTCGTCGCCAACGTGATCGTGGCGCTGCTGTGGTTCTGGATGCTCGACTACCAGATCGGCATCGTCAACGAGATCATCAACTGGTTCGGCCTGCCCCGCATCGCCTTCTTCGGCAGCGAGCAGTGGGCCATCCCCACCATCGCCGGCGTCAACGTCTGGCGGCACATGGGCTACACGGCCCTCCTGATCTTCGCCGGCCTGCAGTCCATCCCCAGCCATGTCTACGAGGTCGCGTCCCTCGACGGCGCATCCCAAACCAGGACCTTCTGGAGCATCACCATGCCGCTCCTGCGCCCCGTGCTCGTGCTGGTCCTGGTGGTCACCGTGATCGGGTCCTTCCAGGTCTTCGACACCGTGGCCGTCACCACCGGCGGCGGCCCCATCAACGCCTCCCGCGTCATCCAGATGTACATCTACCAGAAGGCCTTCGGTGAATCCGACTTCGGCTACGCCTCGGCCCTGTCCGTCATTCTCTTCGTCATTCTCGCCCTCGTGGCCTTCATCCAGATGAAGTTCCTCAAGGGCAACGAATCGGATCTGGACTAAGGAAAACCAGCCATGACAACCTCCGCACTCTCCCGCAAGACACCCGGCAGCAAATCTGGCAGTAAGCCAGGCGGCAAGCCCGGCAGCAAGGCCGCCCGGCAGGGCGCCTACAAGAAGCCCTTCAACTGGCGCCGCGCCGGGGCCTGGACCCTCGTCATCGTCGCCATCATCGTCACGGTGGCCCCGTTCCTCTGGATGCTCCGCACCGCGCTCTCCAGCAACGCCTCGCTCGCCTCCAACGCCAGCAACCTGCTGCCGGCGGACTTCAGCCTCGGCGCCTTCAAGCGGGTCCTCGGGCTGCAGACCCCCGAGGAGGCCATCGCCGAGGGCGGCTCCGGCGCAGCCATCAACTTCTGGCTGTACCTGCGCAACTCCATCATCTTCGCCTCCGTCACCACCGCCGGGCAGGTGTTCTTCAGCGCCATGGCCGCCTACGCCTTCTCCCGGCTCCGCTGGCCCGGCCGGAACATGGTCTTCGGCCTGTTCCTGGCCACCATGATGGTCCCGCCGATCTTCACCGCCCTGCCCAACTTCCTGATGATCAAGAACCTGGGCCTGCTCAACACCTTCGCCGGACTGGCCCTGCCCTTCCTGTTCATGACGCCCTTCGCCATCTTCTTCCTGCGCCAGTTCTTCCTCTCCATGTCCCGCGAAGTCGAGGAAGCCGCCATGCTCGACGGCGCCAAGCACCTGCGGATCTTCTTCCAGATCGTGCTGCCCAACGCCGCCGCCCCGCTGGCCACCCTGGCCCTGCTGACCTTCATCGGCCAGTGGAACGAATACTTCTGGCCGCTGCTGGTGGGCCAGGACGAAAGCGTCCGCGTCCTCACCGTGGGACTGGGCGTCTTCAAATCACAGTCCCCGCAGGGAGCCCCCGACTGGTCCGGCCTGATGGCCGCGACCCTGATCGCCGCCCTGCCCGTCCTCCTGCTCTTCATCGCCTTCGGCAAGCGCGTGGTCAACTCCATCGGCTTCTCCGGCATCAAATAGCCGCCCCACCAACGCACCCGCACCCCGCACCACCACCCCGAACAACCACCCTGCACAGCCCTGAAAGGTTCACCATGAAGAAGACCCTCGGCGCCGTCGCCGCCGCCGCAGCCATCGCCCTCTCCCTGTCCGCCTGCGGCGGTTCCGCCCCGGCATCCTCCGAAGCCAAGGGGGAAATCAACTACTGGCTCTGGGACGCCAACCAGCTCCCCGCCTACCAGCAGTGCGCCGACGATTTCACCAAGGCCAACCCGGACATCAAGGTCAAAATCACCCAGCGCGGCTGGGACGACTACTGGACCACCCTGACCAACGGCTTCGTCGCCGGCACCGCCCCGGACGTCTTCACCAACCACCTCTCCAAGTACCCCGAGTACGCGGCGAAGAAGCAGCTGCTCTCCCTGGACGACGCCGTCGCAAAGGACGGCATCAAACTCGACAGCTACACCAAGGGCCTGCCGGAGCTCTGGGTCGGCCAGGACGGGAAGCGCTACGGGCTGCCCAAGGACTGGGACACCGTAGGCCTCTTCTACAACAAGGCCATGACCGACTCCGCCGGCCTCACCGCCGGGCAGATGGCGAACCTGGACTGGAACCCGAAGGACGGCGGCAGCTACGAGTTGGCAATCGCCCACCTGACCGTGGACAAGAACGGCAAGCGCGGCGACGAAGCCGGCTTCGACAAGAACAACGTCGCGGTCTACGGCCTCGGCCTGGCCGGCGGCGGCTCCGGCCAGGGGCAGACCGAGTGGAGCTTCCTGACCGCGACCACCGGCTGGACCGCCACAGACAAGAACCCGTGGGGCACCAAGTTCAACTATGACGATCCGCGCTTCCAGGAGTCCATCGCCTGGTGGGCCGGCCTGATCGACAAGGGCTACATGCCCAAGCTGGAAACCACTGTCGGCGCCAGCCTCGCGGACAACTTCGGCGCCGGCAAGGCTGCCATCAACACCACGGGTGACTGGCTGATCGGCCAGTACCAGAGCTACAAGGGCGTGGAAACGGCGTTTGCCCCCACCCCGAAGGGCCCCGAAGGCAAGCGCGCCAGCATGTTCAACGGCCTGGCTGACTCCATCTGGGCGGGCACCAAGAACCCGGCCGCCTCGGTCAAGTGGGTCGAATACCTCGGCTCCACCGCCTGCCAGGACGTTGTAGCCTCCAAGGCCGTGGTCTTCCCCGCGATCACGACTTCCGCCGACAAGGCCGCCGAAGCCTTCAAGGCCAAGGGCACCGATGTTTCCGCCTTCACCACCCACGTCAAGGACAGCACCACGTTCCTCTTCCCGATCGCGGACAAGGCCGCCAAGGTGGACGGCATCATGAAGCCGGCCATGGACGCCGTCCTCGCGGGCAAGAAGCCGGCCAGCTCCCTCACCGAAGCCAACAGCCAGGTCAACGCCCTCTTCAAGTAGGGCCCACCCGCCCCGGATGCCGCCGCTACCTCCTCGCGGCGGCGGCATCCGGCACCACCCCCCTTTGATTCCTGCACTGCGTACCGCACTTCCCACCGTCCTGGACGCGCCCCGAACCACCGAAAGAGACCTGCCATGGATCCCCTGTACCTCCGCTCCGCCAGCACCAGCCTGGTGATCAGCTTCGACAGCGGAGAGGCCGAGGTCATCCACTGGGGCGCCGATCTGGGCCCCTCCCTTCCGGACCTGGCCATCCTCGCCGCACCCGTTCCGCACTCCGCCGCCGATGCCGCCGTCCCCGCCGGGCTCCTGCCGCAGGCCTCCTCCAGCTGGCGCGGCCGCCCCGGCCTGCGCGGACACCGGATCGCCGACGGCGTTCCCGGCCACGACTTCTCCGTCCGGCTCCGCGTGGCGGAGGTGGCAGCGGACGGCGCCGGCGCCGTCGTCATCATCCAGGCGGACGCCGACGCGGGGATCCGCGTCTCGTCCGTCCTCACACTCCACGACGGCGGCCTGCTGGAACTGCGCCACACCGTCACCAACACCGGCACCACGGCCTACCAGCTCGACGAACTGGCGACAGTGCTCCCGGTGGCCCCCGACGCCGTCGAACTCCTGGACCTGACCGGGCGCTGGTGCCGCGAACGCCACCCGCAGCGCCGGGCCATCGCGCAGGGCACCTGGGTACGGACCGGACGGCACGGCCGCACCGGCCACGACTCCTCGCTGCTCTTCGCCGCGGGAACCGCCGGCTTCGGCAACCGCCACGGCAAAGTCTGGGCCACCCACCTGGCCTGGAGCGGCAACCACGAACAGTTCGCCGACAGCGCCGCGGACGGGCGGACGATGATCGGCGGCTCCGAACTGCTGGGCCCGGCCGAGGTCGTCCTCGCCCCCGGCGGCAGCTACACAACACCCGCGCTGTTCGCCGCCTACTCGGACCGCGGCCTCGACGGCATCAGCGAATCCTTCTACGCCTGGTTCCGGAACCGGCCGCACCACGTGCTGCCCGCCGCGGGCGCACGACCCGGCCTGCCGCGGACTGGACAGCGCGGCGCCGGCAAGCCGCGCCCGGTGGTGCTGAACACCTGGGAGGCCGTGTACTTCGACCACAACCTCGACACCCTGATCCTGCTCGCTGATTCCGCCGCCGAGCTGGGCGTCGAACGGTTCGTGCTCGACGACGGCTGGTTCCGCGGCCGCCGCGACGACCACGCCGGCCTCGGCGACTGGTACGTGGACGAGTCGCTGTGGCCCTCCGGACTCACGCCGCTGATCGACGCCGTGACCTCCCGCGGCATGGAGTTCGGGCTCTGGGTGGAGCCGGAGATGGTCAATCTGGACTCCGACGTCGTCCGGGCGCATCCGGAGTGGATTGTCGGCCCCTCGGTACAGAGTTACAAGGACGGCGGGCGGCTGCCGCTGGAGTGGCGCCACCAGCACGTCATTGACCTCGTCAACCCGGGGGCCTGGCAGTACATCTATGACCGCGTGGATGCGCTGCTGCGCGAAAACAACATCAGCTACCTCAAATGGGACCAGAACCGTGACCTGCTGGAGCACGGCCACGCCGGCCGTGCCTCGGTGCACGAACAGACCCTCGCCGCCTACCGGCTCTTTGACGCCCTGCGGGCCGCGCACCCCGGCGTCGAGATCGAAAGCTGCTCCTCTGGCGGAGCCCGCGTGGACCTCGGCATCCTGGAGCGGACGGACCGGATCTGGGCCTCGGACTGCAACGACGCCCTGGAACGGCAGACCATCCAGCGCTGGACCGGGCTGGTGGTCCCGCCCGAGCTCGTGGGCGGACACGTCGGCCCCACCACCTCGCACACCACAGCCCGCACCCACGACCTGTCCTTCCGCGCCATCACCGCCCTGTTCGGGCACTTCGGGATGGAATGGGACGTGCGGCAGGTCCAGGGCGCGGAGCGCGAGGAGCTCAAGCGGTTCATCGGGATCTACAAGGAGCACCGCGGCCTGATCCACTCCGGCCGGATGGTCCGCGCCGACGTCGCGGATGACTCGCTGATGCTGCACGGCGTGGTGGCTGGTTCGGCTGGCGCCGCGGCCGGCGGGCAAGCAGGCGGCCCAGTCCTGCAGGCCGTGCCAGGCTCGACGGCGGCGCTGTTCGCCCTGGTCAGCACCCGCACCTCAGCCGCGGAGCAGCCCGGCCGGATCGCCATCCCGGGTCTTGCGGCCGATGCGGACTACCGGGTGGAGGCGGTCTTCCCCGATCCGGGCGATGCCGACTACGCCCGCACCTTCACCCAGGTCCAGCCGCCGGCGTGGCTGGCATCCGGGGCCACGGCGAACGGCCGTTTCCTGGCCGAAGTGGGCCTGCCCATGCCGGTCCTGAACCCCGAACACGCCCTGCTGCTGAAGGTCACCACGGTCTAGCCACTGGTCCCCGCGCATCGGTTCCTCCACAACGGCCCTCTTGAGTCTCAAGAACGGCAGTTGTGGAGCAACCGATGCGTGTGGCTCACAGAGCTGCCTGGCTCGTTTCTCGCAGCGCTAATTGGAATGCCCATCCTACGCAGCTCGTGAGCGGACCGGCCGACGGTCGAGACCATCCCGGGTTCGGTCCCGTGGCAAGCTGGGGCGATGGTTAGTGCGGCGTTGGATCAGACCATGGCAGGCGACGGCGTATGCCGGAATCGCCTACTGCCACGCCCGTACATAGTCCACCCTCACGCTGCCCCGCTCGCCGAAAGTCACCGGGTCCACCGAAACGCCCACATTCAGGATTAGATAATGGGGGCTGTTGCCGTCATTCGTGGCATAGGAGTGAACGAGCCGTCCGTCATAGTAGATGTCGTTGGCTCCGGCCTTCCGGTGCAAACCGTACGTGTGGTAGGCCCCGGCCCAGCAGCCGGAGGCCTTCCGGTTTTTCGAACCCTCCGCCGAGTGGTAAACGCTCCACATATCACCGGCAAGGGCCTCCGCTATGTCGATTTCTCCGGTATGGGGAAACCGCTGCCCCGCTGTCCACCACGCCGTCCAGTTGTGGATCGTGCCGCTGCAGGTTCCCGGGAAGTAGATCCGCGCTTCGACGAAGCCGCTAATGAACTCGAAGCCCACATGGCCGGGTACGCCGTCCTTGGGATTGGTGGAAAGAAGTGCGCCGGACTCGGCATCGGTGAGCCTAAGAACTGCTTCGCCGTTGGCAACCTTGACGTTGCTCGAACAGGTCTTGACGTTGTTCATCACAGATTTGGGGTTGCAGTCATTGAACCAGTAAGGAGTCCAGGATGCTGTGTTGAGGGTCTCGAACTCATCGTCGAAGATCAGATTCCATGAGCCGCGGACGCCGAGCGGAACCCGCCGCGTTGTGTCCAGGACCGGCGTTGCAGACAGCAAATCAACTCCAGCGGGATTGCCGGAAGATGCTCCGGCGAAAATGCCTGCCCCGGTGTTAGGTGGAGGCACTTCCGTCGGGATGCCAGCCCCGCTATCGGATGAAGGCGGCGCCACCGGCATGTCAGTTCCCGGGGCGCTGGTGAGCGCTGGATCGACTGCGGCAGATTCTGATGCTGTGGTTCCCGAGCCAGAAGCTGGCGGCGGAATGGGGAATGCAGTCTGAACTGCACTCCCTGACAGCCCGGTCAGGATGAGAAGGCAGCACAGCCAGCGTATGGTGCGGCCCTTCACGGAAAAACGCCGCGTCGGGTCAGGGCAGGGACGCAATGCTGCGGATGCTTTGATTCCCTGTCGGCCGGTGCCCGCCCGGTGGCACCGGGCGCTGCGAGGGCTGGTTGCACGTTGGTCCTTCCACTTAGGACCCGGCAGGCAGCCTGATCCTCTTCTTTCGGCTCAGGCTATAGGCGGGGCTGCGGCAGGTCAGGAGTACCGGCTACTCAACTCTTGGCTGCCTACTCTCGGTTGGATTCTCGGTTTGGCCTCTCGGACTACTTGTTTCGCGTCAGCTACTGAGGTTAGGCAACGTTCCGAGCCCATCGGCTGATGTCTCGGTGGGATTGTCTTCGACCACTTCCCCAAGCACCGAGGGCAACAAATGCCGGGGCAGTCCCGGCCGGTGACAACGCAAGGGTAGCCAGGCTGTTCTCCTCAGTGGCGTTGCGTGCAACACCCCGCCGGCTCTCCTCAGTGCCGTTGCGTGCAACACCCCGCCGGCGGCAGATCCTGCACCCCGCGCCACGAAGCACCAAACTGCTAGGCTCCAGCTATCGGCACCCGTCCGGCGCCGATAGCTGGTGCAACAGCGGGGTTGCGAGTGAGGGAGACGCCATGACGGTTGCCGAAATCCAGGTGGACCAGCGGGTGATCGGGATTGACTCCCGGCGTTTCGCGTCCGTGGAGAAGGCGCTGGTGGAGCTGATCACCAACAGCGACGACAGCTACGCCCGGCTGGAGAAGACCGGGTTCCCGGTGACCGGCCGCGTCCAGGTCGGCTACGAACGGCACCACACCGGCGCCGTGCTCATGGTCACCGACCAGGCGGAGGGCATGTCCTTCGAAGAGGCAGCCCGCATCCTCACCTACGGCGGCGCGCACAGCCCCCTCTCCCGCGGCGAGGGCAACGGCCGCGGGTACTTCGGCCGCGGCCTCAAGCAGGCCATCTTCGGCCTGGGCCACGGCTGGATCGAGACCCTCAAGGACGCCCGGTTCACCCGCATCGACGTCTTCCGCGGCGAGAACGGCGGCTACCTCTACGATGACGGCGAGGAGGACCGCCGGGCGTTTCCCGAGGACTACGCCCGGCTCGGCATTCCCTTTGACGTCACCGGGAGCGGCACCCGGGTGACAATCGTCGTCGACAATCCCCACGTGACCATCACCCAGCACGCCACCCTACTGCAGTCCCTCTCGGACAACGTCTACCTGCGGGAGGTGCTGGACCGCCGGACGGTGGAGCTGGGGCAGGGCCGGCCGGGCAGCGGACCACAGGAAGCCGGGCCCAACGGCAGCGAACCTGTCCGCTTCGAGGAACCCCCGGCCATCCTCCTCCTCGGTCCGGAGCAACCGGGCAGCTTCAGCCACGAGGGGCAGGAATATCCGTTCACGCTCACACTGAAGCGGGCAAAGGATGTGGAGCTGACGCTCAAGGGCGACGAACGCACCAACGGCCTGGTGGTCCTGTCCGGGATGGCGGCGCTCGACTGCACACTGTTCGAGTACGAGAACCAGGTGGGAACGGAGTATCTCTTCGGCTCCGTCCGCTGCGCAGCGCTGACCGAGATGCTGGGCCGCGGCAAGGCGGTCATCAGCGACGAGCGGGAGGGCCTGAACTTCAAGGATCCGCTTGTGGCAGCGTTCTCCCGCGCCGTCAGCGCCATGATCGGAGGCGCCGTGGCGGCTGAGAAGGAGAAACTCACGCATCTGGAACGGGCCACCACCTCCGGCCGCACCGCCGAGATGATCGAGCGGCTGCTGCATCACATGAGCGAGGCGGCCGTCGTGGGTCTGGGCATCGAGTCATCCCCGGAAGCCGCCGGCCCCACCCCGGCCGAGGAGGAGCCGCCGGCCGCGCTGCGCTTCACGACCCCGTTCTACTACCGGAAACCCGGGCACCCGTTCCACGTTGCCCTGCTGCTCGATGCAGGCCTGCTGCCCGACGGCGCACAGCTCACCTTTGAGCTCGGACTGCCGGCGACGATGCGGATTGAGCCGGCGCCAGTGGCCATTCCGGTCTCAGCCCTGCAGGGCATCCAGCGGATCGAGTGGGCCGTCACGGGGGAGCTGCCGGGGGAGCGGGGCGAAATCACCGTCCGGGCAGGCGCCTACTGGGCGTGGTGTGAAATCGTGGTGGCCGAGCACGCCTCCCACCGCAGCGAAAGCCAGCCCCCGCACGCTGCTGTGATCCGGGCCGCCGGCCACCCCGCTGAGCACCCGCTGGCACACCGGGTGCCCCGGGACCACGGCGTGGATTTGTTCGTCGGCTACGAGTTCCGGAACCTGCACAACAGCGCCGACCGGGCCGTCTACAGCGCCGCGGAGCGCAAAGTCATCATCAACACCGGCGCCCCCACCGTGCGGCTTTACGTTGACGGCCGCGGGCGCTTCCGGGATTCCGCGCGGCTGCTGCTCGCCGAGCTCTTCATGGACGTGATCTCCGATGAACTCGCCCGGCGCCGCATTGAACAGCATGGGCACGCCGGAGACCTCGACGCCTTCCACAGCGCCAAGCGGGACATCATCCGCCGGTACGGCAGCGACATCCACCTGTCCTTCCTGGGCTGATGCACGATCCCGCATTGCCGCGCGCGCTGCCCCCTTGTCTGCGTTGCCTCGGTAGCGCTGCCTCCTCGTCTGCGTTGGTTCGGTAGCGCTGCCTCGGCGTTAGCGCTGCAGCGGCAGGTACAAGACCGTGAAGATTCCCAGTCCGGCGAGGACCACAACGCTGCCGGCGATGGCCGCCGTCCCGCGGACATTCGCGGCCATGGCCGCTCCGCCGATGCCGCTGGCGTGGTGGTGGTAGCGGCGTCGCTGCGTGAGGGCGATGCCCAGGGCGACCACCAGCGATGCCGCCACCAGGGTGCCGGCAAACCAGCCGTAGTGGGGCACCCAGCGCAGGAAGATGCAGGCCGCCGTGATCAGGGTAAAGGAGGTCCGCCGCCAGGCGAGGTCCGTACGCTCGGGCTGGAGCCCCGGGTCCTGGTGCACCGGCGCGGGCCTGGGTTTCGCCACGGCTAGGCCTGACGCCCGATGACGAAGACGATCAGCACGGCGGCAACGAGCGCTCCGCCGATGGCCAGGATCGGAGCGAGCAGCGGCGCGGGGAGCGGCTCCTGCCGCCGCATGGCCCGTTCCACGTTGAGCCAGCGGAAGAACGAGCCGCCGCCGGTGACCAACCCGAGCAGGAGCAACAGCACGGCGACGGTCTTGCGGAGTTCCGGGCCGAACAGTTCCGAGGTGAAAGCCTCCACGGCGATGCCGCCGGCCACCATCGCCAGCGAGGTCCGGATCCAGGCGAGGAACGTGCGCTCGTTGGCAAGCGTGAACCGGGGATCAGGGTCGGTTCCGCCTCCCAGCGCCCGGTTCAGGATTCCGCGGCGGCTCCGGTCCGGGGCCGAAACGGCACCGGGAGCCTTCGACCCGGACCCTGCCCCGGCGCCGTTGCCGTTCGTATCCGCAGCCCCGCCGCTCGCAGCCGCAGAAATGCCGTCCGGTGCCTCACCGACGTTGTGGGACGTGCCGTGTTCCTTTTCGTGTGCAGTCATAGTGCTTACAGGATGTCACTCCACCGGGGGATTCCACACCAGGCTCCCACCGCACCAGGATTCTCAGTTGTAGTCCTCAGTTGTTGACGGCCGCATACAGGTTCAGGCTCGCCGAGAACACCAGCCAGGAAATGTAGGGCAGCATGAGCAGGCCGGCGGTTCTGCTGATCGGCCCGAAGTGCAGAACGGTGGCTGTCGCTGTCACGGCGTGGGCTCCGATAACGAGCAGCGCCAGCCACAGGGCGGCGGCCCCCAGCAGCGGGTACAGGCCGAAGAACGTCACCGGCCACGCCAGGCTCAAGGCGAGCAGGGCGCCGTAGGCCCTGAGCGGATCCCGGCGGGGGGCGTCCCGCCGCCGCCACACGAGCCACGCCGCCACCGCCATGGCCGCGTAGAGCAGCAGCCAAACGGAGGCAAAGACCCAGGCCGGGGGAGTCCACGGCGCCTTGTCCGCCTGGGCGTACCAGCCGCTGCTGTTCGCCCGGATCGGCAGGGAACCCAGCACCGACACAGCCCAGGAGACTGCCAGAAAGCCGATCAGGCCCGCGACCTGCCGCCGCCACGGGCGGTCGGCCGCAACTACGGGAGGCGGGACTATGGTTTCAACGATCGCAGGCACTGACTCACTGTGGTCAATTAGGGACGTGCCCGTCAAACCGCGGGGGCGCGCCTCCCGCCGCCGCCGTCTGACGCTGCGCAAAACAGCTGGCGCTTCGAAGAATACCTGTCGCTAGCGGAATTCCGCAGCGCACGGTATTGCCCGCAGCGACAGCGTAAATGCGCAGCGAAACTTGTTCCGGCAGCCCGCTCATCCGGACCCGCCCGGCCCGCCGGTCGCCCGCCGGAACGTCTCGCGCCCGCGGACCCGCCCGGCCCCTGGGAACAGCCTGCGCCCGCGGACCAGGCCAGCCCCTCGGAACACAGCTCAGGCCCCCGGCACCTGCAGCACATCGACGGCAGCCAGCAGATAGGGCACCGGATCCGGGTCCGCGCCCGCAGCCCACTGCATCCACGCCTCAAAAGTCGCGGCCAGGTAGGCCGCCGACAGGAATCCTGCGGTTCCTTCGGGAACCCCGAGCTCGGCAAGGTATCGCCGCGTCCGCTCGCGCTGGGGTGCCAGCAAATCGTAGCTCCGGCTGGCCAGCTCGGAATGTTCGGCAATCAGGCGCAGCCGCCCGCGCGAGACGGAGAGGTCGGGGATCACCGATACGCCGGCGACGGCGGCGGCCCGCAGTCCGGCCATCAGGCCGCCGTCGCTTTCGCGGCCCGCCCGGGCAGCTTCGAGGGCCCGCCCGGAGGCCTCGATCACCGGTTCCATGCCGCCCCAGACGAGATCGGCCTTGCTGGAGAAATACCGGTACAGGCTCTTGCGCCCAATCCCCGCCTCCACGGCGATGTCCGCCATGGAGGTCTGTTCGTAGCCGTTCTCGGCGAAGAGCCGCAGGGCAAGGCTGGCGATGGCGTCCGGATCGATGGTCGCGGGACGTCCGGCCGAACGCGTGCCAGCGGGCCTGGGGTCTTGCGGGAACATCCCACCAGTATTCACCCTTTCATAATGACACAGCGTGTCATAAGGTGGCAGATGTCAGCATTTGGAAACTTTCGGAAGGACATCATGGGCACCGAAGCTTCATGGCAGGAATCCATCACCGCGGGCCGCTTCGCGGGCAAGACGGTCATTGTCACGGGTGCCGGTTCAGGCATTGGCCTGGCCACGGCCCTGCGTGTTGCCAGGGAGGGCGGCAAGGTGATCGCCGCCGACGTGAGTTCGGAGCGGCTGGTCGCCCTGGCCGGCGGGAACACCGGCCTGAACCTGGTGACGGTGGCCGGTGACATCTCCGATGAAGACACCGTCGCCGCCGTTGTCGCCGCCGCGGGTGGCCGTGTCGACGCGCTCGCGAACGTCGCGGGCATCATGGACCACTTCGCACCGATCCACGAGGTCGACGACGCCACTTGGGAGCGGGTCTTCCGGATCAACGTCACTGCCCTCATGCGCCTGACCCGCGCCGTCGTGCCGCTGATGCTTGAGGCCGGTTCCGGTTCGGTGGTCAACGTCGCGTCCGAGGCAGGGCTCCGGGGCTCCGCCGCCGGCGCCGCGTACACCGCGTCCAAGCACGCCGTCGTCGGCCTGACCAAGAACTCCTCGGTGATGTATGGGCCCAAAGGCCTGCGCTTCAACGCCGTGGCTCCCGGCGCCACCATCACCAACATCGAGGCCACCTGGGGTTCCCAGCTGGCGGCTGAGCGCCTCGGACCGCTGATGGGTGCGAATATCCCGGCCCCCGCCACTGCGGCGCAACTGGCCGCCTCGATCACCTTCCTCCTCAGCGATGACGGCACCAACATCAACGGCGCGATCCTCGCCTCCGACGGCGGCTGGTCCGCGGTCTGACAGCCGCCCGGCACCGTCCTTTGCGCAACCTGGGCTCCGGGCCGAACTGCACCCGGCAGCCGGGGCTTAGGCCGGCTTCAGTGCCGTCCGCCAAACCGAGACGGCCTTTGCGGTGAAGGTCCAGGTGGCCGTGCCGCTGGCCCCCGCCGTCGCCTGCAGCCGGTCGGCCTGTTCGGCGATCTGTGCATCCGGGGCTTCCCAGCGTTCGATCCAGCCGCTGGGGGGTGTGGCCGCCGGTGAGGAGCTGTCGAAGCCGACGCCGCCGATCAGCATCGCGTTGTTGCTCGCCGTCGTGATGCTGGGGGCGGTGATGCTGGTGGCCGTGTACGTCGTGTTCGTGGCGGTGGCGACCCCGCTGTCCAGAGGCGTGGTGTTGTTGACGCCCCGGTACGCGGTGACTCCGCCGCCCCACTTCACCGCGGTGCTCAGCGTCCAGCTATAGCTTGCCGGGTCAGCGGACCCCACCACCTTGTAGTACGCGAATACGCGCGCTCCGGTGCTGATGGAGAGGTTATTGACGATGGCTGTCCAGCCCGCCGGGACGGCGGACGTGGTCGGATTCTGGTCCGCCGTGAAGGATGCGACCAGGACATCGCCGGCAGCGGTGCCGGACGGCTTGGGCAGCGTGACGGTCGTGGTGGCCGTTGTGCTACTTGCGGTGGTTGAGGCGCCGGCGGTGATCCCCGACGAGGGCGGCGGTGTGGTGCCCGTGGTTACCGTGATGGTCTTGCTGGCCGACGTCGAGCCCCCGGCGTTGGTGGCAGTCAGGGTCGCGGTATAGGTGCCTGCGGTGGAGTAGCTGTGCGAGGGACTCTGCGTGGTGGAGGTCCCGCCGTCCCCGAAGGCCCAGGCCCAGGAGGTTGGCGAACCCGTGGACGTGTCAGTGAAGGCCACGTTCAAGGGCGCAGTCCCCGAGGTGGGAGATGCGGTGAACGAGGCTACCGGTGCTGCCGGCGGCGGGAGTGTTCCCCCGCCCAGGGTGCGGTAGGAGAACCAGTAGCGCTTGGTCGCGTTGTTGCTGGCCAGCACCACGAGGCCGGTGGTGCTGTTCACACTCTGCTTGGTGGTGGTCACATCGTTCATGTTGTCGGACGAGCCGTCCTGGATGACCGGTGTGCCGCGGCCGCTCGCGAACACCGGGTTGTCCATGGAGGCCGTTTTTTCATAGATGGCGCCGGGAATGCCGGAGTAGGCGCAGCCGCTGACGCCGGTGCCGGGGGCCGTGTGGAAGGCGTGAACCATGTTGTTCTGGGTATCCAGGACGATCTGCGGGCGGGACACGCAGTCCCCGATCGTGGCGATGGTTGACTGGGAGAACGCGCCGGTTCCGGGCTTGAAGACCACCAGCAGCAACTGCGCCAGGCTCTGGTTGGTCGAAGTGTCGTTGAGGCCGGTCTTGATCGCAGCGAAGACCCTGCCGGAGCTGTCGGACTGCAGGGACTTGAGGTTCAGGTGGTCGTCGGCGAGCTTGTTGCCCTTGACTGCGTCCTGGACTTTCCACGAGGACGTCGCGGTGGGGCTGGTCCCATCGGTGCGCGTCGCCCAGCGGACGGAGCCCGTGAGCTGGTCGCTCCACATGACCCCGATCTTGTTGCTGCCATAGGCCACGACCGCCGAAATGTCATCCGGAGCAGGGTTCGGGTTGGAGACAGGGATCACGAACGGGGAGCTCCAGCTGGTCCCGCCCGGCGCGGAGCCGTTGACGTAAACAGTGCTGGTGAAGCCGCTGGTCGAATTGCCGGCGACCTGGGTCCAGGTGGCCCAGATTGCCCCGGTGCTGTCCTGGTCGATGGTCATCGACTCGCTGCTGTTGTTCGTGATGGTGGTGGGGAAGCCGCTGTCCAGGGTGAACGTCCCGCCGGAGTAGCTGTAGCGGTACAGGTTGGCCGGCTGGCCCGGGACCGACGCCTTCGGCGATGTATCGGTGGACACGGTGACCACGTGGGAGGCGATGTAGAGATGGGTGCCGTCCCAGAGCGTGTCCGCCAGGGTGCTGGCGCGGGTGTCGTTCGTGACGCCGGTGCTGACCCAGGTCTTCGTGGGGACGTCCAGCCGGTAGATCTGCCAGCCAGTGCCCGTGGTCCACATGTCCGCCCACCACGATCCGCCGTTGAACCAGAGCTTGCTCTGCGGCTTGTCCGATGTTGGCGGGTTGCTCACCCCGGTGTAGCTGACGCTGGGATAACCGTAGTCACTGGCCGCCGACGCGCTGCCTGAAATTCCCAGCAGCCCCCCGGCCGCAACTAATGCCATAACGACTATCTGGCTAAGCCAGCGGGCTATTCTTTTCATCTTGATCGCCGATTCGTTCATGAGTTCCATCGCCGTTTCCATGGTGAGTTATGCAGATGACTCCCGAATGGGTGATGCTAGCCACTCGCTTCAGAAGTGAAAAGGGTATTCCTCTTTCTTGGAGTTTTTCTTCGTTCTCTCCTGGCGGAGAAAGAACTTTCATGGAATACGCGATATGCCCCATGGGTGCAACCCGCTCCCAGGATCCCGTTTCCCCCCGACCCCGCAGCCGCCGTGGAACTGCGTTTTGGCTGCGGCATACGCCGGCACCAGACCTTGCCATCCCGCCGGCGTACGGTTTCAGTATCGGGAGAAAAGCGCTGAAACTCAACGAAATACAGCCCAATTGCCGCTGACCGAGTACACCGCTAGCCAATGACTCGTGATTCCCCGAGTAGGCCGCCCCGAAGACCCAAGTAGAGGCACGGGAATCACGCATGGAGTGGAACGAACAACCAAGTATTAGCCACTCGTGACACACCTTTGGGTGAACTTTAGGCTCTAGACACGGCCACCTTTCGGTGGCAGCTGGGGTATGGGTTGAGCATAATTTGACGGATTTCTCTGAATCCATTCTTTAGGTTCTCATTCGTAGACGGCAATGCCGTATGCGTCCGTAGATTTCATGAAGTGGAGAGGCTTTTGTCTATTCCAAATCTGGTCCCCAATTTGGCGTCTAAGCCAATTACCGCCTCACCAAGGGCTTCGGTGAGCGTAGTAATTCCAACACTCAATGAAGAAATGAATTTGCCTTGGGTTCTGCGACGGATGCCTTCCTACGTGGATGAAGTCGTCATCGTGGACGGGCGCTCCCACGACCACACCATCGACGTGGCCCGGGCACTCAGGGTCGACGTCGTGGTGGTGGCGGAACCGCGCAAGGGCAAGGGCATCGCTGTCCGCGCGGGCTTCGCAGCGGCTTCGGGAGACATCATCGTCATGCTCGATGCGGACGGGAGCATGGACCCGCAGGAAATTGGCTGGTTCGTATCTCCCCTCCAGCATGACTACGACTTCGTCAAAGGCTCGCGCTACGTAACCGGCGGCGGTTCGGAGGACCTGACCTGGCTGCGGAACACCGGCAACCGCGTACTGACGGGATTGGCGAACACCGTACTGAGAAGCAACTACTCGGACCTCTGCTACGGCTACATTGCACTGCGCCGGGAATGCCTCGAGGTTCTTGAATTGGAGTCGGACGGCTTCGAGATCGAGACGGAGCTGATCGTGAGGGCGGCCCGCGCAGGTCTCCGCATTGCGGAAGTGCCCAGCTTCGAACTTGACCGCATCTCCGGAGTCTCTAACCTGCAGACCTTCCGCGACGGCTGGCGGGTCCTGCGCACACTGGCCAGGGAGTGCACAACGTGGGAAGCGCCAACCGCGGGGGCAAGGCCCGAAGCCCTCCGGCGGGTGAAGTACACCTATCCAAATGTCCGGTTTGCCCGGACACCCACGGATCCGCAAAGCCTCCTTACCGCGGCGGAAGAAGCCTAAGGTGCTCAACTTCAATTTCAGGCCCTCCGCCTCCGTGGTCATCTGTTCCTACACGGAGCAGCGCTGGGAGCTGCTGATGGACGTCATTGACTCCGTCCACGCCCAGACGCTCCAGCCGAAGCAGGTGATCGTTGTGGTTGACCACAACGAGGACCTGTACAAGCGGCTCGTGGCCGCCGTGCAGGACGTCACCTTGGTGGAGAGTTCCGGGCTTCAGGGGCTCTCCGGGGCCCGGAACACCGGAGTGGGCCTGGCAACTTCCGAGATCGTGGCGTTTCTGGACGACGACGCCGTTGCGGCTCCCGACTGGCTCGAGAAGCTGACGGCCCTCTACGACGATTCCGATGTACTTGCCGTCGGTGGCAAGGTTGAACCGGTGTGGGAAGCCAGCCGGCCCGGTCACTTCGGCCCGGAACTGGACTGGATTGTCGGCTGCAGCCACCGCGGTATGCCACGAGTGGCCTCCGAAGTGCGGAATGTCATCGGCGCCAACATGTCCTTCCGGCTTCAGGTGCTCCAGCAGGTGGGTGGCTTCAACCTCTCCCTGGGCCGGCAGGGGACGAAACCGCTGGGATGCGAAGAGACCGAGATCTGCATCCGGGCATCCATCGGTTCCCCGGGGTCGCGCATCGTGTACGAGCCGGCGGCCCTGGTCCATCACTTTGTTCCGGTTCAGCGGGGGACGTTCCGCTACATGCTGGAACGATCCTGGTCGGAAGGCATCTCGAAGGCCCAGGTCAGCCACGTCGTGGGCCATAAACGGGCTCTGGGCCCGGAGCGGCGGTACGTGCGCAATGTCCTGCCGCGGGCCGTATTCTCCGCCCTGGCGGACTGGAGCCGCGGCGCCGACCCCCAGGGTTTGCGCCGGGCAGGCACCTACTTGGCGGTCCTGGCGGTCACAGCCGCAGGATACTTCCGCGGCCGCAGGATGGCCCAAAGCTCGGGATCGCTCCTGGCCGGCTCAACTCCCGTCCCCAATGGCCGCCCTTCCTGGAGGGAAGCCACGTGATTGATGTCGGAAATGAGTCCGTGGTGGCACCCGAGGACGCAGGACTGGACCTTGCACCGTCGATGCGGACCGAGTCGGTGCCCGACTGGGCCGGGGCCCTGTGGGTCGGCGCCGTCGATCTCAATTCGCTTGCGGGCTACACCCACCTGAGGCTCCAGGACTCCATGGGCTATCACCGCGCACGCCTGCTTGTGCGCAGCGGATCGTCCGTGCGCGGGTTCATCGACGTTGACGCGCCAGGCGGCGTCCTGGATTGCGGCGTCCTGGAGTCCGCGGCGGCGGCACTGCCCGCAGCCGCGGCGTCCCAGACGTCGTCGACGCCGTCGATCACCGTGATCGTGTGCACGCGGGACCGTGCTTCGTTGCTGCGTGGAGCGCTCACCGCGATCCTGCGCCTCGATTACCCGGACTTCGACGTCATCGTCGTGGACAACGGGGCAAGCACCGCGGAGACCCGTGACATGGTCCGTGACGAGTTTCGAAACCCCCGCTTGACCCTCGTCTCCGAGCCCAGGCCGGGGCTGTCGAGGGCGCGCAACGCCGGCTTGCGCAATGCGCGCGGAGACATCGTCGCGTTCACGGATGACGACGTCGTCGTGGACGAGTTCTGGCTTCGGGGTATTGCGGCCGGCTTTGAGCAGGCCCGCGATGTTGCCTGCGTGACGGGGCTGGTGCCGGCCGGTGAGTTGCGTTCGCCCGCCCAGGGTTACTTCGACGAACGTGTTAGTTGGTCCAAGACCATCGCACCGAAAGTCTTCTCCATGGCGGACCCTCCAGCCGATCTGCCGACATTTCCGTTCAGCGTAGGGGCCTTCGGTACCGGAGCGAACTTCGCGCTCGATCGACGGACCGCTCTGGCGCTGGGGGCCTTTGATCCGGCGCTGGGCGTGGGGACGCGTAGTGGCGGCGGCGAGGACATTGACATGTTTACCCGGGTGATCCTCGCGGGGCACTCGCTCGTGGTTCAGCCCTCCGCGATTGTCTGGCACCGCCACCGGGCGGAGCTGGAGGATCTTATTGTCCAGGCTCGTGGGTACGGCAAAGGGCTCGGATCGTGGCTGACAAAGATTCTCCTGAACCCGCGCACAGCTCGTCTGGCGGTTGCCCGAAGCCCGCAAGGTGCGCTGCATTTCCTGAGGAACGCACGGAATCACTCGCTGGGGCAAAGCGCGGCGACGGCGGCGGCGCCGGTCCCCCGGGACCGGCAGGTCGCGAAGGCCCTGCGGACCGAGCTTGTCTCCGTGGCCCGGGGACCATTCAGTTACCTCCTCGAGCGCCGGTCGGGGAAGACATAGGCAGGGCTTCAGGCCCCTGGCACGGCCGATGGCACACGCAGTTCCTGGGGGAACGCGTCTCGAGGGGACGCCGACTTCCGCGCAGTCCCCGCAGATCGATCAAGGAAGTATCAGCCATATGAGTCTCTTACTCCACGACGAAACACCAACCCCCGAGTCTCCGAAGCGATCGGTGTCGGCGCTGAGGGTAGACCGGCCTATTGACTTTGGGCTGGCGGGGTCCGGCCTCCTCCTGGCCGTCCTTATTCTGTGTGACCTGGGCGGTCCGGTGCTCGCGCCCGTGACCCTCCTGGGCTGTCTCGTGCTGCCAGGATGGGTCCTGGTCCGGCGGCTTCCCGACGCCGATCCGGCCGCACGGTTGGTCTGGACCGTGGCGTTTAGCGCAGCCGTCTACACCGTTCCAGCGGTGATCATGGCGTGGACCCACCTGTGGCATCCCCGGCCCGTGGCGGCCGCCATCCTGATTGCGGCATCGGCTTTGGTCGCCCTATTTCCCGCCGGGACTGGAACGGGGCGGCATTCAGTTCACGGGCATCCGGTCCGCGGACGTACGTTCAATTGGCGCTCCTTGCGGACTCTGGAGGCGTTCCGGGGCCGGCGTCCGTCCGCGTATCTGCCGTGGGCCGCCCTGGGCTTCGCCATGTTGCTGTGGGGCGTGGCCCTGGCCCTGACGGGCGAAGACCTCGTCGGTAGCAGGGGGCTGCTGACAACGTTTCCGCTGATCTGGTTCGTCGCCGTCGCCGCTGTCGTGGCGCTGTGTATCTGGGCGGTCGCGGCGCGAAAAATGGCGTCCACCGGCTTCCTGGCAGCCTCCACGACGGGGCTCGTCGCCATGCTCTACGCCTCGGCGGCCATGGTGATCAGTGTTCCCCGGCTGCCCTGGTCCTACAAACACATCGCCGTGACGAACTACATCGGGGCCACGGGCCAAGTGGATCCCTCGATCGACATCTACAACCGGTGGCCGGGTTTCTTCTCGGTCAGCGCCTTCATGGGTGAAGTTGTCGGCTACCGCAACGCTGTGGACTATGCGGCCCTGGCGGAGTTCGGTTTCGCCATGCTCGACGTCGTGATCGTCCTCGCCATTGCGCGGACCCTCACTTCCAACCCGCGGATCTACTGGACCGCGGCCCTGGTCTTTACCCTCAGCAACTGGGTGAACCAGAACTACTATTCACCCCAGGCATTTTCCTACACCCTGTACCTGACGATGTGCCTGATCGCACTGACCTTCCTCCGCGGCACGCCGATCCGCATTGCCACCCAGGTGGAGGGCCGGCTGCACAGGCTGCAGGAGCGGCTTAGGCGGGGGCTCCCGGCCGGTCCGCAGACTCATGCCCCCCACCCGAGCACTGCCATGGTCCTGCCGGCGGCGCTGGCAATTCTCTTCCTGCAGGCCGTGACGGTCGTAAGCCATCAGCTGACTCCATACATGGCCATCCTCTCGCTGTTCCCGCTCTTCGTCTTCGGCTACTTCAGGCCGAAGTGGATCGGTCCGGTGCTGGCGCTCATGGCGTTCGTGTACCTGCTGCCCAACCTCGACTTCGTGGCCCATAAGTACGGCGTCTTCAGCGGCTTTAACTTCTTCAAGAACGCAAGTTACACACTGCCCGCAGTCAGCGGGATCGACGACGGTTCCCGTTGGCTGTCCCGCACTCCCGATGCCCTTTCGCTCATCGTCGGACTGCTCGGGCTGGCAGGTTTCGTCCGCAACATGCTTCGAGGCAACGTCCGGCAGACGGTTATCGTCGCCTGGCTGGCGGTGGCGCCAATGTTCTGGCTCCTCGGTCAGTCGTATGGCGGGGAGGCCAAGTTCCGAGTCTTCCTCTTCGCCCTCCCGTGGCTGGCGGTCGGCGCGGCGTGGCTGTTCTGGTCGGGGCCCGTTCGAACCCGGAAAGCTGTGCTGGGGGCCACCGCTTCACTGACCATCATGGCCGTGCTGTTCACGATTGTGTACTTCCAGCAGGAAGCTAAATTCCGGGTACCCAAGGAAGACGTGGCGGCGGCGCAATGGCTCGACGCACGTGTGGGGGCCGGGGACGTAATTTTTGAGACCAACGCTTTCTTTCCGCTCCTGATAGGGCCGAACTACCCCAGCTACCTGGAATGGGGCAGGGTCACCTCGCTGACCAAGTTCATCCAGAAATCCCACGGACGCGTGAAACCGGAGGATGTGGAGCGCTACGCAAACAACAACTGGAAACCTGAGCGCATCTTCGTCGTTTTCTCTGACTCCCAGCTTGCAAAAGCGATCAAAGACAAACTATTCGATGTCAACATGCTCCCCGCTCTTGAACGGGAGCTAGCTGCAGGGGACAAAGCCGATCATGTATTCGACAATGGAGCCGTCCGCATCTACCAAATCAAAAAAACGGGTTAGTTTGGGCAGCGGAGGCGGGACTTACGCCAGAGTTGTGGCGATGGTCGTCGCCACCGCCCTCCTGATCGCCGTGGTCTGGTTTTTTTCGCGGGGATCCTCGACGACCGCCATGCCGGTAAGTATGCCCGTGGGGGACCTCCCGGGCTGGAAGCAAACCGGCGCCCAGGACTTCACGACGCCGGCCCGGATGGGCCAGGTGGGTGAGGTTTATGGCCCGGACATGCGGGGTTATCACGATCTCGAGGACACCTCCGGCGAGGGTCGCTACACACCGGATTCCGTGCTCTCTGTGAAAAGCGGAAAACTCGACTACTACCTGCACTCGAAGAACGGCACGCCACGGGTAGCGAGCGTTGTCCCCTTCGGCTACGCCGGCCAGACCTATGGCCGCTACTCGATCCGGTTCCGGTCCGACAAGCTGCCTGGCTACAAAATCGCCTTTATGCTCTGGCCCTCGAGCGATGACTGGATTGAGGGCGAGATCGACTGGCCTGAAGGCGAACTGATCGGGAAGATGTACGGCGTCTCGGCCATCAAAGATTCGACACTCAAAGGACCGGCCCGGTTCGACCCTTCCACGCGCTACTATTCGCGGACCGACGCGACCGACTGGCATGTGGCGACGACGGAATGGACGCCCGGCAAAGTGAAGTGGTTCTGGGACGGGGAGTTAGTGGGTGAGACCTCTATTTCCGAAGGGGTTCCCAACACCAATATGCGGGTGACCCTGCAGGCTGAGACCAAGGATGGAGCGGACTCGTTCTCACCCGACACTGAAACTTCCGGACATCTGGAAATCGATTGGGTCGTGCAGTATGCCTACGCGCCCTAGCCTCCCACCCGTCACCGGGACGGAGGTGAAGGCCTAATGCAGCACGAACCGACGTGTTTTGGGGGACTTCTCCGGCAGGATTCGCCAGCCATCATTTCCGTTGTTACAGGGGAGCAGCACATGGAAGACCCTACAAACCGCCAGCCCGATCCCGGGGAATGGAGCGGCGAGCAGCCGGATATTCACCCGACGATTGCGATGGCGCTCCGGGCCCTCGACGCCTCCGGACTGCCCTGGGTGCTGCTGCGCGGCGAAGATGACCTGGTCCGACCACGCGGCGATGTGGACATCCTCGTAGGAGAGGGCCAGAGCCAGCGCATGGACGCGCTGCTGGCTGGTGTGGGATTCCGGCGGGTCCTGGCCCGCGGGCACGGAAGCCACCGGTTCTACTTCAACTACGACGCCGAGGAAGATCTGTGGCTCAAACTGGACATCGTCTCGGAGATCTCCTTCGGACGGTTTCAACAGTGGCACACCCCCCTGGCCGGTGGCTGCCTCAAACGGCGCATCCGCAACGGACTGCTTTGGCTCCCCGCAACAACCGAGCAGGCATGGCTCCAGCTCCTGCATACCATGCTGGACAAGGGCGGGGCGGTCCGGCCTGAGCAGATGGAAACCGTCCGGGTCGCCGGCGCGCTGGCCTCGACTTACGACTTCATCGCGGCGTACGTAGACCGGCAAGTGGGACCCGGCACCGCCGCGGAGCTGCTGAAGCTGGTCCGGTCTGGCAGCTTTGACGATTTTCGTGATCCGGCCCTGCGCATGGCGTCAGCCCTGACCCGGAACGCACCCCTGCGCACGCGCCTGACCGTGTTGCGAAACAGGGTGCTCCGGCTGCTCAGCCCCACCTTCCCCAGTCGCTTCAGCCGTGGGCTTGTGGTTGGTGTGACGGGACCGGAAGGTGCGGGCAGGACGACGCTGCTGCACCGGCTCTGGGAGAACTTTCCCATTCACAGCCGCTACATGTCCCTGGGCAGGCAGGGGCCCGGACGATGGGACAGCTGGATCACGCGGATTCCGGGCGGGCGGCGCGGCCTGACACTCATCAGGCAGCTCCGGGGCGCATTGGCCGCAAAATACCATTGCCTTCGGGGCCACAAGGTTGTTGCACACCGGCCGGCCTACGACATTCCAATGCCGGGTTCAGCCGGGACCACTGCCGGAAGCAGGACCGAATCCGCCACGGCCTTTGCGCTGGGGCCCGACCCCGACGCGCTGCTCGTGCTCGACGCGCCTGGCCGGATCTCGTTCCCGGGGAACGGCGGGCACCTGGCCGAGGTCTTCGAAATACGGCGTCACGCCCATCTGAAAAAGGCGAAGCGGCACCCGAGGACGTGGGTGCCTGATGTTGCCCAGCCTCAGCCGCTCCTGCAGCGCGCTGCCACCGGTACTGTCGTGGGACAGCTGGCGGGATCCGCCCCCGGCCCGGCCGAATCCGCGCAGCCCGATTCGCAGGCGCCGGAACCCGGGGAGCAGCCGTGAACTTCATCGACTCAGTACTTCGCGAGCACTACGACGAGTGGGGCCTCGCGGCATTCGGGCTGGGCCCGCAGTGGGACACCGTCATGATTACGCCGCAATTCACCACCTCCCGGCACGTGGTGGGGCTGATCTTCGCGGGTGGAACCCGCCGTCCCGCCCTTGTGGTCAAGGTACCGAGGTGCCCGGGCGATAACGAAGGCGTCCAGCGGGAGGCGGAAATGCTGCGTCAGCTCACCGCCCTCAGTGGCGGGCGGGTGGAAGGAATCCCCCACACTGTGGCGACCCTGGAGAGGGGGAAACACACCGTCCTGGTGGAGACCGCTCTGACCGGAATTCCGCTGGACCCGCAACGGGTCGCCGGGGATCTCGCCGGGGCGGTCGCCCTGGGCGTGGACTTTGTAGCCGGCCTGCCTTGCACCCGGCCGGGACCTGACAACGGGGACTGGTACGGGCGGACTGTCGAGCGCCCGCTGGAGGCCCTCGCCTCGCTGCTGCCGGGGGACGCCGAAGTGTCCGCACTGGTCCGCCGCACCCACGAACTGCTGGGGCCACTGCGGGACAGCACGCTGCCGGCCGTGTTCGAACACGCCGACTTGAGCCACCCGAACCTCCTGGTGCAGGCCGGCGGCGGGCTCCAGGTCATGGACTGGGAACGGTCGTCGCTCTACGGAGTGCCGGCACACGACCTCGTCTTCTACCTCCAATACCTCAGTGAATCGTCCGACATGGCGTTTTCCCGGGTCGCCCAGCTTGCGGCCTTCGACAAAGCCTTCGGGCCCGGCGGGTGGGCCCTTGCGCCACTGCGTGAGCATCTGGTGTTCAGGGACATTGATCCGGGGCTGCTCCCGTTGCTGGTCATTGCGGCCTGGGCGCGCTCGACCGCCACGCTGTCCTTCCGGCTTGCTTCCGAGGACGTACCGGCGCCGGGGTCGGCGCAGCTGCGGGCCGCTATCCTGGACGACCGCGATTTCTGGCTCTGGCGGCACGTCGTCACGAGCTACTGACGTGGGGGGCTGGCTTGGATAAAATCAGGGTCCCACGGTCCAATAATCCGACGCCCCGACGGATCGGCCAGGCCGATACCTCGCCGGGTTGAGCAGAGAGGCCAGTCATGGAATTCGCCCCGGCCAACGACAATCCGTTGGATCCTTTTCCCCATTACGAGAGAATGCGGGAAGCCGCACCCGTCTTTCACGACGAGCAGTCGGGGAGTTGGCACGTCTTCCGGTACGACGACGTGCAGCGGGTGCTGTCCGAACATGCCAGGTTTTCCTCACGGATGCGCGGCGAGGATTCCTCCGAGACAGGTCACCTGTTCGCCTCGAGCCTGATCACCACCGACCCGCCGCGGCACCGGCAGCTGCGCTCACTGGTGACCCAGGCGTTCACGCCAAAAGCTGTCGATGCGCTCGCTCCCCGGATCTCAAATCTCACGAAGGAGCTTCTGGAGGGGATCGCTGCCCTCGGAACCGCGGACCTGATCCAGGCGTTGGCCTACCCGCTGCCGGTCATCGTGATCTCGGAACTCATGGGCATCCCCACCGAGGACCGTGACCGCTTCAAGCAGTGGTCCGATGTCATCGTGAGCCAAACGCGGACCAGTGCGACGAATGAGGACCACCAGGCCACCAACGCGGAGATGACCGGGTACTTCCTGGACCTGATCGAACAGCGGCGGAGCCGGCCCGGCACCGATTTGATCAGCAACCTGCTTTCCGCCGAGATTGACGGGCAGAAACTGAGCGTGGCCGAACTGCTGGGCTTCTGCGCCCTGCTGCTCGTCGCCGGCAACGAGACAACCACCAACCTGATAGGCAACGCGGTCCTTTGCTTTACAGAAGTGCCGGGAACCATGGAGCGGTTACTGACGGAGCCATCCCTGCTTCCGCAGGCCATCGAGGAAGTGCTGCGCTTCCGGTCACCCGTCCAGTCCATGTACCGGGTGACGGTTGCCGACACCACCCTCGGCGACGTTCAGATTCCTGCCGGCGCCCCGCTGGTGGCCTGGATCGGCTCCGCAAACCGCGACGAGCGGCAATTCCAGCGGGCCGCCCGGTTCGACATCGACCGGGACCAGATCCGGCATCTGGCGTTCGGCCACGGCATCCACTTCTGCCTCGGGGCCCCGCTTGCGCGACTTGAAGCAAGGATCGCGCTGGAGGGCATCCTGTCCCGGCTGCCCGGACTGACCCTGGACCCGGGATCGCGCCTCGAACGGATGGAAAGCACCATCATCTACGGGCTGAAGTCGCTCCCGGCCCGCTGGCAGGCAGCCTGATCGCAAGGCTGCCCCGGATTCGCCGACGGACCGCGGTTCACGGCAAGATGTGACCATGGAGAACACGGATCAGCGGCCCTGGGTGAAGAACTACCAGCCGGGCGTCCCGGCTGACATCGAATTGCCTACCGAGTCGCTCGTCGCCATGCTGGAACGTTCCGTGGCTGAGGCTGGAAGTGCCCCCGCGCTGGAGTTCTTCGGCCGCCGCACCAGCTACACCGAACTCGGCGAACAGGTCGACCGGGCCGCCGAGGGCCTGCGGCGGCTGGGTGTCCGCGCCGGTGACAGGGTGGCCCTGATCCTGCCGAACTGCCCGCAGCACGTCGTCGCCTTTTATGCGGTGCTGCGCCTTGGCGCCGTCGTCGTCGAACACAACCCGCTGTACACTTCCCGGGAACTCAGCCACCAGTTCGAGGACCACCAGGCCCGCGTCGTCATCACCTGGGACAAGGCCGCGGCAGCCATCCGTGACTTCCCGTCCGACATCGAGATTGACCATGTGGTCTCCGTGAACCTCCTCGAGGCGTTTCCGGCCATCAAGCGCCTTGCGCTGAAGCTGCCCGTCGAGAAACTGCGTGAGTCCCGTGCGGCGCTGACCGGCCCTGCGCCGGGAACCATCCCGTGGAAGCAGCTCCTCAGCCACGGACGCCTCGCTCCGGAACATCCCCGCCCCTCGGTGGATGACCTCGCCGCGATCCAGTACACCTCCGGAACCACCGGCCGTCCCAAGGGCGCCATGCTCACCCACTTCAACCTGTACTCCAACGCCCTCCAGGGTGAGGCCTGGATGCAGGGGGCCGAGTACCGCAAGGAAGTCTTCTACGCGATCCTGCCGATGTTCCATGCCTTCGGCATGACGCTCTATCTCACCTACGGCATCCGCAAGCAGGGCCTGCTTGTGCTGTTCCCCAGGTTCGACCCGGACCTGGTGCTGGATGCCATGAAGAAGTCGCCCGCCACGGTCTACTGCGCGGTGCCGCCGATCTATGAGCGCACCGCCATGGCCGCCAAAGAGAAGGGCATCTCGCTCCGGTCCTGCAAGTACTGCATCTCCGGGGCCATGAACCTGCCGGATCATGTCGTGGAGCTGTGGGAATCGGTTTCCGGCGGGCTGCTCGTGGAGGGCTACGGCATGACCGAGTCCTCTCCGGTGGCGCTGGGCAACCCCTTCCACCCCACACGCCGGAACGGCACCATTGGCGTGCCGTTCCCCTCGACAACCATGAAGGTCGTCGACCTGCACGATCCCACATCCGAGGTGGCGCCGGGCGAACCGGGGGAGCTGCTGCTGAAAGGCCCGCAGGTGTTCCAGGGCTATTGGAACAACCCGGAGGAAACAGCCAAGACCCTCACCGCCGACGGCTGGCTGCGGACCGGCGATGTGGTGACCGTGGACAAGGACGGTTTCACCACGATCGTTGACCGGGCCAAGGAGCTCATTATCACCGGCGGCTTCAACGTCTCACCCACCGAAGTGGAGTCGGTGCTGCGCCTGCACCCGGACGTCATGGACGCTGCCGTCGTCGGCAAACCACTCGAGCGGGGAGGTGAGATGGTGGTCGCCGCCGTCGAACTTGAACCTGGCGCCACGCTGGACGAGGACGCCCTCCGCGGTCACTGCCGCGAGCACCTCGCCGGGTACAAGGTTCCCAAGCGGATCGTTGCCATCCCTGATATGCCGCGTTCGATGCTCGGCAAGATCCTGCGCAAGCAGGTACGCGAAAGGGTGCTTCCGACGCTTTGACTCCGGGTCGGAACAGAGCTGGCGACGGCATGACTCGCCAGTCGAGGCGCGCGCCGCCGACCTCTGGCGGCCAGGGCTGGCTGGGCGAGTAGGTACTCGTGGAAACCATGCCCTGCTCAAGTGGATCCGGATGGCCCGGGCCAGAAACGGCTACGGGTGACACCCGGCGGTGCAGACCGTAGGCTTCAGCTACCACGGCTGTTTGGTCGCTGGTGTGTCGTGAATGATGCAGCTGATTGCGGTGGCGAGCAGCTCCTCGTGGCAGCTAACTGGTAACCCGGCCAAGGAGGTCTCACGCCCATGGTCCCATCGCTTCGCAGCGGCGCCCGGACCCCGCCGGGACACGCCCGACGGCGGCGCCCATGACTGCTGACCCGCGCACCGGCCAGCCGAGCGTGCACCCGACAGTAGCCAAGGCCTTTAGCGCCCTTGACGGAACGGGGCTGCCCTGGGTCCTGCTCCGCGGCGAGGACGACCTCGCCGCGCCCTCCGGCGACGTGGACATCCTGGTGGCCCCCGGGTTGCTGCCGGGACTGGACGGGCTGATGAACGGGATCGGGCTGTGCCGGGTGCGCGCCGCCGGACACGGAAGCCACCGCTTCTACTTCGGCTACGCGGACTCCGGTGAGCTGTGGCTGAAACTGGACATTGTCACGGAGATCTCCTTCGGGCCCTTCCAGCAGTGGCGGACCCCCTTGGCGCCGGGCTGCCTCGAGCGGCGGGTCCGGAACGGCGGGTTGTGGATGCCGGCGCCGTCCGACCACGCCTGGCTGCAGCTGCTCCATCTGGCGCTGGACAAAGGGGAGATCCAGCCGCAGCGGAAAGAAACCGCCCGGGCTGCCGCCGCCGTCGCGATGCCGGAGGACCGTATCGCCCAGTACCTGGATCAGCGCGGCGGGGCAGGTGCCGCCGCGCAACTGCTGGAACTGGTGCGGTCCGGCAGATTCGACGATGCGCCCGCCATGGCCGCCCGGCTGAGGTCCGGCTGGACCGCCGGAGCGCCCCTGCGCACGCAGGCACTCGCCCTGGCGAACCGCGGGCTGCGCCAGCTCAGCCCGAGGCTCCCGGGCCGGGGCCTGATGGTGGGGGTCATGGCCCCTGACGGGGCCGGCAAGACCACACTGCTCCACGGCCTGCGCGCCGAGTTCCCGATCCCCACCGCTTACGTCTATATGGGACTGTGGGGTGCGGGTCCCTGGGACGCCTGGCTCCACCGGGTCCCCGGGGGACGGACCACGAAGAAGATGTTCCGGGTCCTCAAAGGCGGCATGGCCGCCCGGTACCACCGGTTCCGCGGACGGGTGGTGCTGATGGATCGGGTCGCCTACGACGCCCTGCTGCCCGGCGCTGCGGACAGTCAACCCAAAACCCGCCTGTCCAACGCCCTGGCAGTGCGGTTGGCCGTGGCTCCTGACCTGCTGCTGATCCTGGACGTTCCGGGGGAGGTGATGTTCACCCGGAAGGGCGAACACACGGCGGACATCTTGGAGAAATGGCGGCAGTCCTATCTCCAGCTGGCCGACAGCCTGCCGGGAGCCCGCATTCTCGACGCCGCACAGCCCCAGCACCTGGTCCAGCGGCTGGCCACGAAAACGGTGTGGGGCCGGATGTGCCCCGGGACGCCGGAGACCTCCGGGTCAGGCCCGGGCGATGCTGCCGCACTCTCGCTGCACTTATGGCGGCTGCTCGACTGGCGCTTCCTGGTGCCGGTGTTGCAGCCCCGCAGCGTGGGCTACGGCGGCGCGGTGGGCCCGGACCTGATGGCGGCGCTCCATCTGCTGGACCCCGGCGCCGTCCGCATCCAGTCGCCGCGCGACGGCACCCCGGCCGCTTCATTTGAGGTTGTTCTGCTCAGGGAGCCTGCGCTGCCGCTTTTCGAGGACGCCGCAGCCGCGGTCCAGCCCGGCGGGTGGATCTGCGCCCAGGTGAAACGGTCGTTCCTTCGGCGCTCCGGCCCGCGCACGCTGGCCGGGTGGAAGCGCACCTTTGAGCGGCACGGTTTCGAAGACGTCAGCGTCTACTGGCACGCGACGAACCTGGACAGCCCGGAGCGCCTGGTGCCGACAGCGTCAGCCACCGCGGTCCTGGACACCCTGTCGCTGCACGAGGGAGTCCGCTTCGGATTGGCGAAGGCCGTCATTGCACGGTTGGCCCTGATGGTCCGCTTGTTCGACGTGGCGGTCCCGGAGGGAACCGTGACGGGCCGCCGGCCGGAGAACCGGGACCGCTGAGTCTGGGGCTATTCCGGCTGTTCGGGCTCAGCGGCGCCGGACGAGCTGAACCAGTTCGTCGTGCAGGGGCCGGAAGCCGAAGCGAATAATCGCGTAGACCACGGCAACGGCCGTGGGAACAACCAAGACCAGGGTGGTCACTCCGCCCAGGACCGGCGCCGCCAGGACGCCGAGTCCCGCCACCGCCACGGCCGCCCCGCTGACCAGCCCGGGAGCCACTGCGCCGAGCAGTTCGCGGGCCCGCAGCTCGATGACATTGGCAGCCACGAGCTGCATGCCGACGGCGAAGACCACAGCGACGACGAACTGTGCGCACGCGACGCCCACGATGCCCCACTGGGTTGCGTACAGCAGGACAGGCAGCAGGATGACCAGCCGCACCAGCGATACCCAGATCGAGAGACCCGGACGGCCGATGGCTTTGTACACGTCGTTGGCACCAGCGCCCAGGGAACGGGCCGCGGCGTAGAGGGCGAGGAAGACCAGCGGCACCACGGCCTCCAGCCACTTCTCGCCGAAGACCAGCGGCACCACAATGGGCGCCACAACCGCCAGCCCCACCCCGGTGGTCACACCGTACAGGGACTGGATCCGCACACTGGTCAGGTAGCCGGCGCGGAGCCGTTCCGGCTCGCCGCGCACCTGGGCGTAGAGGGGAAAGAGCACAGTCGACAGGACAAAGAAGACGTTGAGGATCAGCACCTCGGGCAACCGGAAGGCCAGCGTGTAGAAGCCCAGCGCATGCGCCCCGAGTAGCAGGCCGATGATGAGGTAGTCGATGTCAAAGATCAGCCGGGCCAGGATGCTGCTGCCGGCGACCGGGGCGCCGTATTTCACATTGGCTTGGAGAGCGTCCCTGCGCACACGCCAGATCTGCCACGGTGCACGCCGGCCAACCAGGAACCAGCACGTCGCTGCGTAAGCGACGGAACCGGCAGCCGTCCCCACCGCCAGCGACATGGCGCCGTGGCCCGAAAATGCCAGGGCAAGGGTCACAGTGCCCATCGTGGCGGCCCGGATAACGGGAGCCGCCGTGAGCTTCTTGAATTGCAGGTCCCGGCGCAGCAGGGCCTCGGGCACGGCGCCGAGCGAGGTGGCCAGTACGGAGATCCCCAGGACCTGGACCAGCGGTTCGACGTCGGGGAGGTTGAAGATCTGCGCGATCAGGGGCCCTGCAAGGAAGGCGCCCAGGCCTAGGACTGAGCCGAGCACCACGGAGATCAGCAGCGCGGATCTCGCGATGACACCGGTGCGTGGCAGGTATACCAGCGCCTGGGCCACTCCGGCGTCGGCAATGGTCTCGGCGTAGCCCATCAGGACCAGCGCCAGGGCCACCAGGCCGTACTCGTCGGGAGAGAGCAGCCGGGCCAGCACGATAGTCGTCACCAGTACGATGATTTTCCCGCTGGCGAAGGCCATCCCCTGCCAGATGGCCCCCCGGACACCGGTCCGGGCCAGTTCCCCGGGGGCGTATGTCATGCCGGCGAGCTTCCAAGCGGCAGGCCTGCGCTGCCCGGATGGATCGCACTGCGCAGCTCCTCCAGATATTCGTGCGTGACTGTCTGCCAGGTCCGGACGGCATCGGCGGCACGCCCTGCAGGGACCGGCCGGATCCCCGCCAGCCGGTCCACGACGTGCTGGGCGAACCTCCCGGTGTCCTGTTCGACGGTGAGCAGGGGATGAGGATCCTGTTCGCGGGCGGCGACCGGCGTGGCAACCACGGCAAGGCCGGCGGCCAGCGCCTCGCGGACCGAGTTCCGGATCCCGACGCCGTGTTCGTCGGGAAAGGCTGCCACGTCGGCGGACTGGAACACGTCGAGGACCGAGGGCACATTGGCCAGAACGTCCACCCGGGGGCCGGCCAGGGCGAGGACCTCGGGCCCGGGACGGCGGCCGGCGATGACAAACCGGGCGTCCGGTACCTGCTCCCACACCAGGGGGGCGATCGTGCTGATCAGGACTTTCGCGCTGTCGATGTTGGGCCCGTAGTTCAGGCTGCCGACGAAGCAGACCACCGGTCCGGCCTGCCTTGCGGCGCCGCGGAAAGCCTGCTCGGCTCCGTTCGGGATGCTCCGCACCGGCCGCCCCAGGCGTTGGGACCATTCGAGGGCGTCCTTTGCCCCCACGGTGAGGAGCCGGGCGCGTGCGGGCAGCCGGCGTTCGGCCCGCAGTGTCCGGCGCTCCCTGAGCCGGTAGGCCGGCCGCAGGAATCGGGGCGCGATGGCGGTGTCCATCCCGGTCCGGATCGACCAGGGGTCCACTGTCTGCAACACAACCGGTCCCTGCACATGCCGGGCGAGGAAGAGCGCGTGCGGGCCGTGGATGAGGGTGGCATCGCTGCAGGCCGACAGCCTGGCCGCCGTCGAAATGGCTTCCGCAGTGGCCCGTTCGTGCTTCCCCGCGCCGGCCAGCCCGGCAAAGGACCGCACGAGCGCTGCCTTGCGGTTCCGGGGAGTCAGGACCTGCGCGCCTTCGCAGCGGCTGCGGACCTCGTCCGGCAGCCCGACCGGGCCCGAGTATGTCAGCAGGGTTACTGCCACGTGGGCCGGCAGATTCCTCAGAATCTCATAAGGAATCATCGAGCTGCCGTCCCCGAACACGGGGTCCCGGTTGGGCACACTTTCTGTAATGTACAGAAGCCTCATTGCACGAGTGTACTGGACCACCCAATCGCTGTGCCGGGACGAACGCCGCAGCTCCGGGAGCGCGCACCCGGACCTGCGGACCACCCCGGACACGGCCGGCGGCGGTCCAGCGCGCCGCCGTCAAGTCCGGCGCCGCCCAGGTCCCAGATGGTGCGTGGCGCCCGGTCCAGGTTCTCCTTGAGTTCAGCTGCGTCCTGCCGCACGACATAGGCCGGGCGGTCCCGCTCCACACGCCAGCTCTCGGACAGCAGGCCGATGTTGACCGTGTCGAAGCCGAACTCGTCATAGAGCCTGGTGACGAGTTCCGCAGCCTCCGGGAAGTCGCTGGCCGTGGCAAGCGCACGGCGGTTTGGTGAGCCGGCGGGTGTCCCGTCGGTGCTGATCTGCGTGGACATGATGTGGTTAAACGCCTTGGCCACCTTGGACTCGGGCAGATGTTCCTGCAGAAGTTCCGAGGTGGTGGTCTCGCCGTTGTCCAGTGCCGGGATCCGGCCGTCCCGCTCCCAGTAATAGTTGTTCGTGTCGAGCACGATCTTGCCGTCCAGCGGCTCCACCGGGACGGCGCCGACGCTCTTGAGCGGCACGGTGACGACGGCGAAGTCGGCCGCCGCTGCCGCCTCGGCCGCCGTGGCTGCCCGGGCATGCTGGCCCAGCTCCGCGACGAGCTCCGTGAGGGTTTCGGGCCCGCGGGAGTTGCTTATCACGACCTCGTACCCGAGCTGCACCGCCTTGCGAGCTAGCTGGCTGCCAATATGTCCTGCACCGATGATTCCGATTGTTGTCATGCGCGGGCAAACACCGGGCCGGCCCGGGATATTTCGTGCTGCTGTCAGCCCAGAAGGTCGTCCTCGTAGCACCAGCGCCAGTCCTCGCCCGGTTCGATGCTCCGCATGACGGGATGGCCGGTCGCGGCGAAATGCTTGGAGGCATGGGTTCCAGGCGACGAATCGCAGCACCCCACGGTGCCGCAGGCCAGGCACATTCTGAGGTGGACCGGCGTCGTACCCTCCCGGACGCATTCCGCGCAATACGGGTTATCCGGAACCCCGGGAATCCCGGGATCCCGCGCGGACTCCAGGTGCGCGCAGACCCCGCCCGGCTGGGCCACACCCTCGCCGCCGCCGCCGCTGGACATGTCCAGGTCCTCCACTGCCGCGTCCAGCATCGATTCTTCAACGTCCAGCCGGTCCAGTACCAAGCTGAGGACCTCATGCGGGTACCCGCCGCCCCGCCGCAACTCCAGAACCTTGTCCCGTTCAGCGTCCAGCATCGCCAGCCGCAGGTGGGCGTAGCGCTGGCTCGGCGTTGCGGCCTCCGACGAAGGCCGGCCGAGACGCTCCCATGCCGCCAGCCCGCGTTCCTGGGTCCGCCGTTTGAGCATCGCCACGACTTCGGGGGGATCGGCGTCGGTCCGGAGTTCCTGCAGCCGCGCCATACCTGCCGCCGTGGCCAGTTGCATCAAGGACGCCTGGTTCAGGGCATCCTCACGCTGGTCCGGTCCCTGCACCCGGAGCAGCCGGACCAGCGAAGGCAGGGTGAAGCCCTGCAGCGTCAGGGTTCCGCCGACCACCACCATGGCTGCCAGAATCAGCACGGAACGGTGTTCCAGGTCCGCCGGCAGCACCAGCACCGCCGCGAGGGTGACCACACCGCGCATGCCGGCCCAGGAAACTATCGCAGCGTACTGCCACGGCGGAGCCGGGTCCTTCCGCCGAATGGCCGGAACCAGCCGCGGCAGATAGGTCGCAGGAAACACCCAGACCGGCCGGACCAGCAGCACCGACAGCAGGATCACGGCACAGCCGGCCCAGATCCGGGATGGCCCCAGCGAGTCGCCCTGGACCCCTTCAATGATGGTCCTGACCTGGAGGCCGATCAGCAGGAAGACCGCATTCTCGAGCAGGAACTGCACCGTGTGCCAGTTGCTGCGCTGGCTCAGCCGCGCTGCGCCATTCGGCATGGACGGCGCCTTTGTGCCCATCACCAGACCCGCAACGACGACGGCGAGGACCCCGGAGGCGTGGATTGCCTCCGCCGGGAGGTAGGCGACAAAAGGTGCCATCAGGGAAAGGGAGGTGTTGATTGCGACGTTCCGGATCCGTTTGCGCAGCTGTGTCAGGACGTAGGCCGCAGCCAGTCCCACCGCCAGACCGCCGCCGGCCGCGAGGAGGAACCCTCCGGCCAACCCGGCCGCTGAGACGGCGCCCGCGATGGCGGCGATAGCCGCCCGGAGGCAGACCAGGGCGGTGGCGTCGTTGACCAGGGACTCGCCTTCGAGGATGGTGACGATCCTGCGGGGCATGCCCACCTTGCGCGCTATGGCAGTCGCCGCGACGGCGTCCGGCGGTGCCACGACGGCGCCGAGGGCCATCGCGGCCGCGAGGGGAATCTCGGGGAACAGCCACCAGACGACGAAGCCCACTGCGATCGTGCCAAAGATGACGTAGCCGACTGAAAGCAAACCGATGTCACGGCGGTTGGAGCCGAAATCGAACAAGGATGTCTGCAGCGCTGCGGCGTAGAGCAGGGGCGGCAGCAACCCCACCAGCACGAGTTCGGGGTTCAACTCGATGTCCGGGATGAACGGCAGGAACGAACCGATGACGCCTGCCAGTACGAGGACCAGGGGCACGGAGACATTGATTTTCCGCCCCAACGCGCTGCCCGCACAGATCACCGACGTGAGGGCAAGCAATCCAAGGGCGACTTCCATGGGGTTATTCTGTCAGGCCCGGCCGGGCTGGGTGCCCGCGGCCGATGGGGACGATGCGGCCGTGCCGGGGGCAAAGGTCTCTGGCACGGCCGCGACCGGAGACCGTCCCCTGTCCCTGTTCCCCGGGCCGGGTCAGTACCACGCGATCTGGGCGAGGTATCCGTAATATTTCCCCTCGATCGGGCGCAACGGGTCGCCCTCGAAGCCGAAACCCCGGTGGTGCTTGTTGTACTCGGCAGTGATGTCCAGGAACTGTGACATCACTGCCTTGCCCGAGCCTTCACAATCCCCGTTACTGATGCACCGCGCCAGCGAGCCGGCGACGACGGGACTCGCGAAACTGGTTCCGTGGGCCACCGCGTAGCCTCCTGGAGATGTGGAGGAGATGCAGACCCCCGGGGCGGCGACGGTGTGGGCCTTGTCCTTGGGGTCGGTGGCGTAGTTGGAGAAGAACGCCGGCCGATCGTCCAGTTGCCCGAACTTGGTCCAGTCCTCGGTTCCGCAGACCGGGGCCGCGAGGCCGTCCGGTTTGCCGTCGAAGTCCGCCATCGCCGTGGCGGTCAGCACCTCGTCGTAGGTGGCCGGGACAAAGCCGGCGATGTCCGCGCCGGAGTTTCCGGCGGCCACAGCGTAAGCGACGCCGGCCTTGACCGAGCGGCAGATCGCATAGTGCATCGGATCAATGCCTTTGCCGCAGTTGGCGGTGTCGGCGCCCGGGCCGCCGATGCTGATGTTGGCCACCTGAATGTCGTTGTCCGGGTCATTGTCCGTGCGCGTTGCCGTCACCCAGTCGATGGCGCAGATAAGCATTTCTTCCGTGATCACATCGGCGTCATTCACTACGCGTACCGACCACAGCGGGGTTCCCGGCGCCGTGCCGACGACGCCCTGGTTGTTGTCTTTGGCACCGATCACCCCGGCCACGAAAGTCCCGTGTCCGACTTTGTCCGTGGGGGTCACCTTGACCGGCGAGCCGGAGGAGCAGTCGATGCCGCCGCGCACATTGAGGTCCGGATGGGTGCCGTCGATGCCGCTGTCGATCACCGCCACGTTGACGTCCACAGGGTCCGCTGTGCCGTGCTGCCCGTCAGCGGGGCCGGTGCCGCCGATCCTCTTCCACCAGTGCGGCGCTACTTGGGCGGCCGGCGAGGGGTCCAAGGGCTTCTGGAATTCCCTGGCCACGGTGATAAAGTCAACGCCCGGATCAGCAGCGAGGCGCGTCGCGACGGACGGCGTCATCGTGGCGGCGTAGCCGTTCACGGCATTGCGATAAACCGTGGAAACGGCAAGGCCATAGCTGCTTTGCTGGGCCGCGGCTTCGGTGCCGGCGTCAACGGCGCTGTCCTTCAGCACCACGATGTATTTCTGTTCCTGGTCGGCAGCGCTTACGGGGACCGCCGCGACGACGCCTGCGGCGACAGCCAGGCTGAACGCTGCCAGGATCCCGACGATGCGTCGGATTCGTGGCCTTCTTTTGGGGGGAGGCGCGGCCGTCCCGGGGTTCTGGCGCGGCCCGGCGGCTGCAAGCGCTGGTACCCGTGATGATCCCCGACGGCGGTCATGGCTGAACATAGTGGCCTCCCTTAAGCGTCTTCGCTACTGAGCGCCCCCCGGTCATAGCTTAGGCCCGCGGATGCCCGTTGCACACGGACCTTTGGCATTACTTGGCCGGGACCAGCAGGCCGCAATCCGGCGACGGCGGGACCTTGCCGCCGTCGGGCGCCCGGCCGGAGAGGCGACCAGGCAACACGCCTAGGCGCGGAGCCAGTCCTGCTCGAAGTCCGGGTGGTCGTAATAGGGCAGGGCCAGGGCGTTGAGCGACTGTTCCATCCATTCCAGCGACTGGGGGATCCAGCCTGCGTCCTGTCCGGTCTCGCTGACCAGTTCCGCGAGCGCCGCCTGCCGGGCGGATTCGACGATCCGGATCAGGCGCCGTTTGGCCTCGCATTCGAGCAGCAGGCGCTGCTCGTACCAGGCTCCGGATTTCGAGACGGTCCGGTCGCCGAGGAGGGTCCGTGCTACCGCCTCGTCCTCGCTGATCCGCTCGGACAGGAATTCGACAATGTCCACACGGCGAGCGTACGCGCGGTCCCCGGGCGGCAACCAGTCCCGGCTGCCGTAACCCCCTGGTGTTTAGTGTGCCGCCAGATTTTCCGCGGCGTCCGGACCAACGAAGTTGCAGGATCCCTCGTGCCGTTCGGACACGTCGCAGGTCCGGCCAGTGGGCAGATGGACGTTGCCGCAGAGCCCGGTGATGGCCACGTCCTCGCGGACGTGCAGGCTGCTGAGGTCGGGCCGGGTCTCGCTGCCTTCGTGAATCTGGGGGCTGCCTGGGGCGTGGTGGTCTTGGCTGTTCATGTCTGCGTGGCTCCTTGGAGAGTCTGCGGTGCAGCTCGGTTGCCAGTCTCGATTGAGTCCGATGCCCTAGTCTCACACGACAACGTTGGAACGGGGTTACCTGGGGGTTAGATTTTTGCCCCAGTCACGCTGCCGGGAACCGCTCTCAGGGGTATATTTCGATGAGGAGCAGCATCGGGAATCAACGAGGCAAAAAGGGGGCGCCATAATGGTGCCAAATTCAGCTGAAGCCGGGGAACAGACGCGGGGTCCGCGGGACACCGCTCCGATCAGTGCAGACGCGCTGGCCGTTCGACTGGGCGACATCGCCCGGGAGCTCCAGCACAAGGAGGACCCCGAATCCATGCTGGACGGCATCGTGCACGCCGCGCTGGAGCTGGTGCCGCACGCTGCCGAGGCCTCGGTCAGCCTGATCACGGGCAACCGGACGATCGAATCGCGTGCCGCGTCCAGCGACCTTCCGCGCCGGGTGGATGCCCTGCAAAGCGACACCGGGCAGGGTCCCTGCATGGAGGCCTCCTACGATGAACGGATTGTCAGCGTTCCCGATCTCAGCACGGATACGCGCTGGCCGGAGTTCTCGCGGCAGGCCTTCAGGCTCGGAGCGCGGAGCATGCTGTCCTTCCAGCTGTTTGTGAATGGTGACCACCTCGGAGCCTTGAATCTTTTCGGAAAGGACGCGGGGGTCTTCGACGCCGAATCGGAGCGGATCGGTGCGCTCGTGGCTGCGCACGCCGCCGTCGCCGTCGCCGGCAGCCAGCAGATCAGCCAGCTCACCCTGGCCCTGGACACGCGGGACCTGATCGGGCAGGCCAAAGGAATCCTGATGGAGCGGTACAAGATCACCGCCCAGCAGGCGTTCCTGCTGCTTTCGCGGGCCAGTTCAGAGCTGAACATCAAGCTCCGCGAGGTTGCGGAACAGCTGACGGTCAGCGGGGAAATGGCCAAGAAGCGCTGACGCCGGGCTGAAGGGGCTTCGGCCGCGCGTCAGCCGACGGCAGGCATGCGCGGGCCGTCCGTGAGATCGGAGCAGACCCGCGACAGCGGCGTCCCGTCGGTCCGGGCACGACGCAGCAGTTCGAGGAAGGCCTGCTCGGCAGTCAGCCCGTGGCGTTCCATCAGGATCCCGCAGGCGCGGTTGGTGTTGTCGCGGCTGGCGAGTGCGCTTTTGAACGGCCCGCTCAGGTGCCGCGGCGTTTCCGGGCCCTGGACATGGGCCATCAGGGTGGCCGCCGGAACGGCGAACTTCTCGAGCAGTTGCCCGGTCGCGGCGGTAAAGGCAGCCGGCAGGGCGGCGTAGATCTTCAGGGTCCCGATTGGTGTGCCGCTTGAGCCCAGCGGAGTGCTGACGAGGGAGCGGACCGGCAACGCAGCGACCGCCTGGCTCCAGAGCGGCCACCGGGCATCCGCGGCAGCATCGTGCACCAGGATGGTTCGTCCTGCCGTCCAGGCAGCGACGCACGGGCCCTGCCCCAAATGGTGCTGGGCGGCGTCCGCCTGCTCCACGAGCCGTTCCGTCGCCGCAGTGCTGCTTCCGCGCCCCTGGGCGTCGAACAGTGAAATTCCGGCCCCGCACGATCCCGGGATGGCATCCCTGACAGCCTGCACCAGCAGCTGCAGCGCATGGTCCACCTTGTCCTCGGTCAGGAGCAGGTTTTTGATGCGCGCGAAAACGGCGGTCAGTTCATCGAGGGGGAGTGGGTTGAATGGCTGGTTAAGCACTTGCGGGCCTTATGGCGTGAGGGCAAAAGCTACCCTGCGAATGCCCCCTGCTTGAGCCGGGACGCCTCAAACGGCGGTCCGCTTAAATCATAGCCCGGCTTGGCGCCCGGCGGCTAACGGCATGACGATGCCGCGACGCACCGCCGTCGTGGCCGGTGGAAGCGGACGGTCGGAATGAAATCCGATGGTTGAATGTTCAATGAAATATGGACTTCGGCATTTTTACCTTCGGCGAGCTTTCCCGCAACCTCAGCACCGGCACGGCACTGTCTCCGCAGCGGCGCCTGAAGGAGATCATTGAGCTCGCCAAACTGGCGGACCAGGCAGGCCTGGGGTTCCTGGGCCTCGGCGAACACCACCGGCGCGACTTCGCCCTGTCCGCCCCGGAAATCGTGCTGGCCGCCATCGCCAGGGAAACCACGACGCTGCGGCTCAGCACTGCCGTCACGGTGCTCTCCACCCAGGACCCGGTGCGGCTCTTCGAGCAGTTCGCCACCCTGGACCTGATCTCCGACGGACGCGCGGAGATCATTGCCGGCCGCGGCGCATTCCTCGAGTCCTACCCGTTGTTCGGCCATGAACTGGAGGATTATGACGCCCTGTTCGAGGAGAAGCTGCAGCTGCTGCTGAAGCTGAGGAACAACGCCGCAGTGACCTGGCAGGGGACCCTGACCCAGAACATCCCCGGCATGGACATCGCGCCGCGCCCGGTCCAGGCCAGGCTCCCCGTCTGGGCGGGCGTCGGCGGAACACCGGCGAGTTTCGCAAGGGCCGGACGCCTGGGGCTTCCCCTGTTCGTCGCCCTCCTGTCCGGACCCGCCCGGTTCCGCCGTCTTGTGGAGCTCTACCACCAGTCCGCCGCTGACGCCGGCCACGATCCAGCCTCCCTGCAGGTGGGGGCCGGCGGGCATTTCTACGCGGCCCCGACGTCGCAGCGGGCCCGTGACACGTTCTACCCCTACTACCGGGCCTACTTTGAACAGAACATGCCCCGCCCGGTGGATCACTTTCCCCGCTCCACCTTCGATGACTGGACCGAGCCCGGCGGTGGCCTTCTGGTGGGCAGCCCGCAGCAGGTCATCGAGAAGCTGCTGGAAATCCAGGCGACCCTCGGCAACAGCCGCTACATGGCCCAGATCGGCCTCGGCGGCCTGCCGTTTGCCGAGACGGCCCGGTCCATCGAGCTGCTGGCCACCGAAATCATGCCGGCCGTGAACCGGGAGATCGGAACGGCCCCGCCGGTGCCGGGCGGCAGCTCAGCCGGCCGCGAGCGGGATCGCCAGGAACCCGCCGGCGGCGTCCCAGCTGCCCGCGGTCCCAAGGTGCCGGCTTAGCCGCTGCATCCGTTCCGCGATCTGCCGGGAACTCCCGCCTGCCAGGCGGGCCTGGAAATCCGTGATCACGGTCGGATGCAGCCGCAGCGTGCGGGGCGTGCCCCCGTCCGTGTCGAGCAGGAAGATAAACGACTGGTCGTTGCGCTCCAGCGGATCCACGGCATAGTCGTCTACGAAGTCCCCGGCACTGTAGATGATGGGCCGGTCCCGGAAGATCTCGACGCCGCGGAAGATGTGCGGCGAGTGCCCGTAGACGACGTCGGCCCCCGCCCCGATGAGGGCCCGCGCCAGCTCACGGTGCTCGGACGGCACCCCGGAGCCCCAGTTCGGCCCCCAGTGCGCGGAGACGATCAGGAGCCCGACGCGGGCCTTCGTCCGCCCGACCAGGGCCAGAAGTTCCGCCACCCGGCGGTCGGTGCGATCCACTGGCACGTAGTAGACGCCGGGCCCGCGGTCCGCTTCCCAGCCCGGCTGGTTGTCGGTGATGGCAATGAGCCCGACGGCGGTACCCGCCACCCTGCGCACCGCGGGGCGTTGGGCGGCATCCCGGCCCAATCCGGCACCGGCATGCAGGATACCGGCCGAGTCGAGCACCGGCAGCATCTCCCGGAAGGCGCTGACCCCGTAGTCCAGCACATGGTTGTTGGCCAGCGACACCATCCCGATCCCCGCGGATCGGAGGCTCTCCACGTTCTTCGGGTCGGAACGGAAATGGAACACCTTCCCCGCTTCGGGTTCCCCGCCGGCGGCCAGGACGCATTCCAGGTTGGCGACCGTGAGGTCGGCCCGGCGCAGCACGGAGTCCGTATCTCCCCACGGGTACTCGGCGCCGACCCGCCTCAGCCGCTCGTTCACCAGCCGGCCCAGCATGACGTCGCCCAACAACGCAATCAACATGGCACACCCGCCTGTCAGCGCTTCCCCATCAGGCCCGGCTCTTCAGCGGGGCCGCTCCGGGAGCTCAGGACTCGTAATCTTCCACTTGCTTGACCGGCCGGGGCTCCGCCTCATCCGGGTTTTCCCCGTACTGCCTTTTCGCCCGCCGCTGCCGCAGGAGGTCCCAGCACTGGTCCAGATCCTCCTCGATGCGTTTCAGGCGGGCATGCTCCGGACCGTGTTCGTAGTCCGCCGAAGAGGACGGGGCCTTCTCGCGGAGTGCCTGCTCCTCGTCCACCAGCGCTGAGATGCGTTCCAGGATATGTTGTTCGTCCATCACGGCCTTCTTTCGGGTAGCGGTCCTTCCGCCAGAGTATCGAGGGCGCGATGCGCTGGCCAGAGGACCGTCAGCCGGCGGAGTCAATGGGTGCAGGCGACGCGCAGCATGCGGCAGCCGGAGCCGACATAATCAGTTTGCTTATTAGTTTGTTGCTTCCTAGAGTGAATCCTGTAAGGCATCAAACTCCCCGAGCGGAGGATCCGGGCCGGTGCAACGGCTGCGCGGACCTCCCCGGGCACCAGAGGAGGACGCATGTCAAAGCACAGCATTGCCGGTAGGAAAGTCGCCTTTCTGCTCACGGACGGCGTGGAGCAGGTGGAGCTGACCAGCCCCTGGAACGCCGTCAAGGAAGCCGGTGGCGAGCCCACGCTGGTGGCTCCCAAGAGCGGGAAGCTCCAGGGCTACAACGGCACCGAAAAAGGTCAGACATTCGACGTCGACCTCACCGCCGCGGAGGCGAACGCTTCCGATTTCCACGCCCTGGTGATCCCCGGCGGCGTCGTCAACGCGGACCATCTGCGTGTCGACAAGGACGCCCAGGCCTTCACCCGCGCCTTCTTCGAGCAGCACAAGCCGGTGGCCTCGATCTGCCACGGACCCTGGCTGCTGATCGACGCCGGCGTCATCAACGGCCGCAACGTCACCTCGTACCACACGCTCCAGACCGACCTGAAGAACGCCGGTGCCAACTGGAGCGACCAGGAAGTCGTGGTCGACCAGGGACTCGTGACCAGCCGGAACCCGCACGACCTCCCGGCCTTCAACGACAAACTCCTGGAGGAAATCGCAGAAGGCGAGCACGCCGGGCAAACGGCCTAAGCAGCAAAAGCGGCAGCAGCACAGCCCTGTAGGCACAGGCCTGTTAGGACGGGGGGGGCGGGGGGGCGGGGGGGGGTGGGGGGGGGGGGGGGGCCGGCCGGCGTCCGGGTCCGCGGGTTCGCGACGGAACAGGTCAGCCTGGAAGAGCGCT
>NZ_JARUXE010000059.1 GCF_030433895.1 Arthrobacter sp. PsM3 | reverse complement strand
TCTGGCCACGACGCCGGCCGCCGCCGCGGCGGCCCCGTGCAGTGCGGGCCCCCCCCCCCCCCCGGGGCTGGTGGACGTCAGGCTGGTGGACGTCGGGCTAGTGGAAGACAAGCCAGCCGACCACGGTGGCCAGGCCGGTCAGCACCGCGCCCCAGGCGATGTCCGCCACCACGATGACGAGCGGCCAGTTCTTCAGGGTGGCGGCGTTGGTGAGGTCGTAGGTGGCGTAGGCGAAGGTGCCCAGCGCGGCGCCGTAACCGAGCGCCATGAGCCAGCTGCCGCCATGGAGCGCGGGCTGGAGGGCGAAGAAGACGATCCCGGCGATGTACAGGACGTAGAAGGCGACGGCGTACCCTAGATTGGGTTTGTCCGCCATGAGGTGCCCCAGATGGCTCCGGTAAAACTTGCTCATCGACTTGAGCCAGACGGAATCGATGACGGCGAACGCGGCGGCTACGACGAGGAACTGCAAGATGACCATAAGGGAGCATAACAAGATGCCGGAGGCCGCGGGCGCACCCCGGATACTGACGATTTTCCGGCAGGACGCATCCCTTGGTGCCGCCACGGATCTGGACCTCGCCCTCGAGCTGCTGCGGAAGGTCAAAACCGGCGGGGTGGGGCCCATGCTCCGGCTCTACCGCCCGGCGCCCACCGTGGCCTTCGGGCAGCGCGACACGCACCTGCCGGGTTTCGACGCCGCAGCGCAGGCCTGCCGCGGGCTAGGCTTCGAACCGCTGATCCGCAAGGCCGGGGGACGTGCCGCTGCCTATCACGAGGGGACGCTCGTGATCGATCACCTGGAACCGGACCCGGATGCGATCGCCGGGGCCAAGCGGCGCTTCTCCTTCTTCGGCGAGCTGCTGGCCCACGCGCTGCGGAGCGCCGGCGTTGACGCCGCGGTGGGGGAGATCCCGGGAGAGTACTGCCCCGGGGAATTCAGCGTCCACGGCCAGGACCCGGAGTTTCCGCAGCACCGGCTCAAACTCATCGGCACCGCCCAGCGGGTGGTGGCCGGCGGCTGGCTGTTCAGCTCGGTCATCGTGGTGGAGAACTCCGCCCCGATCCGCGCGGTGCTGGAGGCCAGCTATGCCGCCCTGGGCCTGGACTGGGACCCGGCCACGGCAGGCGCCGTCAACGACCTGGTCCCGCACCTGGACGTGGACGCCATCGAAGCGGCAGTAATCGGCAGCTACGCCCGCTACGCCGCCCTGAACTTCGGGGACTTCGGCAGCCTGCTCGGCGGGGACCGGCAGCAGGCGTGAAGAAGGCCGGGAACCAGCGGTTCCCGGCCTTCTTCATGGATTGGTTGTGAAGCCTGCTGCCTAGTGGCCGCGTGCGATCCATTCCTGAAGCTGCGGCGCTTCGGCGCCGACCGTCGTCGGATCCCCGTGACCGGTGCGCACCACGGTGTCCGCCGGGAGCGTCAGCAGCCGGGTTTTGATGGACTCGATGATGGTGGGGAAGTCACTGTAGGACCGTCCGGTGGCCCCCGGACCGCCCTGGAACAGGGTGTCGCCGCTGAAGACGGTGCCCTCGCCGGCCAGCGAGAAGCACATGGAGCCGGGCGAATGTCCCGGCGTGTGCAGCGCCACGAGCCGTGCGCCGGCGACGTCGAAGGTGTCCCCGTCCTGGATCGCGTGGTCCGGCTCGGTGCCCGGGAACACGCGCTCCCAGAGCATCCAGTCCTCGCGGTTCAGGTACACCGGGGCATTGACCCGCGTGTGGAACTCGCCGACGGCCGCGATGTGGTCGTCGTGGCCGTGGGTCAGCAGGATCGCCTTCACTGTCCGGCCGGCGACGGCGGCCTCGACCGCGGCGGCGTTGTGCGCCGGATCGATCACGATGCATTCCGCATCGTTGCCCACGATCCAGACATTGTTGTCGACGTCCCAGGTGCCGCCGTCGAGCGAGAACGTGCCCGAGGTGACCAGCCGGTCGATCCGCAGACCGTTCACCGGACCGCCGCTCACAGTTCCACGACCGAGCGCAGCACGGCGCCGGAGTGCATCTTGTCGAAGGCTTCCTCGATCTGGTCGATCGTGATCCGCTCCGTGACGAAGGCGTCCAGGTCCAGCTTGCCCTGCCGGTAGAGGTCGATCAGCATCGGGAAGTCGCGCGAGGGAAGGCAGTCGCCGTACCACGAGGACTTGAGCGAGCCGCCGCGGCCGAACACGTCCAGCAGCGGCAGTTCCAGGGTCATCTCGGGGCTGGGAACGCCGACCAGGACCACAGTGCCGGCGAGGTCGCGGGCGTAGAACGCCTGCTTGTACGTCTCCGGGCGCCCGACGGCGTCGATCACGACGTCGGCTCCGAAGCCTCCAGTCAGTTCGCGGATGGCCTCGACCGGGTCGACGGCGGAGGAATCGACGGTGTGCGTGGCGCCGAGGTCCTTGGCGCGTTCGAGCTTTTTCGGGTCAATGTCGACGGCGATCACGGTGGTGGCACCGGCGAGCGCGGCGCCGGCAACAGCAGCCACGCCGACGCCGCCGCAGCCGATGACGGCGACGGAATCGCCGCGCTTGACGTTTCCGGTGTTGATGGCCGCGCCGATGCCTGCCATCACGCCGCAGCCAAGCAGGCCGACGGCGGCGGGATCGGCGTCGGGGTCCACTTTGGTGCACTGGCCGGCGGCGACGAGGGTTTTCTCGGCGAACGCGCCGATGCCCAGGGCAGCCGAGAGTTCCGTGCCGTCCTCCAGCGTCATCTTCTGGACGGCGTTGTGGGTGTTGAAGCAGTACTGCGGCTGGCCTTTGGCGCAGGCACGGCACTCGCCGCAGACGGCGCGCCAGTTCAGCACCACGCGGTCGCCGGGGGCCACCTGCGTGACGTCCGGACCCACTGCACTGACGACGCCGGTGGCCTCGTGTCCGAGCAGGAACGGGAAATCGTCGTTGATGGCGCCCTGCTTGTAGTGCAGGTCAGTGTGGCAGACACCGCAGGTGAGAATGTCCACCAGGGCCTCGCCGGGCCCGGGATCCGGGACCAGAATGGTCTCCAGGGTGACGGGTGCTCCCTTGGAGCGGACTACTGCGCCTTTGACTCTATGGACCATGGAAATAGCTCCTCTGCTCTTGTCGCGGCTTCAGCCGCAAAACTGGTTGTCACAAACTTCTCAGGCAAACTTCTGTCGCACAACGCAACGCGGCGCCGCCACCGGGGTGGCCGCGCCGTCGTCATCATCGGGAAAAAGGAATTGCCTTAGGCCGCGAGGCGGCTCTTGACCTCTGCCGCGGAGGGATTGGTGGCCGCGGTGCCGTCCGGGAACAGCACGGTGGGCACGGTGCGGTTTCCTCCGTTGAGCTTCTCCACGAGATCTGCGGTGCCTTCAACTTCTTCGATGTTGATCTCGGTGTACCCGATGCCCTGGGCATCCAGCTGCTTCTTCAGACGGTTGCAGTAGCCGCACCAAGTGGTCGAAAACATGGTGATGGTGCCGGATTCGGGGGTGAAGTCCACGAAGTTCTCCTTCAAGCTGTTTGACGGCGCTGGGTGGCAGCGCCGGTTGCCGACAAAAAGTCGTACGTCATTGCCAATAACCGTAACCCGCAGGCCGCTATTCCCGCACAGCGGGTGCGGTTACAGGCGGACGATGGTCTCGCCCTCATCCGCAGGGGCTTCGAAGCCGGCTAGAAACTTGTCCAGGTAGTCCGGTCCCACCGGCGCTGAGTTCGGTCCCGGCTCAAGCCGGCGCAGCGCAAGACGCCGGAGCAGTTCGTTCCGGGGCACGTCCAGGTACACGAGTTGCCAGGCGGCGCCGTGGGCGGTGATGAGCGCCTTGTATTCCTCGCGCCGCTGGCGTGACCAGAAGGAAAGATCAACAACGACGTCACGGCCCGCTGCCATTAAGTCCACGAGCCGGGCCCGCACCTGCCGTTCCACCGCGACCGTGAATTCAAAGTACGCCGGGGTGCCGAAGCTGGCCGCAAGCTCCTGGTCCAGACGCCACATTTCCTCGTCAACGGAGAGACGGACGTACCCGGTCCGTTCGAGCTGCTTCGCATAGCTGGTCTTGCCCGAGCCGGGCACTCCACACATCAGCACCACGGTCGCTGTCTTTGCCATGCACGGAGTCTATGGGACCGGCGTATGCGGCGACTGCACCCACACGAATCTCAATGATGTTGTCAACAGATGGTGGCGCGCCTGTCGGGTGTCCCGGCCGGTGGCGGCGCCGGGCCGGGCTGTGACCGCAGTGTGCTCTTGACGTGGCCCGGGCCACAAGGGTAGACAAGGGCCATCCCGGTGCTGTCGCGGGGGTCACGACCGCAGAACAAACGCGGGCAGCGCGGGGACCGTCATTCTGAACTACGGCGGAGCAGCGGAGTGAGGTGTGAGCGATGACCGGATTTGTTGCCCTCCGCTTCATGGCGCTCGGCTGGGCAGGCTTCGTCGCCGCGGAAGCCGGGATTGCGGACGAATGGGGGTATTACTTCGGCGTCTTCGTGATTGTGCTGGCCCAGTGCGCCGGTGTTCCGCTTCCCGCCGTGGCCGTACTGCTTGGGGCCTACGCCTCGGCGCGCCACGGAGATCTGAACCTTGCTGCCGTTATCGCGGTCGGCAGCCTGGGCGCCATGCTCGGGAGCACCATTGGCTACGTACTTGGGCGGGTGGGAGGCCGTCCCCTGATGCTGCGACTTGCACAGCGCTTCCACGCCGACGAGAAACGCATCGCCCAACTGGAGTCGTTCTTCGATCGGCACGGCGGCACAGCCTTGTTCTTCGGCCGCTGGGTCATTGTCGTCCGGCTCTGGGGCGCCATTGCCGCGGGAGCTGCCAAGATGCCGTGGCCTAAGTTCCTGCTGTGGAACATCACTGGGTCCATTGCCTGGGTCGCGAGCCTCAGTGTTCTCGCCTATCTGGCCGGGGCGCTGGCCCAAGCCATCGGTGACGCTCTCGACATCGGCGGCTGGGTGCTGGTCCCCGTCGTCGTGCTTGGCCTGGTGGTCGTCTGGCGCCGGCGCAGACGCCGGAAGCTGAAGTCAGCTGAAGGGTCAGTGGACGGCGTGCCCGACGCCGAATGAAGTCAGGGCCTGGCTGTCAACCTGGTCCCGGCACAGCAACCAAATCCATACCCGCCTCCCCTGGGCAGCCGCGGCCCTGCAACGGCCACGGGACCACCCGACCACACCATAACGACAGCTCACCGGATGACAGGGGTTGGGCACGGTGGCATGCTGGTGCCATGTGTGGACGCTACGTGATGGCCCGGGCCGTCGGAGACCTGCTGGCCGAGTTTGACGCCGAACTTGAGGACGAGGCTGCGATTCCGCCGTCGTGGAACGTGGCGCCGACGGCGGACGTGCCAATCCTGCTGGAAAGGCTGGTGGACGGGGAACCGGTCCGCCAGCTCCATATTGCCCGGTGGGGTCTGGTGCCCTCCTGGGCCAAGGATCCGGGGATCGGTTCGAAGATGATCAATGCCCGCAGCGAGAGTGTGCTGGAGAAGCCGGCGTTCCGGAAGGCCACCCGGTCCCGGCGCTGCGCCGTCCCGGCCGATGGCTACTACGAGTGGAAGGGTGAGGGCCGCGGCAAACAGCCCTATTACGTGCACCCAAGGGACGGCCACCCGATTGTCTTCGCCGGACTCTACGAATGGTGGAAAGACCCGTCCAAGGCCGAGGGCGACCCGGATCGCTGGCTGCTCTCGACGTCGATCATGACCACCGACTCGCCGCCGGAGGGCTACGCCGGGGGAATGCTGGCCGAACTCACGGCCCTGCACGACCGGGTGCCGCTGCCGATGGACCGCGGGACGATGCAGGCGTGGCTGGACCCGCAGGCAGAGGATGCCGCCGGACTCGTGGACCTGGTCCGGTCCGGGGCGCATGACGTTGCGGAGGGCTGGACGATCGACGCCGTCGGCACCGCCGTCGGGAATGTAAGAAACGACTCCCCGGAACTCATCCAGCCGGTGGGGAGCCTGTTCTAGCCTGGGCTAATCGCGCAGGGAGACAGCGCCGCGTTTGGGGTGAGCGGATGAAACGGGCGGTCATCCTTGGTGGTACGGGAGTCCCCGGCCGCGCCATCGCCCCGGGCCCGACGTCGCTGCGGATCGGACCCTGCGGGAATGTTCGCCCGTTGTTGCGGATGCTGCGTGGTGCCGCCGACATACGCCGGCACCACCGCTGCTTCCTGGCACACCGGCTCGAATAGGCGTGCCGCCGTGTACTCCAGTCACGTTAGCCGCGCGACCGAACACCTCAATAGGGTCGTTGTGCCCTAGGTCACACGTGGTGCGGCATTGTGGGGTGACTGCATTGTGGGGTGACGGCACTGGGGCTGAGCTGATCAGCCGAGAGAGCGGGAGTCGAACAAGCCGCGAATCTACGTCTCCCCGCGCAGGGCCCTGAGTTGGGCGCGCCGGCCGTGCAGATATGGTTCGATGTCCGCGATCCTATGAAGGGCGATCGTCTCCGGCTGCACCCCGGTCCCCTCCATAATCAGCGCGAAGCCGCCGTGGTGAGCGGCAGCCCACCAGCGACCTGCGGAACGCCAAAGCGCGAATGGCACGTGTTCTCCATCGACCGGGATGAGTACTTCCTCGCCGGGGCCGGCAGAACCGGGCCCGGCTGGCAGCGGGTCGTGGCCGGCGGGGATATCGCTGGCGCCGGCCCGGGGGCCTTCACTGGCCATCCGTCGCGGCCCCACCAGCAGCCGGGGGTCCTGGGTTGTGGTCCACGTCTGCACGCTGGGACCTGCGCCTGTGCCGTGAGCCAGGCCGACTGTCGCTGGCGGCCGGCTTCCAAGGTCCCATTCGCCCAGGGCGACCGGCCCGGACCAGGGCGTGACCGCATAGCAGGGAACCTCCGCGGAAGACTCTCTGACGAGTGCCTCCATGCGGTCATACTGATCCCAGAATTCTTCCGGGCCAAGCCATCCCGTGAGCTCCATGACGCCAGTATGGCAAACCCCTGGGTCTGGACACGCCGGCCGCGGGTCAGAGCGTGACTTTGCCGCCGCCGTCGACCGCCCAGCTGGGATTGAAGGCAACTTCCCAGCGGTAGCCGTCCGGGTCGGCGAAATACCCGGTGTAGCCGCCCCAGGGCTGGGTCTTCGGCGCGGCGACGATGGCGGCTCCGGCGGAATCGGCCTCCGCCATCACCGAGTCGACTTCCGCGGCGCTGCCGAGGTTGTGGCTCAGCGTGATGGACGGACCGGCGGTAGGGGGATCGGTGGCGGCTTCGGCCTGCATCTGCCCGGTGTCCCAGAGCGAGAGGATGAGGCCGTGATTGGCCTGAATGAAGAGGACTTCGCCCCGGACTTCCCGGTGCACGGGCCAGCCCAGGCCATCGACATAGAAACGGCGGGAGGCGTCGACGCTGCGGACACCCAGTGAAATTAGATCGACTCGTGGCTGCATCTTTCGATACTGTCATGGACATGTCCACAAATCACCAAGACGAAAAAGCTGCCAAAGCCGACCGGGAACAGCTCGCCGCCGTGCGGGTTGCTGTTGACGAGGTGGACGAGCAGATCGTGTCGCTGATCGGCCGCCGCGAGCGCCTGATCCGGATCGCCGGAACCCTGAAGGCGGACAGTGCCGAGGTGCGGGCCCCCGGGCGTGTGGAGCGCGTTATCGAACACGTCCGCGCCACCGCGGAACAGAAGGACATCGACGTCGACCTCGTGGAGAAGACCTACCGGGCAATGATCGACGCGTTCATCACGCTCGAGCTGGAAGTCTACAAAGCCAGCTCGTAGGGCCGGCGGCCTAGAGGGCTTCCTCTACCGGGACGTTGGCCTGGAAGTCGCGGCCGTCGCAGTCGCTGAACGCCGTCATGAGATGGCCCTTGGCCAGGCCCATGACCGTGCTGAGCGGAAAGTGCCCGGTGATGGTGTTGCCGGAGTGCTCCACGCCCTTGAGGTCAAAATTCTCCTCCGTGCCGTCGTGGCTGAAGCAATAGAAGGACACGGCCTCCCCGTTCATGAACTCGATCCCCATTCGTCGCTGGTGGGAATGATCCGGAGTTGCTGCCACCAGCCCCACCACGTAGGCGCCCTGGCCGGGGATATTTCCGTCTATATCGAACTTCGCCACCAAGGACGTGTCCTCGGCGGCGATGCTTACGTGCTTCAGAAGTGCGTTATGGGAGCTCATGGCTCAATCCTGCTACCTGTGCCTGCGTCCGTCCACCCCTGATCTAGGTTTTGCCCCGGCACCGTCGTAGACTGGAGTTGTTCGAATATGTGTTCGAATAGCTGCCTACTGTTTTAGTACAGAGGGTTTATTCAGATGGTGTGGTCCGGGAGGCACGATGGGCATGTTCAGCGAGTCGGTGGACGTCGTCTGCGCACCTTCCGGCCAGCCGCTGGAGCTCGACTGGGCCGGCCGCCACTACACCGTCTGCGCGGAACCGGTGCGCTGGTACGAGCGCCGCAAATGGTGGGCGGAAGAACAGCGGGCGCCGCTGGGCAGCGGCCCTGGGCTGGTGGACCATGAGATCTGGCGGGTCCAGGTGCGCCCGGCGGATTCCTCCAACCTGGAAAGCCTCCTCACCCTTGACCTCACCCGGCATGTGGGCAGCGGGCGGTGGCGGCTGCTGCGGATCCATGACGGCCTGCTTCCAGTCCGGAAGCCCGAATCAGCATGAGCTTCACCCATCTCCACGTCTCCACCGCCTTCAGTGCCCACTACGGGGCCTCCTGGCCGGAGGAACTGGCGGACGCCGCGGCCGCGGACGGGGCAACGGCGCTCGCCTGCACGGACCGCGACGGACTCTACGGCACGGTCAAGCACATGAAGGCCTGCATGGCCGCGGGGCTGGACCCCATCGTCGGGGTGGACCTGGCGGTCTTTGACGACGACGGCGACCTCCGCACCCAGGTGGGGGGACGCGTCGTCGTGCTGGCCCACGGGCACAACAACGGCGCCGGCTACCTGGCGCTGTGCCGGTTGATCTCCGATGCGCATGCCCGCACCACAGGCAAGTCCGGGGGAGCGGTGCCCGTAGCCGTAACCCGGGCCGAGCTGGCCTCCCGCACCCTGCACCCGGAAACCCTCAAGCCGGTGCTGACCGTTCTGGTCGGCCCGGACTCCGACGTCGGACGGGCCATGGGCGGAAGGCGCTACCTGCGCCCGCGCACCCTGTTCAAACGCTGGCTCGACACCATGCCGCCCGGAACCATCGCCGCCGAGGTGGTCAGCCAGCTCAGCCCGCCCGGGGAACCGCTCAGCACCGCCCACGCGGTGCGGATGCTCAAGCTCGCCGCCGAACACGGGGTTCCGGCCGTCCTGAGCAATGCCGTGCGGTATGTCGCCGAGGACGGTGCCGCCACCGCGGATGTGCTGGATTCCGCCCGCACCCTGAAATCGCTCCCCGAACTCTCCGCCGCCCCGCTGCTCCAGCCCAACGGGCAGGGATGGCTCAAATCCGCGGCCCAGATGCTCCAGCTGGGCAAGGAGATCATGCATTCCGCCGGGTACGGCGCCGCCGACCTCAAAAGCCTGATGGCGCAGACCGGGGCGCTCGCGGACCGTTGCCGGATCGATCCGGTGACGGACATGGGCTGGAAACAGCCCGTAGTGCCGGAAGCCTCGGTGATCGGCATCGCCGGGGACGCCCTCGTTGAACTCACCCAGCGCTGCGAAGCTGGCATCAGCAGGCGGTTCCCGGGGATCACCGGCCAGCCCGCCGAGGAGCTGCGTTCGCGGCTGGGCCACGAGCTGCGGATCATCGACAGCCTGGGCTTCGCCGCGTACTTCCTGACCGTGGCGGAAGTTTCCCGGATGATCCTTGACATGGGGGTAAGGGCGGCGGCCCGCGGATCGGGGGCTTCCAGCCTGGTCAACTACCTGATCGACGTCAGCCAGGTGAACCCGCTGCAGCACGATCTGATTTTCGAGCGCTTCCTCTCCCGGGACCGCGCCACCCTGCCGGACATCGACATCGACGTCGAAAGCGCCGAACGGCACAATGTATACCGGAAGATCTTTGAGCGCTTCGGCTCCGAACGCGTCACGCTGATGAGCATGCAAAACGGCTACCGCGCTCGCGGTGCCGTGCGCGACGCCGGGCTGGCGCTTGGCATGGAGGAAGGCGAAATCGGAGACATCGCCAAGCAGCTGTGGCGTTTCTCGGCCCGGAACTTCCGTGAGGCCCTTGAGGAAAAGCCTGAGCTGAAGGAGTTTGCCGGCCGGGTGGGGCAGCGTGGCTTCGGTGAAAACCAGCAGCTGGACCTGCTGGTTGACCTGACCGAGCGGTTGGACCGGCTGCCGCGGCATATCTCCATGCACCCCTGCGGGGTCATCCTGGGGGACGCCACCCTGCTGGACCGTACACCCGTGCAGCCCAGCGGACTGGGCCTGCCGATGAGCCAGTTCGACAAACACGACATGGACCCGATGGGCATGCTCAAACTTGATGTCCTCGGCGTCCGGATGCAAAGCGCCATGGCCTTCGCCGTCCGCGAGGTGATCCGCCTGCATCCCTCGAAAGCCGAGGTCGTGGCAGCGGGGGCCCACCCGGTGGGGCCGGACGGCGCGGGGCCGGACTACATCGCCGAGAACGGCCTGATCGACCTCAACGCCGTACCGCTCGACGACGAACCCACCTATGAGCTGATCCGCAGCACCCACACCCTGGGCTGCTTCCAGATAGAATCCCCCGGGCAGCGCGAGCTCATCGGCAAACTCGCCCCCCGGGAATTCAACGACCTCATCATCGACATTTCCCTCTTCCGGCCGGGCCCGATGAAATCGGACATGGTCCGGCCCTTCCTGGAGCACCGGCATGGCTTCGCCCCCGAGGTCTACCCGCACCCGGACCTCAAACCCGTGCTCAAGGAAACGCACGGCGTCACCGTCTTCCATGAACAGATCCTGAAGACCTTCGACGTCATGACCGGATGCGGGCTGGCACGGGCCGACGAATTCCGCCGCGCCCTCGGCAACGAGGTGCTGGAAGGAAAGGTGGAGGAATTCTTCCGCAAGGAGGCCAGGGCCCTTGGGTACAGCCCCGCAGTGGTGGACAAGGTCTGGGGGACGCTCAAGGCCTTCGGCAGCTTCGGGTTCTGCAAAGCCCACGGCGCCGCCTTTGCCGTGCCCACCTACCAGTCGGCCTGGCTCAAGACCCACCACCCGGAGGCCTTCCTCGCCGGGCTGTGGGAGCACGATCCGGGCATGTATCCCAAGCGGCTCCTCGTGTCCGAGGCCCGCCGGCTCGGCATCCCGATCCTGCCCCTGGACATCAACCGGAGCCACGCCGAGTACCGGGTGGAACGCGTGGACACCGGCCCGGACCGCGGCAAGCTGGGCATCCGGCTGAGCCTGAACGGCATCTACGGACTCTCCGGAACCGAGCTGAAAAGGATCGTGGCGGGACAGCCCTATGACTCGCTCGCGGACCTGCGGGCCAGATCCCGGCTGAGCAAACCGAGCATCCAGCGGCTGGCCCAGCTCGGCGCCTTCGACTCCCTGCACCGGGCCGCCGGCGGGACAGCCAACCGTTCCGACCTGGTGCATCACCTGCAGACCCTGCAAAGCCGGCCACAGCGCAAAGGCCTCGACGTAATCGAGGGGCAACTGTCGCTGCCGCTGGGCGACGTCGAACTGAAGAACCTCAAGGCGGGGCTGCCCGCACCCACCCTGGTGGACACCGTCCGGGCCGAACTGGACCTGATGGCCGTGGATGTCAGCGACCACCTGATGGCCAGCCACCGGCCGCTGCTGGACCGGCTCGGCGTCACCACCGCGGACAAGCTGCTGGGGCTGCGCAACGGCACGGAGGTGCTGGTCGCCGGAGTCCGGGTCGCCACCCAGACACCACCCATGCGGGGAGGCCGCCGCGTGGTGTTCATCAGCATCGACGACGGCACCGGCTGTGTGGACTCGGTGTTCTTCCATGAGGCCCAGGAGCTGGCCGGACCGCTGCTGTTCGGCACCCGGCTGCTGCTGATCCGGGGGACCACCCGGCGGACCGGTCCGAGGGGGATCAGCATCAGCGCCAGCATGGCCTGGGACCTGAGCCGCACCGGAACCCTGCCGTTCCCGGTCCCGGCCTCCGGAATCCAGGAAGACCGGGAACCGGACCCGCCGGGCCCGCTGGACGGCATCAGCCGCAACCTCGCCATCACCGGGCTGGGCGGCTGAGCGGCGCGTTGGTTGGCCCCTGCAGAAACCGATAGCATGGACGAGGCTGGCTGTGGTCCCCGTACGCCACAAGCTACGAAGCCTTAACCTTGAATAGGAGACACCCGTGTCAGATGCCCAGCAGATCACCCTTCTCGTCGATGGCGAAGAGACCAAGGTGGCTACCGGGACCACCGGCGCGGAACTCTTTTTTGAGCGCCGCGACGTCGTAGTGGCCCGGGTCAACGGCGAGCTGAGGGATCTGGACCAGCCGCTGCCCGAGGACGCCACAATCGAGGGCGTCACCATCGATTCCCCGGACGGCCTCAACGTCCTGCGCCACTCCGCCGCCCACGTCATGGCGCAGGCCGTGCAGCAGCTGCGCCCCGACGCCAAGCTGGGCATTGGCCCGTACATCACCGACGGCTTCTACTTCGATTTCGACGTCGAGGAGCCGTTCACGCCGGAGGACCTGAAGACCCTGGAAAAGATGATGCAGAAGATCATCAACCAGAACCAGAAGTTTGTCCGTCGCGTGGTCAGCGAGGACGAGGCCCGCGAGGCGATGAAGGACGAGCCGTACAAGCTCGAACTGATCGGCCTCAAAGGCGCCGGCTCCGACGCCGACGGCTCCAGCGTTGAGGTGGGCGGCGGCGAGCTGAGCATCTACGACAACGTGGAGCGCAAGGAAGGCAAGACCGTCTGGTGCGACCTGTGCCGCGGCCCGCACCTGCCCAACACCAAGCTGATCTCCAACGCCTTCGCGCTTACCCGCTCCTCCGCGGCGTACTGGCGCGGCAGCGAGAAGAACAAACAGCTGCAGCGCATCTACGGCACCGCCTGGCCCACCAAGGAAGCCCTCAAGGCCTACCAGGAGCGGATTGCCGAGGCAGAGCGCCGCGACCACCGCAAGCTCGGCGCGGAACTGGACCTGTTCTCCTTCCCGGACGAGCTGGGTTCCGGGCTCCCGGTCTTCCACCCCAAGGGCGGCATCATCCGCAAGGCGATGGAGGACTACTCCCGCCAGCGGCACGTCGAGGCAGGCTATGAGTTCGTCTACACCCCGCACATCACCAAGGGCCACCTCTACGAGGTCTCCGGCCACCTGGACTGGTACCGGGAGGGCATGTTCCCCCCGATGCACATCGACGCGGAACTCAACGAGGACGGCACCGTCCGCAAGCCCGGCCAGGACTATTACCTGAAGCCGATGAACTGCCCGATGCACAACCTCATCTTCCGCTCCCGGGGCCGGTCCTACCGCGAACTGCCGCTGCGGCTGTTCGAATTCGGCTCCGTCTACCGCTACGAGAAGTCCGGCGTCGTGCACGGCCTCACCCGGGTGCGCGGCATGACCCAGGATGACGCCCACATCTACTGCACCCGAGATCAGATGAAGGACGAGCTCACCAAGACGCTCAACTTTGTGCTCGCGCTGCTCAAGGACTACGGCCTGAACGATTTCTACCTGGAGCTCTCCACCAAGGACCCGGAAAAGTCCGTGGGCTCGGACGAGATCTGGGAGGAAGCCACCCAGACCCTCGCCGAGGTCGCCGAGGAATCCGGCCTGGACCTGGTCCCGGATCCGGGCGGAGCCGCGTTCTACGGTCCGAAGATCTCGGTGCAGGCCCGCGACGCGATCGGCCGGACCTGGCAGATGTCCACCATCCAGCTGGACTTCAACCTGCCCGAGCGCTTCGAACTGGAGTTCCAGGCCGCCGACGGGACCCGCCAGCGCCCGGTCATGATCCACCGCGCCCTGTTCGGATCGATCGAACGCTTCATGGGCGTCCTGACCGAGCACTACGCCGGCGCTTTCCCGGCCTGGCTGGCTCCCGTCCAGGTGGTCGGCGTGCCGGTGGCGGAGGCGTTCAACGACTACATGTTCGATGTCGTGGGCCAGCTCAAGGCCGCGGGCATCCGCGCCGAGGTGGACATTTCCTCGGACCGTTTCCCGAAGAAGATCCGCACCGCCAGCAAGGACAAGATCCCCTTCGTGCTGATTGCCGGGGGCGACGACGCCGAAGCCGGCGCCGTGTCCTTCCGCTTCCGTGACGGCAGCCAGGACAACGGCGTGCCGGTGGCCGAGGCCGTCCAGCGGATCGTGGACGCCGTCCGCAACCGGACCAGCTAGCGGACAGGGAAGAACCAGGCATGCAGGAAACCACAGGGGCCGTTCCGGAGTATCCGGGGGACGACGGCGTGACCGACGACTTTGGCCTGGCCGGGGTGCCGGATGCGTTCCAGCGCCTGTGGACCCCGCACCGGATGGCCTACATCAAGGGCGGGCAGCACCAGTTCAAGACTGTGGACGACTGCCCGTTCTGCGTGGCGCCGGAACGCGAGGACGACGATTCACTGATCGTCTACCGCGGACGGACCAGCTACGTGGTGCTGAACCTGTTCCCGTACAACCCGGGCCACCTGCTGGTCTGCCCGTACCGGCACATCCCCGACTACACGGACCTCACCGTGGAGGAAACGGCCGAATTCGCCGAGCTGACCCAGACGGCGATGCGGGTGCTGCGCAAGGTCGCCAACCCGACCGGCTTCAACCTCGGGATGAACCAGGGTGTGACCGGAGGCGCCGGAATCGCCGGGCACCTGCACCAGCACGTCGTGCCGCGCTGGGGCGGGGACGGGAACTTCTTCCCGATTATCGCCCAGACCAAGGCCATCACACAGACGCTGGGCGAGGTCCGCCAGCAGGTGGCGGACGCCTGGCCCCAGGCGAACGACTCAGGGCAGGCGACCGCCGGGGCGACGGATGCTGAATAGGCACGCGCGCGGTTTCTTCACCGCCCTGTTCACCCCCCTTGCCCGGTGGCTGTTGCGGATCGGTGTCTCCCCGGATGCCGTGACCATCGTCGGGACGCTCGGCGTTGTGGTCGGTGCCCTGGTGTTCTACCCGCTGGGCCAGCTCTGGTGGGGAACGCTCTTCATCACCGCTTTCATCTTTTCCGACGTCATCGACGGCATCATGGCACGGATGCAAAAGGGCGGCGGCCGCTGGGGCAACTTCCTGGATTCCACCCTGGACCGGGTGGCTGACGGCGCGTTGTTCGCCGGCGTCGCGGTCTGGTTCTTCACCGGAGGGGCGGACACGCCCATCGCGATCGCCGCCGTCGTCTGCCTGGTCCTGGGCATGGTGGTGTCCTACGCCCGGGCCAAGGCCGAGGCGCTGGGCTTCGAAGCAAACGTGGGCATCGCCGAGCGCGCCGAACGGCTCGTGTCAGTGCTGGTGGTCACCGGCTTCACCGGGCTGGGGCTGCCCACGGTGGTGCTTTTCGTGACGCTGTGCCTGCTTGCTGCTGCGAGCCTCGTGACCGTCATTCAGCGCATCATGACGGTGCGCCGGCAGTCGCTCGAGGAGACCGAGGGCACGGCCACCGAACAGGCCGCCTGAGCGCGCAGCTTCGGCGGGTCCCGCGCGTGTAACCGGAATTCAGCCCGGTCGCGGCGGGGGACTAGTATTAGCTTTACCGGCCAATGGATCCGGTAATCCGGTGTGTGCGAAGCGGCATTTGTGTGCCGTCCGCGCTCCGGCGAGGTCATCTATCTACCCATAGGGGTTTTTGTGTCTACACCTGATGTAAGCAGCGAAGCCGGCGCGTCCGCCAAGAGCGTTACGGGCAGCAACCGCGTCAAGCGCGGCATGGCGGAGATGCTCAAGGGCGGCGTCATCATGGACGTCGTCAACGTCGAGCAGGCCCTCATTGCCGAGGACGCCGGTGCCGTGGCAGTTATGGCGCTGGAACGCGTTCCCGCCGACATTCGCGCCCAGGGCGGCGTGTCCCGGATGTCGGATCCGGACATGATCGAGGCGATCATCGCGGCTGTGTCCATCCCGGTCATGGCGAAGGTCCGGATCGGCCACTTCGTCGAGGCCCAGGTCATCCAGACCCTCGGGGTGGACTACATCGACGAGTCCGAGGTCCTGACCCCGGCCGACTACGCCAACCACATCGACAAGTGGAACTTCACGATTCCCTTCGTCTGCGGCGCCACAAACCTGGGTGAGGCCCTGCGCCGCATCAACGAGGGCGCGGCCATGATCCGCTCCAAGGGCGAGGCCGGCACGGGCGACGTCTCCAACGCCACCACGCACATGCGCTCGATCCGTGCGGAGATCAAGCGGCTCGCCGGCATGGCCGAGGATGAGCTCTACGTCGCCGCCAAGGAACTGCAGGCACCGTACGAACTGGTCAAGGAAGTTGCCACCACCGGCAAGCTCCCGGTCGTGCTGTTCACCGCCGGCGGCATCGCCACCCCGGCCGACGCCGCCATGATGATGCAGCTTGGCGCGGACGGCGTCTTCGTCGGCTCCGGCATCTTCAAGTCCGGCAACCCGGCCCAGCGTGCCGCCGCCGTCGTGAAGGCCACCACCTTCTTCGACGACCCCGACGAGATCGCCAAGGCCTCCCGCGGCCTGGGCGAGGCCATGGTCGGCATCAATGTGGACGAAATCCCGCAGCCGCACCGCCTCGCCGAGCGCGGCTGGTAGTTCGCGACCTGGGGCGCCGGACGGCGCACCTGATTGAACGACGACGGCCGGTCACCGCCCTGAGGCGGCCGGCCG
>NZ_JARUXE010000058.1 GCF_030433895.1 Arthrobacter sp. PsM3 | reverse complement strand
TGTTCGTCAGGACCGAGCCCTGCGCCTCCATGACCGAGGCAGGGGCGAAGTTCTCCGAGGCGATCATCTCAAGGGTGGACTGCTGGCGCAGGAGTTCCCTGTCCACGGCTTCCGCCACTTCGATGTCGACTTCTGATAACCGGTGATTCAGCTGCCCAACCATTCGACTGCTCCTTTGAAATACTACTTCTGACTAATTGATATATCAGTGTGTGAACAATGGTATGATGGAAGTCACAAGAGAGTCAATAGGTTCGCGGCCACAACGGCCGGGCGGGCCGCTGGGGAAGGGGACATCCGTTGAGCGCAGCACACCTCATTTCGGCACCCGAGGAGGGGGAGATCTCCCTGGCCGAGGCGGCCTACCGCCGACTGCGGGACAAGCTGATCATGCTGGAGATCAAGCCCGGCGCCCCGATCAACGACGGCCAGCTGGCCGCAGAGCTCGGGGTTGGCCGGACCCCGGTTCGGGAGGCCATCAAGCGCCTGGAAGTTGACCACCTGGTTGTCTCCTACCCCCGCCGGGGAACGTTCGCCACCATTGTTGACATCACTGAACTGGCAGATGTCTCGGATATCCGCGAGCTGCTGGAGCCGCTGGCGGCCCGCCGGGCCGCAACCAACGCCAGCGCAGATATGCGCGCGGAGCTCCGGGAGGTGGCCCGGACCATTTCCGGCATCGACACCACGCCGCGCGACAAGCGCGAGCTTATGCGTTACGACCTGACCGTGCACCGGCTGATCTACCGCGCCGCGGGCAACCCCCATCTGGAAGACACCTTGATCCGCTACGACAACCTGGCGACGCGCATCTGGTGCCTGGTGCTGGACAAGCTTCCCTCGGTGGAAGGACACGTCACCGAGCACGTGAAACTGCTGGAGGCCATTGCGGCCGGCGATGCGGAAAGCGCCGCCCAGCTCGCGGTGGAGCACGTCAGAAGCTTTGAACAGGCCGTCCGCAGCGTGCTCTAGCCGCAGAAACTACTCGTTAGTATGAATCATGGCTTCCAACACTGATCCCGAATCTGATACCGGGCCTGACGGCGCGCAGCACGGCGGCGTCCAGTCCGTGGACCGGGCACTTGCCGTGCTGGAGATTCTGGCGCGGGACGGCCAGGCCGGGGTGAGCGAGATAGCCGAGGAGATGGGCATCCACAAGTCCACCGTGTCCCGGCTGCTCGGCTCCCTGGTGAGCCGGGATATCGTCCACCAGAACAGTGAACGGGGAAAGTACCAGCTCGGCTTTGGCATTCTGCGATTGGCAAGCTCCGTTCCCGGGAGGCTAAGCCTTGTCCGCGAGGGCCGGCCCGTCCTGGAAAGCCTCGCCGAGGACTTCAAGGAAACGGTGAACCTGGCCGTGCTGCGGTCCAACTACGCAGTCAACGTGGACCAAGCGATGGGACCGTCGACGCTCGCCACCTACGACTGGGTAGGCAGCCTGACCCCGCTGCACGCAACCTCCAGCGGAAAGGTCCTGCTAGCGGCGGTCTCCGCGGATGAGCGGGACCGGATCCTGAAGGAGACGGGGCTGCCCGCCAGGACCCCGCGCACCGTAACCAGCCGGAATAAGCTGGAGAACCAGCTCCTCGACATCTCCCGTGACGGCTACTGCGTCGTCCGCGAAGAGTTCGAAATCGGGCTCAACGCCATTGCCGCGCCGGTGTACAACCACATGGGAACAGTGATCGGTGCCGTCAGCATCTCCGGGCCGGCCTTCCGATTTGACCCGGAGCAAACGCCGGGGCTCCCGGAGGCACTGAAGCAGGCCGGGCTCCAGATCAGTAAGAACATGGGCTACACCCGGCGGTAGAAGAAGGCGGAGCCCGCCGAAAGGAGTGTTTCGACGGGCACCAGCAGCTGAGGCGGCGCTCAGTGGCCGGGGGAAACGTCGCCCACCCGGGCCTGGACCCAGTCGTGGAACGCGCCGATGTGGTGCTCGCTGGGGACCAGCACCCCGCCCTTGGCATAGACCTTCGAGCCCATGGCCGGCTGGCAGCGCTCGCAGGCATCGAAGTCCTGCTCGTTCACGCGGTGGAAGAGCTCCACCGAGGCGCTGACATCCTTTCCGCTTTCCACGACGCTGGGAAGGTAGAGCCAGTCGCATTCCACGATGGTGTGGTCCGCGGCCATGGGGAACATGCGGTGGATGATCACGTGGTCCGGAACAAGGTTGACGAAGACCGTGGGCTTGATCGTCACGGCGTAATAGCGCCGGTCCTGGTCCTCGCCCACGCCGGGAATCCGTTCCATCCCTTCTGAGCCGTCGATGGTGAAGCCCTTGATGTCCTCGCCGAATTCGGCGCCGTGGCCCACAAAGTACTGGGCGGCCAGCCCGTCGGCGAATTCAGGCAGCACCTCCGTGAGCTCGGGGTGGATGGTGGCGCAGTGGTAGCACTCCATGAAGTTCTCGATGATGAGCTTCCAGTTGGCCTTGACGTCGTACCTGATGCGGCGGCCCAGGCTCAGGTTGGCGATATCATAGTCCTCCACCGCCTGCAGGTCCCCGAGACGTTCCTCGATGGCACCCATAACGTCCTCCTCGAACGACGGCGGCTCGTCGGCCAGGCAGACCCAGACGTACCCGAGGTACTCGCGGGTGTGGACCTTGACCAGGCCGTACTCGTCCCGGTCGATATCCGGCATCTTGGTCAGGTTGGGGGCTGCAATGAGCTTGCCTTCGAAGTCGTAGGTCCAGGCGTGGTACGGGCACTGGAACGAGCGCGCAGATTCTCCCTGCTCCTCCATGCACAGCTTGACGCCCCGGTGCCGGCACACGTTGTAGAAGGCGCGGATGCCGCCCTTGCGGGTACGGCTGACCAGCACACTCTCGCGGCCCACCTGCGCCGTGCGCCAGGCCCCGGGCTTGTCCAGGTCCGCGGACCGCACTGCGCAGAACCACATCTGCTCAAAAATGCGCTCCTGCTCGGCGCGGAAGATCTCTTCGCTGACGTATGCCTGGCCCGGGAGGGTGGGGATCAGGCTGGGCGTGAAGACTTCGGTGGTCATTCGTTACTCCTCTGCGGTGACTGACATCGGGGGTGAGGCGGTCGGTGGGATCAGGCGAAACTGGCGGATACTGCCAGTACGGACCGGGCGGTGCAAGTGGGGGCTGCGCTGGTTGGGGTGGCGCTCCCTGGGGCAGTGCCTGCTGCCGCAGTGCCTGCTGCCGCAACGCCGGCGTGGCCTTCGGCGGCCGGCGTGTCCACCGGTCGTGCAGCGTTCAGCTGCCGCTTCCATTTGTTGAAGAGGCGCGGCTGGTTGACGCCAAGGACGGCGACCGGCTCGCCGCCACGGTAGTAGACGGCCAGGAAACTGTGCGCCGCGGGATCTCCGGCCTCGATGGACACCTGATCGGTGTCACGGGCCTGGCCCGCGAACTGGATCCTGACGTTGTACTGGTCGGACCAGAAGTACGGCAGGTTCAGCGGCCGGCGGGCGGCTCCGGGATCCAGCAGCGCGGTCACGGCGAGCGACGGGCGCTCCGCGGCGCAGCTCCAGTGCTCCACGCGGCGGTGCCTCCCGGACTCTTCGTCCAGCCAGGCGGCGCAGTCGCCGACGGCCACCACGCCCGGAACATTGGTCCGGCCCATCGGATCGCACAGGACGCCGTCGCCGAGTTCGATCCCGGAGCCGGCCAGCCAGGCAGTGTTGGGCACGGCGCCGATGGCCACCAGGACGACGTCGGCAGGCAGGTACCGGCCATCCGCCAGCCGCAGCCCGCTGACCACTCCCTCGCCGCTGTAATAGGACTCAACGGTGGCGTCACAAATCAGCTCCACCCCGTTAATTCCATGTAACGCAGCCAGGGTGGCCGCCATCTCCGCGCCCAGCGGACGGCTGAGCGGAACGGCGCCCGTGCAGACGACCGTGACTTCAACCCCAAGGGCGCGGGCGGTGGAGGCCACCTCGGCCCCGATAAACCCGGCGCCTACGATGACGAGCCGCGTTCCGGGCACCAGCTCGGGTGCGAGGTCCTGCGCGTCCTCCAGGGTGCGCAGGGTAAAAACATTTGCCAGACCGGCAAGTTCCGGCAAAGTCCGTGCGGATGCCCCGGTGGCGATGACGACGCCGTCGGCCTCTATTACGGAGCCGTCGTCGAGGGTGACCCGCCGGGCACCGGCGTCCAGGCTGCGTGCAGCCCGGCCCAGCAGCCACTCGGCCTGCAGCGGGTCTGCGGCTTCACCCTCGCCGGCATTCTCCAGCAGGAGGTGTCCGGGGGTGATTTTTCCCGCCAGGAAATCCTTGGACAGCGGCGGCCTGTCATAGGGCCGGTGCGCCTCGTCCCCGATGATGACCAGCCTTCCGGCGAAGCCCTGGGCGCGGGCGGAACGGGCGGCCGAGATTCCCGCCAGGGATGCCCCCACTATTGCCAATGTCTGCATGGCTGCCTTCCCGTTACATAAGTGCAACAAATTGCGTATAACGCAACAACTCTCTGTATGCGAAACAGCGTGGCGCATGCCGCGGGGGAGTGTCAAGGGCCTGGCCCGACACTAGGCAACCCCTTGACAAGCGCGAGTGGCATGGATCACTCTGTTGCGTATTGTGATCGGCGTTGATGATGGCACAACCCGCCGACCGGGCTGAGCCCGTCAACCGGGAAAGAGGTTTATCAGATGCACATCGCCTGCCCACTCGCAGCACTGGCCCCCGGAGACTCCGTCCGGCTCGACACATCGCCCCCGATCGCCGTGTTCCACACGGAGGACGGCGAGTTGTTCGCCCTGGACGACACCTGCACCCACCAGGACGCGTCCCTCGCGGACGGCTGGGTGGACGGCTGCGAGGTGGAGTGTCCGCTTCATGCTTCCAAGTTCAATCTCCGCACCGGTGAAGTGGACTCGCCGCCGGCCAAGCTGCCTGTGCGGGTCCACAGGGTCTCCGTGGTGGACGGCCAGATCATGGTCGAGGAGTCCAGCGAGGCACCCAACCTTCCACCGGGCCTGAGCATCAACGGTCACGTCTAGGCACCATCAGGCAGAACTCCGCTACAAGCCGAGAGGTGAAGTTTTTGACCCTTCAACTGAGCAACGAGCTGCAGGACCAGCCGCCTTCCGCGGCACCCGTCGGTCAGCCCCGGGCAGCATCCGGGCAGCAGGCGACGCCGTTCGTCCTCACCGTGGCCTGTCCCGAACGCAGTGGAATCGTCCATGCGGTGTCCAGCTTCCTCGCGATGCGCGGTTTCGACATCGCCGAACACCAGCAGTTTGACGACCACGTCAGCAACACCCTCTTTCTGCGCACTGCCTTCACCGGGACACTGGCCGGCGCCGGCGGGGCCAGCAGCATTGATCCGGACAGCACGGCAGGTTCCCTGTCCGCCGACTTCGCGGAAATCGCCGGCGAATTCGGCATGTCCTACACCTTCCACGACGACCGGCCGCAGCGCATCCTGGTGATGGTCTCCAAGTTCGGGCACTGCCTCAACGACCTGATTTTCCGCTGGCGCGCCGGGAGCCTGGGAGCGGACATCGCCGCCGTCGTCTCCAACCACGAGGACCTGCGCCCGATGGCGGAAGCCGCAGGACTTCCCTTCATCCACGTGCCGGTAGCCGCAGCCACCAAAGCCCAGGCGGAGTCCCGGCTGCTGGAACTCGTCGACGACTACGATGCGGACGTCGTGGTCCTGGCACGGTATATGCAGGTACTCTCCGACGGCCTCTGCGGGGAACTCAACGGCCGGGCCATCAACATCCACCATTCCTTCCTCCCCGGGTTCAAGGGCGCCAAGCCTTACCACCAGGCCTACGAACGCGGCGTCAAGCTGGTCGGGGCCACTGCCCACTACGTCACCGGCGACCTCGACGAGGGCCCCATCATCGAGCAGGAAGTTTTCCGGGTGGACCACAGCGTTGACCCGGAATCCCTGGTGACGGCCGGGCGTGACGCCGAAGCGATCGCCCTGTCCCGGGCGGTGAAATGGCACTGCCAGCACCGCGTCCTCCTCAACGGCTGCCGGACCGTCGTCTTCCGCTAGAGCCACACCGCGGGGCCCCCAGCGGGCCCCGTCCACGCACGCAGCACGTCACGAATAGGAGCTCCCGTATGAGTGCTACACCCCGCGTCGTTATCATCGGTGCCGGCATAGTCGGTGCGAATCTGGCGGACGAACTGGCCACCCGAGGCTGGACCAGCGTCACCGTGCTGGAGCAGGGACCGCTCGGCCTCGCCGGCGGCTCCACGTCGCACGCCCCCGGCCTGGTGTTCCAGACCAACCCGTCCAGGACAATGACGCAGTTTGCCGCATACACGGTCGACAAGCTCCTCTCCCTGAGCGACGAGGGTGTCGCCTGCTTCAACCAGGTGGGCGGACTCGAGATCGCCACCACCCCGGAACGGCTTGAAGACCTCAAGCGCAAGCTCGGCTACGCAGGCTCGTGGGGGGTCGAGGGCCGCATCATCGACCCCGACGAGTGCGCCAAGCATTACCCGCTGCTGAACCCGGAGATGGTGCTCGGCGGACTTTACGTCCCCTCGGACGGCCTCGCCTCGGCGGCCCGCGCCGTTCAGCTGCTGATCCGCAAGGCCACGGCAGCCGGCGTCACGTTCGTCGGATCAACACCGGTGACCGGGATCGAGCAGTCCGGCGGAAAGGTCACCGGCGTGCAGACTCCCGACGGCGTGGTCCCGGCCGACATCGTGGTGTCCTGCGCCGGCTTCTGGGGTCCCAAGATCGGCGCGATGGCCGGCATGGATGTACCGCTGCTGCCGCTCGCCCACCAGTACGTCAAGACCACCACGGTGCCGGAACTGGTGGGCACGAACCTCGGCACCAATTCACTGGACCCCTCCAATGGCGCGCGCACGCCCATCCTCCGGCACCAGGACAAGGACCTCTACTTCCGCGAGCACGGAGACAGGATCGGCATCGGCTCCTACGCCCACCGGCCCATGCCGGTGGACCTGGCCACCCTGCCCGAGGTGGCTCCCGGGCAGATGTCCGAGTACCGGATGCCGTCCCGGCTCGAATTCACTGCGGAGGATTTCCTGCCCTGCTGGGAGGACAGCCGCCAACTGCTGCCGGCACTCCGCGGTGCCGAGATCGCCGACGGCTTCAACGGCATCTTCTCCTTCACCCCGGACGGCGGCCCGCTGATCGGGCAGGCGCCGGAGCTTGACGGCTTCTACGTCGCGGAAGCGGTCTGGGTGACGCACTCCGCGGGTGTGGCCCGCGCGGTCGCCGAACTGCTGATCGAGGGCCAGTCCCGCACCCCGCTCCACGAATGCGAGGTCACCCGCTTCGAGGCCGTCCAGACTGCCGAAAGCTATGTCAGCGAAACCTCCCAGCAGAACTTCGCCGAAATCTACGACATCCTGCACCCCCTGCAGCCGCGTGAATCCCCCCGGGACCTGCGCGTCAGCCCGTTCAACTGCCGGCAGAAGGACCTGGGAGCATTCTTCCTCGAGGCCGGCGGCTGGGAACGCCCGCACTGGTTCGAGGCCAACCGGGACCTGCTGGAGGAGATGCCGGCCGAATGGCGGGCGCCGGAACGCGGCCCCTGGGCAGCCAAGTTCAGCTCCCCCATATCCGCGGCCGAGGCGTGGAAGACGCGGACCGCCGTCGCACTTTACGACATGACCGCGCTCAAGCGGCTCGAAGTCAGCGGACCCGGCGCCCTCGCCCTGCTGCAGCGGCTCAGTGCCGGTCAGATCGACAAGAAGCCCGGCGCCGTCACCTACTGCCTGCTGCTGAACGACGACGCCGGCATCCGCAGCGACATCACGATCGCACGGCTCACCGAGACCACGTTCCAGGTCGGCGCCAACGGCAACATCGACTTCGACTACTTCACCCGCGAGGCCCGGAACCAGACCGCCGCGGACGCCAGCCAGTGGGTGCAGGTCCGCGACATCACGGGCTCGACCTGCTGCATCGGCCTCTGGGGTCCGCAGGCGCGGGAAGTCATCGCCAAGGTCAGCACCGATGATTTCAGCAACGACGGTCTGCGGTACTTCCGCACCAAGCAGGTGCGGATCGGCGGGATCCCTGTGACGGCCATGCGCCTGTCATATGTCGGGGAGCTCGGCTGGGAGCTGTACACCACCGCCGAACACGGACTGAAGCTCTGGGACCTCCTTTTCGAGGCCGGCCAGGAGCAGGGCATTATCGCCGCCGGCCGCGGTGCCTTCAACAGCCTCCGCCTGGAAAAGGGATACCGGCTCTGGGGGACCGACATGACGCCCGAACACGAGCCGTACCAGGCGGGCCTGGGCTTCTCGATCGCCAAGACCAAGGACTCCTTCGTGGGAGCCGATGCGCTCGCCCGGCGTCGGGCAACGCCCGCGTCCAAGCAACTGCGCTGCCTGACGGTCGACGACGGCACCTCCGTGGTGTTGGGCAAGGAACCCGTGTATTTCAAGGGCGAAGCCGCCGGCTACATCACCAGCGCGGCCTACGGCTACACGGTGCAGCGCCCGATCGCCTATGCCTGGCTCCCCGCCGACGCCGCCGAAGGCGACGCCGTGGAAATCGAATACTTCGGCACCCGCATCGCCGCCACCATTGCAGCGGAGCCGCTGGTGGACCCGGGCATGGAACGCCTGCGCGGCTGACCCAGGCCCGTCCGGGCCCCCACCACGACTCCGAAACACTCCCAAGGAGATTCACCCCATGACGAACGAGAGCTACGACTACGTGATTGTCGGCGGCGGAAGCGCCGGATCGGTCCTCGCCGACAGGCTGAGCGCGGACGGAACGCACACCGTGCTGGTCCTTGAAGCCGGCCGCAGCGACTACCCGTGGGACCTTTTCATCCAGATGCCGGCGGCCCTGACGTTCCCCAGCGGCAACCGGTTCTACGACTGGCAGTACCAGTCCGACCCCGAACCGCGCATGCACGGCCGCAGGATCGCGCACGCCCGCGGCAAGGTACTCGGCGGCTCCAGCTCCATCAACGGGATGATCTTCCAGCGCGGCAACCCGCTCGACTACGAACGCTGGGGAGCCGACGCCGGCATGGAAACCTGGGACTTCGCGCACTGCCTGCCCTACTTCAAGCGCATGGAGACCGCGCTCGCCGCAGCGCCGGACGATGAACTGCGCGGCCATGACGGACCCCTGGTGCTGGAGCGCGGGCCGGCCCGCAACCCCCTGTTCCAGGCCTTCTTCCGGGCCGCCGAGGAAGCAGGGCACCAGCACACCGACGACGTCAACGGGTACCGGCAGGAGGGCTTCGGCCCGTTCGACCGCAATGTCCACAAGGGCCAGCGGCTGTCCGCGTCCCGCGCCTACCTCCGCCCCAACAGGGGCCGCAGGAACCTGACCGTGCGCACCCGGGCGCTGGTGGTCAAGGTCAATTTCGACGGCACAACGGCAACCGGGGTCAGCTACCGCCGGAACGGGCGCCTGCACACCGTCACCGCCAAGGAGGTGGTGCTGTGCGGCGGGGCCATCAACACGCCCCAGTTGCTGCAACTCTCCGGTGTCGGCGATTCGGCGCACCTGTCCTCGCTCGGCATCACCCCCGTGGTGGACCTGCCCGGCGTGGGCGAAAACCTGCAGGACCACCTCGAGGTCTATGTCCAGCACTCCTGCACGCAGCCCGTGTCCATGCAGCCAAGCCTCAGCCTGTGGCGCTACCCGCTGATCGGACTCCAATGGCTGCTGGGTCGCAAGGGCCCGGCCGCCACCAACCACTTCGAAGGGGGCGGATTCGTCCGTTCCAACGACGACGTCGCCTACCCCAACCTGATGTTCCACTTCCTGCCGGTGGCTGTCCGCTACGACGGGCAGAAAGCCGACGCCAAACACGGGTACCAGGTCCATGTAGGCCCCATGTACTCCGACACCAGAGGCAGCCTGAAAATCACCTCCACGGACCCGGCCAAGCACCCGTCCCTGCAGTTCAACTACCTCTCCACGGACCAGGACCGGCGCGAATGGGTCGAGGCCATCCGGGTCACCCGCGACATCCTTGCCCGGCCGGCCCTCGCGCCTTACAGCGGAGGCGAACTCTCGCCCGGCCCGTCCGTCCAGACGGACGAGGAGATCCTCGACTGGGTGGCACGGGACGCCGAAACGGCGCTCCACCCCTCCTGCACCGCAAAGATGGGCCCGGCCGCTGACCCCCTGGCAGTCGTGGACCCGCTCACCATGAAGGTCCACGGGACCTCCGGGCTCCGCGTGGCGGATGCCTCCGCGATGCCCTACGTGACCAACGGCAACATCTACGCGCCGGTCATGATGCTCGCCGAAAAGGCCGCGGACCTCATCCTGGAGCGTACGCCGCTGGCACCCCAGCACGCCGACTTCTACCGGCACGCACCTGCAGCAACTCCCGAGGCCGCGCCCAGCGCGGGCCGCGCATGAGCTGCGTCCAGGGCGTCCAGCTGGCCGGGACCGGCGTTGGAACCGTGACGGGCCCCGATGCCGCACCGCTGCGGGGCCTCTTCGTGGACGGCCGGTGGCGCGAACCGGCCGCCGGAAACACCCGGGTCATCAACTGCCCGGCGGACGGCGAGCAGGTCGCCGAGGTTGCCGAATGCACGGCCGCCGACGCCGGGGAAGCAGTCGCCAGCGCCCGCCGCGCTTTCGACGCCGGAGCGTGGCCCGGAACCAGCGAGAAGGACCGCGGCCAGGTCCTGCTCCGCACCGCCGAACTGCTGGAGCGCGACAAGGCACTGTATGCCCGGGCCGAAGCCCTCGACACGGGCAAGCGCTACGTCGAGGCCGAATACGACATCGACGATATCGCCGCCTGCTTCCGGTACTACGGCGGCATCGCCGGGACGGACGCCGGCCGCGTGATCGACACCGGAAACCCCGGATCCATCAGCCGCGTGGTGCACGCCCCGGTAGGGGTCTGCGGACTCATCACGCCATGGAACTACCCCCTCCTGCAGGCCTCATGGAAGGTGGCCCCGGCCCTGCTGGCCGGCAACACCTTCGTCCTGAAACCCAGCGAACTGACACCCTCCACGTCCATCCTGCTGATGGACACGCTTCTCGAGGCCGGGTTGCCGCCCGGCGTCGCCAACCTCGTCACCGGCACCGGTCCCGAGGTCGGCGCCGTCCTGAGCGAAAGCCCGGACGTTGACCTGGTCTCCTTTACCGGCGGCCTGGCCACCGGGATCAGCATCATGAAGACCGCGGCCGACACCGTGAAGCGGGTCGCCCTGGAACTGGGCGGGAAGAACCCCAACATCGTCTTTGCTGATGCCGACCGCGAGTCGGCACTGGACAACGCCCTCACCGCGGTGTTCCTGCATTCGGGGCAGGTGTGCTCGGCCGGCACGAGGCTCATTATCGAGGAATCGATCCACGACGGGTTCGTGACCGAACTGGTGCGGCGCGCCCAGGCCATCCGGCTTGGCGGTCCCTTCGACGAGCGCGCGGAGACCGGTCCCCTCATTTCGGCCGCGCACCGTGACAAGGTCCACGCCCACGTCCAGGCCGGCATTGCGGAAGGAGCCACGCTGCTGTGCGGCGGCTATTTCCCGGACACCGGCGCGCTGGCCCTCGGCAGCTACTACCCGCCCACCATCCTGGACGGTTGCCACACCTCCATGAACGCCGTCCAGGTGGAGTCGTTCGGACCGGTCCTGACCGTGGAGACCTTCAGCACCGAGCAGGAAGCCATCAGACTGGCCAACGACACCGCCTACGGGCTGGCCGGCGCCGTCTGGACGAATGACGGTTCCCGCGCCCAGCGTGTGGCCGGGGCCCTCCGGCACGGCACCGTGTGGATCAACGACTACCACCCCTACGTTCCCCAGGCGGAGTGGGGCGGATTCGGCAAGTCCGGAAACGGCCGCGAGCTGGGGCTCCAGGGTCTCGCGGAGTACCGCGAAACCAAGCACATCTGGCAAAACATCAATCCCAAGCCCAGCCACTGGTTCGAGCCTCCACAGGCAGGAGTACAGCAATGAACAGTCCCGACATCTCAGTGCGCAAGCTATGGAAGGTCTTCGGACCGGGGGGTGAGAAGATCCCCGGCAACCCGGAACTCTCGGCCCTCAACTCCGCGGAGCTGCTGGAACGCACCGGCTGCGTGGCCGCGGTCCGCGACCTGAGCTTCGACGTCGCCAAAGGCGAGGTCTTCGTGGTCATGGGACTTTCCGGATCCGGCAAATCCACCCTGATCCGTTGCCTGACCCGGCTGATCGAACCCACCTCCGGGCAGGTCCTGGTGGACGGCAAGGACGTCCTGCAGGCAGGCGTCGCGGAGCTGCGCGAACTGCGCCGCCGGAAAATGTCCATGGTGTTCCAGCACTTCGGCCTCCTGCCCCACCGCACCGTGCTGGACAACGTCTCCTACGGCCTGCAGATCCGCGGGGCGGCCAAAAACGAACGCTACGCCAGAGCCCGGGAGATCATCGAACTCGTGGGCCTCAAAGGCTACGAGCAGCACTACCCGGACCAGCTGTCCGGCGGGATGCAGCAGCGCGTGGGCCTGGGCCGGGCCCTCGCCGGCGATCCGGACACCATCCTCTTCGATGAGCCCTTCTCCGCCCTGGATCCGCTCATCCGCCGCGACATGCAGGCCGAAGTCATCCGGCTGCACAAGGAAATGGGCAAGACCATGGTGTTTGTGACCCACGACCTTTCCGAGGCGCTCAAGCTCGGCGACCGCATCCTGATCATGCGGAATGGGGAGACGGTCCAGTGCGGCACGGGAGACGAACTGGTGGGGTCTCCCGCGGACAAGTACATCGAGGACTTTGTGTCCGAAGTGCCCCGCGCGGACGTCCTGACCCTGAAGTGGATCACCGGGCCCGTGGCGGCCGGGACGCCGGCAGACGCGCCGGTTCTCAGTTCCGGGATGATCATCCGCGACGCCATCGCGGCGGTCATGCACTCCTCGTGCCCCGTCCTGGTGGAGGATGCCGGCAGGATCACCGGGCAGATCGACCGTGACAGCATCCTGTCGGTGCTGCAGCCCACGGAAGCAGCGGCCTAATGTCCACCCTTGTCGGAGACCGGGTCCGGCTCCAGCCCGCCCCGGCCGCCCCTGAGCCCCGCCGCCGGCCCAGCCTGCGCACCCTCCTGCTGGCAGGCGCCGCCATCATCTGGATCCTGGGATTCGTTATCCTGCATGGAACCTCCACCCTGACGCTGCCTGCGTCGGAGCTGACGGACCTGCACCGCTCCCTCAACCAGTTCAACGCCTGGGTGGCAGCAAACCGCGCAGACAACCCCGTCTTCCTGTACGTCTTCACTCCCTTGCGGGCCGCGGTCGACGCCGTGGCCAACCTGTTCCTCACCACCTTTGCGGCGAGTACCACCGGCCTGCGCCTGCCGGAGATCGGCTGGCTCGGAACCGTAGGCCTGCTGGGCTGGATCGCGTTCGCGATCGGCAACGCCCGGGTCGCCGTGCTGACGGTGGCCGTCTTTATGTTCTTCGGCTTCCAGGGACTGTTCGTTGAGGCCACCTACACGTTCGCCCTGGTCCTCACCGCCGTGCTTCTGACCCTTCTGGTCGGGATCCCGCTCGGTGTCCTGGCCGGCGTCTACGGCCGCGTCGCCAAGGTGATCACGCCGGTGCTGGACTTCATGCAAACGCTGCCAACGTTCGTGTATCTGGCCCCGCTTGCCCTGATCTTCCTCATCGGTCCGGCGTCGGCCGTCATCGCCACGGTGATCTACGCCGCTCCGCCCGTGATCCGGCTGACGGCGCACGGCATCCGCGGCATCCCGGAGAACACCCGCGAAGCCTCCGATTCACTGGGCACAACTGGCCTGCAGCGGCTCGTGAACCTGCAGCTTCCCATGGCCCGCCGCACCATCGTCATGGGAATCAACCAGAGCACCATGGCGGCCCTGTCCATGGTCACCATCGCCGCCCTGATCGCAGCGCCCGGGCTCGGCCAGGTGGTGGTCCGGGCGCTGCAGTCGCTGGACGTCGGCACGGCCGTCAATGCCGGGCTCTCCATCGTGTTGCTGGCGATCGTGCTGGACCGGGTGACCACCGCCGCGAGCCGCCGCGCGGAACCGGGGGCTGCCCGGAACCGCAGGGTCTCCCGCCGGACCAGGTACATCCTCCTGGGCGTGAGCCTGGTGCTGGCACTGGCGATGGTGCAGTTGTCCCGGACCATGCTGTGGGCTGCAGCATTCCCGGCGGACCTCAACATCGGCCCGGTCATCGTCCAGGCGGTGGGCTCGGCCAGCCAGTGGATGCAGGCCAACCTGTCCCTGTTCACTGTCTCCTTCCGGGAAGCGGTCACCACCGGGATCCTTAACCCGTTCCAGTCACTGCTCACGGACACCCCCTTCTACATCCTCGTGGCCGTCATTGCCATGGCGGCCTACGCCCTGGGCGGCTGGAAGCTCGCAACCCTGACCACTGCGTGCCTGGGCGCGATCATCTACCTCGGCCTCTGGAGCGACTCGATGGTCACACTGGCCGGGACACTCGTCGCCACCGTGGTGGTCATGATCCTGGGCATAGTCTTCGGCGTCGCAATGGGACGGTCCGAGCGGGTGGACCAGATCATGCGGCCCATGCTGGACGCGGGCCAGACCCTGCCGGCCTTCGTGTACCTGGTCCCGTTCCTGGGGCTCTTCGGTGCCACCCGTTTCACCGCGATCATCGCCGGCATCATCTACGCCGCCCCTGTGGCCATCAAGATCACGGCTGACGGCATCTCGGCGATTTCCCCCACGGTGGTCGAAGCCGCCGTCGCCAGCGGCTCCACCCCCTGGCAGGTCATCACCAAGGTCCAGCTTCCGATGGCCAGGCAGACGCTGGCCCTCGCCGCCAACCAGGGCCTGATCTATGTCCTGGCCATGGTGGTGGTTGGTGCGCTCGTGGGCGCAGGCGGCCTCGGGTACGACGTCGTCGCCGGCTTCGTCCAGAGCTCGCTCTTCGGCAAGGGCCTCGCCGCCGGCCTTGCCATCGTTTTCCTCGGCATCCTGCTGGACAGGATGACCCAGGCTGCCGCAGCCACTCCGGTGCGGAAAATCCCCTCACCGAAAACCACGGCCACCTGACCCCGAGACCCGCACCCCGAACAAGGAGATCTAACGATGAAAAAAGCTGGACTGCTGTTGAAACGAACTGTCCCGGCGGTAGCGGGGGCCGCTGCCGCAGCCCTGCTGCTCGCAGGCTGCGGCGGTGCCTCCGTGAACCAGGCGGCTGCTGCCCCGGCCGCCGCGGGGGCGGCGCCCTGCGGGTCTGTCAATGTGGCGCTCAACGCCTGGGTGGGCTACACGGCGAATGCGGCCGTCTACAGCTACGTGGCGAAGAACAAGCTTGGCTGCACCGTGGTCCAGAAGGACCTGAACGAGCAGATCTCCTGGCAGGGTTTCGCTTCCGGCGAGGTTGACGTTGTGATGGAAAACTGGGGCCATGACGACCTGGCCAAGCAATACATCACCCAGCAGAAGGTGGCAGTCGACGCCGGCCCCACGGGCAATGAAGGCCGCATCGGCTGGTACGTGGCGCCATGGATGGCGGAAAAGTACCCGGACATCACGGACGGGGCGAACCTGAACAAGTACGCCTCGATGTTCGCCACGTCCGAATCCGGCGGAAAGGGCCAGGTCCTTGACGGCGATCCTGCCTTCGTCACCAACGACGAGGCCCTGGTGAAGAACCTCGGCCTGGACTACAAGGTGGTGTTCTCCGGCTCGGAGGCCGCCCTGATCCAGTCGTTCCGGACATCGGAGCAGAACAAGACGCCGCTTTTGGGCTATTTCTACGAGCCGCAGTGGTTCCTGTCCGAGGTCTCACTCAAGAAGGTCAACTTGCCGGCGTGGAGCGAGGGCTGCGACGCAAACCCGGAAAAGGTGGCCTGTGACTACCCGATCTACAAGCTCAACAAGGTGATTTCCAAGAAGTTCGAGGACAGCGGCTCGCCCGCAGCCAAGCTGGCCAAGGCCTTCAAGTGGACCAACGAGGACCAGAACTCGGTCGCCACGGACATCCAGGGCGGCATGACGCCGGAAGCCGCGGCCAAGAAGTGGGTGGACGCGCATCAGCAGGCCGTTGATGCCTGGCTCGGCTAGGCGGGCCGTCCCCGCGCCTGCCGGATAGCGTCAGCCAGGAAAAGTCACCCTCCGACGGAAATCAGTCGGAGGGTGACTTGCTTCCCCCTGGCGAGGCTCAGACCCTTCCGGGTGCCGCAGCGATTTCAACGACCGAACGAAGGACCTTGCCTTCGTGCATTTTGGCGAAGGCCTCCTCCACCTGGTCCATGCTGATCCGTTCGGTCACGAAGGCGTCCAGGTCAAGGTTGCCAAGCCGGTACTGCGCCACGAGCATCGGGAAGTCCCGCGAGGGCAGGCAGTCCCCGTACCAGGAGGACTTCATGGACCCGCCCCGGCCGAAGACATCCAGCAGGGGCAGCTCGATCTTCGCGTCCGGCGACGGTACCCCCACGAGCACCACGCGGCCGGCGAGATCGCGGGCGTAGAACGCCTGCTTGAAGGTTTCGGGACGTCCGACGGCGTCGATCACCAGGTCGGCACCGTGGCCTCCCGTCAGCGCACGGATGGCCTCGACGGGCTCTTCCCGGCTCGAATCGATTCCGTGGGTGGCGCCCAGGGACCTGGCCATGTCCACCTTGTTCGCGTCGATGTCCACGGCAATGATTGTGGTGGCACCGGCCAGCTTTGCCCCGGCGATCGCGGCGATGCCCACGCCGCCGCAGCCGATCACGGCCACAGACTCGCCGCGCTTAACCTCGCCGGTGTTGATGGCGGCACCGATGCCTGCCATCACGCCGCAGCCGAGCAGCCCGACGGCGGCGGCATCGGCGTCGTCGTCCACTTTCGTGC
>NZ_JARUXE010000057.1 GCF_030433895.1 Arthrobacter sp. PsM3 | reverse complement strand
GGCGACCGGGCCGGGCGCTTAGCAACGGCGCAACACAGAGACTACGGTGCCCCTCTTCTGCGAGAGCGGCCAATGAGTGGGTCATGTCGATACCTACCCGGTTGGCAATGAAATGGGGACTGCTCCCGGTTTTGTTGACTCCTCATGCGGCTCTCGGCCGGTCGGACCATGAAGGGGATGAAGGGAGGTGGCAGCGTTATGTAGAGCCCAGAAACTCAGTGCGCCGTGCGGGCGTGCCCGGGAGTCCGCACCGAGCGCGGGCAGGACCCGGTTGCAGCCGAGGGTGATCTTCTCCGGCAGCGGTGGTGATACGGCCCGCTAGACTCTCTTCATGCGCAGAACGTGGGCACGAGGCCCCGACGCCGCTGGGAGGGAGCGCGTACTTATCCTGTCAGCAGGGGTAGGAGCGGGGCACAACAGCGCCGCGGCTGCGGTGCAGCAGGCGTGTGCCGCGCGCGCCGACGTCGACGAGGTGCAGGTGCTGGACGTGCTGCAGGTGAGCAGCGTGCTCTACCGCACACTGCTGGGCAAGGGTTACTTCGTCCTGGTCGAAGACTTGCCCTGGCTGGTCGAGTGGGGCTACGACATCAACGACCGTCCGTTCCGGCGCAGGGGCCCAGTAGACCCCTGGACACGGGTGAACGCTCTTCCGGTGATCGGTGCGATCGAGCGATTCCGGCCGACCGCGATCGTGTGCACGCACTTCCTGCCAGCCCAACTGCTGGCGTCACTGCTCCTTCGCGGCGTGATTGACGCGAGGACCGCCGTCGTCACGACGGACTACGACTTCCAGGGACTATGGCTTACGGGCGCGTTCCACGCGATCTTCCTGGCCAGGGAGGAGGGGAGGGTAGAACTGATGGCGCTGGGTTTGCCCCCCGACCGCGTCGCGGCCACGGGCATCCCGATCGCCACCCAGCTGAACGTAGCGCCTGCGCGCGATGCAAACGAGCCCCCGATGCTGCTGATCTCGGCGGGCGCGACTGGCGGCGACTATGCCGTCTCGGTCGTGCGGCAGACGCTGCACATGCGCTCGTCCTTCACGGCCACGGTCGTGTGCGGACGCAACAATGCGCTGCGGCAGCGTATCGAGCAGCTGGTGGCGCCCGCTGGCGACCGCTACCGCGTGCTCGGCTTCACGGCGGAGATGCCGCAGCTGCTGCGCCGCGCCGACCTGTTTGTGGGCAAGCCGGGCGGGCTGTCGGCGTCGGAGTGCATGGCTGTAGGACTGCCCATGGTGCTTGTGAACCCCATCCCGGGGCAGGAGGTTCGCAACGGCGATTACCTGATGGAGCAGGGGGCGGCGGTCCGCTGCAACACTCCCGCGACGATCGGCTGGAAGATCGACGAGGTGCTGCGGGAGCCGGGTCGCCTGCAGCGGATGCAGGCGGCGGCGCGGAGAACGGGCCGCCCTGACGCTGCGGCGGACGTGCTGACCGGACTGCTGGACGGCCCGTCCCGCCCCCTGGTCGTGACACGCGCAGCGCAGAAGACAATCCTCGCCGAGAGCGAGCGGCGCGTCGTTGCGACCGATCTGACGGGACCCTCCTCGCTGGTCCGCGTAGTCGACTCGGCTGCGGGTAGCACAGTCGCGCTGCTGCGAGCCGAGGAGCTGGGAGATCTGCAGAAGCGGTATGCCACCCCGAACGGGGGTCTGGTACTGCGGCCCGGCCACGCGCTCATGTCGCTGAGGTGGGAGGAGCGGCGGCTGATCCGCGCCATTCTTCGGGGGGACGACGAGCTGCCCATCCGCGTCGAGGGGCCCTCGCCACCCCCTCGCATCCTTCCAAAGGGACCGGCGGGAGACGACCCCTAACGACCTCAGGCGGGCCGGCCGTCACGGCGGCATGACGGCGACCTCGAAACTAGCTTCCAGGGCCGCGGCGTGGAGCGCTGCACCAGCCCGGCATCGAGGAGGAGGCCGAGCTGCCTTCGGATAGCTGCTGATCGAGCTGTACTGTAGCTGCCTACACTTACGACTGTCTCCCCCGGCTGGGCAAAGGGGACACTGTGGCAGAGCTGGAGTGGGCCGCGCTGGAACCGAGCGCCGTCCTCGGGATGGCTGAGGATTTCCTTGAAGCAAGTCGATCCGCGGCTGACTTTCCTCGTTGGGACGGGAATTCACCCGTAGACTATGCCGATTCCTCGGCGGTGGCAGGACGTTGCCTTGTTCCGATGACTTTGAGTCCAATAACGGAGCCGATGATGCCAGTCAGGAAGAGAATCTTGAGGGCGGAGGTGTCTTCGGATCCAGTGAGCATGGCATAAACGACAGTGAGCGCTGCACCTATTCCTGTCCAGACCGCATAGCCGGTGCCCACCGGGATTGTCTTGGCGGCGTACCCCCAGGCCGGCGATGCTGAGTAGGAGCGCTGTGATGAAAACAGCCGTGGGGAGCGCCTGAGTAAACCCTTCCGACTGTCCCAGTGCCGTTGCCCAGATCGCTTCGAACACGGCGCTGACTAAAAGTGCAGCCCAAGCCATGCTCGGGGTGCCGTGGTTGGTCTTGTACCTATTCATGCTGTGGGGTCCTACTGACGACATGACCTGCGGGGATTTCTATAAGATCTCTTTCTCCGGAATCCTTGCTGACCGGTGGCTTGGGGGAGGGCTGGTTCCCATTTGTCCGGCCAGGAGGGGTGTGCACGTTGTCCACACCGGAGCGAGTTTCCTGCCATTGCTGCTTTGTGGCTCGCTCCTTGCCTGCTTCCCACGAGACCGGCAGGAAGATCCCCGGAAACCCGGGGATCTTCCTGCCTCAACCCACGTAACTTCAGGTTAGGGATCTGCTAGGTGCCGCGGGTCCATCCGCGGTGTCAATGTTTGGTGAAATTGGCACCTTTTGATGATTGAGAAATTGAGCGATAACAAGACCTCCGCTACGGCGGCGTTACCGGTCAGTTGCCTGGGGAATCGAAGTGCCTCTGACGCGGGCTGTCAGGTTGCTTCCCGACCCTCGGTCGATCATCCACTTCTCACGCAGGCAGTGCTGTCACACCGTGGGGGCGATGTTCTGGTTCAACCGGAATAGATTGGTGGGGTCGTATTCGTTCTTCAGTTTCACGAGCCGCCGGTAGGTATCCGCCGGGTACGACGCCCGGACGAGCGCCGTATTCGCTTCACCTGTGAAATTCACGTAGGCCGCCACATCCGGACCGAGCGAGGACGTCACACCCCGGGCCCATTCGACGGCATCCGCGAAGCCTTCCGCTGTCGGCGTGCGCGCAATAACGTTGACGATGAATTCCTGGTCGCGGAGTGCGAAGGCCGTTGCTTCGGCCGGAACCCGGCCGACCGCGCCGCCAAGGTGGTGCAGGTGAATCTCCGTCATGGCGTTGGGGAATGCGGCAAAAGAGCCCAGCAGCACGCGCACGGACGCGTCGTCGGCGGCGCGCAGAAATGCCGAGCGGAAATAGTTGTGCATGCCCCGCGGGTACAGCGGATCGAGCGCCTGCTGCCACCCCGCGTACGGGTTGGCCGCGAACACATCGGCGATGACCGTGCCCAATGACCGGAAAGGCGCGGTGGCCGCCTCGCCGGCATCGAGATCGCCGGACCAGCACCCTCCCACAGCGATGACTGGCTTGCCGTGCACCGATTCTGGCAGGAAAGGGACCGGCGGCGCCGTGGTCATGTTGACCAGCGTGGTCAGCTCATCGGGGGCCGCCGCGCAGGCCGCCCGATAGCCGCGCAACACCTGCTCCGCCTCTTCTGCGGGGTAGAAAACCAGGCCGGAAACGACGGTGGGCCCCACTTCGTGCAATTGATAGTCGAAGGACGTCACCACACCGAAGTTGCCGCCGCCGCCGCGCAGTCCCCAGAACAAATCGGGGTGCTCATCGGCACTGGCGTGAATGAACTGCCCGTCAGCGGTGACGACGTCGGCGCCGACCAGGTTGTCGCTGGCCAGCCCGTGCTTGCGCACTAGCCAGCCGATGCCGCCGCCGGTGGTGAAGCCGGCGATGCCGGTCGAGGACACCAGGCCACCGGTCACCGCAAGCCCGAATTGCTGGGTCTCTGCATCCACGTCCTTCCAGGTACACCCTGCCTGTGCCGCCACGCGGCGGCGGGCTGGGTCCACCTGGACCCCCTTCATCAGCGAAAGGTCCAGCACGATACCATCGTCGACGGTGGAAAACCCGGGGATCGAATGGCCACCGCCGCGAACCGACAACGGCAATCCCTCGCTGCGCGCGAGATCGACCGTGCGGATCACATCTGCCACACCCGCACAGCGTGCGATGAGCGTCGGGCGGCGGTCGTGGGCCCCGTTCCAGATGCTGCGTTCGTGGTCGTAGTCCGCGTCCCCTGGCCGGATGACCGTGCCGCGCAGGCCGGCGGCGAACTCGGCGATGGTGGCCTCGCCGATGCGGCTCGGCCTAGTCTGCGTCGTTGTCACGATGCGTTCCTCCTGATTGCTGGTTGTTTGTCAGATCCATTTGTCAGATCCAGGAATAACGCTAGTGAACCGTCCTCAACGAGCACTCAACGCCGTCTCAACATCATCATCCGAGTCCCGCCTACGGAGTGCGGCCAGCCGCTGACCGGCGATGAGGCATCTCGTTCGGTCGAAAATCGCCCCAGCCCTGTCAATTTCGCGGGCCGCCCGATGCGGGTCGCTGAGCTCGTTGGATAGCTCTGCCACCATCAACCGTTGCCAGCCAGTGTGTCGCCGCCATGGGGCGACCTTTTCCGCTGCCTGCCTGTACATTTCCCGCGCTGCCCGGACCTCCCCGGAGATCAGTTCGGCGGCACCGAGAATGGTCAGCGTGGCGCCGATCCCCACCTGATCTCCCGCGGACTCGAACCCTGAAAGGCAACGCCGAGCGTCTGTCAGGCCGCGGTTGATATCACCACCCATGGCGCGGAGCAGGGCGATATTAATCTCGGTCAGCAGCTCGCCGCGTCGGTCGCCCAGGCCGAGCCGAAGCTCCCGCGCCAAGGACAGGGCCTCATCGGCTGCGCTGTGGTCGCCACAGTCGCGCAGAATGCAGCCAAGTTGGTGAAGTGTTTGCGCCCTAGCCAGGTCATCTCCTAACTCGGCGAAATGTTCGGCTGCATCCGTGATGACGGATATCGCAGACTGCGTGTCTCTCGAAAGCCTGGCCGCGTAGCCGATCGCGGACAGCACGTAGCCTTTGGCTTGGATGACGCCAACCCGCCGGCCCAACAGCAGGGTCTCCTCGACGCAGGGGACCAGCCGTCCGGCGATCGGGACCAGTTGCAGGCTGGGCGTGATCACCGGCAGGAAGGGTGGAGTGCTGGTCTCAGACTGTGCGAGTTCGCTCAGGCAGATGTTTAGGTGACGGGCGGCGAGTGGTCCGTCCTCCCGGGACAACGCGCACTGGCCGAGCAGCCAACTGCTGGCAGCGCAATGTTCGGGTCTGCCACCTTCGACTGCCTCGGTGTGCACGTCGGCTGCCAGCTGTTCGGCCTCGTCCAAGTCGAAAGTGCTCCATGCGAGCGAGGTCTCAATGAGCCGGGCCATCGCCACCTCGTCGGGATTGCCGATCTTCCGCATAATTGCCAGGGCCTCCGCGCCGAGCGCCCGATGCCGATCGCCGCGGCCCTGCCGGCTGTCCAGCCCGGTCAGGCCGATCAGAGCAGCCGCGCGAGACCGGGTCGAGTCGGGAGCCACCGCCAAGGCACGCTCGACCCAACGTGCTCCCTCGACCGCGTGACCGCGGACGAACCAGAACCGCCACAGGCTGGCGGCGAGCCGGAGCGCGGTCTCGGGCTCGCGGGCGCACGACCAGCGCAACGCAGCGCGCAGGTTGTCGTGCTCGCGGTCGAGCAACTTGGGCTGTTCGATGACCACCCCGGTGGCCCGTTCGGGATTGTGGGATTCGGCGACGGCAAGGAAGTAGGCGCAATGCGCAGCCGCCAGCTGAGCCGCCTCACCTGAATGATCGAGATTCTCGTGGCCAAACTGGCGGACCGTCTCCAATTGCCGGTATCGGGTCCCGGCGCCCCTCCTTTCGGTGACCACCAAAGACTTGTCCACCAGCTTGGCCAACAGGTCGAGCATTTCGATCTGCTGGAGGGGCGCGTCAGCGCAGACTGTTACCACAGCGTCGAGGGTGAAACCACCCGCGAACACAGACAGGCGGCGCAGCAGAACCTGCTCCGGTTTGGTGAGCAGTTCGTGGCTCCATTCCAACGTGCCACGCAGCGTCTGGTGCCGCGTGACGCCGCTGGTTCCCCCGCCGAGCATGGACAAAGCATCGCCCAATCTCTGGACGATCTCGGCGGGTTCGAGTACGGCCGTCCTGGCCGCGGCCAATTCCAGGGCCAGCGGCATCCCGTCGAGCCGTCGGCACAACTCTGTCACCCCCTGCGCGTTGTCGGCGTCGAGCGCGAAACCCGGCCGGACCTGCGCTGCCCGCTCAACGAAAAGCCGGACAGAGGGCAGCCGGCCCAGCGCGGCCAGGTCGAGAGCGTCGGTACGCAGGGGCGAGGGCAGGGGCAATGACGGCACCCGGTAGGTGTACTCCCCGTCGGCATGGAGTGGCTCCCGGCTGGTGGCCAGCACTTTAATCCCAGGGGATCCGTCAAGTAGCGCGACGACGAGTTGCGCACAGGCCGCGAGCAAGTGTTCGCAGTTGTCCAGCACGAGGAGCAGCGAGCGTCGCCGCAGTTGGTCGACCAGCGCTTGCACGCGGCTTGGTGCCGCGCCGGAATCCAACCCGAGGACCTCGGCTACGGCGTCGGCCACCAGCAGCGACTCCCCAACGGCCGCGAGGTCGACGAACCAGACTCCGTCCTCGTACTCAGGACGAACTGTCTTCGCGGCCTCCAAAGCCAGTCTGGTCTTGCCGCTGCCGCCAGCCCCGGTGAGGGTGAGCAGGCGAGCATGGCCCATCAGCCGCTCGACGTCAACGAGCTCACGCTCGCGCCCGATGAAGCTTGTCAACGGGGATGGCAGATAACCGATGGCATCGTCTTTGCCGGTCACGCCGGCGGGGTGGCGGAGGCGTTCCTCGGGCGGCGAGCCGGTCAACAACTCGCGAAACAGTCCCGTCGTCCGGGTGTCCGGGTCGGTCCCGAACGCGTCGAGAAGTTCGTCGACCAGCCGCTCATATCGTGCCAATGCTTCCGACCGCCGGCCCATCCCAGCCAGCACCACCATCTGCGCGCGCACGGCTCCCTCGTGGACGGGATCGGATTCGAGCGCTCGGGTGAGGATGACCAACGCTTCCTCCGGCGCGCGCGGCGCCACCGTGGACGCAAGTTTCACCAGTACCTCGCGATGGATTTCCCGGAGCTCATCGCGGCGTGTCGTCAGCCAATCCGCATCCGGCAGCTCCGGCAGAAGATCATCGCTGTACAAGTCGGCCGCATCGCGCAGGCTTGCCTCGACACCTGCGGCCAACGCTGCCACGGCCGAACGCTCGAACTCCAGGACATCGACATCGACCGGGCCATTGTCATCCAGCACGACCACTTCACCGCGGATGGCGAGTAGCCCGTCGCTGCCGGCTCCAGCTTTAGCGAGCGTTCGGCGAGCGACGTACAGGGTCTGATGCAGATTCCGTGCGGCGGCCACCGGCTCCATGTCAGGCCACAGGCGGTCCAGTACCTGCTCGCGACGGCCACGCTGACCAGGTGCCAGCGCCAGCATTGCCACCACGGCCTTTGCCTTCTGCAGCCGCCAGTGGCTGTTCTCGACGGCGTTCCCGTTGACGTACACGATGAACGAGCCGAGAAGCTGGATGCGCAACCCGCTTTGGGTAGGCTTCATGGTTCTTCAGTATCCGCTCGCCAACCGGCGTTGTCGAACAACGAAATTTCCCACACGCGCGCTGCCTTGGGGCACTCTGTGAGCGGCCCATCACTAGCAAGCAAACCACCAGAACCACAGCAGCCAATCGCCCCCGTCCGGCTCGATTCAGCAGTTTGACACTCATCGACTCCAAGCTTGTGCCTTGCTTCGTGGACTTGGGGCTCAACTACCTTCGTCGTCGGCATTGATGCAGTACAGGCCCTAACGTCAGGTGTGTCAGAACGGAGCTACATCGCGGTCAAAAAGAAGCTGCCGCGCCCTCGCAGGGCGCGGCAGTCGCATGGTTGGTGCAGGAAAATGGGCAATAAAGAGATGTGTACAAAGTACACACTATGGGCTGCGGATCGGGTTGTACTGGTGCCGGACTGGCTCGGATTCCGCATGTTTCCTTGGCAGCCTTGTGTTTGCGGGGGAGGGAATACAGTTCGAGTCCCACCTCGGGCACGTGTCTTCCCTGTTCAGAGGCATATTCGCGCTTTCTTGTGTGCACAGTATGCAGACTCTCGCCTCTGATCTGATCTTCCGGGTGTGTGGGGTCCCGGATAGACCTATTCGGTTGTGTGGGGGAGCGGCTGGCTACGGCAGGCCGGGTACCGCCCTGCGGGGCCTCTTCTGGGACTTCCTGCTCGTTCGTCCTTCCGTCGGTTTTCGCGTTCACCACTTCATGGTGGTTAGGGCCGCGTACAACGTGACTTGCTGATGATTCTTTAGATCGACCCAAGTGTGCGGCCGGTCCGGAATCTCCGTTCTGATACCTGATCATGCTGGAATACGGGGGAACGGCATGACGTGGCAACTGATCCGGAGCTGATCATGAGCTTGCTGAGCCCGGCCGGTCGGTCGGCGGGCCGGCTTCGAGGTCGAGTTGCAGGAACTGGCTCTCTGTCGCCGAGCAAAAGTACGCCAAAGGCTTTACTGCCGCTCCGCGCGGACTGGGCAGAATACGACCTGCGCGGGTACGGCCTGGACGCTCCCACGAGAGGGGCCGGCGGTCGACCCTGCGGCAAGAAGCCCGTTCGCGAGACGACTCCGCTCTCGGGTGGTTAGGGCCAGGAGCCCCTCGCCAACGTGGACACACGGAAGGGGAGTCCGTGGCACCCGTATCCCGGGAAATCGAAAACTGATGCCCGGGACGCGTTCATCATCGCCGAGACAGCCCGGGCAATGCCGCACACCCTGCGCGCGGTCGACCGTGACAGTGAGGTGCTGTCGGCGCTGAAGGTGCTCTCCGGGTTTGACGCCGACCTGACCCACGAATGCACGCGGGCGATCAACCGGCTCCGGTCCCTGCTGCTGCAGATCTTCCCGGCCCTGGAACGCGCGTTTCCCGGCACCGTCCTGACCCGTTCCCTGGTCCTGGAACTGCTGATCAAATATGCAGGCCCGACCGGTCTTCGCACCGCCGGACATGGGAACGTGCTGCGTTGGGCACGCACCCACAGCCGGAAGGACCCGGCCGCACTCATCGACGCCGTGTTCGCCGCCCTGGGCCAGCAGACGGTAACCGTCGCCGGGACCGAGGCGGTGGAGCTGGTCATCCCGCGCGTCGCCGTCCAGATCAAGGAACTCAAACACCAGCGGACCATCGTGGCTGAAGAAGTCGAAAAGCTCCTGGACGATTTCCCTCTTTCCCGGGTCTTGATGTCCATGCCGGGAGTAGGCATCAAGACCGCCGCCACCATACTCCTGACCATCGGCGACGGGAGCAACTTCCACACCTCCGGCCACCTCGCCGCCTACGCCGGCATCGCACCGGTCACACGGCGCTCCGGCACCTCCATCAGGGGAGAATTCCATGCCCGCTCGGGCAACAAAGAACTCAAGAACGCACTCTTCCGATCCGCATGGATAGCCTCCTGCCACGATCCCGTGTCCAAGACCTACTACGAGCGGAAACGCGCCGAAGGGAAGAAACACAACGCCGCCCTCATCTGCCTCGCCCGCCGCCGCTGCGACGTCCTCTTCGCCATGCTCAAAAACTGAACCTTTTACCTGGAAGAAACTCCTGAGACAGCTTGACCAAAGCATAGGGACACCCCCGGCCCGCAGAAGTCTGCAAAGAGTTGCCAGCGGCTGGTCCGCCCTGACCTGCCGCTGGCGTTGAATGTGTGCGGCGGTCGCAGGGGTATTCCGGATACTCATTCACTCCTCGGACCGGAAATCAGGCGACGATGCTCATTCCCATACGACTACCGTGACGGGCTGCCGGTCCGGACTAGCACCCTTCATCTAGGTGGCCCATCAGCCGAACGCATGACGGGGGCCGTACATCGGGCGAATCCAGTGCGGCACGGTTCGGCGTCGAGCCGTCCATGTCAGTGCGAAGGTGAGTGGTTGTCAGATTTCCGGTGCCCGGCTCATTTCAGTCATGCGGGCCGCTTTGTCCTGGAATCACCGGCGGCCGCATTGATCTGAATCCGGGGCGCGAACAGCGGCGTTCCGGAAGTTCGGCACGGTTCACGTCTGCACCGCGAAGGTCGTCTCCGGTGATGCCTGCAGACCTTCCCGGCGCCCGGCCCCGGCGGCTGTCGGCGGCCTCGTGATTGTTGCCGTCCCGGGAGGCCCGGCCGTTCCCCCTCACGTCGATGAAGCAAGAGCCGGCCGCGCCGGGGCGGTTTACATCCGCGCGAATTTGGCCTTCACCATCAGGTAAAGGCCGTAGCAGATCAGGCCGGCGCCGACGGCGGTCAGCATATATACCCCGTAGGGCTGCTCGCGCAGCGCCTTCAACCCGCCGTCCAGGCCAGTGGACTCCTGGGGGCGGGCGGAAACGGTGGCAATGATGAATAGCAATCCCACCAGAAACAGGGCTATGCCCTCGGCTATGTAGCCGACCACGCCCAGCCCCGTAATAACGGACCGGCCGGCGCCCGAGGGCGGCAGCCGCAGATCCTTCTTGAACGATGCCTTGAATCCGAGGACCATGAAGACAATGCCGACGATGGCGACCGCGGCCCCGATGGCGATCAGCAGCAACGGACCCCCGGGTGCTTTCATGATGAAGACCGTGAAATCGCTGGTGGACTGTCCGCTGTTCTTGCTGTTTCCACTCGCGGACGCAGCGAACGTCAGCGCCATGACGGCGAACATCACCGCCTTGCCGCCCGCGGAAAGTCTATTCCCCACCTTCTTCTTGGCTTCCAGCTGACCGTAGCCGAACACGGCGTTGCCGGTTTGCCAGAGCGCCAAAGCCACGCAGGCGGCGAATCCGGTCCACAGCAGCAGCAGTCCCTCGGGCTGTCCGGCGAGTTGGGCAACGGCGCCGCCCTGGTCCGCCTGCCCGCCCTTGCCGAAGGCCAACTGGATGGCGACGGAGCCGGTCAGAATGTGCAACAGGCCGCTGACGGCAAAACCTGCCCTGGCGGCGATCACGAGGGCCCTGGAATTCGATGCCTCCTCGACCGCGTTCGCGGCGTCGTCCAGCTCCTTCTTCATTTCCCGATCCTTCGTGCAAGCGCGCCCAGATGCCGTGGTGTGTAACACGCCCATTTTGTCATGTGAGCCCACGCTCACACAGGCCCGGTCTGAGCCAGCGAAGACAGCCGGTACCATCGTCGGTTTCCCGGCCGCGGCCCGGATTGCTTCGCGGGCAGAGGTACGGTAAGCGAGCACACCAGTCCATCCCCGGGGCTTCGCCTCGGCGCGATCCCTGCAACGCTGCGTCAACACCGGGGAGGCGACGGCCGCCCTGACCGGACATGGCACACTTCTCCGTGGCGCTGGTCCTGGGAGAGCCGGCCGGGGCGAGGGCAAATCTCGCTCAGGGTGACTCGTGGGATACGCGGTGCGTGTTGTTTGGAAGTGCGGGGAAGTCAGGGTTGTCGTTCAGGCATCGAACCGGGTGCTTGGTGGCACGTTGCCGGAGAGCCCGAGCAGCAGTTCTTCGGCGACTTGGTGTAATTTTTTGTTCCGGTGGTTTGAGGCCCGGGTCAGGATGGCGAAGGCTGCTTCCTGGCTGCAGCGGTTTTGGGCCATGATGGCTCCGCAGGCGAGGTCGATCGTTGACCGGCTTGTCATGGCGGCTTTGAGGTCTTCGGCCAGGAGCTGTTCGGTTCCTATCCGGACGGCCAGGCGCAATGCGTCGCCGGCGATCCTGGCGAAGTCTTCGGCGATGGCGATGGCTGCCGGGGTGAAGGCCCCGGCGGCGGGAGCGAACAGGTCAAGCGCTGCCCAGGAATCTTTGCCGAGCTTGAGCGGGATTCCGAGGACGGCGTGGTAGCCGCGGGTTGTGAGTTCGCGTTGGAAGTCGGGCCAGCGCGGGTCGTGGTCGACGTCGTTGAGCAGGACTGTGGTGTTGGTTTCCAGTGCCAGCGTGCAGGGGCCGCTGCCATGGGCCTGCTCGATCTGGTCCAGGGTGCGTGCTTCCTCGCTGCTTCCGGCGATCGTGATGGTGCGCCGGCGCCGCCGCAACGCCACGGCGCACTCGACCGGATGGCCGATGGCCGGGCTGATGGTCCGGGCCGCGAAGAGCGTTAGTTCGTTCAGGAACTCGCTGACGGTGCCTGATTCCGTGATGAGCTCTTGGAGCTCGGATACGGCGGATTCATCGGAAGGACTTGTCATGGCCTCAGAATACGACGCACAGGGCCCCGTGTGTGCCTTTTTCATATCCGGGTGCCGCCGGCCTGACGCTGTTTTTGCACTGACCGGCCGTGGCGGCTTCACTGCCCTGGGCCATCGGCAGATCTCCGTCCGCGAGGGGCACCATGTTGCGTGGGATGCTGACCAGGCCCTGAGTGGCAGGTTACGAAGCGACTGAGGCTGTCCCGGGTCGAGGACTGCCGGCGCCGCTATCGCGCGCGGATGTGGGAGGCCTGCGGTGATGCGCGGTTCTAGAGCGGGCAAAGACGGGGCCGCATCGCCGAACGCGGGCTGCCGCCCGGCCCGGTAAGCAGTGGCGATGACCGGTTCGAGCTGGTCGAGAACAGACCGGATTCCAGCGAAAACCACCTGGGCCAAAACACAGGATGGGACCCTTTGTGGAACATTTCTTGGCGTCCCTTTCCTGAACAGAAGGCCATGGCCCTTGGCGTATAGTCAGCAGAAGGTCAAGGCGCGGCCATGGAACTCTATTGTGGAGCTGTCGTGCCTGATTCTTCCCTTGCTCGTTCCGCCGCCCAGCGCGCACCCGCCCGCCAAAGCGCAGCCCTGACCCAGGCACCTTCCGGGGCCGGCGCCCTTGAACTCGTCCGGGTCGAGGATGGCAGAATCCTCCTACGGATCCTGGACGGGACCGGAGCGGTACTGGCCCTCTCACCGGCCCACCTGGATACTGCCGCCGCCGTGGTAGGTGTTGAGGCCTTGCGGGAATGCGCTGCCACGTCTCACATCTCGGACCAGACGGGCCTTGTTCCGCAGCCATTCGTAGCCGGCCGGCCGGTCCATGAACGTGCCCCGTCCCCTCGGCGGGGCCCGAAGCCGGCCCGGCCAGCACCTGCCGGACCGTTCCCCGCTCTTGGCCCTGCAGACGGTGAAGGACGCATGCGCGACTTTGCTGGACCATGTCGCCGGCCTGTCCGGAGCACCAAACCCCCGCGGGTTGCCGGGCCCGCAGGTCCGCTCCCTAGCCAAGGGATATCTGTTGAAGTGGCGTAACCCGATGAAGCGCCGGGCCGGGGATCTGCTGCGGGAGTCCAGGGGACGGGCCGATGAGCTGCTCTATACTCAGGACCGGCTGCGGGGTCTGCTTTCCGCGGTGGTGTCCCTCACCGACGATCTGAGCCTGGAAGCCGTCCTGGACCGGCTCGTGCATTCGGCATGCGAACTGACCGGGGCCCGGTATGGGGCGCTGGGCGTCATCGGCGGGGTCCAGGCGCTGAGCCAATTCATCACCGTCGGCGTCGACGGGGACGGCATCCGGATGATCGGTGAGCCTCCCAGGGGAAGGGGGGTTCTCGGGCATCTGATCCGCGACCCGCAGCCGATGCGGCTTCACGATCTGGGCGGGCACCCCGCGGCGGCCGGATTCCCGCCCAACCACCCGCCCATGAAGACGTTTCTCGGCGTCCCCGTCCGGGTCCGGGACACGGTCTTCGGGAACCTGTATCTGACGGAGAAGCAGAGCGGGGCGGACTTCACCGAGGAGGACGAGGAACTCGCCGTGGCGCTGGCCGCGGCCGCCGGCATCGCCATCGAGAACGCCAGAATTTTCGAGGACAGCCGCCGCCTCCAGGGGTGGCTGGAGGCAGGCATGGAAATCAGCGGCAAACTCATCACCGCGGTACATCCGGACGCCGCGGAGTACCTCGATCTGATCGCCGAACGTGCGCGAACGGTTTCGGGTTCGGCACTATCAGTCATCGCGGTTCCCGGCCCGGACGGGGTCCTCCGGTGCCGGGTGTCCCTCGGGGAGCAATCACTGCCGGCCGGATTCGAAATCCCGGCCTCCACGGCCATCACGGGAGTACTGGAGACAGGGGAATCGGCGGTATTCCCCGACCCCGCGCAGCTCTTCGGTGTTGAAGCGTCCAGGAAAATGGGCCCAGTCCTGCTTGCCGCCCTGGGCCACACCGGAACCAGTAACGGCCTGCTCATTCTGGGCCGCCCGGCCGGCGCCGACGGCTACCCGCAGTCCGATCTGGAATCCAGTGCCCTGTTCGGATCCCGGATCGGGCTGGCCCTTGATCTGGTCCGGGCCAACCAGGTCCGCGAAGAACACCTGCTCTTTGCAGACCGGGACAGAATCGCCAAAGACCTCCACGATCTGGTGATCCAGCGCCTGTTCGCCGCCGGTCTGAGCATCCAGAGCCTGCGCCGGTACACCGACAACGCCGTCGCCCATGAACGCATCGCCGGGGCCACCTCCGAGCTGGATGCAACGATCCGTGAGCTCAGGGCCACGATTTACTCTCTCCAGGACGGCCAGGACGGTGCGGGGCTGCTCACCGACCGTGCCCTGCGCGCCGTCCAGGCGGGGGCACGGGATCTCGGCTTCACCCCAACAGTCCAGCTGACCGGGCCCCTGGACGATACCGTCTCAGAGGAGCTGGCAGCGCACCTGCTGCGCGTCCTCTCCGAGGGACTCAGCAATTCCATCAGACACTCCGGAGCGAAGAACATCAGCATCAGCCTCACCGCCGGCCAGGACAACGTGGAGCTGCTCATCACCGACGACGGGCGCGGCTTCGAAAACCCTGCACGAATCAGCGGCCTGGCCAACATGGAACAGCGTGCAGCCTCCCTGGGCGGAACCTTCAGCATCGACAGCCCACCCGGCCACGGCACCCGGCTATGCTGGACCGCCCCCACAACCTGACCTCAAGCGCGCCGAGCAGTGGCCCCGGTCTCTTCGCTGTACCACCGCACCGTGCCGTGTTCTGTCCCGAATGGCCGAAAGCTGGCGTGACTGGCGGCAGCAAGGGGCTGATAGGGCCTCGCTGCGCTCGGGCGGCACAGAGTGTTTTCCTGACCTTTGTCGAGGGAGACCCCGCAACGCCTTGGTTCCGGATCCAGGTGGCCAGACCCGGGTTAGCCGCGACGCAGTACCTCCCGTGCCGGTCACCACGGCTCTTTCTGGCCGGTCGCGGTCCTTTGGCCCTCGCCTCGGGGTCTTCCAGGAGGAACGATTATCCGTAGGTGACCCCGGGTGGGAGGGACCTGCACGACGTGGCGGGTCGGTGGTGCTCAAACAACAGGAGTCTGTCGATGGCTTTGCCCTTAGACGCCGCTGCTGCCCGGGAACGGTCCCAGGGTTCGGTGCGCGTATTTGTCGTCGATAATCGTGCTCCGGCAAGTCCGCGGCCACCACCTGGCCCGGGCCATACGTAGTGCCGCCACGGGGGAATCGCTCCTGGGCCCTGACGTGGTGGACAGGGCGAGGGCGTGGTTCGCCAACGCGGCGGACCCGGGATTTCGTGACCTGGCCGGTGCGGAGAGGGAAGTGCTGGCAGGGATTTCCGAGGGGTCTGAGCAACCGTCAGATCAGTGAGGCATTGGGTCTGGCTGAGACGAGGGTACGTGAGTTCGTTTCCACGCTGCCGGTCAATCTGGGGTTCGGAGGCGGTAGCGGGCCAGCGGTCGGCCGGCCGACAGATGCACTCCCGTGAATCGACGAGACTGACCCGCGGCCGGATCCCGGGCCTGAACAGTGCACTTCACATTGGGTTGCCGCTGTGGCGTTCGCCCGGCAGTGCATCCTCCACGGATGCGAATAGGAGAAGGATCCGGCCACATTCACGGGATTCCTCCCGCCCCGGATAACCTTCGGCCAGCTCATGAAGAATCGTGGGACGAACGCCGCACACTGCTATCACCTGTGAGGACCGGCAAGTCATCCTTTTCGCATGAGGCGTTCTTCCCCGGGTGCGGTGAAGACGATACAAAGCCCGCAATCGGGCCTCGCTGCGCTCGGGCAGCACAAGCATTTTCCATATTTCCTTTTTGCTGCTGTCCGTTGGAGTGCGAACGGCAAGCACTTCAGGAGATGACATGTCCCTCGTCCGCGTGCATAACTTCTCGGTCTCCCTCGACGGCTTCGGCACCGGCGAGGGCCAGCAACTCAACGCTCCGTTCGGTCACGCAGGCGCACGGCTGATGGAGTGGGCTTTCGAGACGCGCACCTTCCGCGAGATGGGCATCCACGGGGAGTCGGAGGGATCCTTCGGCGTCGACGAGGCGTTCGCCAGCGCGTGGGGGACCTCGATGTCCGGATCGGTGGCGGCGTCAGCACGGTCCGACAGTTCCTCGAGGCCGATCTGATCGACCACATGCACATCGTCCTCGTTCCGATCGTCCTGGGCCGGGGCGAACGGCTCTGGGACGGACTCGAAGGACTCGAACAACGCTTTGACATCGAAGCGACCCCTTCCCCAACAGGAGTTCTCCATCTGGTCTTCACCCGTCGCACGGCCGGTTAGGCCGACACGGGAGCGATCGCCCGTGGACGACCGTCTTACCGGACAGTCTGACCAGTTGAACTTCCACGAAGGGCGAGGCAGCATGCCCGACGCAGCATCGTTCCAGGAGGCCGACCGGCTCGTGCCTTAAGCCTTATCTTTCTGCTATTTCTACCTACACCAGCCTGACATATGGTGATACGCACCACACGATTACCGTGCGGGAATTAAAGGAGACTCTCATGCTGCTCTGGATAGCCATCATTATCGCAGTTCTCTGGCTTCTCGGCCTGCTCGGCAACATCGGTGGCGGGTTAATTCACATACTTTTGGTTATCGCCGTGGTCGTCTTGATCCTCCACTTCGTTCGCGGCAGGTCCCGCACCTAAAATACAGAACTGTGGTCCGCCCCTGCTGGACAGCGAGGTGGGAGCTGCCGCCGTTCTCGGGCGAGGCCTGCAAGTCGCCTGACCCGACCGACAGATGGCTCTGTACTGACGAACATGCCAGCCACCCGCCGGGCGGCCAGCCATGAAGCGGGCGCAGACGTCACCGGCAGCCGCTGACCTGGCCAGCTGCGCCGTTGTGCCTGGCGTGGTCGTTGTCATCGCCGCTGCCACCTGCGGCACCGGACGCGGACCGAAGAAAACGGGACCAGATGCGCGATTCTCCCATTAGACGGCCGTGTATTGGAACGCTGATGTCCGAAGGAGGTGCAACACCATGGCGCTCGTTGATTCCCCGTCTTCCGCTTGACCGGATGTTGGTGCCGGTCGAGGCCGAGCCCCGGCCAGGGCTCGGGCATGTGGGTGACACAGGGCGGAATGACGGCGCGGAGCAGACCGGCTTCTCCATGCCGGCAGGGCTGCGGCCCTTTTTTCTGGTTGTTGCATCAAATTGGTCAAAGAAGAGGGCGTGCACAATGTGCACACCCTAGGCTTCGGATCGGGTTGTACTGGTGCCGGACTGGGCCGGATTGCGGAGGTTTTCGGGGGCGTGGCAGAAATCCAAGGGCTGGAACCCGGTTCGAGTCCCACCTCGGGCACGTGTTTTCCCTGTTCAGGGGCTTTTTGGTGTTTTTTAGTGTGCACATTGTGCACACTCCCGCCCCTGATCTGATGTTCCGGGTGTGTGGGGTGCCGGATAGGCCTATTGGTTGTGTGGGTAAGCGGCTGACTATGGCGGACCGGGTACCGCATTGTGGGGCCTCCTATGGGGGTTCATCCTCGTTCTTCCTTCCGTCGGGTTTTCGCGTTCACCACTTCATGGTGGCTAGGGCCTCCTACAACATGATTTGCGGATGATTCTTTTAGATTGACCTTGGGTTGCGGCTGGTCCGGAATTTCCGCTCTGATACCTGTTCATGCAGGACTGCAGGGGGAACGGCAGGACGTGGCAACTGCTCCGGCGCTGATCATGAGCTTGCTGAGCCTGGCAAGTCGGCAGGCGGGGCCTGCCTCGGGGGCGAGTTGTATGACTTGGCAGGCTTGGCCAATTTTCTAAACCTTTAGAGTGTTCCATGCTTACCCAAATCCGGACGCACTCGTCTAGGGGCCCTGGTTCTGGGGGCTATCGCACTTTACGTGGAATGATGCGTGCCTTGCGCCGCGGAGAGAGAGAGAGAGAGAGAGAGAGAGTCGCGACCAACAAGGACGGCATCGTCTA
>NZ_JARUXE010000056.1 GCF_030433895.1 Arthrobacter sp. PsM3 | reverse complement strand
CCCTCGAGGCGCCCCGCCTTTGCCGGTCAGTGACGCACCTTGCAGTTCACGGGGCCGGCCCATGGCCGCGAAAGCACAATTTTAGGTACCAATGACAACACTGATAGAGGCGCCGCCCAGCGACGCCGACGGACTTCTTCCGTCCAAGAAAAAATCCTCGGGCGGGGGACTGGGGACGTACATCCTGGTCCGTTTCTTCCTGATCATTCCGACCATTTTCATCCTGGTGACCATGGTCTTCTTCCTGATGCGGGTCATCGGCGACCCCATCACCGCCGCCCAGGGCGGCAGGCTTCCCCCTGAAGCGCTGGCGCAGCGCATTCACGACGCCGGGTACGACCGCCCGATCCTGGTGCAGTACCTGGAATATGTCGGCCAGGTGGCGACCGGCAACTTCGGCACCACCATCACCGACCGCCGGCCCGTTGTTGAAATGCTCGCCTCCTTCGGCGCGGCAACCCTTGAACTGGCCATCAACGCCCTCATCGTGGCGTTGATCGTCGGCATCCCGCTCGGCCTTATCGCAGCCTACAAGCGCGACAAGGTGCCGGACGCCGTCCTGCGGTTCTTCGCCATCCTCTGCTACGCCACCCCGGTGTTCTTCGCCGGCCTGCTGATGAAGCTGACCTTTTCGATCTGGCTCGGCTGGTTGCCCGTCGCAGGACGGGCCTCCACCCGGACCGAACTGGCGATGGGAACCCTGGCCGCGCCGACCGGGATCTACTGGCTCGATGCGCTCCGGAGCGGCAACATGGCCGCGCTCGGCGACGTCGCGGCCCATTCGGTCCTGCCGGCAGTGACCCTGGGACTGCTGACTGCAGGGGTCTTCCTCCGGCTGGTGCGCACCAACGTCATCGGCACGCTTGGCAAGGACTACGTCGAGGCCGGCAGGTCCCGCGGCGTCAGCAACTTCCGGCTCGTGACCAAGCATGCCTACAAGCCCGCCCTCATCCCGATCATCACGGTCATGGGACTCCAGATTGCCCTCCTGCTGGGCGGCGCCGTCCTCACGGAGACCACGTTTGAGTGGAAGGGCCTCGGCTACCAGCTCGTCCAGTACCTGAACTCCCGCGACTTCGTCGCTGTCCAGGGCATCGTCGTGCTGCTGGCGGTCATCGTTGCCATCACGAACTTCATCGTGGATGTCGTCGCCGCCCTGATCGACCCGCGAGTGAGGTACTAGCCATGACTGCAACTACAACAAGCGGGCGCAAGCAGCCCCTCATGTACCGCCTGCCGGTGATCTCGCACTTCCGCAAGAGCGTCGGGCTGCAGCGCGGCATGCTCGTCACCGGCCTGGTGCTGACCGTCGCCTTCCTGCTGACGACGGCGCTGGCACCGTTGATCGCCCCCTACGGCTTTGCCCAGCTCAGCGATGCCTCCGGGACCTTCCCGGCACAGGCGTACCCCAGCGCAACCCATATCTGGGGTACCACAGTAGGTGGCTATGACGTCTTTTCCCGGGTGATCTGGGGAGCCCAGACAGCGGCGGTCGTGATCGTCGTCGCCGTGGTGATGTCGATCTTCCTCGGCGTCGCACTGGGCCTGCTCAGCGGCTACTTCGGCGGCTGGCTTGACCGGACGCTCGTGGTGATCGCCGACGCGATCTACGCTTTCCCCTCGCTCCTGCTGGCCATCGTGATGTCAATCGTCATCAACCACGGCCAGTCCAGTTTCTGGGGCGGGATTATTGCCTGTTCCATCTCGATCTCCGTGGTGTTCGTCCCGCAGTACTTCCGCGTGATCCGTGCCGAGACGATCCGGCTGAAGGCGGAGCCATACGTCGAAGCAGCCAAGGTGGTGGGTGCCTCCAGCATCCGCATCATGGGGCGCCACATCTTCAAGAACGCAACCCGCACGTTGCCGCTGATCTTTACGCTGAATGCCTCCGAGGCGATCCTGACCCTTGCCGGACTCGGCTTCCTGGGGTTCGGCATCGAACCGTCCTCCGCCGCCGAATGGGGTTTCGACCTCAACAAGGCATTGGCTGACGCCTCCTCGGGCATCTGGTGGACCGGCGTCTTCCCCGGTACGGCGATCGTCCTGACCGTGCTGGGACTGACATTGGTCGGTGAGAGCATGAACGATCTCAACGATCCACGGCTCAGGGGCCGCAAGAAGGCCGGGAGTAAAAAGGCTCCCGCCGCCGGCCCCGCCCCGACCGCCGGCGTGCAGGGCGCCCCTGAAGCAGAATCGAGCAGTTCATGAGCATCAACATCGGCTCCATTCCGGACCGTCAGGCCAGCGGCTCCGGCCCCGTGCTGGACATCGAGAACCTCAAGGTCACGTTCGCGACGGACGGCGGCGACGTCTTCGCGGTCAAGGACGTCAGCCTCGAAGTCAATCCTGGCGAGGTTGTCGCCATCGTCGGCGAATCGGGATCCGGCAAGACCGTGACGGCAAAGACCATCCTGGGCCTTCTGCCGGAAACGGCAACCAGCCAGGGCGCCGTCCTGATCAACGGCAACAACGTCATCAGCGTCAGCGCGGCCAAGCTGCGGCAGATCCGCGGCCGCGACGTCGCCATGGTGTTCCAGGAACCGTCGACGGCGCTCAACCCGGTCTACACCGTGGGCTGGCAGATTGCCGAAGGCATCCGGGCGCATGCCGACACCGGCAGCGGCAAGAAGATCTCAGCCAGGGATGCCAAGAACCGCGCCATCGATGCCCTCCGGAAGGTCGGCATCCCGGACCCGGAAACGCGGGTCAACTACTACCCGCACCAGTTCTCGGGCGGCCAGAAACAGCGTGTCGTCATTGCCGCCGCGCTGGCCCTGAACCCCGGACTCATCGTGGCCGACGAGCCGACGACCGCGCTGGACGTCACCGTCCAGGCGGAAATCCTGGAACTGCTGCGGGACCTGCGCGACAAGTACGGGACGTCCATCGTGCTGATCACGCACAACATGGGCGTCGTCGCGGACCTCGCCGACCGCGTGGTGGTCATGTACCAGGGCGACGTCGTGGAGGAAGCTTCCGCGCGGGTGCTGTTCGCCCAGCCCAAGGAGGACTACACCAAGAAGCTCCTGGCCGCCGTCCCGCACCTGGGCCGCAATTCCGCCTCCGAAGGCATGACCGAACGCGCCCACCAGGGCGGCAAAGTGCTGGTCGAGGCGAAGAACCTGACCATCGAGTATCCGGGACGGCTGGGCAGTCCGGCCTTCAAGGCCGTCGACGGCGTCAGCTTCACGGTGTCCGAAGGCGAAGTGTTCGGACTGGTGGGGGAGTCGGGTTCCGGCAAGACCACCATCGGCCGGGCGATCGCCGGGCTCAACCGGACCACAGGCGGCAGCCTCAAGGTGCTGGGCTACGAAATGCTGAACTTCAAGGAGCGCACCTTCAAGCCGCTCCGCAAGGAGATCGGTTTCGTCTTCCAGGACCCGGCGGCGTCCTTCAACCCGCAGCTGACCATCGGCGACTGCGTCGCCGAGCCCCTCATCATCCACGGCAACCCCACTCCGGCGGAGGCGCGCCAGCGTGTGCGTGAGCTGCTCGAATCTGTGCAGCTGCCGGCGTCGTACGCTGACAGGTTCCCGCACGAACTGTCCGGCGGCCAGCGGCAGCGCGCCTCCCTGGCGCGGGCGCTCATCCTTAACCCGAAGCTGCTCATCGCTGATGAGCCGACGTCGGCGCTGGATGTTTCCGTGCAGGCCGTGGTGCTGGAGCTCTTCAAGGAGATCCAGCGGGAGTTCGGGTTCGCGGCGCTGTTTATCAGCCATGACCTCGCCGTGGTGGACATCCTTTCCACCTGGGTCGGCGTGCTCTACAAGGGCAAGATGGTGGAACAGGGGCTCGGGAACCAGGTGATGGGCAACCCGCAGCACAGCTACACGAAGAAACTCATCGCATCGCTGCCGGTTCCGGACCCGGACGAGCAGGCCCGACGCCGCGAGGCCTTCCGCGAGGTGCTCCACAGCTGACCGCCCTTGGCGCACACCGAAGGGACATGCCCACCGTTCCAATGGAACGGTGGGCATGTCCCTTGGTGCGTCTCCCTTGGTGCGGCCGAAGCCGGCGGTGCGGAGGCCCCGGCGGCGGCGCTTAACAGCAGAAGTCATTAGCGCCGGTGCCCCTAGACTGGGTCCATGACCGAGCAGAACCATACTCATCCCGACGCCGATTCCTTTGACCCCGGGGCCAGCTCGCTGGCCGGTCAGGTGGATCCCGCGGTGATGGCGGAGCTGTTGTCGATCCGCTCCAGCATTGACAACATCGATGCCACCCTTGTCTACCTTCTCGCCGAGCGGTTCAAGGCGACCCAGAAGGTCGGATTCCTGAAGGCAACCCACAAACTTCCCGCCGGTGACCCCGGCCGGGAGACGGCCCAGATCGCGAGGCTGCGAAGGCTCGCCGCCGAGGCCCACCTGGACCCGGCCTTCGCTGAGAAGTTCCTGAACTTCATCATCGGCGAGGTCATCCGGCACCACGAAGCCATCGCCGAGGACCACGAGGCGGCGCTGGCCGCCGATACCCAGGCAGCAGATTCCGCCCGGACCGCCGGCCGGGTGCCCGGCCCCGCGGGCCCGGCCGTCTCCGCCACCGCCTAGCCGTGGCCACACCACAGGCAGCCGGGCCCGAAGAGGTCACCGCCACTGCCCTGGGCACCTGGCCCGGCGAGGACCCGGTCGAGGCTGCACGCATCATCCGCGGCGAGCTCGGCAGCCCGCACCTGCCCTTCCTTGCCGAGCTGCCGGACCGGGGCGTCGGCTCCGACGCGCTCGGCCGGTCAGCGTCCCTGCTGGTGGACCTTTCCGTGGATGTGCAGCCCTACGGCTGGCGGATCGTGGACCGGCCGGGCAAGGACTTTCGGCGCGCCCGTTCAGCCCTGTCCACCGACATCAACATCCTCGCCGATGTGATCGGCGCCGAGGACACCCCGGCGCAGGACATCAAGATCCAGCTCTGTGGTCCGCTCAGCCTCGCCGCGGGCCTGCACCTGCACAACGGCGAGCGGGCGCTGATCGACCATGGAGCCCGCCGGGACCTTGCAGCCTCGCTGGCGGCCGGTGCCGGCAGCTACCTCAGCCGGGTGGCGTCCGCCGCCCCGGGTGCGCGGATCGTGGTCCAGATCGACGAGCCCGAAATCGCCTCGGTGCTGGCCGGCACCATTCCCACCTCCAGCGGCTACCGGACCCTGCGCTCCGTGCCGGGCAGGGAAGCCACGGACTCCTGGCAGCTGGTCATCGATGCCCTCCGGGCAGCCGGCGCCGTCGAGGTCGTGATCCGCGTCCCGGAAGTCGAAGCGCCGTTCGACCGCATCCTGGCCGCCGGGGCGGACGGGATCGCCGTTCCCCTGCGCGGCCTCACTTCCCGGCAATGGGAACAGCTCGCCGGCGCGGTGGAGTCGGGCAAACGGCTGTGGGCCGGAGCGCTCGACGTCTCCAACCCCGCAGCGGCGCTGCCCCGCGTCGCCGATGTCGTGGAAACCGTCTGGCGGCCGTGGCGCCAGCTGGGCCTGACGGCCCCGGCCCTCAGCGGGTTGCGGGTCACGCCATCGGACGGGCTGGCCAGGCATTCGCCGTCGTCCGCGACGGCGGTACTGACCCGGCTGACCCAGGTGGCCGACGGCCTCAACCAGCTCGCGCTCGGCTAGCGCCGGTCAGCGCTAGCTCCGGTCAAGACGGTCAGCGCTGCCGTCAGCTGCGGGCTTCCCAGCGGTCCGGTCGGGCGCGGTCCGGAAGGTAGCCCGGGGCCGCCACACCGCCGGGGTACGGTTCCAGCCGGTAGTCGAAGTGCCCGGCGTAGACCAGGACCAGTCCGATTTGCGGCTGGATCACCTTCACCTGGATCCGGTGCTTCCCGGCCTGGCCTTCCTCCGGCGCCCACCACTGTTCGGCGTAGGCCTTGGCATCGAGGGCTGCCGGCAGGGGAATCCGCAGCGGTCCGAGGAACAGCCTTGACGCCTCCGAGACCCCGCGCAGCCGGCCGCCGGCGGTGACGCTGAGATTGAGGTCCGTGACGAGCCGCCGGTACCGCCCGACGTAATCCAGCAGTCCGGGCCGGCTGCCGGAATCATCGAAGCTCGTGGTGTCGTGGAACAACCGGGTGGTGCCCGGGAAGAAGATCTCGCGCCTGGCGGTGAGGCTGGAACGGCCGAACGGGTCCAGATGGGCGTGGTTCTCGATCCGGAACCGGATGCCCTCCCCGTATTCCGGGAAGAATGCCTGCTCGCCGGTGGCGAGGCGCAGCAGTGGACGGAGCCACTTCTGCCGGCAGCCGACGACCTCAAACACCCCCTCCCCGACGCCGTACTGGCCGGAGCCGGGAGTGAGGGAAAAGTATTCCCGCAGCTCCGGCTGCAGCCGGGCAAAGTCAGTGCCGAGGGCAAGCTGGTAGATCGGGGTGCTCACAGAATCCTCCTGGGATACCTGGACTGTTGACGGGTTCCTGTCCACAGCATGCGGGACGGAGGCGGCTTTGTCACAGTCGGCCGGCCGGCCGCGGGAGCGCCGATGTGCGGCCCGGGTGCCGGCGGCGCCATGCCGGGGGCGCCGCTGAATACGACAAAGCCATTGCAATAAGGGAATATATACATATGAAGGCACGCATTCTGGTAGTGGACGATGACGAGGCGCTGGCCGAGATGATCGGTATTGTGCTGCGCAATGACGGGTTCGAACCCGTTTTCTGCGCTGACGGCGGGCAGGCGCTGGACGTCTTCCGCTCCGCCAAACCGGATCTCGTGCTGCTGGACCTTATGCTCCCGGGCATAGACGGCATTGAAGTCTGCCGCCAGATCCGCGCCGAGTCCGACGTGCCCATCGTGATGCTCACCGCCAAGGCGGACACCTCGGACGTGGTCCGCGGACTTGAGTCCGGGGCCGACGACTATGTTCCCAAGCCCTTCAAACCGGCGGAACTCGTCGCCCGCGTCCGGGCCCGGCTCCGGCCCGGTGACCAGAAGGCGCCCGAAACGCTGCGCATTGCGGACGTCACAATCGACGTTGCAGGACACCTCGTCAGCCGCGGCACCGAACGCATTTCGCTGACGCCGCTGGAATTCGATCTGCTGGTCGCCCTGGCACGCAAGCCGTGGCAGGTCTTTACCCGGGAACTCCTGCTGGAACAGGTCTGGGGCTACCGGCACGCCGCGGACACGCGGCTGGTCAACGTCCACGTCCAGCGGCTGAGGTCAAAGATCGAACGTGACCCGGAAGCCCCCGAAGTCGTATTGACGGTCCGTGGTGTCGGCTACAAAGCAGGTTCCTGAGCCGTCGGACGGCCGTCCCGGAGCTGGTCCGGTGAGCCCCCCGCTGGAACGGGGCGCTCCGGAGCAGCCCGCCCGCACGTCAGTTGACGTCCACGAAACGGGCTTGACGGCGCCCGTTTCCGACGCGACGGACGCCGGCACCCCTGCGGCCGGCCCGCCGGAGCCGGCCGTCCCCGGCGCCGGGCTCCCGGACAGTCCTGCCGCCCTGTGGCACGCCGTCCGGTTCCGCACCCGGATCTGGGTGAAGCGTGCCCGGATCGTGGGCGTACGGGTGGCGAGGCTGGTCGGCATCGGCGCCTCCCGCCTGCTCCCGGGCATCCGTTACCTGCTCCGCTCAGTGCACCGCAAATGGCGGCGGTCGCTGCAGTTCCGGACCGTGCTGACGACCCTGATGCTTGCCATCTCGTCCTTCGCCGTCGTCGGCGCGTACCTGTCCAACCAGATAGCCAACAACCTGTTCCAGGAACGGCTCGTCCAGGCCGAATCCGAGACGCGGTACAACGTCAAGCAGGTCCAGGACACCTTCGACGGCGCCCAGGTCACCGACCAGTCCAGCGTCATTACCCTCGTCTACGACACCCTGAACGCCGTCGAGGGACGCGGCTCCGTGATCCAGCGGCGCTACGTTTTCGAAGCAATGCCGGAACAGACCAAACCCCGCAACCGCTGGGTGGAATCGCGGGCATCGGACCAGCTCACCATCAGCGTCATCCCCCCCGAGCTGCGCAAGGCCGTACAGGATTCCGGCAAAGAGCAGTTCTGGGCGTCCACGGAGTTCCCGGTGGGCACCGAGGACCGGCCCGGGATCGCCGTCGGCAACAAGGTCACCTTCAACGGCACGGTCTACGAGCTGTACCTGATCTATGACCTCAACACGGCGCAAAAGACCCTCGATGAGATCCAGAACGTGCTGCTGGCCGGCGGCGCAGTGCTGGCGCTGCTGATTGGTGCCGTGGCCTGGTACGTGACCCGCAATGTCGTCAGCCCGGTCAGCCATGCGGCGCTCGTCTCCGAGAAGCTCGCCGCGGGGCAGCTGCAGGAACGCATGGTGGTCAAGGGGGAGGACGAGGTGGCCCGGCTCGGGGCTTCCTTCAACCACATGGCCGCCAGCCTCCAGGAACAGATCACCCAGCTCGCCACGCTGTCCCAGATGCAGCAGCGCTTCGTTTCCGACGTCTCCCACGAATTGCGCACCCCGCTCACCACCGTGCGGATGGCCGCGGAAGTCCTCTACGACGCGCGCGAAGACTTTGACCCCGTCAACAAGCGCTCCGCGGAGTTGCTCTACAACCAGGTGGAGCGGTTCCAGTCCCTCCTTGCCGACCTGCTGGAGATCTCCCGCTTCGACGCGGGCGTCGCCACGCTGGACGCCGAACCGGGCGATATCGTGCAGCTCGTGTCGCACGTGATGGAGGGCGTGGCCCCGGTGGCCGCCGAGTACGGCTCCCAGATCACCCTCAACGCGCCCGCGGGCAGCATCATCGTGGACATGGACGACCGCCGTATTGACCGCATCCTGCGCAACTTGGTCCTGAACGCCCTCGAACACGGCGAGGGCCGGCCGGTGAATATTTCCGTGGCCGCCAACGACCACGCCGTGGCCGTCGCCGTCCGGGACCACGGCATCGGCATGGCCCCGGCGGAAGCCGCACGCGTGTTCGACCGGTTCTGGCGCGCCGATCCGGCCCGGGCACGCACGACGGGGGGCAGCGGCCTCGGACTGTCCATCGCTGCCGAGGACACGAAACTCCACAACGGCTGGCTCCAGGCGTGGGGAAGGAAAGGCAGCGGAGCCAACTTCCGCCTCACCCTCCCGCTGCACCAGGGCGAGACCATCACCAAATCGCCCCTCCAGCTGGAGCCGGTCGACGTCGGACTGCATGGCGCGGCCGGCCAACGGACCATGCTGCTGCTGGACCCCGCACCGGCGCCCCGCGGGGGGAACCAGGTTGCCGGGAGCGGGCCCGACGACGGGCCGCGCGCGCCCGGTCCGGCCGATGCCGGAACCACATACCCCGGAACAGCGGGAACCGGAACGAAGGAGCGGTCATGAGCGGTGCCTCAAGGATGGCCAGGAGCGCGGGGGCCGCGCTCCTGGCGGTGCTGCTGGTCCTGCTGACGTCGTGCGCCCAGATACCGCGCTCGGGCCCGGTGGGAAAGAGCACGGATGAGAGCGCGGGGAACCCCAAGAATGCCCCCGTGTTCTTCCCGTCCGCGCCGCGTGAGGGCGCCGGGCCGGAAGCCGTGATCGAGGACTTCTATCTCGCCGGCAGCGGCTACGAGGACGATTACGCGGTGGCACGCCAATACCTGACACAGGCCTCCTCCGTAACCTGGAAGCCGGACCAGCGGGTGCTGGTCTTCCGCGCCGCACGCGTGGTGCCGACCGGCGTCGAAAACGTCTTCAACTACGAACTGGACGTGTCCTACTCCGTCGATGTGGACGGGGTCGCGACCCGGCTGCCGGAGGGAACCAAGGAAAACATTCCCGCCACGCTGACCCAGGTGGATGGTCAGTGGCGCATTGCGGAACTCCCGGACGGGACGGCGATCCCGGAAGAGACATTCAAAGTCATCTACGGCGCCTACCCCATTTACTTCTATGACCCGACGTTCACCTACGCGGTGCCCGACATCCGCTGGTTCATCAAGAAGAAGACCGTCAAGGCCATGACCAGCGCCCTCCTCGGCGGTCCTGCCCCGTACCTCAAGGGCGCCGTCGTCAGTGCCTTTCCCTCCGGCATCAAGCTGGCTCGCGAATCTGTCCCGGTCGTCTCCGGCGCCGCACAGGTAGACCTCACGGCGAAGGACCTCGTGGAGGCCTCCAACGAGGACCGGCTGCGGATGCAGACCCAGCTTGCCCTCACCTTCCGCAGCCAGCCCGACGTCATCAACGTGGAGCTCCGGGCCGACCAGGACCTGGTGCGGGTGGACGACAACGGTTCGGTTCTCCCGCCGATCCGGGACAAGAGTGTTCCGGCCCGCCAGATCGCCGTGAGCAACAACGACCTGGTCCGGTATGAGAACAACAGGGTCTCGCCGCTTCCCGACATCCAGCCCGTCTCCGCCCTGGCGCCCCGGGCCCCGGCGGAATCTCCCGTGTCGCAGGCCGCGGCCTTCCTCAACGCCGGCCGCGGCACGTTGTACTCCGTCGTGCCCGGCCAGCCCGCCCGGGCGCTGACCACGCGCTCCACCCTGACCCGCCCGTCCTTCGACCGGTACGACTGGGTCTGGTCGGCGGGGCCAGGGGTCAACGGCGCCATGGAAATGATCGCCTACCGGCCTGTCGGCGTGGCCGAAGGCGCCAGCGTCCCCGCCGTGACCCTGGCGCCGGCCTGGCTCGCCGGCCGGTCTGTCAAGGAGTTCCGGGTCTCACGCGAGGGTACCCGTGCGCTCATTCTCACGGAGCAGAACGGCAAGACCAAGGTCCAGGTGGCGGGCATCATCCGGGCAGCGGACGGCACGCCCAAGGACCTCACCGTGCCGATGACCTTGCTGGCGTCGAACGACCCCGACCAGGGCGTGTGGGTGGACGACACTACCGTCGCGGTGATGAAGGGCTCAGCGGGCGAATCCGTCACTCCCGAACTGCTTTCCCTGACCTCGACCGCGCCGCAGCAGCTGGCGCCGTGGCCGGGGCTGACCGCGCTCAGTGCGGGCAACGGCGCGGAGGAAATCTACGCCCAGTCCGCGGAAGGGATCTTCCAGAGACTCGGGAGCGGCTGGTCCCCGCAGCTCAAGGGGCCGATCGATCCGTCCTTCCCGGGCTAGCGTCCCGAGCGGCTTCGCCTCCGCCGTGGAGGTGGAGGTCAGATCGTGAGGATGACAGGTCCGTCGTCCGTGATGGCTACGGTGTGCTCGCTGTGCGCGGTGCGGGTTCCGGTTGCACTTCGAAGCGTCCATCCGTCCGGGTCGGTAACGAGGTCGGCGGTGTCCGCCATGACCCACGGTTCGATTGCCAGGAGCAGGCCTGGGCGGAGCCGGTATCCCCGGCCTGGCCGGCCCGTGTTGGGGATGTGGGGATCCTGATGCATCGTCGACCCGACGCCGTGCCCGCCGAACTCGGTGTTGATGGGGTATCCGGCAGCTGCAAGGACGGAACCGATTGCGTGGGAGATGTCCCCGATACGCGCTCCGGGGTTGGCGGCCGCTATTCCGGCTGCGAGGGCCCTTTGGGTCGTCTCGATCATCAGGGGAGTCCGATGGGTTGGGTGATACTCCGACGATGAAGCTGACGGCGGCATCGGTGACGATCCCTTGGAGGGACGCCGCCAGGTCAAGGGTGAGGAGATCGCCATTCCTGAGGGCATAGTCGTGAGGCATTCCGTGCAGCACAGCGTCGTTGACTGATGTGCAGATGAACGATCCGAAGGGCCCGTGGCCGAACGAGGGAGCGTAATCGACATAGCAGGAGTGAGCGCCTGCTGCGGCAATCATCTCACCGGCCCACTGGTTGATCTCCAGGAGGTTTGTGCCGACACCGACCCGCCCTTGCAAGCTCTGCAGCACTGTGGCGATGAATCTGCCGCTCACCTTCGCTCGCTGTAGCTCAGCCGGGCTGAATATTTCGATCACTGGGCGGCCCTCCCACTCTCCAATAAATATACCGGTAATACTATACCGGTACTATAGTTGGACGCATGGTCAGGCTTCCACTCACTCCCGCCGAGGTCGAACGAGGACAACGTTTGGGCGCCCTTATGCGTCAGGCGAGGAAAGATCGCTCCATGTTCGAGGTGGCGGTGGCCGCGGGCATCTCACCGGAGACTCTGCGGAAGATCGAAACAGGCCGTGTGGCCACTCCCGCGTTCTCCACGATCGCAGCGGTCGCGAGCGTGCTCGGTCTCTCACTCGATGATGTTTGGTCCGCAATCAACCGGCCGATGCAGGCGTCCGGCCGCGGACGGGGATCGGACGAGCGGCCCGACCGTCTGGCGTCCTAGGTTCCCTGCGAATCTTGTCCACATAGCGCCCCAAGGGCCTACCGCGGCACGCCGCGCGGGCGGAGCCTTGGCTTGTGAGGACCTCCAGAGAACTCCCTGACCCCGACCTGGCCCCTCCGGCGACGGCTGCGGCGAGGCACCGCGGCGGGTACCGCCGGCCGCTGGCGCGGCTGGCCGACAGGACCGCCGCCGCAGCCGCCGAAGTGGTGGCACTCGCCGCGCCGGTGGACTGCGTCTGCTGCGGGGCTGAGGACCTGGCACTCTGTGTCGGCTGCGAACGGCAGGTCCGGCTGCTGATGAGCAAACCGTTCAGGGCCGAAGCGCAGGCCCCGGCCCTGATGGACGTGAACGGTTCCGTGCTCCTTCCCGTCGTGGCAGCCGGTGCCTACCGCGCGGAGCTGGCACAAGCAGTGCTGTCCTTCAAGAGGCACGGCCAGGGTCAGCTGGCGCAGGTGCTGTCGAAGGGCCTGGCCGGTGCCATCAGGGCCGCTGTTGGAGAGTCCGAGGTGCTGCTCGTACCGGTACCCACCAGCGGCAGCGCCTACCGGAAGCGCGGCTTCAGTCCGGTCCATGTGCTGCTCGGCAGGCTGGCACACCGCCGGGCGCCGGGACTTGGCCGGAGCCCCGGTTTCCCCGCGGTCCACGCCCTCCGGAAGACGCGCCCGCGGACCGGGATCAGGACAATCCGGCGAGCCGCTTACGGTCTCCCCGCGCGTCCCGGAGGAGCCGGAGGACAGAAGGGGCTGGGGCGCGGTGACCGCGCGCAGAGGGTGCGGGGATCCATGCTGGTCCGCCGCGGGATGTTTGCTCCGAAGGTGAACGGGCAGCCGTGCCTCATCATTGACGACGTCCTCACCACAGGGGCCACGCTCGCCGAGGCGGCCCGGGCGCTGGGTGCGGCCGGCGCGCTGGTGAGGGGCGCCGTCGTCCTCGCCGCGACACGCCCGCCGCTCAGGATCGACCGCGGCTCCGCTGACCGCGTGCTGGCAGGGCAGGGGGCCGTAAATGAAAAAAATAAACCAAAAAAGGATGAATAAGAGGGGGCTATGAACTAACGTCGGAGATGGGTACCAAGAACAGATGTACCTGTCGATAGCGGCTCGGAAAGGGGCTCGACTGTCAGTCAGATCAGCCCCGGGAAGTGCCGCCGTCGTGTCACCGAAGTCATTTGGAGGGCACCATGGAGTTCATGATCAGCGGACGCAATTTGACGGTCTCGGACCGGTTCCGCGAGTACGCCGACGAGAAGATCTCGAAGATCGCGTCCCTGGGGGACAAAGTCCAGAGGGTGGACGCGAAGGTTTCCAAAGAGACCAAGGCCCGGCAGGCCGACGAGATGCTCACGGTTGAGCTGACCGTCCTGGGCCGGGGCCCCGTGATTCGTGCCGAAGCCAGCGCCGCAGACAAGTTCGCCGCGTTCGATCTCGCCTACAACAAGCTTCTGGAGCGCCTGCGCCGGGCCAAGGACCGCAAGAAGGTCCACCACGGCCGGCATGCCCCCAAGTCCGTCACCGAGGCGACGGCGACCCTGGAACCCGCGAGCACCAGCGAGCCTATTTACGAAGAGGCGAACCACTGGCTCGAGCCCAAGGAAGCTCCCGCCGAGAAATCGCCGTATGAGATCGAGAACGATATCCCGGCCGGAGACTCGCCCGTGCTCATCCGCCGGAAGGTCTTCCCCGCCGCATCCCTCACGCTCGACGACGCCGTCGACAACATGGAGCTTGTGGGTCACGACTTCTACCTCTTTGTGGACAAGGAGACCAAAGCGCCCTCCGTCGTCTACCGCCGCGACGGGTGGACCTACGGCGTGATCTCCCTCGACCAGAGGTGCGAGCCGGGCGAGGCCCCGCTGGACGAGAAGATCATCGCCTACCGTTCCGAGGATGAGCCAGCCAGCGCCTAAGCTGGTTCTGACCATCCAGCGAAGGGACTGACGTGCAGGAATTGCTGAGCCTCAAGCAGGCCCGGCGGATCGCACTGGCAGCCCAGGGATTGGACAAAGTGCGGCCCGCCGGACCCGTGACAGCACGGGCGGTGGGCCGCACCTTTGCCCGGCTGCAGCTGGTCCAGATCGACTCCGTCAATGTCTTGTCCCGGAGCCACTACCTGCCGTTTTTCTCCCGGTTGGGGAACTACGACCGCGGCATCCTCCAGCGGATGGCAGGCACCCACCCCCGCCGGATGATGGAGTACTGGGCCCACGAGGCCAGCTTCATCCGTCCCGGCCACTTCCCGGACCTTCTCCTGTGGCAGAGCAGGAAATGGGTGGGGGCGCACTCCATGGACCCCGAGTTGCGCAGCGGGGTCTCCGCCCGGATTCTCGAGGCGCTCGCCGCCGGCCGCCCGATGACCGCCGCTGAACTCACCGCCCGTCTCGGGCACGTGGAGGAGCGGCAGCAGGACAACTGGGGCTGGAACTGGAACGCCGTGAAGCGGGTCCTCGAACACCTCTTCGAAGCGGGCCTCATTTCGGCCGCGTCCCGCACGGACTCCTTTGAACGGCGTTACACCCTGACCGCCAGGGTGCTGCCCGAACGGCCGCCGGCAGTTCCTGACGCCGCGGACGCGGACGCGGGCCCGGTCGGCGCGGACCCCGCGGCTGCGCTGGTGCGGCTGATCGATGCCGCTGCCCAAGCCCACGGGATCGGCACCCTGCGGTGCTTTGCTGATTATTTCCGGACGCCCATGCGGGCATCCGCCATAGCCCTGGACCACCTGGTCGACACGGGCAGGCTGCTTCCGGTCACGGTGTCCGGCTGGAACAAGACCGTCTTCCGGCACGCCGAGGCAAGACTCCCGCGTGCCGCCACCGGCCGCGCACTGCTGAGCCCCTTCGACTCGCTGGTCTTTGAACGGCGGCGCCTGGAGGACCTGTTCGGTTTCCGCTACCGCGTCGAGATCTACACCCCGGAGCCGAAACGCCGCTTCGGCTATTACGTGCTGCCTTTCCTGCTGCGCGACGGGATCGTGGCCCGGGTGGACCTCAAGGCCGACCGGACCAACGGCCTGCTGCTGGCACGGGCTGCCCACGCGGAGCCCGGCGCGCCCGCCGACACCGCCGTCGAACTCGCCGCGGAACTGCAGCTCATGGCAGAGTGGCTGGAACTGGACCGGGTGGTTGTCTCGCCGAAAGGCGACCTCGCGCCGGCGCTTGGCGACGCCGTGTCCGGGGCCGAACGGCGTGTATCCGCTCAGAGGGAACAGGCGTAACCGGCCCTGCGTCTCTCCCGTAGACTGAATACGCCAGAATTCGGCAGCTTGAGACTGGGAGCAACTTCACGTGGCATCACTTATCGAAAAACTTCTCCGCACAGGTGACAAGAAGACCCTGAGGCAACTGCGGAACTATGCCGATTCCATTAATGCCCTGGAGAGCTCCCTCAAGACCTTCACCGACGCCGAGCTGCGCGAGGAGACCGACCGTCTCCGCGCACGCCATGTTGACGGTGAGAAGCTCGACGATCTCCTGCCCGAGGCCTTCGCCGCCGTCCGCGAAGCCTCCTCGCGCACGCTCGGGATGCGCCACTTCGACGTCCAGCTCATGGGCGGCGCCGCCCTGCACCTGGGCAACATCGCCGAAATGAAGACCGGTGAAGGCAAGACCCTCGTGGCTACCGCACCGGCCTACCTCAACGCCCTTGCGGGCAACGGTGTGCACGTCATTACCGTGAACGACTACCTGGCCGAATACCAGTCGGACCTCATGGGCCGCGTGTACCGGTTCCTCGGCCTGACCAGCGGCTGCATCCTCTCCAACCAGGACCCGGCGCTGCGCCGCGAGCAGTACGCCGCGGATATCACCTACGGCACCAACAACGAATTCGGCTTCGACTACCTGCGCGACAACATGGCCTGGGACAAATCCGAGCTCGTCCAGCGCGGCCACCACTTCGCCATCGTCGACGAAGTGGACTCCATCCTCATCGATGAGGCACGGACCCCGCTCATTATTTCGGGACCCGCGCAGGGGGACACCAACCGCTGGTACAGCGAGTTCGCCAAGGTCGTCACCAGGCTCAAGCCCGAAGAGGATTACGAAGTCGACGAGAAGAAGCGCACCGTCGGTGTGCTTGAGGCAGGCATCGAAAAGGTCGAGGACTACCTCGGCATCCACAATCTTTACGAGTCCGCCAACACCCCGTTGATTGGTTTCCTCAACAACGCCATCAAGGCCAAGGAACTCTTCAAGCGCGACAAGGACTATGTCATCCTCGACGGCGAGGTGCTGATCGTCGACGAGCACACCGGCCGAATCCTCGCGGGCCGGCGCTACAACGAGGGTATGCACCAGGCGATCGAGGCCAAGGAAGGCGTCGAGATCAAGGCCGAGAACCAGACCCTTGCCACGGTCACGCTGCAGAACTACTTCCGCATGTACGGCAAGCTCGCCGGCATGACCGGTACCGCGGAGACCGAAGCCGCCGAGTTCATGAGCACCTACAAGCTCGGCGTCGTCGCCATCCCCACCAACCGCGACATGACGAGGATCGACCAGCCGGACCTTGTCTACAAGAACGAGGCGGTCAAGTTCGCCGCCGTCGTCCAGGACATCGCCGAACGGCATGCCAAGGGCCAGCCCGTCCTGGTCGGCACCACCAGCGTGGAGAAGAGCGAATACCTCTCCGGGCTGCTGGCCAAGGAAGGCGTCCGGCATGAGGTCCTGAACGCCAAGAACCACGCCCGTGAGGCCGCGATCGTGGCCCAGGCCGGGCGCAAGGGTGCCGTGACCGTTGCGACCAACATGGCCGGCCGCGGTACCGACATCATGCTCGGCGGCAACGCCGAGTTCACCGCGGTCGCCGAACTCGCCAAGCGCGGCCTAGATCCGGAAGAAAACTCCGAAGAATACGAAGCGGCGTGGCCCGAAGCCTTCGAAGCGGCCAATCAGTCGGTCAAGGACGAGCACGAGGAGGTCCTCGACCTCGGGGGCCTGTACGTTCTGGGCACCGAGCGGCACGAATCACGCCGGATTGACAACCAGCTGCGGGGCCGCTCGGGCCGCCAGGGTGACCCTGGCGAGTCCCGGTTCTACCTGTCGCTGACGGATGACCTGATGCGCCTGTTCAACTCCGGCGCGGCCGAGCGGCTGATGAACAGCTCGGTGCCGGACGATGTCGCCCTTGAGTCAAAGCTCGTCTCGCGCGCCATCGCTTCGGCCCAGGGCCAGGTCGAGGGCCGCAATGCCGAACAGCGCAAGAACGTCCTCAAATATGACGACGTCCTGAACCGCCAGCGCGAAGCCATCTACGGCGACCGCCGCCGGATCCTCGAAGGCGACGACCTCCACGAAAAAGTCCAGTTCTTCCTCGAAGACACGATCAACGCGTTCATCGACGCAGCCACCGCTGAGGGCACCGGCGACGACTGGGACTTCAACCTCCTCTGGTCCAACCTCAAGACCCTGTACCCGGTGAGTGTCACCCCGCGGGACCTCATCGACGAAGCCGGCGGAAAGTCGCGGATCACCGTGGACTTCCTCAGGGAGGAGATCCTCTCCGACGCACGCCTGGTGTACCAGGCACGCGAGGAGGCCATCGGGCACGAGAGCATGCGCGAGCTCGAGCGCCGTGTGGTGCTGTCGGTGATCGGCCGCAAGTGGCAGGAACACCTCTATGAGATGGACTACCTGAAGGAAGGCATCGGCCTGCGCGCGATGGCCCAGCGCGATCCCCTGGTGGAATACCAGCGCGAGGGCTTCATCATGTTCCAGGCCATGATGGAGGCCATCCGGGAGGAAAGCGTCGGCTTCCTGTTCAACCTCGAAGTCGAGGTCACCCCTGCCGAGGACGTGGTCGTGGCGGACGCCGCGGGCCAGCACACCGAACATCACGAACCGCAGATCCGGGCCGCCGGGCTGGAGGCTCCGGAAAAGCCGGCCCAGCTGCAGTACACGGCCCCCGGCGAGGACGGTTCAGCCGAGACCCACGTCGAGTCTAAGGCCGCGGGCCGCTCCGGCAACCCGGCGAAGTCTGCCGGGCAGGACAACCCGCGCCGGGCCAGCAAAAAGAAGCGGCGCTAGCGGACCGGCCACTGGCCGCCGGCTGCCGCCAGGCCTGAAGGCGCCGTCATGAACGAGGCGCCGTCATGAAGGAGACAGAAGTAATGAAAGAGGACCGGAACATGTTCCGGTCCTCTTTCATTACTTCTG
>NZ_JARUXE010000055.1 GCF_030433895.1 Arthrobacter sp. PsM3 | reverse complement strand
TCGAGGAATACCTCTACACCCAGTACATCGGCATCGCCGACCCCTACGCCGGCTAACCGCGCTGATCGACTCTTTCTACTGAAGCGACGCGGCAAATTTAATCTCGGTTCAGCTGGAAGGTCCCAATCCCATGGAGCGCGTCCGCTAGGGCTCCAATGCCGCGCATTTCGTCGTATTCGGCGACGACGACGGCAGAAACCCCTGAAGCGATCTGCGCCTGAGGGTCAGGCGTCCTCGATGGGTGCCTCGTCGGCGTCTATTGACAGGTGGGCCCAGACTCGTCGCGTGCTGGGCTGCCAACACCCCAAGCCGTGTATTGAACCTATAGATTGCGGAACTGCCCCACACGCACGGTCCCGCCGACCCGCGAAAACGTTGGATCGTTGTCGAACGGGAGTTCTCGCATCCACCGCAATTCACGTACTTAAACCGCCGATAACGGATCTTACAAAGGCAGCGTGACGTAATCGCGCTTATCACCGCTAAATATTCGACCGCCAAGCGGTCGACAACGATGGCAGGGAAGCACCCAGCCAAGAGAGTTGAGAATCATGACCATTCAAGCAACGCCCCAACGTCTTGTCATAGCCGTTCAAAAACGAGAAGAATTGGACGCCGCCTTGGACAGAGCGCTGAATCTCTTGAAGCCCGTGGCCCTGGCCGAGCGAGTCGGCATCTTGGTGACGCGGCTCGCCCCAGGTTGCTATGAGGCTCGGCTAGACGCTGGACTACCACCGGGCACGACGAGGGAAAGTTGGGGCCCGTCCTTCAATTAGGCGAGAGGATCGTCAGTCTGATGCTCTATGCATGCCCCGCGGCTCGCGATTGGGTTTTCACCCTGAGTAAAGGACGAGACTTCGAGGGCGCTAAGACGAGGAGGTCCGTTTGAACTCTGCTCCGGGAGAGAAGGAACCCGGTCAACCCACAGCCAACATCGATCCCGTAAGGCGGTTCGTACATCGGATGTCTTCGGCGGTCTTGCCCCGTATGCGTTCATGGGAGGGTCCCCAAGTGGAGCGCGTGTCCTGGAGCAAACCGCCACGCCGGGCGAGAAGTCAACCACCAGCCGGGCGCATTCACCAAAGGGTTCAAGGCGGCACGGAGGCAGACGCGTGGGCCGTCGATGACCTGCGTCAGGCGGTCAGCACCGGGTCGGGCAGTGGGGAGTACACCCTGCTATTCCTCTGGATCAAGTTCTGGTCAAACGGAGGCGATGCCCGTATAGCGGAGCTCGGCGCTTTCATTCAGGGTTTGCAGGCACTCTCAGACAATGACTCTGTCGTGTTGGGCATCGTCGTCGACGAACTCCACAGCCCCTGACTCTATCGCCACAGCGGCAGCCCAAAGCGTTAAGTCCAAATCGCTAATATTGGGTCTCTCGAAGCGGACCAAATACCACCGACAATGGACCTTTCGTCGTTCTGGGGACTCGATGGGTTCCGTCGTGCTCCCGGGCAGAGGGTTCTGGTCATGCGCGGTTCTATTCTTTCCGCCATGGGATGTACGAAGGAGGTGCAACACCATGGCGCTCGTTGATTCCCAGTCTTCCGCTGTCCCTGATGCTGGTGCTCAGTCGAGGCCGAGCCCCGGCCAGGGCTCGGGCATTTGGGTGACACAGGGCTGAATGACGGCGCGGATCAGACCGGCTTCCTCCATGCCGGCAGGGCTGCGGCCCTTTGCTGTTTGTTGCATCACAGTGGTCAAAAAAGAAGGTGGGCACAATGTGCACACCCTGGGCTTCGGATCGGATCGGGTCGAACCGGTGCCGGACTGGGCCGGATCGCTGATGTTTTCCGGGGAGTGGCGGTTTTACACGGCCCGGAGTCCGGTTCGAGTCCCACCTCGGGCACGGTGTTTTCCCTGTTCAGGGGCTTTTTGGTGCTTTTTTCGTGTGGACAGTGTCCACACTCTCGCCTCTGATCTGATGTTCCGGGCGTGTGGGGTCCCGGAAACGGCCTATTCGGTTGTGTGGGGGAGCGGCCGCCTACTACGGACCGGGTACCGCCGTGTGGGGCCTCTTCTGGGTGTTCATCCTCGTTCGTCCTTCCGTCGGGTTTTCGCGTTCACTCCTTCATGGTGGCTACAGCCGCGTACAACATGACTTGCTGAATATTCTCTAGATGGACCTGGGTTTGCGGCTGGTCCGGATTCTCCGCTCTGATACCTGTTCATGCAGGAGTGCGGGGGGAACGGCATGACCTGGCAACTGATCCGGAGCTGATCATGAGCTTGCTGAGGGTGGCCAGTCGGCAGGCGTGGCCGGCCTCGGAGGCGAGTTGTAGGAGTTGGTGGGCCCTGCCTCTGCCGTCCCACCATTCAGCCCGCCGCCGCAGCCGTCGTTTTTCCCGTCATCGCCGTATCCGGTTTCTGGGTATCCGGCGTCGCTGTCTTCGCTGTTTTGGCGGTGGGAGCTGGCCACGTTGCCCTCAATCAGATCCGGATGATCTCTGCCTCCGCCGGCGTCAACGCGGCGAGGGCCTCGATCCAGAAGGCCGAAGCGAAGGCGCTGCGGGCCAAGAAGCGGGAAGAAGAACAGATGGCGGTCGCCTCGCAGGTGCCCGAACACAACGAGAGACCGGCCGGCCGCATAGGCTGACCGGTCTCTTCCAGGAGCTTTAGAGCGGCTGGATGTTTTCTGCCTGGGGGCCCTTGGGTCCCTGGGTGATGTCGAACTGAACCTTCTGGTTCTCGTCCAGGGACTTGTAACCGCTGGAGGCGATTGCCGAATAGTGTGCGAACACGTCAGCGCTTCCGTCGTCGGGGGCAATGAATCCGAAGCCCTTTTCGGCGTTGAACCACTTGACAGTACCTGTAGCCATGCTTGTTTCCTTCACGGGTCGCTGGTCGGTTCCGCTTCTCGGATTGCCGTCCCCGCCACTCACAGGTTTGAGCCTATGTGCGGGTTCGGGACCATGGCAACAGATTGCGTCAGCGGCGGACGCTTCTGAGATCGCGGCAGCCAGCGAACCGGCGCGGTGGCCTCACCATAGCGAACTGGGGCCTAAAGGTCTTTAGTCCGGAGATTGGGTGTGAATAGCTTGTTCAGGGATCCTGCTGTGGACGACACGTTGCGGCGCACGGCCACCATTTCAGACTTGGGGGAGTACTGCTAACGGGGGCCCAGCCACGTCAGGTAAGAACGTTGGAAAAGAGAATGGCCCTCAGTGGCAACCGATTACGACGAAGTACGTTCCGCCGTCAAGGAATCACAGGTCCGCTCCCTGGAGGTGCTGCAATCCGCCAACGCCCCGGATGCCAACAGCGTCGTCCGCGAGCTGGACGAATCAGACGCACTGGACGAGGCCATGACACCCGGCGGAGAGTTCGTCTCGGAGGAACTCATCGTCCAAGTCATTCCCTAGGCCGGGGACGAGTTCACCTGCTACTCCTGCCTGGTCCGGCACCGGTCCCAGCTCGCGCGCGAAAAGAACGGCCACTCATACTGCTTCGATTGCGAAGGCTAGTTCGCGCCCGCTCCAGATGCCGGACTCGAATCCGTCTCTATCCGTGAGCCGCAGGCTCTTCGCGCCGTTCCGTTCCCTTCACGGACGGATTTTGAAGGACTCCACTTTGGCGGGGTCGCGTTCAATGACCGGGTCCAGGATGTCATCCACCTGCGCCAGCAGGGCAGGGTCAAGTTTCACTCCTGCTGCGGTTGCTGTGTCTATGAGCTGGTCAGCGCGGGAGGCCCCGACAATGGCAGCCGAGACGTTGGGGTTTTGCAGCACCCAGGCGACGGCGAGGGCGGGCATGGATAGGCCGGCGTCCGCGGCGAGGGGTTTGAGCTGCTGGACCCGGGTGAGGATGTCTTCGGTCAGGTAGCGGTTGTCTGATTTGAGCTCGCCGTCCTCGCCTGTGAATCGGGATGCTGCCGGGGCAGCTTGACCGGGGACATATTTTCCGGTCAGGACGCCTTGTGCCATGGGGGACCAGCAGATCTGTCCCAGGCCCAGCTCCTGGCAAGTGGGGACGACTTCTTCTTCGATGACCCGCCAGAGAAGAGAGTACTGGGGCTGGTTGGAGATGAGTTGAATGCCCAGTTCCCGAGAGAGTACGGCGCCGGCTCGGATTTCCTCCACAGTCCATTCGGAGACGCCGATATACAGGGCCTTGCCCTGACGCACGACGTCGGCGAAGGCCTGCATGGTTTCTTCCAGTGGCGTCTCGTAGTCGTAGCGGTGGGCCTGGTAGAGATCCACATAATCGGTCTGCAGCCGCTTTAGGGAGCCGTTGATGGATTCCATGATGTGCTTGCGGGACAGCCCGCGGTCGTTCCGGCCCTCGCCGGTGGGGAAGTAGACCTTGGTGAAGATCTCGACGCTTTCGCGCCGGACACCGGCCAGCGCTTCACCCAGTGTGTGTTCTGCGCGCGTGCCAGCGTAGGCGTCGGCGGTATCGAAGGTGGTAATGCCCAGATCCAGGGCTTGCCGGACGCAGGCCGTGGCCTCGTCCTGGTCGATCTGCTCGCCGTGGGTCACCCAGTTCCCATAGGCCAGTTCGCTGATGTACATGCCGGAGGATCCAAGTTTGCGGTATTCCATGCTCGTGCTTCTTTCATATCTTGTTGCTACGGTCGTATTCCGGTTTGCGGTGCCATCTGCGGCACACCTGGCCTATGCCAGGGGCGTGATCGTCAGGCTCTCGAGTGTTGCGGAACCGCCGTGGGCGTAAATGGAGACTCCGGTGCTTGTTTTGTCTGGGAATATCAGGTCGGTGAGCACCAGCTCGCCGTGTTGGGCAAAGACTTCAACGGAGCAGTGGTCGAGGTAGATCTTCAGCTCGTATCGGCCGTCCCGGGCGTTGATGGGGGCGGTGTCGACGGAAGAAAATCCGTCATGGAAGCTAGTGTCACCCGAGGCGGTCCGGTCGAGGATGAGGCGGCCTTGGGCGGGGTTGATGCCGATTCGGGTTCCTTCCGTGCCGTTCCCGCGCACGATGAGGCCGAATTCTTCGGCCGTCCCTGCCGTGAACTCGGCTTCGATGAGCTGGACGGTGCCGGTGGCGGCAGGGATGGGGCGTGTGTCCACGGACAGATGGATAGGTCCGACCTGAACTTCCGGCACCTCATCGCGGCCTACGGCTTCCTCGACGACTTTCTGGACCAGTATGGTGCGACTGTCAACGGTGGCCAGGGAGAGTTCCCGGGGTAGAGACATGGGGCTCCGCCAGGGTGAAGTCGGGATCTGATTGGCATAGTCCCAGTTGTTCATCCAGCCGATCATGATTCGCCTGCCGTCGGGGGCGTCGCTGAAGGAGACGGCGGCGTAGTAATCCCGTCCCCAGTCCAGCCAGTCGTACTCCTGAAGGCGGTCGGGGTCCTGCTCTCCGCTGGTGATGGTGGAGTCGGAGGTGAATCGGACGCCGTCGAAGTCTCCTGTGAAGTACTGCCCGGCTGAACCGCCGTTCGGGCCGCCGGGGTTCAGATTTACCGTCAGAACCCATTTAAAATCCAGTGGGTTGTCGTCCACCGGCAGGGCAAACAGGTCCGGGCATTCCCAGATGCCGCCGGTGGCGTTGGCGGGGCCGAAATCGCTGAGGTGTTCCCAGGTTTTCAGGTCCTCAGACTTGTAGAGGACTACTTTGTAGTCGTGGGCTTCCACGGCCGTCATCACCCAGTAGGAGCCGGCTTTGCCGTCATAGCGGAAAACTTTTGGGTCACGGAAGTTGGCGGAGTTGCGGGTGAGCACGGGATTGCCAGCGTATTTTTCCCAGGTGAAGCCGCCGTCCAGACTGTAGGCCAGTGACTGCGCCTGACCGCCGTGCCACGGCGAGGCTTCCTTGTAGGCGCTCGTGTATATGGCCACTAGCGGGGGCGTCGTCTCGGTGCCGAACCCGCTGCTGTTTTGGCTGTCGAACACGATGCTGCCGGAGAAGATGTCCTCCTGGTCATCGCAGGCAATCGCGACAGCCTGCTCGGTCCAGTCAACGAGGTTGTCCGACGTCGCGTGGCCCCAGGACATGTTTCCCCAAGTGTTTCCGAAGGGATTGTTTTGGTAGTAGAGGTGGTAGAGGCCCTGGTGGTGGATCAGTCCGTTGGGGTCATTGAGCCAGGTGTTTCGGGCCGTGTAATGCAGGGCGGGCCGGAAGGTTTCCGGGTGTGTGGTGGTCACGGCCGTCATGGCAGGTGCACTCGTTTCAGATTCGGAATGGGGCAGGAAAGGGGCAGGATATTGCTTTGATCGTCAGGTTGACCGCGGTGCTGGAGACGGAAAGTGATGGTCAGCTGACCAGACTTGCCCGCATTTCCGCCGAGGAGGGCAGGTCCGCACCTGGACGGCCCACGGTGATGGCGGCTGCCAGGGATGCCATGCGGGCGATCTGTTCGAGGACGGGCGGAGCCAGGCCCTCGCCTCCTCTGGTCAGAAGCCCCAGGATGAGGGCCGCCATGTAGGCATCCCCTGCCCCGATGGTGTCCGCGACAACCGTTTCCACAGCGGGGACACTGATTTCCGTCTCTGCGGTGAGCAGGAAGGATCCTTCTGACCCGCGGGTGACCACGACCAGATCCGTGCCGAGTCCGCGTATGTGGCGGGCAGCCTCCTCCGGCGATCTGCGTGGATACAACCATGCGGCGTCCTCGTCGCTGAGTTTCACGACGTCCGTGAGGGGAACGAGATCTTCGAAGATGGTCCTGGCTTCGTGTTGGCTGCCGAGCAGTTCGGGCCGGATGTTGGGATCATAGGTGACAGTGCTGATGCCTGCGCAGTGCTGCAGGAGGGACTTCACGCCGGCCGCTCCGGGGGCGAGGAAGCTGGCGATCGACCCGGCGTGCACGAGCCCGGGCAGGTACGTCGGAGCAAACGGGGACAGTTGCCAGGTGAGGTCGAAGGAATAGGTTGCGGACCCGTCGGTGGCCAGTGTTGCTGTGGCGGTCGATGTGGCGGTGGCGGACCGGGAGCCTGGGAGTAAGTGGACACCTGCACCGGCGAGGTGGTTGCCGATGGCACGACCCCGGTCATCCATGCCGATTGAGGTCAGGAACCCTGTTGATACATCCAGACGGGCGAGTCCATAGGCCACATTGGCAGGGGAGCCCCCGGGGTGCTCTGAGACCCCGTCCCCTGTGTGAACCACGTCAATGAGTGCTTCACCGACAACAATCACCTCCGGCACACCGGAGAGTGCGCCGGATAGTGCGGCAGCTGGTTTCATCGTGTGATTCTTTCTTTGAGATTCGGCAGCCTGTAGCGAAGCTGTCTAGGTCTGATTCGGCCGGCAAGTGGCGGTCTGCGGACCGTCAGGCGGCCGGTACCGGCACTTTCAGCGCCCAATGGGATGCGCTGAGGGCGATACGTTCGCCGGTGCCGCGGCCGGTGTTCCGCGCCGCGGCATCCCTCTTGGGCGGGCGGACGGTCTGGGTCCTGCGGGCGTCGGGGACGGCGGAGAGCAGCAACTGTGTGTATGGGTGATGGGGGGCGGCCATCAGCTCGATGCTCTCTCCGCCCTCGACCAGGTCCCCGGCGCACATCACCATGGTTGTGTCCGCGATGTAGCGGGCGGATGCGAGGTCGTGGGTGATGTAGAGCATGGACACCCCGCGTTCATCGCGGAGCTTGCGCATCAGATTGAGGATTCCGATCCGGACCGAGACATCGAGCATTGAGGTGGGTTCGTCGGCCAGTATGATTTCCGGTTCCACGGCAAGGGCTCTGGCGATGGCGACGCGCTGGCGTTGTCCGCCGGACAGCTGATGCGGGTATCGGTCCAGCATCTGCTCGCCCAGTCCGACTGTTGCCATAAGTTCACGCAGTTTGAGTTTGAGGGCCTTTGGGCTGTCGTTTTCTCCGTGGAGCTGCAGGGGACGCGTCAGGAAGTGCTCGATGCGGTGTGCCGGGTTGAGGGATCCGAAGGGGTCCTGGAAGACCATTTGGACTTTGCTTCGGTATTTCATTGATGCCCCGCGCCGTTCGGTGGCAAAGATGTCTTGTCCGCCAATGATGAGCTGGCCGGCTGTGGGCTGCTCAAGGCGGGCGAGGATGCGGGCGATGGTGCTTTTTCCGCTGCCGGATTCCCCGACAAGTGCCACAATCTCGCCATGGTTGATGTCAAAGGAGACGTCGTTGACTGCGCGTACGGTCGAACGGAAGGGAAAGCTTCCCAGATGGTAGTCCTTGCTCAGGTTGCGTACCTGGACCAGGGGCGCGGTCCCTGTTTCGGGGCCTGGTGAAGTGCTGCGTGCGGGGCTCATCGGCGTGACCTTTCGCGGGGGAGGACATATCCGGGTACGAGTAGGCACGCTGCGTCGTGGTTTGCGGTTTTTGGGAGGAGCGGCGGCGGGACGGTGCGGCACTCATCGATCGCGAGCGGACACCGGGGGTGGAAGCGGCAGCCGGTGGGATGGTGTGCCATATTCGGCGGGGCGTCGGGGAGGCCTGTCAACTCCACTCTCGGACCCGATAGCGGGGGGAACGCTCCCATGAGAGCGTTGGTGTAGGGGTGAAGCGGGTTCTCCAGCATGTCCTTGGAGGGAGCGACCTCGACGAGCTTTCCCGCGTACATCACCGCCATGCGGTGGGAGAGCTCGACCATGAGTGAGATGTCGTGGGTGATGAACAGAATGGAAAACCCCAGGCGCTGCTGAAGTTCCTTGATCTGGTGCATGATTTCCTGCTGGACGACCACGTCCAGCGCTGTGGTGGGTTCGTCCATGATGAGAAGTGAGGGTTTGAGCGCCAGCGCGATCGCGATCACTGCCCGCTGGCGCATTCCGCCGGAGAGCTGGTGCGGGTAGGACTTGAGGCGGTCCGGGCTGATGTCGACGAGTTTCAGCAGTTCCGCGGCACGTTCGCGGGCAGCTTTCTTGGGCATCCGTTCATGCGTGGTGAAGACATCGACGATTTGATCTCCGATGGTCATGACGGGGTTCAGGGAGTTCATCGCGCTTTGGAAGACCATTGCCACGTCGCGCCAGCGGGTGCGTCGCAGTTCTTCTTCGCCCAGGTCCAGGAGATTCCTTCCGGCGAGCTCAATGGAGCCGCCGGTGATTTTTGCCGGGGTCTGCAGGAGCCGCATGACCGCGTTTGCGATGGTGGACTTGCCGCAGCCTGATTCACCGGCGAGGCCGAAGACTTCTCCGGCGCCGATGTCGAAGCTGACGTCGTCCACGGCCGTGACGTTTCCGCTTTCTGCCGTGTATTGGACCTGCAGGTTTTTCACGCTCAGCACGGGAGCGGCGGCGGTATGGCCGTTGTTTGCCCGGTCTTCTTCAGTCAGGGTTTCCATCTGTCAGCCTTTCTTTTCCACGCGCAGGCGGGGGTTGGTGATTTCGTCAACGGCGTAGTTGATCATGGCCAGGGCAAATGCGACGACGGCGATGGCTACGCCCGAGGGCAGGAGGACCCACCAGTCGCCGGTCATGAGGGCGCCGTCGTTGTTTGCCCAATAGAGGTTGGTCCCCCAGCTGACGGACCCGGTATCGCCGAGCCCCAGGAACTCCAGGCCTGCCTGGGCGCCGATGCCGTAAATGACGCAGCCGAGCAGGGTGCTCATGACGATGGAGGCCATGTTGGGCAGGATTTCCCGGAACATGATGCGCCAGGCTTTCTCACCGGTTACCACGGCCGCGGCGACGAAGTCCTTGCTGCGCAGAGACAGTGCCTGGGAGCGGAGCACCCGGGCGCTGCCTGCCCAGCCGGTGATGACCAGGACGATGACGACCGTGGCGGGTCCCGGCGGTAGGAACGCGGCGAGCACCACCAGGAGCGGAAGTCCGGGGATGAGCAGGAAAATGTTGGTCAGGAGCGAGAGTACTTCGTCGATGGCTTTGCCGAAGTACGCGGAGGCGATGCCGACGAGACAGCCGATGAAGGTCGCCGCTATGCCGACGGTGAATCCGACCGTCAGCGAGCTTCTCGATCCCCACAGGGTCAAAGCGAGGACGTCCTGTCCCTTGGAGGTGGTTCCTAGCAGGTGGTTCCCTGATGGCGCCAGAGATGCTTCGGGGCCGAAATCGGAGGGGTTTCCCGGTGCGAGGAGGGGTGCCAGCAGTGCGAGGAGGGCAAATACGACCAGGATGGCCAGCCCGAAGAGGGCCTTCTTGTTCGTGAGGATGCCGTGGACGAACCCGCCGTGGGCCACGCGTCCGCGGACCGGAGGTTCCGGTACTTGAATGGTGGGGTTGCCGGCCGTGGTGGTTGCGGTAGGTGTTGAGTCTGTAAGTGACATGAGGGACCTGTTTCTAGCTGACCCGGACCCGGGGGTCCAGCCTTACGTAAATGATGTCGACCAGGAAGTTAGCTGCCAGCACGGCGGCGGTGATGGTGAGGAAGATGCCTTGGGTCAGCGGGTAGTCCAGTGCCTGGACGGATGTCAGGAGCTGGTAGCCGATGCCCGGGTAAGCGAACACGGTCTCGGTGAGGAGAGCGCCGCCGACGACGAAGCCGAGGGACATGCCGAACGATGTTACGGAGGGCAGCATGGCGTTGCGGGCCGCGTACTGGAACATGATTCGTGCCGGACGGAGTCCCTTGGCCCGGGCCATTGTGATGTAGTCCTCAGCGGTGGTGGCGATCATCGTGTTGCGCATTCCCAGCATCCAGCCGCCGATGGAGACCAGGACGATGGTCAGGGCCGGGAGGATGAGGTGAGCGGCTACGTCGCCGATGTATTTAAGGGAGAACGAGGGGCTGAGGCCTGTGGAGAAGGCATGGCTTAGAGGCAGCCAGCCCAGGGTTATCCCGAACAGATAGAGGGCGGCCATGGCCAGCCAAAAGTAGGGAAATGATCCGACGAAAATCAGCAGAGGGGGGAAGACGGAGTCCAGGAACTTTCCGCGCCGCCACGCTGCCAGAACGCCGAGGAAATTGCCAAGAATGACGGCAATGATCAGGGAGGTGCCGCCGAGCAGGAGGGTCCAGCCGATTTGTGATCCGATCACCTCCGAAACGGGGGAGGGGAATCGGGACAGGGAGATGCCCATGTCCCCACGGAAGATCTTGCCGATGTAGGCGATGTACTGCTCCCATAGGGGCCGGTCGTCCAGACCGAAGAGCCGCCGGAGCGCATCCACCTGGTCCGGGCGCATCTGGGACTGTACTTGGGAGAACATTCTGCTGACAGGGTCCCCGGGCATCAGTCTCGGGAGGAAGAAATTCAGGGTGATGCAGGCCCAGAAGGCGATGACGTAGAACCCCAGGCGGCGGAGGAGGAATACCATGATTCCGCTTCTTTCTTGGTGATTGTTGCGCCGCCCGGGGTCGGTCCGGGTCCGGCAGGTGGTAACGGGTGTTTGTGTGGGGCTTTGGTGGCTGTTCGGGGCCGGTTGCCCCGAACAGCCACGTGAGGCCTACTGGGCCGGCTTGAGTGAGGTCAGAACCAGAACTGTGGTGGCGGAGCGGGCCGACAGCGTTGCATACGGGTTATCGCTGCTGGGCCAGCCCGTGAATCGCTGGTCGGTGTAGGCGCCCCACGCCGGGCCCGAGAACAGCGGGATCACCGGGGCCACGTCATTGAACCGTGCCTCCAGGGAGTCGACGAGGCTCTTCTGCGTTGCCGGGTCTGCCGTCGCTGCGAGCTTGTCGAGCGTTGCGGTGGCTTCCGGGTCGCCGAACCGGTGGTAGTTTTCGTTGGCCTTTTCGCCGACCGGCACAACGACTTTCTGTGACATTACGCCGCGGTAGAACTCGAAGGGCGTCGCGGCTCCGTTGCTCCAGACGATGCCGCTGTCGAAGGATCCGTCTGTGTAGCCGGAGACGACCTGGGACCAGTCAGGGGAGCTGACTTCGACCTTCACGCCGAGTTTTTCCATGTTCTTGGAGATGATCTGGCCGACGGAGAGCCAGTCAGAAGATGCCGAGCCGACAGAGAACTTGAACTGGAACGGCTTGCCGTCCTTGAGGGTGCGGATACCGTCGGTTCCCTTCTTGTAGCCGGCGTCATCGAGCATCTGGTTGGCTTTATCCACGTTCAGTTTTGTCCAGTCGCACTTGTCGACGACGCTCTGGTCGCGCCAGCTGTTATAGGCGTCGCTGAGGCCGGTGCAGTCGGCAGGATGGGTGTACCCGGACATCCCCAGGCTGGCGACCTGGTCGCGGTCCACGGCCATGCTGAGTGCTTTGCGTACGACTGCATCATCAAATGGAGCCTTGGTGGTGTTCATCTGCCAGTTGATCGTGCCACCGGTGGTGGGGTACCAGAAGTGCCGGTGCGCCGGATCCTTGTCGATAAAGGTTTTCTGGACGTTGGGGATGAACTGGTCGCTCCAGTCCACATCACCGTTCTGCAGGGCGAGATTCGCCCCGGAGTTGCCGGCGAATGCCAGCATCCTGATGCCGATGAGCTGCTGATTCTCGGGCTGCCAGTAGTTGGGGTTCTTGTCCAGTTCGAATGACTGTGTCTGGAAATTGGAGACCTGCGTGTAAGGGCCTGTGCCTACCGGGTTCTCGTTGGTGGCCTTTGCCGGGTCCGCGATCTGGGACCAGACATGCTTAGGGGCGATGACCTGCTGGCCGACTTCGTAAAGTCCGGGAGCGTAGGGCTTGTTGAAATCGAAACGGACGGTGTGCGCGTCGACGGCCGAGACCTTAGCCAGGTAGTCAAATCCGCCTTGGATCTTCATCTGAAGTTCAAAGGTGTACACAACATCGTCGGCGGTCAGGGGCTGTCCGTCTGACCATTTGACCCCGTCACGGAGCGTGAAGGTGGCTCCCTTGCCGTCTTCATCTGCTTTCCATGAAGCGCCGAGCCAGGGTACCGGTTCCCCTTTGACAGGGTTGACGATCAGCAGGGGCTCGAAGACCGACTCCTTCGTCATCGGAAGCGCTTTCGGGGAGAAGGGGTTGAAGTTGCTGGTGAACGTTGCAGTGTCCTCCCGGGGGATTGTCAAGAGCCCGTTGGAGGCACTCCCACCATTTGTTGTGCCCCCGGATGTGTTTCCGGCGCCGCAGCCGGTGAGAGCCAGGGCGCCGATCGCCAGTGTGGCTGCAACAACCGACAGTGACCTTTTGGGGTGGATTTTGGGCATGAGGGAGCTCGTTTCGTCAGTGAAAGGGAGATGGGTTAGCGGATGGTGGAAGTCAGGATGCCGGGACCGGCAGGCGCACGGATGTACGCTCCACCAAAGGGCATTCGACAATGTGTTGGAGCGGGGCCAGATCGCGGTTCGCTGCCAGTTTGGCCAGCAGCGCGACGCCGGTTGCCCCCATTTGCCGGAACGGCAGCGCGACTGTCGTCAGGCTGGGACGCAGGTAGTTGGCGATAATTTCCTGGTTGTCGAAGCCAACCACGGAGATATCGTCCCCAATACGAAACCCTCGTTCTTTGATTGCGTCGTAAGCGCCCATGGCCATGCGGTCAGTGGCGCAGAAGATCGCGGTTGGAGGCCGGGCGCCATCAAGGAGGGCAGCTGCCGCGCGGTAGCCCTGGTCTGCCTCGCCGTCCTCGTTGATGACCAACTTCTCGTCCAGGCCTATACCGGCCTCTTCAAGGGCGCAGACATATCCGGACCGGCGGCCGACGGCTGCTGGAATGGCCGGATCAAGGTTGATGAATCCGATCCGGTCGTGTCCGGCCCTAATGAGCCTCATGGTGGCGGCGTAGCCACCCTGAGCCTCGTCAGGAATGACCGAATGGAGCTGGGCTGCCTCGTCAAAACAGTGAACCAGGACCGTCGGCACCTCGGCTGTAAGAGCAGGCAACCGCACACCCCTATGCCAGCTTGTTGCATAGATCAGACCCTCGACACGGTGCTCAAGCATCGTCTCGATGGCCCGCCGGTCGGAGTCGCTGCTGCCGTCAGTGCTGGCTATGAGAAGCGTCTTACCCTCCCGCGCTGCCTGTTCCTCGGCGCCTCGGACGATGTTGGCGGCATAAGGCGCGATCACGATTTCCGTGATGAGCCCGTAGAGCTTGGTGTGTTTGGCTGCCAAAGCACGGGCTCCGGCGTTCGGGCGGTAGCCCAGTTCGGTCACGGCCTGAAGGACGCGGTCACGGGTTTCTTGTGGAATTCCGTTTCCCGTTCCTCCATTCAGGACAAAGGAAACAGTCGTTCGAGAGACTCCGACATAGTTCGCGACATCCTGCATCGTCACTTTGGCCTGCCGTGGGTGCGTCTCCATTGACCGTCCGATGTCTAGTAAGTAGGGATGAATATTGGGTGAGAGTCTAGCCGGATCTACTGATGCGCGTTACTAACGCGCGTTAGTGGATGTGAGATAAAACATATCCCGTGGTGTGTTGGAGTGTCAAGGCTGTCGGCGAGCAATCAGCGGATGGAGCAACTGGTGAGCTGTGCATCGTCGCGGCCGACCTTGGGAAACGCACAACCGGTCACCGGGCACAGGATCCCGCGGGGCAGCACTCTGGGTGCGAATCCCTCAGGCGGCCCGGACTTCAGCGTCCAGGCACATGGCGGGAGGGCAAATCACCGGATCTTAATCTGCACATCCTACTTACACGTCTGCGGATCACTTCTAGGAGTATTTGCCCCGTCGGCGTCCAAGGTTGCACCCCGACGGCCAGCTATCGGCTCAGGATTCGACGTGTCTCGCGAGGAGAACGTCGAATGGTCGCAGTTGTGAGCAAGAAAGCCCGCCTGTTTGATTGTTCACACGAAGCGCTGCGGCCGTCCGGATCGTTGCGAAGGACGAGATTCTTCACAACACACTTTCGGCGTACTTGAGGACTTCAAGAGTGCTTCGGAATTCGCCGACGAAGGGGGGTGGCCGGTTCCCTAATAGGTGATTTGCGCCACCAGGGTACTCTCCACGCGGCCTCGGATGTCGTCCCGGCGGTGAACCAGCTAGAAATGCACTCGACCTTTCAGCGGCGCGGCCCTGCGGCCGTGAGCCGCTCTCTGGGCCTCGCCGTCGAGTCATACGGTCATTGGGGCAGGGCGGCGACCTCGCGCAGCCACTGAGCAATCGATGGCGGCCCGGCAACGTGCCACTCCCGCCCAGATTTTGTTCGCCTGGCATCTCGCCACTAGCACGATCATCATCCGCCAGCGCTCATCCCGCCCTTGCCGCGCGCAGCCAGCTCCAGCAACTTTTGCGGCAGAGCGATGGAGACGGTCCCATTCGGTCTCCGCCGGAACCGTCTCCAGCCTTCATGGCCAATTTCTGGATCCGGTAACAAAATGGCAAAAAAGGGGGTGTGCACAATGTGGACACCCCGGGGTCGGATCGGGTCGTACTGGTGCCGGACTGGCCCGTACTCGGTATGTTTCCGGGGGAGTCCAGTGTTTGCGGGGGATGGAACCCGGTTCGAGTCCCACCTCGGGCACGTGTTTTCCCTGTTCAGGGGCCTTTTGGTGCTTTTTCGTGTGCACATTGTGCACACTCCCGCCTCTGATCTGATATTCCGGGTGTGTGGGGTCCCGGAACGGCCTATTCGGTTGTGTAGGGGAGCGACTGACTACGGCGGACCGTGTGCCGCCCTGTGGGGTCTCTTCTGGGTGTTCATCCTCTTTGGTCCTTCCGTTGGGTTTTCGCGTTCACCAATTCATTGCGGCTAGGACTGCGTACAACATGACTTGCTGATTATTCTTTAAATCGACCGGGGGTTGCGGCCGGTCCGGAATTTCCGCTCGGATACCTGTTCATGCAGGACTGCGGGGGGAACGGCATGATTGTCAACTGATCCGGAGCAGATCATGAGGTCGTTGAGCCTGGCCAGTCGGTGGGCAGTGCCGGCTTTGAGGGCGCCTTGTAGGAATTGGTGGGCTTTGCTGCCCTCAGTATATGAATTGCCCCCGGCTGGGTCCGTTGCACTTGGCCGGGCCCCTCGCCGCAGAGTCCCGGATCTCGACCGACGGAACGGGGCTAAGATGACTCACTCGTTCTAACGTGAGCCAGCAAAAATATCTTTGATTGACGCTCTATCGACCCTAGGTTCCAGCAGTCTGTCGTCCTGTACTCTGACCGGCTCGGCTCCCGTTCAGACTGCAGCTGAGTGGACCGGGCAGCCGTAATTCTGTCAGCGCTCATAGGGCATTCAGTTGCCTATCTGAGTGCCCATTGGATACTTCGCCCCAGGACCGGCCGCTGCTGCGGCGTGTTTCTGTGTGACTTGGTAGCTGTATCCGAGCATTTCGGCGACGAGCGGCGCGGGGACCACGTTGACGTGGGCGCAAACTATTGGCCATTGACAGGATGCGTTGCGTGCCACTAGGAGGTCGATGCCGGCCTCCCGGAGACGATCCATGAGGGTGTTGGGGTGGATGTGCTGCCCTGCGCGGTAGCCGGGGAACGGCCATTCGCTGCCTGAGAGGCGGGTGGCCGTCCTTGCGGTATCTCGGCGGTACGACGTCGGTTCTGCTTTTGGATCTTGTTCTACGAACGCTATTCGATTTTCGGCAGGCCCAATCATCGCTAGGCCTACCCCTCTCCTGCCTCGTGGCTTGCTGTTCCTTAGAGTTCTGCTGAGGAGTAGCGTCTGCATATCAAACCGCAGCCACGCCAGACGGAGAGTAGAGAATGGCAAACGAGAAAAGTGGGGCCACCCCGATGAATCCGCTCGAGTATCCTTGGGATCCACCCCCTACCTCGGGTCTCATTGTTGGTCGTGAGTTCCTTTCCATACAGTTAGTGGACGGGCGGCGCTTGGGTCAATCTCATCGACGGAACGGTCCGGGCGAATCCTTTTCTTCATGTTGCCTAAACAAGGCCCTTGTCGAGGCGAACGCCGCACCGCTTGACAACCGTTTTCTGGTAGTTTCTATTGGCTCGAATTCAAGCCCGGACGTAATGAGGCGGAAGTTCGCACAGTATAGGCAGCCTGTAAGCAGAGTCCTGCCCTTGGTCCGTGCTCAGTTACACAACGTGGGGATCGGACACTCTGCGCACGTGAGTCGCGTTGGTTACATTGCGGCAGCTCCCTATTTCCGGTCTGGAGCCCGCACCACAGTCTGGGTTTCCTGGCTGGACGAACGCCAACTGCTGGCGCTCGACGAAACTGAGCCCAATTACCGGCGAATTCAACTTGATGGAGGGACTTGTCCGCTTGTTTTAGACAATGGAGAGCGACCAGAAACATATTCTCTGTTCGCCTCGCGCTGGGGTGTTCTGACCGGTGGCAACGGAGAAAAGCTTCCATTCACTGACCAGAGCACCCTTTTTCGGCTCCTCACAGATACTGGAGGCCCGGACATTGGGGTCAATCATGGAAGTCCGTTCTTTCAGGGGCCGGCTGAGCGAGTTGCTATGAGGCTCGCGACGCCCTCGAATCAGATTTGGGCCAAAGAGTGGTTTCGCGAGGCCGGTCTCGCAGGGAAATCCGACTTCGAGACCTTAGCACCGTCGAGGCTCACCCCATATGGCAATGTGCTCTCGATCGAGCGGCCAGCGCAAAGAGGAACATTCCGTGCGCTGCCCACAGATGATCTCATCGAGCGCCAAGGCCAGCAATGCATTGGAATTCGTCCAGACGACGCGGAAGAGTTCGGAATTCAGCAAAATGCCGTCGTGACGGCATTTGTGGAAGGAAGCACCCTCTCGGGCCGGCCAGGGCTAATGGTTCGCGTGGTACAGGTGGATGGGTTAGATAGAGGCACAGTGGCGGTGGACCAGATAGTACGCAACGCCTTAGGCATCGAGCGTCAGGAATTCGTTTCACTACAACCCGCGAGCCCTCCCCGAACAAGCCGTGTTCTTAGCTTCATTGGAGATCCCAGCTACATAGTTTGTCGAGTGCAGGCCGCGGACCTTGCCAGCGTGGAGCAAGACGTTGCCCTCATGGAACCGCTGGCTATGCGGTTTCTCGGAATTCTGCAGGGGGACGCCATCATCTTGGAGGGTGTCCAATGCAATGATGTTGGCGTCCTCCAGCCGGTGAGGTTGAGGTGTATCGAGCTTCCAGACAGCATAAAGGATCGGCGCACATCTTTGTCGGGCGGCGGCTTGGAGTCCCGGTTTCCCAGTTCCGCTGATGCTTTGGGAGTCTTTCCTGACCTTCCGGCTATTTTTCTGGATGCATCGATACGAAGTAGGCTTGGGCTTGGCAGTAGCAAGCTGTCTGCTGTAAGAATCCGTGCTAGCAGGCGACACCAACTGTTCACCCAACTGCGGGAAGTGTTGTTAGTTCTTGTGCTCGCATTGATCGGGATTGTATCCATCGTTCCGGATCGGTGGGGTGTCTTCGCAGCCATCCTCGTGATCTTTGCCATCGCAATCGGCGTGGTTATTTTCAGGTTGCGCGGTCAACTGGGTTTACGCAGAAAGCCCTCAAAACTTATACGAGCATTACGTCGCGCCCGATAAGATCCGCAGCGGTGACGATTCGCCAAGAATGTTGACGTCCCGAAAATAGGGCCAGAATCGCCAACTGAAAAAGCGCTGGGCGACGTATTTCAAATCGTTCTCGCGGCCGCGCTCCTTTTCGCGCCGGGGCAATTGCCCATGCGCGGCTCAGGACCCCGACGACTAGCAGATTCAGATCTCCCAGGCAGGGAATGCCCGGCGCGGAGCGCCCGGATTGCGTGCAGGGAACCGCCCAGCAGCAGAAGGCGTTGCTGATGAGCCCTTGACGCCTCCGCGGAAAGCTCCTAGCCTCGATTTTTCATGATGCTCGTTGATGGTCGCTGATTTGTGGCTGCGGCTGGTGGGCGGTTGTTTTCTGTTTTCGGGCAGTCTGGTGTGGCCTGTTGGTTCGCCTGGGTTGGCGCCGGTT